>NZ_DATCQQ010000020.1:0-181571 GCF_036569425.1 Lacisediminihabitans sp.
TAGGTGGAAATGCGGTAATAGTAGGTGGTTCCCGGCGTCAAGGCGCCTTGCGGGACTTGCATCGGGCCCGAACCGACCCACCCCGTGTTGTAAGCGATCGACGCAAAGTTCGAGGTAGTGCTGAATTCGTACTGGTACGCAAGGCCCGTCCCCATCGGGTCGTACCCGGTAGCCTGCATGATCGGCATCACCGACCCGCGCGCCCCATTCACCGGCGTAGCCCCGGTCACCCCGGTAACCGCAGGGAAGTCCTTATAGCTGACATACATATCGGTGTTCAACGCCTTGAACGTGTAAGTGCCGCCCTCAGCCCCGGTGATCATGATGTAACCGCCGCTGCCGCCGGAATTCACCCACGACGCGATCTGACCGCCAATCCCCGCATCACTGGTGCTCGCATCGGTCGTGCACACCGTCAATCCGCCGAGCTGTGGGCCGACTCCGTTGTAGCTGAACGCGCTGGCCCAATACACGCCACCGGCAGCACAGCCCGCCGCCGCAGTCGTCGGATACACGTGAATGCTCGCCCCGATAACCTGCTCGCCGAAGACCTGCTCATAGTTGTAATGCTGGATGGCACGCCAGTACCTGTTCGTGTTCGAGTCCCGCGTGTTGCCCACATACGCTTTCCCGGTGAACGTCGCCCCATCCGACTTATAGGAATGCACGTCATTGGACGCCGGATTGACCGTCGGGTCAAGCACCACCGGATACACCCGGTCAGGATCGGTCAACCATTCCCTGGACGGACTCAACGTCAGCGTCCACTTCGAACCCGATTTCTTCACAATGTCGTACGCAATGTTCGTCAACGCCGGCTGCCGCTCACCGGCTTTCCCCGAGGAATCCCACATGGCAGGCACCGGCATCGTGAACAGCACCACACCCGCGTCGTCCCGAAACTCCAGGTCGTCGAACTTGTTCCTCACCGGAGTCAGCCCCGGCGCGTTCACCGTCCACACATACGTTGACTGCGCAGCAGAGGGCACCTTATTGAGGACGATTGACTCCTTGACCTCCCCCGCGCTCACCTGGTAACGGAGATCAGTGTTCGGCAGAACTGACAGGTACGCCGCACGGTCACGCCCGATCGGAAGAAACGGCACGGTCAACTGCTGAACGGCAGATGCTTTCGCCTCATCCAAACCGAACGACAAAGCATGACCACCCCTGGTGGCTGTGAACAACTCCGCAGCATCCGCCTTCGCTGCGAAATGCGGGGCGAGCGGGTTGTCCGCCACCTGCAACCCACCGGACCCGTCATCACTCAAACTTGTCGAGGCCTCGACCCATTTGCCAGCCGACTTGACGTTCACTGCCGAGTTCGACAACGCCACCTGATGTAGACCATTTGCATCCGTGTAGGTGGTGGAAAACTCATCACGACCCGTCACCGTCGCCGACGCCTGATCAAACTCCGGCGCCTTCGACGGCTTCTTCACCTCCACCTTCGGCACCGGCAGCGCCTTGAACGCTTCCGGGGCGAAGGGCACCTTCGGCACCGTCGGAGTCGGAAACTTCAGCGCCGGCGAGGTAACCACCGGCGCAGCATCACGCGGAGTCACCGTAGGTGACTGTGTCGCCTCGGCCGGAACCGCGAAACCGACAACCAACGCCAGGGACGCCCCCATAGCGATCGAAGTGAGCAGGGAAGATCGACCGAGAACGCGCATCAGCGCCCAAACGCAAGACGACGAGCGGCACGGGAATCGCGCTCGTTCTCAACGCGAGGGCAACTCGCATCGGTATTTGAAAGTTAGCGTGAACTGACCACTCTGTTGCACCAAAACCTGAGGACTTGTTCACCCCAATTCGGGGGCCAGAGGGAAAATCCGGAGGTCGAACAGATCAGTCGTTAGCGCCCCCACTCGGGGGCGTCAAAGTCCAAGAAACGGCGTGGCTACCACGACGGCGGCTTGTCCCGTTGCGGGTTCCCTCGTACTAGATTGCCTCGAGTAGTGAGATGAGGTGTGGGCAGGATGTGGCCAGAGAACGGGACAGGGACGCCCCTCGGCAACAGTCCCGGTCAGAGGCAGTATTTTGTTGCGCCCGGAGGGATTTGAGGCCTGGCCTATTGATCGGAATCAATTCACCCAGAAATAGCCAAAACAGCCAAATTGGCTCTCCTACTGCATCCGTGGGGTTTGGAAGCCTGAGAGCATGAAACAGCCCCGGAAACACAGTGTTTCTGGGGCCTCTGCAGTGCGGAGGGCTAGGGATTCGAACCCTAGAGACATTTCTGCCCACCAGTTTTCAAGACTGGCTCCATCGGCCGCTCGGACAGCCCTCCCAGGTGGAACAGCCCCGATCCTACCGAACTTGTCGGGCAGAGACCGGATCGCGGCTGGGATGCGGGTCAGAAGTCGGCGAAGAGAATGGCGACGCCGTCATCCAGGTCGGACGCCGTGACCTCGTTCGCCACGGCGAGAACCTCGTGCGGCGCCTGCCCCATCGCGACGCCCCTGCCCTCGAGGGATGCCCACTCGAGCATGTCGATGTCGTTGCGTCCGTCGCCGACCGCCAACACGCGCGAGCGCGGGATGCCGTGCCACTCCCGAACACGCTCGAGGGCCGTCGCCTTGTTCACCCCGTCCGGGGCGATGTCGAGCCAGGCCGTCCAGCCGACGTTGTAGGTCACTTTGTGCAGCCCCATCCGCTCCACGATCGACAGGAAGTCCTCGATCGCGTGCTCGGGCGAGATCACGACGACCCGGGTCGCCTCGTGCACGAGCAGCTCCTCGAAGGCCACCTTCTGGCTGCTCGCACCGAGGGTGGAATCGGGGAAGAAGCCCGTGTAGCGGTAGAAGCCGTTCTCGTCTTCGACCGCGTAGCTGGCATCAGCGAGGCTCTCCCGAATCGTGGTGAGCACCTCGGATGGGTCGAAGGAGTCGACCGCGATGCGCGAGTACCCGGTGGGCGCGTCGGCATCCCGCTCCAGCGTGATCGCGCCGTTCGAGCAGACGATGTAGTGCGGGGAGATGTCGAACCGGTCGAGCACGGGGAGCGTCATCGACACGGACCGGCCGGTCGCGAGCATGACCTCGTGCCCGAGGTCGCGCACGCGCTGCACCTGCGCGATCACCTCATCGGAGACCGTGCCATCCTCGCGCAGGATCGTCCCGTCGATGTCGAGGGCGATGAGCCAGCGGTCGGTCACTGGGCTGGCTCCATCACTTCGAGGCCGCCGAGGTACGGGCGCAGTGCCGCCGGCACGCGCACCGAGCCGTCCGCCTGCTGGTGGGTTTCGAGTATCGCGACAAGCCAGCGGGTGGTGGCGAGGGTGCCGTTGAGGGTCGCGACCGGGGCGGTCTTGCCCGACTCGGTGCGGTAGCGGGTGTCGAGCCGTCTGGCCTGGTAGGTGGTGCAGTTGCTCGTGCTCGTGAGCTCGCGGTAGGTGCCCTGGGTCGGGACCCACGCCTCGATGTCGAACTTGCGTGCCGCGCTCGAGCCGAGGTCGCCGGCCGCGACGTCGATCACGCGGTAGCTGAGCTCGCACGCCTGCAGCATCGACTCCTGCAACGACACGAGTCGCTCGTGCTCGGCTTCCGCCTGCTCGGGCAGCACATAGCTAAACATCTCGAGCTTGTTGAACTGGTGCACGCGCAGGATGCCGCGGGTGTCCTTTCCGCCCGAGCCGGCCTCGCGCCGATAACAGGTCGACCAACCCGCGTACCGCACCGGGCCGACGGACAGGTCGAGGATCTCGTCGGAGTGAAAGCCGGCGAGCGCGACCTCGCTCGTGCCGGTGAGGTAGAGGTCGTCGGCGGGGAGGTAGTAGATCTCGTCGGAGTGCTCGCCGAGGAAACCGGTGCCGTCCATGATCTCCGGGCGCACGAGTGTCGGCGTGATGAGCGGCTCGAAGCCGTGGCCGAGTGCCGTGTCGAGCGCGAGGTTCATCAGGGCGATCTCGAGGCGCGCGCCGATTCCGCGCAGAAAGTAGAACCGACTGCCGGAGACCTTCGCGCCGCGGGTCATGTCGATGGCCTTCAGCAGCTCGCCGAGCTCGAGGTGGTCGCGCGGCTCGAAATCGAACGACGGCTTCTCTCCCACCGCACGCAGGGTGACGAAGTTCTCTTCGCCGCCCGCCGGCACGCCGTCGATGATGGGGTTGGCGATGCCGCGCGCGGCCCTCGTGAACTCGAGCTCCGCATCCGCCGCCTGCTGGGCGAGCCACTTCACCCGCAGGGCGAGTTCCTGCGCCTCGGCGAGCAGGGTGGCCTTCTCGTTACCGGAGGCCTGAGCCACGAGCTTGCCGAGGGTCTTCTGGGTGGCACGCAGGGACTCGGACTCCGAAATCGCACTACGGCGGTTGATGTCGGCGGCGAGCGCGACATCCACGAGCTCTGCCGCGGCTCCTCGCGCTCGTTGGGAGTCCCTTATTGCCTCGGGATTGTCACGAAGCAGCTGGGGGTCGATCACCCGTCCAGTCTATTGAGCAATGCCGTACCGTAGGTCACGTGCCCGACACTCCCGCCCCCAGCAACCGGCACGCCGCCGTCGTCTACAACCCGATCAAGGTCGATCTGCCGAAGCTCGAGGGCATCGTGGAGTCCGCCGAGGCGGAGGCCGGCTGGGACTCGACCGTCTGGCTGGCGACGACCGAGGAGGATGCCGGCCAGGGCATGACAAAGCAGGCGCTCGCCGGCGGCGCAGCGGTGGTTCTCGCCGCGGGCGGCGACGGCACGGTCCGCGCCGTCGCCGAGACGCTGCGCGACAGCGGCGTGCCGATCGCGCTGGTGCCCTCCGGCACCGGCAACCTGCTTGCCCGCAACCTCTCCCTCACGCTCACCAACGACGAGGAGTCGATCCGTGTCGCCTTCGGGAGCGGCGTGCGCACGATCGACCTCGGCATCGCCGAGATCGTGCGCGAAGACGACACCGAGGAACAGCACGTGTTCCTCGTGATGGCCGGTCTCGGGCTCGACGCGAAGATGATCGCCAAGACCAGTTCGAAGCTGAAGAAGGCCGTCGGGTGGCTGGCCTATGTGGATGCCGGCGTGCGCGCCCTGCCCGAACTGAAGCCGGTGCACCTGCGCTACAGCCTCGACGGAGCCGGCGAGAGGACGGCAAGCGTGCACACGATCATGGTGGGCAATTGCGGAATGCTGCCCGGCGGCATCCTGCTCATGCCCGACGCCGTGCCGGACGACGGAATCCTCGACATCGCCGTTCTTCAGCCGAGCGGCCCGTTCGGCTGGCTCAAGGTCTGGAACAAGGTCGCCTGGGAGAACGGCGTGCTGCGCAAGAGCGCGCTCGGCCGCTCGATCATCGACCTCACCGCCGACGTGAAGGACGTTCTCTACTTTCGCGGCAAGGACCTCCGCCTGACGGTGGAGACGCCGCAGGAGGTGCAGCTCGACGGGGACGAGTTCGGCCTCGCGAAGTCGGTGCACACCTGGGCGGATGCCGGTGCCCTCGCCGTGAAGGTGCCCGCCGAGAGCAGCAGCTCCTAGATCAGCAGCGACGGGCTCGCGACGCGGTCGGGATGCAGCAGCCGCGCCAGGACGACGGCCGCCCCGGCCAGCCCGAGGAAGAGCGAGACACTGCCCTCGGCCCGCACCCCGGCCGACCAGGCCAGCGGATCCTCCGGCAGTGCACCGACGATCGTCTCGGCGAATCGGCGGGCGGCATCGAGGTGCGTGGGAGCCCCGCGCTCGGACGCGAGCACGAGCACATCGAGCGCGCCGCCGAGTCCATGGCAGAGGGTCAGTCCGCCGAGCAGGGCGGCATCACCGAACTGCGGAACGGATGCCGCGGCCCGAGCCAGCTCCGACCCGCACGCCTGCACCGCGGCCTCCGCCTCCGCGCGAACGGAGGTCGCGGCAGAGCCGAGGTCGAGGCCATCGCCTTCGAGTTGCAGCATCCGCAGACGCGTCGCGCCGATGCCGGCTGCGCCGTGGCACCACATGGTCGGGTAGCCCGCCTCGTCGCTGCGCAGGTCGGGCCAGCCCCCGACGATCGGGTCGAACCAGGCCGCCTCCCAGCGCAGGGCGTCCCGCAGGAGCGGAAGGGCGACACCCGCGGTCCGCTCATCGCAGCACGCCGCCTCCGCCAGCGCGAGGGCGATGCCGCTGTTGCCATGCGCGAGTCCGAGCAGCGGGCGGGCGGCGCGTTCGTCGGCGGCGAGCGGGTCCGGCCAGCAGACGCCGACCGGATGACGGCTGGCGCGGGCGGCGAGGCTCCTCACGGCATCCGGTGTGCTCCCTTGTGCCGCTCGGGACTGGGCGAGCACGAGTCCGGCGAGCCCGCTCGTCAGGTCGGTCGCTTCGATGTCGATGCTCGCTGACCTGAGGGCGCCGATGCTCGCCGACCCGAGGGCGCCACGCGCGACCCCGACACTCTCGGCCACCAGCACCACGCCGGTGGCGCTGTCGAGCAGGCCGCCCAACGGCTGCCCCTCGACCGCGCGGAGGGCCGAGCCGGCCGCACATTCCGCGAGGTCGGCCAGGTCGCTGCGGTCGGTCGCCCGAGCGAGCTGGGCGAGAGCCCAGGCCACCCCGGCGTCGCCATCGTAGAGGTTCGCGCGGCCGCCGACCATCCGCGCGGGGGTCCCATGCGCATCCAGTTCCCAGCTGAGCCAGCCGACACGATCGCCGGAGTGGATCGCGGTGGAGACGAGCGCGTCGATGCAGCCGTCGAGCGCGGCCTCGAGAATGGCGCTCACGATCCAACCCCCTCTCTGCGCACGGCACGACGGTGCGGTTCCGACGGATCGAGTCCCGCCCGGACGAAGGCGTTCTCCACAGCCACGAGGGGATGGTCCCTCGCCGCGATGAGCGCCTCGGCGACCAGTCGGCAGCGTTCCTCTCCGAAACTCAGGCCGTTCTGCGGGTCTTCCGACCAGCTGATGCCGGGGGCGATCCACTCGGTGAACGGCGGCCCTGGCACCCAGCGCACGAACGCCTCCGCCCGCCGAGCGAGGGCCGAGCGCAGGTCGACCTCGGCGTCCGCGAGGTAGACGACCACGGCATCCGCCCGATTGATCGAGTAGTCGTCGATGCCGGCCTTGAACATCCACGGGGTCGACACCGCCCCGAGTGCGTCGGAGAGAGTGGCGACGAGGTCGGGCAGCAGGGCGAGCTGCGGCGCGAGGTACAGGCGGGAGAGTCCGGGGCCGACGGTGCGCGGATCCCAGCCCCCGCCCCAGGTGCGCCACCAGCCGTCGGCGACGGCGGCGCCGAACCGGGTGAGCACCGAGAGTCGTTCGCCGACGGCGGGGACGAGACCGAAGTTCGTCGACCCGTCCGGGTGGAGGTATTCGCCCCGGGTGGCCGCGTGGAGCGGACCGTCGTCGCGGCGGACTACCGCGATTCCCGCTGCGCCACGGCGGATGACGGTGGCGTCGGAGACGAGGCGGGCTCCGGCGTGGGCCTCCCGCAACATGCCGGCGAGCGGCGGCCAGGTCGGATCGACGACCTGCGGCTCTCCGACCGGGGCCGCGTACCAGCCGCCGTAGAGCGCCCCGGCGAGATCGTCTTCCGAGAGGTCGGGTCTCTCGGCGAGAAGGTCGAGACCGAGGCGGATGCCGTGCTCAAGTCGGGCGCAGAGCTCCGGCGCGAACGACTGAGGCCCGAATGACGCGGTCACCGTGCCACCGCCCGTGCTGCTGCGCCCACCAAAACCGCGCCAACCGACACTGCACCCACCGACACTGCGCCCACCAAAACCGCGCCGACGGCCCGCACGGAAGCCGACCCGGCGGCATGGTCGCGCGCCCGGTCGAGCCACGCGTCCACCTCGGCTGAGACGTCGGCGTCGTTCGGCTCCGGCGTCCCGAACTGTCGTGCCGCCCAGCCCGGAGCCATGGCGACCTGCCACGCGGTGAGAAGCGCGCGAACGCAGGCGAAGGAGTCTTCGACCTCGCCGCTCCCCCCGGCGGCGCGATAGCCCAGGGCGAGGGCCTCGCCCGCAGCAGCGGCGGTCGCCTCGTCGAAGGCGAGGGACTGCACCATCGCGACGGCGCAGACGAGATCCCAGGACGGGTCACCGCGACCCGCCGACTCGAAGTCGACGAAGGTCAGGTCGATGAGCGTCGCCGTGCCGCGACCGGTCGCGGGCGACTCCACGACGATGTTGCCCGCCGACAGATCGCCGTGGATGAGGTGATCGGCGGTCCAGTTCGCGGCGGCGCCGTGCAGGGCGTCGCGGATGCCGGGCTCGGCCAGCGCGGCGAGCACCGACTCGAGAGCGGGAGACGAGCCATCCGTCGCCATCGACGGGGGGAGCGAGTCCGGAGACAGCGCCCACGGCCGAGGGGCGTTCGGGCACCCCTCGGCCGGGGCGGTGGTGTGAAGTTCCGCAAGAGCCGCACCGGTCGCCCGCGCCGCCGCGATGAGCGACCACGGGTCCTGCGCGAACTCGGCGAGGTCGGTGCCGGGCACGGCGGCGGTCCAGAGTGCGGGGCCGGCCACCTCGATCGGGCGGGGCGCGAACCGGCGGCCCCCCAGCATCCGCAGCACCGTCCGTTCGTTTTCGATCGCGTCATCGCCATCGAGGTGCGAGGCGAGGCCGCGCTGTTTGACGAACGCGAGGGGGATGTCGCCCCGGTCGAACCGGTGGACGACGTTGCTCCGGGACTGCGGCACGACGGTGACCGATCCGTTCAGCACATCGGAGGCGTCGACCAGACCGGCTCGGATCGCCACGGCCGCCAGTCCCGGAGCGGTGGTCATTCCGTGCCCTCGTCCGACAGGTCTTCCATCGCGGCGAGGTAGCCGGCCCAGTAAGTGGGGTCGTCCTCGAACTCGCCGGTCGAGTACTGCCCGGCGTACGGGTCGGAGTAGTCCGCCTGGAAGCCGGGGATCCGACCGCCGGGGATTTCGATCGGCCCGCCCGGGTTGAACGGAATGGAGGGATCGTTGCACGCCCGCGAGAAGATCGGGCCGGGCGGGCAGGCCGGGCGGCTGTAGACCACCTCGCAGATCGGGGTGCGCGTGATCCGGCAGGTGATCGGCCTCGTCGGAAGGCAGATCACCGACCGCGTGACCCGGCACAGCACGGGCGACCGCGTGAGGCAGGCGGTGATCACCCGGGTCGGGCAGAGCACCGGGATGCGGGTCGGCGGCACGGAGATGATCCGCACGATCAGGTCGACTCCCATCGTGTCGAGGGCCGTCGCGATCGGGTTCGCGAAGGTCATCGATCCGTCGTTGGAGCCCGCGAAGAGCAGGCCGACAACGTGGCGGCTCGCATTCACCACCATCGATCCGGAGTCGCCGTGGTCCGAGAACCGCGCCGATTTCGTCGTGTCCGTGTTGATGCGCAACTGGTGCTTGAGCGTGCGCAGGCCGATGCTTCCGCCGTAGTTGACGCTCGCCGTGAAGTCGGTCGACGCGACGCTCCCAGAGGTGAGCTCGGTCGTGCGACCGCGCTTGCGTACCGGCTCTCCGACGATGGCCGCGGCCTGGCCTGCAACGAATCCGATGTCGCGGATGCTCGGCTCCCACGCCTTTCCGGCGTCGATGGTGACGACGGCGCCGTCCACCTGGTCCGTCAGCATCCCGCGAGCGAGACTGCCGAACTGCACGGCGGAGCCTCCGCCGTCCGGAATGGACGGCTGCACCATCCTGTCCCCGGCCGTCCACGAGTTGTTGAGACAGGCCACGTGGAAGTTGGTGAGAGCCATCGTCGCCCCGGACGCCCGGTCGCGCACGAGCGCACCGAGAGTGCCGGAAAAGACGTACTGGCCGGAGGTCGGCACATCCGGCGGATCGAGGTGGATGCTGCGCACCGGCCCCATGCTGATGCCGCCGGTGAGCGTCGAGTAGACGGTGGTGTCGACGAACGCCGAGCCGTCCGCGAGCTCTCGGGCGGGCTGCAGTTCGATTGTCAGCTCCTTGACATCCGTCTTGATGCCGTCAATCTCGGAGGGGATGACCTGGTCCTTGGGCAGCGCGCTCTTCGGCTTCTTCTTGTCGACGTAGACGACGATGCTCAGTTCGCCCGTGTTCACTCCTTTCGATACCTTGTGGCCGATGTCGACGGCGACGACGCCCGGCTGGGCGATCAACGCATCCTCGACCCGTTCTTTGACCGGGCGGATTGCCGCTCGGGTTTCGTTCTCTGGCTCGGGGGCCATGAGGCACTCCTCCATACGGGCGGCCCCGGGTTGGAGTCGCTACTCGTAAGGAGCGGGCCCGGGCCCCGGCAGATACACGCGGGAGGAGAATCGACCGGTTCCGGCCGGTGGGGCGCTCTACTCCGGGCGGCCGCCGGCGTCGGTGTCGCCGTCCACGACTGCGTCTTCGGCGTCGACACGGGGGCGCCAGCGCAGTCCGCGCGCGAACATCAGCCCGGCGAGGATCCCCAGCCCGACCAAAGTGAGTGGCGGAACGAGCTGAGAGATTAGCTGGCCGAGGATGATCGAGGGCGGGATGTGCCCCTCGGTGAAGGTCTGGCCCTGTCCATTGCTGGAGTAGACCGCGCCGGCGACGACCGCGGCGAACAGCAGGCCCGCGAAACCGATCAGCAGGTGCTCGGCCCGATTCATCGCGCGCGCCCCGAGGCCCGCACGGCCGCAACGAAGACAAGCCCGGCGATGGTGAGCAGCCCCACCGTCATGAGCGCCGGCGCCGTGAAGTAGCCGAGCACCTGCATGGTCTGTGCAAATCGATCGACCGGGGCCTGGTCGCCGCCCCCGAAGCTCGCGATCGTCGACCGGATCGAGATGAGCACTCCGCCGGCCACGCACGTGACGGCCGCCACCCAGAGCGCCGCGAAGTACGGGTTGAAACCCCATCGCTCCGGCTGAATGCCGCCGTCGGTCTCCGGAATGTCCTCGGCGTCGAAGACGCTCGCGGGAGCCGCATCCGGCACCGCCACGGGGGACAGTGTCGGCGCCGAGTCGACCCGCGCCCTCGAGGGACCCGCGGCCGGCTCATAGCCGCGCTGGAACTCCGGGTGGTAACGCGGGTCTATCCGCGGCTCGCGGTCGTCGGTCATGCTGCCCCCTCGGCGACCGGCGATTCCGGCTATTCCAGCCCGGACTTCACACGGTCGAGCCAGTCTCGCGCTTCGATGAACACGGCGTCGCCGTATCGTTGGTCGAATTTTACTCGAATTCCGTCGGCGCGGGGGTATGAACCCAGGAATGTCACATTCGGGCTGAACCGACGAAGGCCCATCAGCGCATCGGCGACGCGTTCCTCGTCGATGTGCCCGTCCAGGTCGATCACGAAACGGTAGCGTCCGAGAGCATCGCCGATCGGGCGAGACTCCAGCAGGCTCATGTTCACCCCGCGGGTCGCGAACTGCTCGAGCATCTCGAGCAGCGACCCGGCGCGGTCGTCCGGGAGCTCGGCGATGATGCTCGTCTTGTCCGCCCCGGTCGCCGCCGGGGTCGTGGTCGTCCGGCTCACCAAGACGAACCGGGTGACCGCGTTCGGGTTGTCGCCGATGTTCTCCGCCAGCACATCGAGGTCGTGGTGCGCGGTGATCCCGGGCGGGGCGATCGCGGCATCCGCGTGGTCCGAGTCGAAGAGCGAGGCAGCGGCCGCCACGTTGGAGGTGGCCGGGATGTGGCCGTGGCTCGGGAGGTTGGCGTCGAGCCAGAGGTGGCACTGGGCGTAGGCCACCGGATGCGCGTTGATCACCCGCACGTCGGCGAGAGTCGTGCCCCGTCGCGCCACGAGAACGAAGTTCACCGGCACGAGGTACTCCCCGATGATGCGCAGATGCGGGATGCTCGCGAGGGCGTCCTGGGTGGCCGAGACGCCGCCCTCGACCGAGTTCTCGATCGCGATCATGGCGGCGGCGCTGCGGCCGGTGACCACGTCGTCGAGCGCCTCGCCCACGTTGTTGACCGAGCGCCACGGCTTGCCGGCGGCGGCGGCCACCTGGGACAGGGCGACCTCGGTGAAGGTGCCGGCTGGCCCGAGGTAGCTGTAGGTTTCCGGCGGCGGCGTTTCGGGCATGCCCCGAGCCTATTGGCTGGGCGGCCTCGGCTGCCCCATCCGCGTCGCCTCGCTCACGCTGCCGTCGCTCCTGCCGCCCCTCTGCCCGCCCGTCCCTCTCGCCCGCCCGTCCCTCTCGCCGCAGCCTGCTCCGCCCCCTGCGCATAACTCAGGCTGATTTCGGCCGGGAGCAAGAACAGCGCCGGATTTCCGGGGCCGGAGCCGGGGCCCCGCGCATCCAGCCTGAGTTATGCACACCGCGACGGGAATGCCGTCAGCTCGGGTCGCCGTCAGCGCGGGCTGCCGTCAGCTCGGGTTGCCGTCAGCGGGATCGTCGGCGGGAAGGCGGGCGCAGCGGTCGCTTCGACGACGAATTCATCGCACGGACAATCCGTGGCTGGTGGCCCGACACCGCCGGATGCGAGACTTGCGGCATGAACGCTCGCGCAGGACAGCCCGCCCAGGAATCCGATCTCACCGACATCAAGGCGTTGGTGCACGCCTACTACGAGCTGATACCGGATGTGACGGTGCCGGAACAGCGCGTGGTGTTCGGCACCTCTGGCCACCGGGGGTCGAGCTTCGACGCGGCGTTCAACGAGACGCACATCGCCGCCATCACGCAGGCGATCGTGGAGTACCGGGCGTCGCAGGGCATCACCGGGCCGCTCTTCATCGGCCGGGATACCCACGCGCTCAGCAGGCCCGCCGAGACCACCGCGCTCGAGGTGCTGTCGGCCAACGGCGTGAACGCCCTCGTCGACGAGTTCGACGACTTCGTGCCCACCCCCGCGCTCAGCCACGCGATCATCGCCTACAACGCGGCCGGCCACGACGACCAGGCCGACGGGATCGTCGTCACCCCGAGCCACAACCCGCCTCGCGACGGCGGCTTCAAGTACAATCCCCCGCACGGCGGACCGGCCGACAGCGACGCCACCAACTGGATAGCCAACCGAGCGAACGAGATCATCGCCGAGGGCAGCCACGACGTGAAGCGCTCCGAGCCGACCGGGGTGGGCACATACGACTACCGAGGCAAGTACGTGGACGACCTCGAGAACATCATCGACATCGAGGCGATCAAGAAGGCGGGAGTGCGCATCGGCGCCGACCCGCTCGGCGGGGCGAGCGTGCACTACTGGCGCGCCATCGCCGAGCGCTACGGTCTCGACCTCACCGTCGTCAACCCGACAGTCGACCCGCAGTGGGGTTTCATGACCCTGGACTGGGACGGCAAGATCCGCATGGACCCGTCATCGGCATCCGTCATGGCGAGCGTGCTGAAGCACAAGCACGACTTCGACGTGGTCACCGGCAACGACGCCGACGCCGACCGCCACGGCATCGTCACCCCCGACGGCGGCCTGATGAACCCCAACCATTACCTCGCCGTGGCCGTTCAGTACCTCTACGGTCACCGACCGGGCTGGAAGCCGGATGCCGCGGTCGGCAAGACGCTCGTCTCGAGCACCATGATCGACCGGGTCGCCAGCTCGCTCGGACGTCGCCTCTGGGAGGTGCCGGTGGGCTTCAAGTGGTTCGTGCCCGGGCTCGTGGACGGATCCGTCGCGTTCGGCGGCGAGGAGTCGGCCGGGGCGAGCTTCCTGCGCAAGGACGGCACCGTCTGGACCACCGACAAGGACGGCATCCTGCTCGCCCTGCTCGCGAGCGAGATCGTCGCCGTGACCGGCAAGTCGCCGAGCGAGCTCTACACCGAACTCACCGAGAAGTACGGCTCCCCGGTCTACGAGCGGGTGGATGCCGTGGCCACGAAGGCGCAGAAGGCCGCGCTCGGCAAGCTGAACGGCTCCGCGATCACCGCGGACAGCCTGGCGGGCGAGCCGATCATCGCGAAGCTCAGCGAGGCTCCGGGCAACGGCGCCGCCGTCGGAGGCGTGAAGGTGGTCACCGAGCACGCGTGGTTCGCCGCCCGCCCGAGCGGCACCGAGGACGTGTACAAGATCTACGCCGAGTCGTTCCTCGGGGCGGACCACCTCAAGCGGGTGCAGGCCGAGGCGAAGACAATCGTGGATGCCGCCCTCGGGGGCTGACCTTCGCGGGTCCCGATGCAGTCTCGGAGCGACCGGATCGACCGCCGGCCTCGCCGGTCGATCAGGGCGTCACGGACGCGAGTTGCCCAGAAATGCCGCTATCCGCCGCGCGATAGCGGCATTTCTGGGCAACTCGACGCGCAGAGGCACCGGCCGAGCCGACGGCTCAGGGGGCGTAGTCTGGCGCGGGCGGCAGCGCGAAGAACTCCTCGAGCGTCGTGATTCCCGTGGCGTGCATCTCGGTCGCGAGCGGCACCCCGATGTAGCGGAAGTGCCACGGCTCGTACATGTAGCCGGTGACCGCGGTCTTGTCCGCCGGGTACCTCAACAGAAAACCGAACCGGTACGCGTTGGCGGCGAGCCACAGCCCCTGGGGCGTCTGCCCGAAGCAGGCGGCGAGCGCGCACTTCAGCGGAAGGGCGCTGATGTCGGCGGCGAACCCGCTCTGGTGCTCGCTGAATCCCGGTCGGGCGCTCTGGGCATCCGCACCTGCCTTGCCCGCGCTCGCGACGTAGCCGTTGTACACCTTCACCTGCACGACGTACGAGCGGTAGGCGCTCTGGAGCTGCATGGAGCCCGCACCTTCCGCCTTCGCCGCGGCGAACATGGCCACCATCGCGTTCGCGGCCTCCGCGCGAAGACCCGGAGGGTTGAGGTGCGGCACCGGCGTGTCGACCAGATCGGCCGGCACGTAGGTAGGCGGCGCGAGCGGCCGGAGCTTGTCCACGACCACCCAGATGCTCGTGGGGTCGTCGATCGACAGCGCGGCCCTGTCGAAGCCAGTGGGAGTGGGGGTGGGTGTGGGTGTGTGCGCCTGGGGGGCCGCGGGTGACGCGGCCGACGAGCGGATCGGGGCTTTTTCCGGCGCGCACCCCACCAGTCCAACGGCGATAGCGACGGCCAGGGCGCAGGCGAGGACGGGGCTTCTGCGGCGCGAGGACATGCTGCCGATTTTAGCGTCGGAGTAACTTGCGAAAATGCTTGCCGCAGGTGTAAGTTTGCACTCTACGCAAAGTTTCTTGGCCACTGGTGGACGCGTTCCGCTGTGACCTCTGTCTGTTAAGCCCCCAATACTCCATCCAGAACGAGGATCCATGTCACGCGCCGAAACTGCAAGCCGGGCCCAAGCGGTCCACGACTCTGGCGGGATCATGACCCACCGCCAGATTCTCTTCGTGCTCTACGGCCTCATGGCCGGAATGTTCCTCTCCGCTCTCGACCAGACCGTCGTCGGCACGTCGATCCGCACGATCGCGGACGACCTGGACGGGCTGAGCCAGCAGGCCTGGGTCACCACCGCCTACCTCATCGTGTCGACGATCGCGACGCCGATCTACGGCAAGCTCTCCGACATCTTCGGCCGCCGGCCGTTGTTCATCTTCGCGATCTCGATCTTCATCGTCGGCTCGATCGCGTCCGGGTTCTCGACCTCGATCCTCGAGCTCGCCGGGTTCCGCGCCATCCAGGGCATCGGTGCCGGAGGCCTCATGGCCCTTCCGCTCGCGATCATGGGCGACATGCTCGCCCCGCGGGAGCGCGCCAAGTACCAGGGGTACTTTCTCGCGGTATTCGGCATCTCGAGCGTCATCGGCCCGCTCATCGGCGGCCTCTTCGCCGGTGCGCCGTACATCCTCTTCATCGACGGCTGGCGTTGGGTCTTCATGATCAACATCCCGATCGGCATCATCGCCCTCGCCATGGTGCTGAGGTTCCTGCACCTGCCGAAGCGCAGCGTCAACCGCAGCGTGCGCATCGACTGGTGGGGCGCCACGACGGTGATCATCGCCGTTGCGCCGCTGCTGCTCGTCGCCGAGCAGGGCCGCGACTGGGGCTGGGGCTCGACCGGAGCGATCGCCTGCTACATCGTCGGCGGTCTCGGCATCATCGCCTTCATCGTCTCCGAGAAGCTCATGGGGGACGACGCGCTCATCCCGCTCAAGCTGTTCACGTCGCCCACCTTCTCGGTCGCCACGATCCTCGGTGTTCTCGTCGGTTTCGGCATGTTCGGCGCGATCTCGACCGTTCCGCTGTACCTGCAGCTCGTGAAGGGCTCCACCCCCACCGAGAGCGGTTTCCAGCTGCTGCCGATGATCCTCGGGCTCATGATCTCCTCGATCGTCAGCGGCCAGCTCATCTCGCGCACCGGCCGCTACAAGATCTTCCCGATCGTGGGCACCGGATTCATGGTGATCGGCTTCCTGCTCTTCACCACGATCAAGGCCGACACCAACTACTGGGTGCTCGCCGGCGCGATGCTGCTCGTGGGCCTCGGCCTGGGCCAGCTCATGCAGACCCTCACGATTGCCAGCCAGAACTCCGTCGGGCCACGCGACATCGGGGTGGCGACCTCGTCGTCGACCTTCTTCCGCCAGGTGGGTGGAACGCTCGGCGTCGCCGTGATCTTCTCGGTCGTGTTCAGCGTCGTCGGCGGCTACATCAAGGCCTCGTTCAGCGACAAGGGCACGCTCCGCGCGGCGCTCGACGCCGCGCTCAACCCGGCCGTCGCCGGTGCGCCGAACAACACGGGCATCATGTCCAAGATCTACAACGCGATCGTCGACCCGATCAAGCAGAATCTGCCCCCGCAGGTGGACCTCTCGAACACCGCGGCACGTCACCAGGTCGTGGACGGTGTCATCGCCAAGTTCACGCCAGGGGCCGGAGGAAGCAGCAGCGCGTCGACGTCTCTCGACGGCAACACCTCGTTCCTCACCCACGCGGACCACGCCCTCGCCGCGCCGTTCCTCAACGGGTTCTCGGATGCCATGGTGCGCGGATTCTGGGTGAGCCTGATCGTGGTTCTCGTGGCCTTCATCCTGAGCTTCTTCCTCAAGGCCACGCCGCTTCGCCAGAAGTCGGCCATCCAGGAGGTCGCGGACCAGGACGCGGCCATCCTCGCCGTGCAGGCCGCCGAGATGATGGGCGCACCGCTCGAGCCGGCCACAGTCACGAGTGGCGGTCGCAAGGATCCGGCACCGACCGGCCCGTAACGCTCGACCAATTTGGGGCGGCTCACCAGCGGTTTTGGTGGGCCGCCCCTTTTCGTGTTGACAGCGGTCGGAGTCTCTGGGTATGGTTGGCCGCATTGCGTGGGAGCGCTCCCATGATTCGATTTGGGAGCGCTCCCACGCGCCACCCGCACCCACCTCATCCACGCACACAAAGGAGTGACCGTGAGACTCTCACGACGCACCACCGCTGTCGCCGCCATCGCCGGCGCGGCAGCCTTCGCCCTGATCGCCACCGGCTGTTCGTCCGGCGGCGGTTCGACCTCGAGCACGGAACCGATCACCCTCACCGTGACGACCTTCGGCACGATGGGCCTCGACGGCTTGTACAAGCAGTACGAGAAGGACCACAAGAACATCACCATCAAGGCCACGAACATCGACACCGGCGGCAACGCGCAGACCGACTGGCAGACCAAGCAGGCCGCCGGAAGCGGCCTCCCCGACGTGCAGGCCGTCGAGGAGGGCTGGCTGAGCAAGGTGATGCAGGTCTCCGACTCCTTCGTCGACCTCACCAAGTACGGCGCTGACAAGTCCGCCGCCGACTGGGTGTCGTGGAAGGTCAAGCAGGTCACCGACTCGAAGAAGCGCATCATCGGCTACGGAACCGACATCGGGCCGGAGGGGCTCTGCTACAACGGCAAGCTCCTCGCCGACGCCGGGCTGCCGAGCGACCGGGACGCCGTCGCGGCGGCTTTCGGCGGCAAGGACGCCAGCTGGGACAAGTTCTTCGAGCTCGGCAAGCAGTACCACGCCAAGACCGGCAAGGCCTGGTACGACCAGAGCGGCTTCGTCTGGAATGCCATGGTCAACCAGCTCCCCGAGGGCTACTACACGAAGGACGGCAAGCTCAACGTCGAGGGCAACGCCAAGCTTCAGGCGCTGTGGACCCAGCTCGCGGACGGCGCCAAGGCCGGCCTCTCGAGCAACCAGTCCCAGTGGGACTGGGGCAAGGGCAAGGCCTTCGTCGACGGCTCGTTCGCGACCTTCGTCTGCCCGGGCTGGATGCTCGGTGTCGTCAAGGGCCAGGTCGAGTCCGCGGGCGGCAGCTCCGCATCCGGGTGGGACTTCGCCGACGTCTTCCCCGGCGGCGCAGCCAACTGGGGCGGTTCGTTCCTGACCGTGCCGACCACGTCGAAGCACCCGGCTGAGGCCGCGGCGCTCGCCGCGTGGCTCACCTCCGCGAAGCAGGAGGCGGCCTCCTTCCAGGCGGCCGGCACCTTCCCGAGCGTTGTCGCTGCGCAGTCGGATGCCGGGGTCACCGGTTCGAGCGCGCTGACGAAGTTCTTCAACGAGGCCCCAGTCGGCACGATCCTCGCCTCCCGGGCGAAGGGCGTCGTGGCGCAGTACAAGGGACCGGACGACTCGACCATCCAGGAGCAGGTCTTCGGGCCGTCGATCAAGGAGATCGACTCTGGCAAGGCCGACGGGGCGACGGCGTGGACTCACGCAATGACCCTGCTGAAGCAGCTCGTCGTCAACAAGTAGCAGTCCATCACCAGTGGAGGCCCCCGGGATTTCGGTTCCGGGGGCCTCCTCCCACAGAAGGTTTTCTTCATGACTTCCACCGTGACCCAACCGGCGAAGAGCGGCGCGCTCGAGCGGCGCAACCGCGGCGCCGACCTCACCTTCCGGCAGAAGCTCGGCCGCTGGGACGTGAAGTTCTCACCGTACGTCTATGTCGCGCCGTTCTTCATCCTGTTCGGGCTCGTCGGGGTCTTCCCCCTCGTCTACACCTTCGTGGTCTCGCTCAACAACTGGAACCTGCTCACCGGCCCTGGCAAGTGGGTGGGATTCGACAACTACGCCGCCGAACTGGCCGACCCGCTGTTCTGGAACTCGATCTTCAACACGTTCAGCATCTTCCTCATCTCCGCAATACCCCAGCTGATCGGCGCCCTCATCATCGCCGCGGTGCTCGACCAGAACCTGCGAGCCAAGACCTTCTGGCGCCTGGGCGTGCTGCTGCCATACGTCGTGACGCCGGTGGCCGTCGCACTCATCTTCAGCAGCGTCTTCTCCGAAAAGTACGGGCTCGTCAACAACATCCTGCAGACCATCGGCATCGACCCCATCATGTGGAAGACCGAGCTCTTCCCGTCGCACCTCGCAATCGCGTCGATGATCAACTGGCGCTGGACGGGCTACAACGCGCTGATCCTGCTGGCCGCGATGCAGGCCGTGCCGAAAGACGTGCACGAGGCCGCGGCGATCGACGGCGCGAATGCGGTGCAGAGGTTCTTCTCGATCACGATCCCGAGCATCCGACCCACCGTCATCTTCGTGATCATCACGTCCACCATCGGAAGCCTGCAGATCTTCACGGAACCGAAGCTGTTCAACGCGTCGAGCTCCGTGCCCGGCGGCCCGTTCCGGCAGTACCAGACGACGGTGCTCTACATGTGGGATGTGGCCTTCAACCGGGAGAACTTCGGCAAGTCCGCCGCGATCGCCTGGATCCTGTTCATCATCATCGTGCTCATCGGTCTGATCAACTTCTTCCTCTCCAGCCGCATCGCCACCTCGGACTCCCGCAAGTCCCAGCGCCGCACCGCCCGGGTCTTCGCCAGGGCCCGGCTGGCCTCGTCCCCGGACGCACCATCGAGCACCATCGCCCGTCTGCCCGCAGAGTCCCACCAGGAGCCTCGATCATGACCACCAGCACCCCGGCCCTGTCGGAAGCCCCACCTGGGCCACGCCGACGGCGCGGCCTCGGCATCGAACGCCGCCCCGGATTCCTCGTCTACGGGTTGCTCATCGCCGCCGTGGTCGGAGGCGCGTACCCCCTGTGGTGGTCGTTCGTGATCGGTTCGAGTGACAAGACCGCGCTCAGCGACACCTGGCCGCCGCTGCTGCCCGGTGGTCAGTTCTGGGCGAATGTGGGCGAGGTGCTGGACACCATCCCGTTCTGGAGCGCCCTCGGCAACAGCATCATCGTCTCGAGCGTGATCACCTTCTCCGTGGTCAGCTTCTCCACCCTCGCCGGCTACGCGTTCGCCAAGCTCCGCTTCCGCGGCCGTGAGGGCCTGCTGGTCTTCGTCGTCGCGACCCTCGCGGTGCCCACTCAGCTCGGCATCATCCCGCTCTTCATGCTCATGCGGCAGTTCGGCTGGACCGGCACGCTCGGCGCGGTCATCATCCCCACGCTCGTCACGGCGTTCGGCGTCTTCTTCATGCGCCAGTACCTCGTCGACGTCATCCCCGATGAGCTGATCGAGGCCGCACGCGTCGACGGCGCCACCATGATCGGCACCTTCTGGCACGTGGGCGTGACGGCCGCCCGGCCCGCGATGGCCATCCTCGGTCTCTTCACGTTCATGACCGCCTGGACCGACTACCTCTGGCCGCTGCTCGTCGTTCCGCAGAACCCGACCCTCCAGGTGGCCCTCAGCCAGCTGCAATCGGCCAAGTATGTCGACTATTCGATCGTGCTCGCCGGCGCGGTTCTCGCCACGCTTCCCCTCCTGGTGCTCTTCATCGTCGCCGGAAGGCAGCTAATCTCAGGAATCATGCAAGGAGCGGTAAAGGGATGACACAGATGTTCGACACGACGCCAGCGCGAGAGACGGCCACGCGTCGCGGATTCGCCAACAACTTCCTGTTCGGTGCCGCGACCGCCGCCTACCAGATCGAGGGAGCTGCCCACGAAGAGGGGCGCACCGACTCCGTCTGGGACGTCTTCTGCCGCCTGCCCGGCGCCGTCGTGCACGGCGACAACGGCGAGGTGGCCTGCGACCATTACCACCGGCACACGGATGACGTTGCGCTCATGGCGGACCTCGGCCTGCAGACCTACCGCTTCTCCACCTCCTGGTCGCGGGTGCGCCCCGACGGCCGCGACGTGAACAAGCCGGGCCTCGCCTTCTACTCGAAACTCGTGGACGAGCTGCTCGAGAAGAACATCAAGCCCTGGCTCACGCTGTACCACTGGGACCTGCCGCAGGCGCTCGAGGAGAAGGGCGGCTGGACCAACCGCGACACCGCGTACCGCTTCGCCGAGTACGCGGCGACGGTGCACGACGTACTCGGTGACCGGGTCACCGCGTGGACGACGCTCAACGAGCCCTGGTGCGCGGCCTTTCTCGGCTACATCGGCGGGGAGCACGCCCCCGGTCGCCAGGAGGTGCCGGCCGGCCTCGCCGCCGCGCACCACCTGCTGCTCGGGCACGGCCTCGTCGTGAACGAGCTGCGGTCACGCGACACGTCCCTCGAGCTCGGCATCACCCTCAACCTCACCGTGGCCGACCCGGTCGATCCGAACGAGCCGGGGGACGTCGACGCCGCTCGCCGCATCGACGGGCAGTTCAACCGGTTCTTTCTCGACCCGATCTTTCGCGGCGAATACCCCGTGGACGTGCTGGCGGATGTCGCCGGCAACGACTTCGAGACGGTCATGCAGCCGGGCGACCTGGCCATCATCTCCGCGCCGATCGACGTTCTCGGCGTCAACTACTACCACGGCGACTACGTGAGCTCACGGCCCGGCCTCGCCGAGGCCACGACGGCGGCGCCCTCCGAGCGGCCGAAACGCTCGCCATTTCCCGCCGCCGACGGCGTGTTCTGGCATCCGCGTGGGCTCCCGCTCACCGCCATGGATTGGGAGGTGCAGCCCGAGGGGCTCACCAGGCTCCTGCGGCGCGTGCGCGACGAGTACACCGGCGCGCCCGGCGTCGACCTCTATGTCACGGAGAACGGCGCGGCATACAACGACGTCGTCGAGGCCGACGGCTCGGTGCACGATGCCGACCGGCTCGAGTTCCTTCGACTGCATCTCGGTGCGATCCTCGATGCGATCGATGACGGAGTCGAGGTGAAGGGCTACTTCTACTGGTCGCTCATGGACAACTTCGAGTGGGCCTGGGGCTACGACAAGCGATTCGGCATCGTGCGGGTCGACTACGAGACCCAGCAGCGAACCCTCAAAGACAGCTCGATCGAGTACCGGGAGATCATCGCCCGGCGATCCCTCTAGCCCCCCGGAATCACTGGCTATACTTTCGATTCACATGAGTACCGTGCTCCCACCCCGCCGCGTCGCCCCGACGCTGGAAGCGGTTGCAGCCGAGGCTGGCGTCTCCCGGTCGACGGTGTCGCGCGTGGTGAACGGGTCGAACCAGGTGAGCCCGGATGTCGAGACCGCCGTGCACGAGGCGATCGAGCGGCTGCACTACATCCCCAACCGCGCCGCCCGGTCGCTGGCCAACAATCAGACGATGGCCATCGCGCTCGTGATTCCCGAAGACATAACCCGATTTTTCGGAGACCCATACTTCGCGTCCGTCGTGCAGGGCATCACCCGTGCCCTCGACGACAGCGACTACGTGCTCACCCTCCAGGTGGCGCAGTCCCATCCGAGCGCGAAGACCCTGCGGTATCTCGCCGGCGGCAACGCAGACGGAGCGCTCGTGGTGTCACACCACTCCGGCGACGTGTTCCTCGGCAACCTCACGAGCGCCATGCCCGTGGTCTTCGGCGGTCGGCCCATGCTGTTCGACGGCCCGCCGGCCTATTTCGTGGACGTGGACAATGTGGCCGCCGCGGAGCGCGGCACGCGATACCTCATCGAGAAGGGCCACTCGCGCATCGCCACGATCGCGGGGCCGCCGGACATGCCGGCCGGACTCGACAGGGCCACCGGCTGGGCGCGCGCGATGACCGACGCCGGGCTCTCCACGGCACGCATCGCCTACGGCGACTTCTCCCTCGCCAGCGGAGCGCGGGCCATGCGCGAGATCCTCGACCGCCATCCCGACCTCGACTCGGTCTTCGTCGCGAGCGACCTCATGGCCACCGGTGCGATCTCCGTGCTGCTCGAGCGCGGCCTCGCTATCCCCGGTAACGTCGCGGTGCTCGGATTCGACGACTCGCCATCGGCAACGAGCGGCGCGATCCACCTGACCACCGTGCACCAGCCGTCCGAGGCGATGGGCGCCGAGATGGCCAGGATGCTGCTGGGGCTCCTGCGCGGCGAAACCGTCGAACACCAGCGCATCATGGAGACCCACATCGTGGAGCGCGACTCCGCCTGACCACCGGCCCCCCGCATCCGCTCTACAGGGTGGCGAAGCGCAGCGCGGCCACCGCAACGGCGAGCAGCAGCAGCGCGATGTTCACGGGCAGGCTCTTCTCGCCCCGGCGCACGTGAACGACGAGCGCAGCGACCTGAACGACCGCGAGTCCGACCGCGGCAACGCCGGTGAGCACGGGCGCAATGCCGGTCGCGAGCGGCAGGATCACGCCGAGCGCGCCCAGCAACTCGACCGCGCCGATGGCCTTCACCTGCCCGGCGGCGAAGTCCTCGACATAGGCCATCTGCGGCTGCACGGCCTCCTTGCTGCTGGCGACCTTCATCACGCCCGCGAGAAGGTAGATCATGGTGAGGAGGGCGGAGGTGATCCACAGGGCGACGGTCATGATGTCTTCTCTCGGTTGGGTCAGTTACGATCAGTAACCAACAGCACGATTGGTTACTTTTATAGCCCATCGGTGCCACGCACTGCAGTGTTCGTCGCGAACACCGAGGGAAGAAACGGAGAACGCCGTGCACCAGGGGTTACCGGCGGAGGCCGGGGAGATGCAGGAATTGTGCTCGGCCACCGTGCAGTCCGGCGAGAGCATCCGGGACCTGCTCGACCACCTGAGCGACAAGTGGACGCTCCTGGTCGTGGGGATGCTCGAGCAGGGCGCCGTGCGCTACGGCGAGCTGAAGCTGCGCGTGCCCGGCATCTCGCAACGCATGCTCACCCTCACGCTCAAAAAGCTTGAGCGGGACGGCCTCGTGAGCCGCGCGAGCTTCGCCGAGATCCCGCCCCGGGTGGAGTACCGTCTCACCGCCCTCGGCGAGACCCTGCTCGCCCCGGCCCTCGCGTTCGCCCGCTGGGCCCACGAGAGCTCGGACGAGATTCTGGCGGCCCGTGCCCTGTACGACTCGCGCGCGAATTGACCGGGCCAAGGGACCTTCGACCCTGACCGGACGCGCCGGGAGTTGGAAGCGTAGACGTCATGAGCATCGTCATCGTCTACGAATCCATGTTCGGCAACACGCGCCAGGTCGCCGCGGCGATCGCTGAGGGGCTCACCCCGTACGGCCCGGCGACCGTGGCGAACGTCAATGACGCTTCGGCAAAGGATGCCGCGGAATCCGCGAGTCTGTTGCTGGTCGGCGGTCCGACCCACGTCCACGGGATGAGCCGTCAGGCGTCCCGCGACGAGGCGCGCAACTGGGCCAACGACCCGGCCAGGAGGCTCAGCCTCGAACCGCTCGCCCCGGGAACCGGGGTGCGGGAGTGGATCGACGGCCTGGATCGCGTGCCGGCCCTGTTCGCGGCGTTCGACACCCGGGCGGACATCGCACGGATTCTCTCCGGGGCCGCCTCCGGGCGCATCGAACACGAGTTGAAGGCACGCGGCTCGCACGCGGTGCTCCCCGCGGCGAGCTTCCTCGTGTCCAAGGACACGGTGCTCGAAGACGGCGAACTCGACCGTGCTCGCGACTGGGCCGCCAGCGTGGGCAAGGCCGCCGCGATCCCGATCGCCACCTGACGCGCGCGCTAGGTGAACTCGACTCCGGCCTTGGCCAGCCGGGCGCCGATCACCGCGATCGACTCCTCGCTCTGGTCGACGAGCACGAACCGGCGGCCGAGAGCGGCCGCGACCGCACCCGTCGTGCCGGATCCGGCGAAGAAGTCGAGCACCCAGTCGCCCTCGCGGCTGGATGCCTGCACGATGCGGCGCAGGATCCCCTCCGGCTTCTGCGTGGGGTATCCGGTCTTCTCACGACCGGTCGGGGAGACGATCGTGTGCCACCAGACATCCGTCGGAAGCTTGCCGCGAGCGACCTTCTCGGCGGTCACGAGACCGGGGGCCATGTACGGCTCGCGGTCGACCGCGGTCGAATCGAAATGATACGCCTGCGGGTTCTTCACGTAGACGAGGATCGTGTCGTGCTTGGTGGGCCACTTCGACTTGGATTTCGCCCCGTAGTCGTACGCCCAGATGATCTCGTTGAGAAAGCTCTCCCGACCGAACAGCGCGTCGAGCAGCACCTTGGCATAGTGCGCCTCGCGAAAGTCCAGGTGCAGGTACAGCGTGCCGTCGTCGGCGAGCAGGCGCCAGGCCTCGGCGAGCCGCGGCTCGAGAAACAACCAGTAGTCCTCGAAACGGTCGTCGTAGCTCATCAGGTCGCCCCGAATGCGCTCGTACTGCTGGCCCTTGAACCCCCGGATCGGGCCGTCCACCGACCGCACGCTCGTCGTCGACTGCCTGGCCTGGCTGCGCCCGGTGTTGAACGGCGGATCGAGGTAGATGAGGGTGAATGCGCCATCGGGCAGCCCGGCCGCAACCTTCAGGTTGTCTCCCAGAATCACCCGATTCGGGGAATCGGCTGTGAAGAGTGGGGGCATTCCCTCATTCTCGCATCGCGCCCGTCACGTTGCGTCGTCGAGCGCGCCGAACGTAGGCTCGATGGATGTCTACAGAAGTGCTGCATCTCCCGGGTCAGAACCGGTACGTCTTCGAGAAGGACGGCGTACAGGTCGGGCTCACCGACTACACCCTGCGCGGCAATTCCATCCACATCACCCATACCGAGATCGACCCGCACCTGCGGGGCGGCGGACTCGGCTCGGAAATGGTGCAGTCGGTGCTCGACGCCATCCGCACCGACACGAGTTACCGTGTGGTGGCCGAGTGCCCGTTCGTGGTCGACTGGCTCGAGCAGCACCCGGAATACCAGGAGCTCGAGCTGCGCGGCTAGCTTCGGCGGGATCCGCGATTGAGGTCGATCTTGACCTGGCCGTTGTAGATGCCCCGATCCGGATCTCCCGCCACCGGTGCCGGGGCGGGGAGAATCGTCTGGCGATCCAGTTCCATCGCCGCCTCATGCCGTGCGGGCGCGAAGACCTCGTCGCCGATGCCGATGAGTCCGGCCCCGGTGCCCGAACTCTTGGGCTTGTCATGGCCGCTGAGGTCGATGAGACCGAACCGCTGCGCGAGGTAACCGAGGACAACGACGCCAAGCACCACGGCACCGAAAATCCACCAGTTCATGCCTCAAGGGTAATCGACACTTCGGCGATTCGTGGATGGTGTCGATTCGCCCGGCCGCTCGGCGCGACTAGGGAACGCGCTGCAGCCACTCCTCGGTGCCGAACTTGTCCACGACGAGCTGCTGGGCGCGGGCCAGTTCGTCCATCGTGACGTCGCTCGACGTCGCCCCGTACAGGCCGGTGAAGGTCTCCTCCATGCGCTGGATGATCGCGGCGCGGCTGAGCCCGGTCTGGCTCCGCAGCGGGTCAACGCGCCTGTTCGCGCTCTTCGTTCCCTTGTCGCTCATCTTTTCGCGCCCGATCCGCAGCACCTCGACCATGCGGTCGCCGTCCATGTCATAGCTCATGGTCACGTGGTGCAGCACGGCGCCGGTGCCGAGCCTCTTCTGGGCGGCGCCGCCGATCTTGCCGGTGGGGCTCGTGATGTCGTTCAGCGGCTGGTAGAACGCGTCGATGCCGAGCGACTTGAGAGCGGTGATCACCCACTCGTCGAGGAAGGCGTATGAATCGGCGAAGGTCATGCCCTGCACGAGTTCGATCGGCGCGTAGATCGAATAGGTGATCACGGAACCCGCCTCCATGAACATGGCTCCGCCGCCGCTCACCCGGCGCACCACCTGGAATCCGTACTTCGCCGCGTTCTCGAGGTCGACTTCGTTCTTCACCGACTGGAAGCTGCCGATCACCACGCCAGGTTCATTCCACTCCCAGATGCGCAGGGTCGGCTGGCGGCGTCCGGAGCCGACCTCCTCCGAGAGCACCTGGTCGAGCGCCATCTGCAACACGGGCGGGTAAGCCTCCCCGTGGATGAGCTGCCAGTCGTAGTCGGTCCAGCTGGTCGCGCGGGCGAGCGAGCGGCGCACGGCCACGGCCACCGATTCCGGCGCGAATCCGAGCAGGATCGCATCCTCCGGCAGCGCTCGGCGCACCGCGGCGACGATCGTGGCCGCGTCACTGTCTTCCGGCAGGCCGTTCACCGCGCTGTCGATGCGGCCCAGGGCGCTGTCCGGCTCGAGGAAGAAGTCCCCGGACAGGTGGAAGTTCGCGATCAGGCCGTCGACGACGTCGAGGTCGACCACCACCAGCTTGCCGCCCGGAACCTTGAACTCGCCGTGCATGAGGTGCCTTTCGAATCGACTGCCCGCTCAAGCCTATGCCTCGCCCGCCCGCACCCGCCCCGCCGCGCACCTCGCGCCCGCACGCACTCACGTCCTCGCCCGCACCCACGCCCGCGCTCACGCCCGCACGCACGCACGCACGCACGCACGTTTCTCCGGAGCATCCGGGCGGCGAAGCCCCAAAACGACCCCAAACGGGTCGAATAGCGCGAAACCTCCGGAGAAACGCGGGCGGATGGGGCGGATGCGGCAGCGCGGCGAACCGCAGCCGGTGCGCCACGGCTCGCCCGCCGTCCCGTCCGCACGCACTCACGTTTCTCCGGAGCATCCGGGCGGCGAAGCCCCAAAACGGCCGCAGCGGGCCGAATAGCGCGAAACCTCCGGAGAAACGCGGGTGAGAACGCGGGTGAGAACGCGGGTGAGAGCGCGGGTGAGGCCGGCGGTCAGGTCGCGGGGGCGAGGCGGGAGAGCAGCCAGGCGATCGTGTCCGCGTAGACCTCTTCGCGATTGGTCTCGTTGAAGATCTCGTGCCGGGCATCGGCATAGACGATGAGTTCGACGTCGCTGAGCTGCGCGCGGCTGAGGTACGCCCGCGCGAGCTTCTCGACACTGCGCTCCCCGCCGAGCGTGTCCTCGCTGCCGATCTGGATCAGCACCGGGATGTCCCTGGCGAGCTTCCTGGCCGGGCGGCCGAGCAGCCGCAGGCTATCGACGAGCCCGAAGAGCTTCATCCCGTTGGCCTTGAAGGTGAGCGGATCGTCGAGGAACGCCTGCCCGACGCTGTCGTCGCGGCTGAGCCACTCGTAGCCGGTGCTGCCGAGGTGGGCGTGCTTCTTGGCGAGGTCACCGCCGTTCATGTGGATGAGCGTGCGGTACGCGGTGCCGGTGAGCACGAGGGCGTCGTAGTCCTCGGAGTGCTTGTTGACGATCGACTGCGCGATGAGCGATCCCCAACTGTGCCCGAGGAGGGCGAGCGGGACTCCCGGATTCTCCTCCCGGATGATCTGGCTGAGCTGCCGCACCTCCGCGATCGTGGAGCGGATGCCGCCCGGACCGAGGTCACCGAGCTTCGAGTGATCGCCACCCCACTGGTCGAGCCCCGTCTGACCGTGCCCGCGGTGGTCGTCGGCGTACACGGTGAAGCCGGCGGTGACCAGCTTCTGCGCGAGCTCCTCGTAGCGGCCGGCATACTCGCCGAGGCCGTGCGCGATCTGCACGATTCCGCGCGGCTTGCCGACCTTCCACTGGTAGAAGTGGATCGTCACGCCGTCCGCGTCGACGAAAGTGCGCTCCTGGCATGCGGCGATGAACTGGATCATCCGGCCTCCTCCGCTCGCGAATTCGTGCCCCCAGTGTATTGCGCCCCGCTGGCCCCGGATTTTCATTAGCAAGGCTAATTTGCTAGGCTAATCAATTGTGCCTCACGACGATCAAGAACTCCGCCTCTCCATCCAGAGACTCGCCCGCCGCATCCGTTCAATGCAGGCCGACGAAGACGTGACGGAGGGCCAGCGCAGCGTGCTCTTCGCGCTGTCGAACAAGGGCTCGCAGACCCTCGGCTCCCTCAGCGAGCACGAGCACGTGACGCCGCCGAGCATGAACCGCACGGTGAACGCCCTCGTCGCGGCGGGCCTCGTCACCCGGGTCACCGCCGAGGACGACGCCCGCAAGGTGACCCTGGACCTCTCGGATGTCGGCCATGCCTTCATCGACGAGACCCGACGGCGGCGGGACGCCTGGTTCACGAAACGGCTGGCGCTGCTCACCCCGGAGCAACGTCGCCTGCTCGACGAGGTCGCGCCGATCCTCAGGGAGCTCGCCGACCGGTGAGTGCCATGTTCCGCTCGCTGAGCGGCTTCAACTACCGCGTGTGGGCCGCCGGCGCGCTGGTCTCCAACGTGGGAACGTGGATGCAGCGCACCGCCCAGGACTGGATCGTGCTCACCCAGCTCACCCACCATGACGCGGCGGCGGTGGGATTCGTCATGGCGCTTCAGTTCGGTCCGCAACTCCTTCTGCTGCCGCTCAGCGGTCTCGTCGCGGACCGCTTCGACCAGCGAAAAGTGCTCATGACCACGCAGGCGGCCATGGGCGTGCTCGGCCTGGTCCTCGGCATCCTCACCGTCACCGGAATAGTGCAGCTCTGGCATGTCTACGTCTTCGCGCTTCTTCTCGGCTGCGCCGCTGCCTTCGACGCACCGGCCAGGCAGACCTTCGTTTCGCAGCTCGTGGGGCGGCAGAACCTCTCCAACGCTGTCGCCCTCAACTCGGCGTCGTTCAGCGCGGCGCGGATGATCGGCCCGGCTCTGGCAGGGGTGCTCACGGCTCTCGTCGGCGCCGGGCCGGTGTTCCTGATCAATGCCGCCTCCTTCGGTGCCGTGCTCGTCTCCCTCAAGTTCCTGCGGGTGAGCGAGCTTCAGCGGATGCCGCGGGCGCCGCGCCAACGTGGCGCGCTTGCCGAGGGATTCCGCTACGTGCTCACCCGGCCCGACATCTGCGTGATCCTCGTCATGGTCTTCCTGATCGGCACCTTCGGCCTCAACTTCCCCATCTTCATCTCCACCATGACCACCGCCATCTTCCACAAGGGGGCTGCCGAATTCGGCCTGCTCTCGTCGGTGATGGCCGTCGGTTCGGTGGTCGGCGCGCTGCTCTCGGCGCGGCGCGAGAAGCCTCGCCTGCGCTTTCTGTTCGTGTCGACAGCGGTCTTCGGCGTAGCCTGCATCGTCGCCGCGGTGATGCCGAGCTTCTGGGGTTTCGCCGTCGCCCTCACCGTGGTCGGGCTCGCCTCGCAGACCCTGATGACCACCGCGAACGGGGCAGTGCAACTGTCGACGCCGGCCCCGGTGCGCGGCCGGGTGATGGCCATCTACATGGCGATCTTCATGGGTGGCACCCCGATCGGTGCCCCCGTCGTCGGCTGGGTCGCCAACGAGTTCGGGCCGCGCTGGGCGCTCGGCGTGGGGGCGGCATCCGGAATCCTGGCCGCGGCGGTCGCGCTCGGCTGGCTGATTCGGTACCGGCACCTTCGACTGCACTTTGCCGATCGACGGCTGAGCCTGAGCCACGACGGCCAGCAGCAGTTGCAGGCCGTGCTCGCCGACGAGGTCACCGCGCAGAAGGGCTGACGGCGCTACGATACCGTCGCCGGGGCCGGCTCCGTGGGGAACATCACGCACACAGTGGTGCCGCCGAGCACGTGGTCGCTCTCGAGGGTGAGGCGGCCGCCGTGGCGTTCCACGAGCGACTTCACGATCGGGAGCCCGAGCCCGGTGCCCGGAATCACCCGGAGCGCCTCGGCCGGTGAGCGATAGAAGCGCTCGAACACCCGCTCGAGATCGTCTGGCGGGATGCCCGGCCCCCTGTCCGCGATCGTGATGCGCACCTCATCCGCCTCACACGTGGTGCTCACACTCACCGAACCGTGGGCGAGCGAGAACTTGATGGCATTCGAGAGGAGATTCGAGACGATCCTCGCCAGGTCGTGGGAGGCGGATCTGACCCACGGCGACTCGGCGGAGAGCGACATCGAGACCTCGATTCCGCGATCCCTCGCGGTGGTGGATTGCTCGACGATGCATTCCAGGACCACCGCATTGGCATCGACGAGCACGGCATCGCGCACGGGCACCCTGGAGGTCATGCTTCCGAGTTCGAGGAGGTCTTCCACCAGGTCGGCCAGCCGCCGGGCATTGCGCAGGATCACCTGGACGTATCCGCTCTGGGTCGGATCAACGACGGAGTCCTCCAGTTCCTCTGCGAATCCGAGCATGCTCGTGATCGGGGTGCGCAGCTCATGGCTCACCGACGAGACAAAATCGTCCTTCTGCCGGTTCAGGTCGCGCAGCTGGTCCACGAGCTCCTGCTCGCGCAGCAGGGCCTTTTCGTTGGCGACTTCCAGGGCATGGCGCTCGGTGATGTCGACGAACTGCGCGGTGAGAATCTCGCCATCGGAGTCGGTGCCGAGGGTGCTGAGAAAGAACTGCACCCGTCGCCCGGAGGGTGTGGTCGCCTCGCCCGCCTGCGCCGTGCCGTCGCCCGCGAAGTGTCTGGCGAGGATCCGAATCACCGGGTCGGGCCGCGTGAGGTCGATCACCCTCGTGCCGACGCTGGCGTCCGCGATGCCGTCCAGTTCCGGCCACCCCAACAACCGGGCCGCGGCGAGATTGCCGAGCACGATCCGAGCCTCGGGAAACACTCGCGGCTCGAGGATGAGCAGTCCGACCTGCGCGCCGACGAGGCCACCGCGCAGGAGTTGCTCGCGGGCGACAACCTGCCTGGCGAGCCGTTCGCGCTCGAGCCGCCCGGCGCCGTAGAAGAGCACCGACCCAGCCTGCGCGACGATGAAGATCTGAAGCATTTCGTTGGTCACGCTCGTGCCGAGGAACTCGGCGCCGGCGAAGGGCCCGCCGCCCAGGGAGGTGAGCACCGACGCGACGACCGCGGTGACAAACAGTTCGGCGATCACAAATCCGAAGCCGAAGCGGAAGGCCGCCCAGGACAGCACCGGAAGCGTGAGAAACGCGAGCGGAAGCGAATTGGAGAGGGAGAACACGAAGCCGAGAACCGCGGCCGCGACCAGAATCTGGGCCACCTGTTCGCTCCGGCGGCCCGAGCCGGGGCCGCCGAAGGACGCGAGGGCGGTCGGAACGATGACGATGACCGCCGACGCGTGGGATGCAATGACGGCTGCCATCGTCGCGACGAAGTCGCCCCCGTCCGCGAGCAGCACGACGAGCGCGGCGAGCGCGCCGATCGCGAGGGCCCCCAGCGTCGCAGAGATGAGGAGCCGACCGACGTCCCCCATGGTGCGCAGCCCGGGATCGTGGGGGCCGCCGGAGAGCAGGGAGCCAACGATCCAGGCCTCGCTCGCGTTCGCCACGCCGAATCCGATGGAAACGAGAATCGGCCGGCCCGCCGAAAAGTTGGAGGCGACGCCGATGACGAAGATCAGGGCCGCGACGGCCCACCGCGCGCGGCGCGCGAACAGCACGGCGAGCACCGCGGCACCCGCGGCCGGCCACCACGCCGCCGTCGTTGAGCCGGCGGGAGTGAGGAACACCGCCGAGACCCCGAGAAGATAGGTGAGGGCGAGGGCGGCGCCGATGATGCCGAATCGGGCCGGCGACCGCATCGCCCGCACGACTGTCACCGCGTTGCTGTGTAATCGCACGGTTCTCCCCCTCGAACTGGCCCCATTGTGTCAGACCCGCGCTCCCGGGCGCCCGGGATTGTTCCCGTTCGTCGCGACTGGCCAGGGGCGACCACGCACAAACCTGTCGGAGGGGCACACTCTCCGGTTAGGAGGGAGGCCGGGGCCGCGCCCTCAGCTCTCGCGGGTGATCTCCACCTTGACGAACAGCTGCGACTTGAACGGCCCCGCGTAGACGCCGCGCAGCGGGGGAACGTCGTTGTAGTCGCGACCGTGCCCGGTCGTCACGTGGCGGTCGCCGATGTCGATCTGGTTCGTCGGATCGAAGCCGCGCCAGCCATCGCCGCAGAACCACTCCACCCACGCGTGCGACTCGCCGGCCACCGTCTCGCCGATCGCGGCATGGGGCTTCGGATGCAGGTAGCCGGACACGTAACGCGCGGGAATGCCCACCGACCGAAGCGCACCGAGCGCGAGATGCGCGATGTCCTGGCAGACGCCCTTGCGGTGCGCCCAGGCCTCCGCGGCGGTCGTGTGCACTCCGGTCACCCCCTGCATGTACTCCACGCTCTCGCCGATGCGCACGCAGATGGCGAGGGCGGCGTCGCACGGGTTGTCGGTTTCGCCGACGATCGTCCTCGCCAGTTCGACCACATCGGCCGGAGGCTCTGTGCGTTTCGTCTGCTTGCGCTGCTCCACGTACTCGGTCGCCCGCTCCGCCTCGGTGGCGAGTTGCTCCCAGGTCACCACGTGCTCCGGATGATCCCGGGGGCGCACCTCCACGAGGCTCGTGGCGGTGAGCGCGAGCTCCTGGTGCGGGGTGAGGATCTCGAACGACGACACCCGGCTGCCCCAGTAGTCGACGTAGGTGTGATGGGAGGAGATCGGCAGGATCTCGAGGTTGGAGTAGAGCACGAACTGTCCGTCGCTGCTCGTCGGCAGCATCCGCGCCTCGTTGTAGCTCGCGGTGACCTCGCCGCCGTAGCGGAAGCCGGTCATGTGCTTGATGCGGAGCCGGTTCATGTGACCTCACCGACCCAGCTGGGCGCGGCATTGGTCGGGAAGTACCGCTGGCGAATCGCCTCAGACGCGGCGCTCGTGGCGGCCTGCACGTTGTCCATGTGCAGGCTCAGGTCGTCGAGGATCTCGGCGATCGGCCGGTACTCGAGCTCGCTGCGGATCTGGCCGAGCAGCCGCTGCGCCTGGTCGGCGACGCCGACCCGGTCGGTGCGCGGTTCGATGTCGCGCATGCACATTTCGGCGCGGCGCACGGAGAAGAGGATGCTGCGGGGGAAGAGCCGGTCGAGCAGCAGGAACTCGGCGGCATTGCGCGCGCTCGGCACGCCACGGTAGGTACGGAGGTAGGCCTCGTACGCCCCGCACGAGCGCAGGATCGTGGTCCAGGACGGCCCGCTCGCCTCGGTGAGCGACCGGGTGGAGAGCAACCGGGCGGTCATGTCCGCGCGCTCGATGGAGCGGCCGAGCGTGAAGAACTGCCATGCCTCGTCTCGGCTCGTCGCCGACTCGATGATGCCGACAGCGAGGGCGCTGCGCTCACGAACCCAGCCGAAGAATTCGTGCACCTTGTCGCTCGAGACCTTGCGCGGCATCCGCGCCCGGGTCGTATTGAGGCACTCCCACAGCTCGCTCGACACGATCTCGCGGGCCCGGCGGGCGTTCTCCCTCGCGGCGCCGAGCGAGTACGCGATCGACGCGGGCTCCGAGCGGTCGACGGCGAGGAGCTCGAGAACGTGCTGGCGGGTGAGCACCGTGCCCTCTGGCACATCGGTGCCCATGACGCTCAGCAGGGAACGGCAGGCGAGGTTCTCCTCGATCCACGGGTCCTCGAGCAGCAGTTGCAGGTGCACGTCGAGGATGCGCGCGGTGCCGTCAGACCGCTCGATGTAGCGGCCGATCCAGAACAGGCTCTCGGCGATGCGGCTCAGCATTCCGGCCCCGACTGTTGTTGCTGCTGTTCTTGCTGGCCCTGGCCGAGCGCACGGTCCCGTGGCGCCTGCTCGATGTGGTGCACCTCGCTGTAGACGATCGGAATCGCCTCGGTGGAGGTCGCCTGGTCGGCGACGAGGCCCTGAATCGAGCGCCGAGAGACCTGCAAGGGGTCCTGGCCGACGACCCAGGTGTCCTTCGATCCGCCGCCCTGGCTGCTGTTGACGACGAGTTCGCCCTCGGGCAGCGCCACGCGGGTGAGCCCGCCGGGCAGCACCCAGACATCCTTGCCGTCGTTGACGGCGAACGGCCGCAGGTCGGCGTGCCTCGGCCGCATGCCGTCCTCGACGAGAGTGGGGATGGTCGAGAGCTGCACCACGGGTTGGGCGATCCAGCCGCGCGGGTCGGCCAGCAGCCGCGCACGCAACTGGTCGAGCTCTTCGCGGCTCGCGGCCGGACCCACGACGAGGCCCTTGCCGCCCGAGCCGTCGACCGGCTTCACGACGAGCTCGTCGAGCCGGTCGAGCACCTCTTCGAGCGATTGCGGGTCTTCGAGCCGCCACGTGTCGACGTTGGGGATGATCGCCTCTTCGCCCAGGTAGTAGCGAATGAGGTCGGGTAGGTAGGTATAGACGAGCTTGTCGTCGGCGACCCCGTTCCCGATCGCGTTGGCGATGGTGACGTTGCCGAGCCGGGCGGCGAGCAGGAGGCCGGGAGACCCGAGCATCGAGTCCGCTCGAAACTGCAGCGGGTCGAGGAATTCGTCGTCGACCCGGCGGTAGATCACGTCCACCCGGGTGGGGCCGGCCGTCGTGCGCATCCACACGCGTCCGCCGGAGCAGAAGAGGTCGCGGCCCTCGACGAGTTCCACTCCCATCAGCCGGGCGAGCAGCGTGTGCTCGAAGTAGGCGGAGTTGTAGACGCCGGGGGTGAGCACGACGATCGTCGGGTCATCCACCCCCTCCGGCGCACTCGCCCGCAACGCCTGAAGGAGCTTGTGCGGGTAGTCGCCGACCGGCCGCACGCGCATGCTCACGAACAGTTCGGGCAGCGTCTGGGCCATCACTCGCCGGTTGGAGATGACGTAGCTCACGCCGCTGGGCACGCGAACGTTGTCTTCGAGCACCCGCCACGCGCCATTCTCGTCGCGGATGAGGTCGATGCCGGAGACCTGGATGCGCACGCCGTTCGCCGGCACGATGCCGGCGGCCTCGCGGTGAAAGTGACTCGACGAGCTGATCAGCGCCGCCGGGATCACGCCATCCTTGACCGCGTTCTGCCGCCCGTAGATGTCGGCGAGGAAGGCCTCGAGGGCGAGCACGCGCTGCTTGATTCCGGCCTCGACGTTCACCCACTCCGCGAGCTCGATCACGCGCGGCACCGCATCGAGGGGGAACGGTCGTTCCTCGCCGGCGAAGTCGAACGTGACGCCCTGGGCGAGGTACGAGCTGGCGAGGGCGTCGGTGCGCCCGCGCAGCTCCTCCTGGGTCATCTGCGCGAGCGCGGAGTGGATCTCCCGGTACGCCGTGCGCACGGAGGCCGGGGCCGCAAACATCTCGTCCCAGGGCTTCGCACCGGTCTTTGGACCCTTGGTGGCCTGGGCGCCGTATCCGTCGAACAGGCCATCCATGGTGTGAGCCTATTCCCCGGATGTTGCGGCGTTGTTTCGCCGCGGCGTACCCGCTGTTTCGGATGAGGCGTCTCTCACAGAAACAGAGCGTCGCGTCCCTCATCCGCTGGGCGGTGGGTGGTGGATGAGCGCCTCACGGGCAGACCCGCGGGAGTTCGCCCGGAGGCGACCCCGCCCACCGTCAACCGGTTGACGCTGCGAGCACGGGGGATGTTCTCGTCGCAGTGCTCTCGCGCACCACGAGCTCGGGCTGGAACACCACCTGCCGCGGCACCAGGGTCGGGTCGGCGGCCTCCTCGAGCAGTATCTCTACGGCGGTCTGCCCGATGAGCGCGCTCGGCTGGCGGATAGAGGAGAGCGGAACTACGGCCGCGCTCGCGAAGTCGATGTCGTCGTACCCAATGAGCGCGATCTCGTGGGGCACGCGAACGTCCGCACCCTGCATCATGAGGGCCTGAAGGACTCCCATTGCCACGAGGTCGTTGGCCGCGAACACGGCGTCCGGGCGCTGCGCCGGTGCGCGCGTGACCAGTCCGGTGCCGGCGGCGCGGCCCGCAATCACGCTCAGGGCGTCGAGGGTAATCACCTCGAGACTGGCATCCGGATGCGCCGAGACCGCGGTTCGCGCTCCCTCGAGCCGGTCGGTCACCTGCTGGATCTGCATCGGCCCGCCGATGAACGCGATGCGGCGACGGCCGATCGAAAGGAGGTGCTCTATCGCGAGAGCGCCGCCGGCTACGTCGTCGACCGAGACCGAACTGAACGAGGCATCGGCGCTTGTGCGGTCGACAAGCACGGCCGGGATTCCGCGGTCGCGCAGTTGCCGCAGCCGGCGGGTGATGTCGCCGAAGGGCGAAATCAGCACCCCGTGCATGCGTTGCACCTCGAAGAGGTCGAGGTAGGTGGCCTCGCGATCGGCCTTCTCGTCGCTGTTGCCGAGGATCACGGAGAATCCGTCGACCGCCGCGCGGTCCTCCGCCCCCCGTGCGAGATCGGTGAAGAACGGGTTGCGCACGTCGAGAACGACGAGTCCGATGGTGGAGCTTCGACCAGCCCGCAGCTGACGGGCGGCGTCGTTACGCACGAACCCGAGCTCATCGATGGCCGCCTGAACCCGGTTGGCCACCGCGATCGACACCTTCTCCGGCCGGTTCATCACGTTGGAGACGGTGCCCACCGACACGCCGGCGAGCGCCGCGACGTCTTTGACACTGGCTGACATGGGGATCCTTGGGTTTCGCGCAACGCTCCACTGCGTGCTCATTGAATGATGCCAGCATTTAACACTCACGGGGAACTTTTTTGGAACGATTCACAATCCCACTTGACGACGGGGAGCGCCACGTCGTAGAGTTCATCTCGTTCCGGATTTTAAAACGATTCAATTACCTCAACGCGGAGAATCAGCCGTCAATGTCGATGAGCCCCAGTAGCACTGCACCCACGATCGACGCCGCGCTGTCGCTGTCCTCGGCGACCAAGTCCTTCGGGGCAGTCGCCGCTCTCACCAACGGGACGATCGAGATCCTTCCCGGCGAGATCCACGCACTCGTCGGCGAGAACGGCGCCGGGAAGTCGACCCTGGTCAAGATCCTCGCGGGGGTGCACCAGCCAGACTCCGGTCGATTCGTCATCGACGGCGCCGAGGTCACCTTCAAGTCCCCGGCAGACAGCAAGGCAGCCGGCATATCGGTCATCTACCAGGAGCCGACCCTTTTCCCGGATCTCACCGTGGCCGAGAACATCTTCATCGGTCGACAGCCACGGGGGCGCTTAGGGCTCATCGATCGTCCCACGATGAGGGCGCGGGCCCGCGAGCTGTTCTCACGACTCGGAGTGCCCATCGATCCCGACCGCGTTGCCGAGGGTCTCTCGATCGCCGATCAGCAGATCATCGAGATCGCGAAGGCGATTTCGCTCGACGCGCGCATCCTCGTCATGGACGAGCCGACCGCGGCGCTGAGCGGTGTCGAGGTCGAGCGCCTGTTCGCGGTGTCTCGCAGTCTGCGCGACCGCGGCACCGGCATCCTCTTCATCTCCCACCGCTTTGAAGAGGTCTTCGACCTCTGCGACCGCATCACCGTGATGCGAGACGGTGCGTTCATCGCCACCCATGCCACCGCCGACATCACCGTCGACGGACTCGTTCGGGAGATGGTGGGCCGTGACATCGCGACGCTCTTCCCCAAGCAAGAGGCCACCATTGGCGAGGCGGTGCTCTCGGTGTCTAGCCTGACTCGAGTCGGGGTCTTCTCCGACATCAGCTTCGAGGTACATGCGGGCGAAATCGTCGCCCTTGCCGGTCTCGTCGGCGCCGGTCGCACCGAGGTCGCCCGAGCCATCTTCGGCATCGACCGCTATGACTCGGGAACCGTGCACATGTCAGGGAAGGCCCTCCGAGCGCACTCGCCCCAGTCCGCCATCGATGCCGGCATGGGCTTCGTTCCCGAGGATCGCCGCAAGCAGGGTCTCGTGATGGACCTGTCCGTGGCTCGCAACGCCACGCTGACGCTGCGTAAGAAGCTCGCCCGATTCGGCCTTATCAACTCGAAGGACGAGCGCAGGGCCGCCGAGGAGTGGAGCGCACGACTCCAGGTGAAGACCGGATCGCAAGACCTCTCGGTAGCGACCCTGTCGGGAGGCAACCAGCAGAAGGTCGTGATCGCCAAGTGGCTCGCGACGAGTCCCCGGTTTCTCATCGTCGACGAACCGACCCGCGGCATCGATGTCGGCACCAAGGCCGAAGTCCATCGTCTGCTTTCCGAGCTCGCTGTCCAGGGTATCGCCGTGCTGATGATTTCGTCGGAGCTGCCCGAGGTGCTCGGAATGGCCGACACCATCCTCGTGATGCACGAGGGCCGCATCTCCGCGCGACTCTCGCGCGACGAGGCGACCGCCGAAGCAGTAATGCACGCCGCAAGCGCAACGTCGGAGAGTGCGGAATGACCCAGACCATGACCGCCCCTCCGATCGAGAAGCCCGCCGCGGGCCGCGCGATCGGCAGAATCTTCGTCTCCCGCGAGTTCTCGGTGTTCGCCGCTCTCGCGGTGCTGATCATCGTGACCGCGACCGTCAATCCGCGATTCCTCGCGGCGCAGGGGGTCAAAGACCTTCTGCTCAACTCGACCATCTTCGTGATCATGGCGGTCGGCCTGTCCGTCGTTGTGATCACCAACAATGTCGACCTCTCGATCGGTGCGATTCTCGGGCTCTCGGCCTTCGGCACCGGATCGCTGTTCCACGCGTTCCCGAGCATCCCGATTCCGCTCGTCTTCCTCATCGGGATCGCTTTCGGCGCCGTGCTCGGGGCGATCAATGGGCTCGTGGTGACCATCGCCGGGGTGCCATCGCTCGTCATCACGCTCGGCACCTTGTACATCTTCCGGGGCATCAACAACGCCTGGGCCGGCAGCACGCAGTACTTCATCGGAAACGAGCCGCCCGCATTCGGCAACCTCTCGGTGCAGACGCTGTGGGGCATTCCGCTGTTTGCGATCGCCGCGCTCATCGTGGTGCTCATCGCCGCCGTGTTCATGTTCGGCGCCCGTGCCGGCCGTGACCTCTACGCAATCGGATCCGACACCGAAGCCGCCCGCTTGTTCGGCATCAAGGTCAATGGCCGCGTCGTCGGAGCCTTCATCGCCAGCGGCGCCCTCTCCGGCCTCGCCGGCGTTCTCTACGCCTCGCGCTTCAACTCGGTCGGTGCCGACACCGGCACCGGATTCGAGCTTCAGATCGTGGCGGCCGTCGTGGTCGGCGGCGTCGCGATCTTCGGCGGGAGCGGCACTGTCACCGGCGCCGCGATCGGTGCCGTGCTTCTGACCACCATGACCGGCGCCCTGGCGGCACTCAACGTGAGCAAGTTCTGGCAACAGGCCATCGTCGGTGTGCTGATCATCGCGGCGATTCTGCTCGACCGCATCCTGTCTATTCGAACCGCCCGCAAGCTGCGAGTGAGCGAGGCCCGCAATGTCTAAGACCGTCACAACGAACGCCACCGCCCGGCCCGTGAAAGCCAGGAGCACGGCACGGAGGCTGTTGCTTGGCCGCAACGCCAACACCGTGTACGCCCTTCTCCTGATCGTGGTCATCGCGAGCGTGCTCGTGCCATATTTCGCGGGGGTGGCAACGGTGAGCTTCCTGCTCATCGACGCCATCCCGATCCTTCTCATGGCCATGCCGATGGCTCTCATCATCATCTCCGGCGAGATCGACCTCTCTGTCGCGAGCACGGCCGGGCTCTCCGCCGCCGTGATGGGCGTGCTGTTCCATGACGCGCACTGGAACATCTGGTGGGTGTTCGTCGCCTGCATTTTCGTCGGGCTGCTCTGCGGGGCCTTCAACGGCATCCTGATCACGATGATCGGCCTACCATCGCTCGCGGTCACAATCGGCACGCTCGCCCTCTTCCGCGGGCTCGCGCTCGTCGTCATCGGCGACAATGCGGTGGCCGACTTTCCCATCGATCTCACGACCTTCGCCACGTCGACAATCGGGGCCACCGGTATCCCGACCTTCATGATCTTCGTCGCGATCGTCGTCATCGCCTTCGGCGTTCTGCTGCATTTCACCCCGTTCGGCCGCGCCCTGTTCGCGCTCGGGTTCAGCAAGGAGGCCGCGCGCTTCGTCGGCATCCGGGTGAACAGCTCCAAGTTCTGGCTCTATGTCGCGAGCGGCGGCATCTCGGCGTTCGCGGGTATCTTCTGGGTGCTGCGCTACTCGAGTGCACAGAGCGACAGTGTGACCGGCCTCGAACTCAGCGTCGTCGCTGCCGTTCTGCTCGGCGGCGTCTCGATCTTCGGCGGATCGGGCGGCATCGTCGGTGTTGTCGCGGGCGTTCTCATCATCCGCACCGTCAACTACTCCCTGCAGCTCGCCGGCCTTCCCGACACCGTGCTCACCATCGTCACCGGCTCGCTTCTCGTGCTCTCGGTCATCGCACCAAGCGTCACGACCGGCCTCCGACACTCGAGAGAAAAGCGCAGGAACCGCGCTCCATTACACGACGCAGCAGCTGCGTAGATAATTCGGCGCCGAGCACCCGGCGACGAGTCCACTAGGAAAGGAAGAACAGTGAAGTTGTTTCATCTTGCAGAGGGTCGATCCGTGGCCGTCCGCCGCATCCTGGCGGTCTCCGCCATCACCACCGCAGCCGCCATGGCTCTCGCCGGCTGTGCATCCGGAGGCGCGCCGTCGTCATCCGGCGGAAGCGCGAAGGGCTTCAGCATCGCCTTCGTGCCGAAGCAGCTCAACAACCCGTACACCGACGTCGAACTCGGCGGAGGAAAGAAGGCCGCGGCGGCGGTTGACGGGGTTACCTACTCCGTCGTCGGGCCGAACACCGCCAGCGCCTCGTCGCAGGTGAGCTACATCAACACGCTCACCCAGAAGAAGATCAACGTCATCGCGATCGCCGCCAACGACCCGAACGCGGTCTGCTCGGCGCTCAACCAGGCGAAGGCGGGAGGCGCGAAGATCATCACCTTCGACTCCGACACCGCCAAGAACTGCCGCAGCCTCTTCATCAACCAGGTCGTGTCGAAGGATGTCGGATTGATCGAGGTGAAGCAGGTCGCCGAGCAGATCAACTACGAAGGCGACATCGCCATCCTCTCCGCCACCGCCAACGCGACGAACCAGAACGCCTGGATCGAGTTCATGAAGGCCGAACTCAAGTCGAACCCGAAGTACGCGAAGATCAACCTCGTCGCGACCGTCTACGGCAACGACGACGACACGACCTCGTTCCAGGTCGCGCAGGGTCTGCTCTCCACGTACCCGAACCTCAAGGGCATCATCTCGCCCACGACGGTCGGCATCGCGGCGACGGCTCGCTACCTCTCCACCTCGGCGTACAAGGGCAAGGTCGCCCTGGTCGGCCTGGGGCTGCCGAACCAAATGCGCCAGTACGTCAAAGACGGCACCGTCAAGGCGTTCGCGCTCTGGGACCCGGCAAAGATCGGCACCGCCGCGGTCTATGCCGCAAAGGCTCTGGTCGCCGGAACGATCACGGGCAAGGAAGGCGACTCCTTCGAGGCCGGTGACCTCGGCACCCTGAAGGTCGGTGCAGACAACACCGTCATCGTCGGCCCGCCGACCGAGTTCGACGCTAAGAACATCGACCAGTACAACTTCTAAACCCTCCGCTCTCCCGGGCCGGGCCGCCCGGCCCGGGAGAGCATCCCTTCCCTTTTTTGCGGAGACCAGATGAATTCCCCCCTCGCCGGCGCTGACGTTCTCACGCCGAAGACGCGCCGCCAGACCCGGATCGGCCTCGTGGCCGGCGGTCTCGCCGCCTACTGGCCGCAGTTTCCGGATCTCCTCCCCCAGTTGCGAGCGTCCTCGGCCTATGTGACGTCGCGGTTCAATGCTCTCGATGCAGAAGTCATCGACGTGGGGTTCATCTCGGACGCCCCAGAGGCGAACATCGCCGCCGAGAAGCTGCGCGTCGCCGACTGCGACCTCATCGTCATCTTTCTCACCACCTACCTCACGTCATCGATGGTTCTGCCGATCGCCCAGCGCTCGAAGACACCGGTGCTCGTGATCGACCTCCAGCCCACCGAGGCAATGGACCACGCGAACTTCGACACCGGCAAGTGGCTCGCGTATTGCGGCCAGTGCCCCGTGCCGGAGGTGGCGAATGTCTTCCGCCGCGCCGGCATCCCGTTCCGCTCCGTGTCCGGCGACCTCAAGCAGGAGTCCGCGTGGGCGCGCATCGACCAGTGGGTACATGCCGCAGGAGTTCGCGCCACGCTGCGCAACGCCCGCCACGGCCTGATGGGCCACCTCTACCCCGGCATGCTCGACGTCTCCACCGACCTGACTCTCGTCTCCACCCAGTTCGGTTCCCACGTGGAGGTGCTCGAATTCGACGACCTGCGGGTGCGCGTCGCCGAAGTCACGGATGACCAGGTGCGGGAGCGCATGGAGCTCGCGAAGTCACTCTTCACGCTCGACCCTTCGGTCAAGGACGAGGACTTCGCCTGGGGCGCGAAGGTGTCGGTCGGTCTCGACCGCCTGGTCGAGGACTTCGACCTCGACTCCGCCGCCTACTACCACCGTGGGCTCCAGGGCGAACAACACGAGCGGCTCGGCGCGGGGATGATCCTCGGCGCCTCGCTGCTGACGGCCCGCGGCATCCCCTTCGTCGGGGAATACGAGTTGCGAACGAGCCTTGCGATGTTGGCCGCGCACACCATCGGGGCCGGCGGCTCGTTCACCGAGATCCAGGCCCTCAACTTCTTCGACAACGTGGTGGAGATGGGCCATGACGGGCCTGCACACCTCGCTATCTCCGAACGTGATCCGCTTCTTCGCGGGCTTGGTGTCTACCACGGCAAACGGGGATACGGCGTCTCCGTCGAATTCGACGTGAAACAGGGTCCGGTCACGACCTTCGGCATCGGCCAGGACCGCGACGGCAGCTTCACCTTCATCACCAGCGAGGGCACCGTCGTGCCTGGCCCCGTGCTGGCGATCGGAAACACGACCTCCCGCGTCGACTTTGGCGGCGATCCCGGGGAGTGGGTGGACGAGTGGTCGCAGACCGGCATCGGCCACCACTGGGCCCTCTGCGTCGGGCATCGCGCCGGCGACATCCGCGCTGCCGCCTCGCTTCTCGGCATCGAGCACCGGCATGTGGACATGGCGACGCTGCCGCGGTGGCGCTCATGAGGCGTGTGTGCTTTCAGCTGCAGGTGAAGCCCGGCCACGTCGAGGCCTATCGCGAAGCCCATGCCGCCGTGTGGCCCGAGATGCTCGAGGCCCTGCGGGACACCGGATGGCACGACTACTCGATCTTCCTCTCGCCAGATGGTCTCGTGATCGGCTACTTCGAAACCGAAGACCTCCAGGCGAACCTCGATGGCATGGCGGCCCACCCGGTAAACGCCCGCTGGCAGGCGGCGATGGCCGAGCACTTCGTCGACCTCGACGTGCCGGCGGATCAGGCGTTCTCCTTGCTCGACGAGGCATTCAACCTCGACGACCAGCTCGCTCGGACCCGGTCGTGACAATTCGCCCTCTACCCCGTATGGTGGACCTGAAACGATTCACTGAATCGTTTCAATGTTCTATCGACACTCACTAATCGACACTCAATAAGGGACACAAGAATTCCAATGGCGCAATTCACCGACATCACCGCGTTGCTCGCCCAGCAGGCCATCGAACTCCCGTCGTGGGCGTTCGGCAACTCGGGCACCCGATTCAAGGTGTTCGGTACGCCCGGCACCCCGCGCACTCCGCAGGAGAAGATCGCGGATGCCGCCCAGGTGAACAAGTACACGGCCCTGTCGCCGACCGTCGCGCTGCACATCCCGTGGGACAAGGTCGACGACTACACCGCCCTCGGTGCCTTCGCGGGCGACCACGGCGTCGCCCTCGGCACCATCAACAGCAACACGTTCCAGGACGACGACTACAAGTTCGGCAGTCTCACCCACGTCGACCCGACCGTGCGCCAGAAGGCCATCGACCACCACTTCGAGTGCATCGACATCATGCACGCGACCGGCTCGCGGGACCTCAAGATCTGGCTCGCGGACGGCACGAACTACCCGGGCCAGGGCGACATCCGCGGGCGCCAGGATCGCCTCGCCGACTCCCTCACGAAGATCTACGCCCGCATCGGCGAGAGCCAGCGGCTCGTGCTCGAATACAAGTTCTTCGAGCCGGCGTTCTACCACACCGACGTTCCGGACTGGGGAACCTCCTACGCCCAGGTCTCGGCCCTGGGCGACCGCGCCCTCGTCTGCCTCGACACCGGCCATCACGCGCCTGGCACCAACATCGAGTTCATCGTCGCCCAGCTGCTGCGTCTCGGCAAGCTCGGCTCGTTCGACTTCAACTCGCGCTTCTACGCCGACGACGACCTCATCGTCGGGGCGGCCGACCCGTTCCAGCTGTTCCGCATCCTCTACGAGGTGATCCGGGGCGGTGGCTTCGGACCGGACTCCGGCGTCGCGTTCATGCTCGACCAGTGCCACAACGTCGAAGACAAGATCCCCGGCCAGATCCGCTCCGTGCTCAACGTGCAGGAGATGACGGCACGCGCGCTGCTCGTTGACGGCGTCGCGCTGAAGGCGGCGCAGGATGCCGGGGACGTGCTCGGCGCCAACGGCATCCTCATGGACGCCTTCTACACCGACGTGCGCGGCGACCTCGCCGCCTGGCGCGAGTCCCGCGGGCTCGCCGGCGACCCGATGGCCGCCTACGCGGCATCCGGCTACCAGGCCGCCATCGCCGCCGACCGGGTCGGTGGCGTGCAGGCCGGCTGGGGAGCATGATGGTCGGCAACCACGACAGACCAGAGGAGTCGCCATGACCGTGCTCGACCTGTTCTCCCTCTCCGGGCGCAAGGCCCTCGTCACCGGCGGCAATCGCGGGCTCGGCAAGGCGTTCGTGCGAGCGATCGCCGAGGCGGGCGCGGAGGTCGCCTTCATCGCCCGCGACTCTGCGCAGAGCGCCGTCGCGCTCGAGGACTTCGAGGCGGCCGGCATCCACGTGACTGCCATCCAGGCCGACCTGACCTCGGATGCCGAGCTGCACCGGGCGATCGACGAGGCGGCCGACGCGCTCGGCGGACTCGACATCCTGGTCAACAACGCCGGTGCCTGCTTCCACCGCGACGCCGACGAGGTGCCGGACTCCGAGTGGGACACCGTGTTCGACCTCAACGTGAAGGCCGTCTTCAAGAGCAGCGTGGCGGCCGCCCGGCACATGACCGGCGGCGGGTCGATCGTGAACATCGGGTCGATGTCCGGCCTCATCGTCAACCGTCCGCAGAACCAGCCGGCCTACAACGCGTCGAAGGCCGCCGTGCACCATCTCACCAAGTCGCTCGCCCAGGAGTGGGCGCCCCGCAACATCCGCGTCAACGCCGTCGCCCCCGGCTACGTCGAGACCGAGATGACCCCGGTGCACCGCGAGGACTACCTGCGCTACTGGGTGCAGGACGCTCCCCAGAAACGCTTCGCCCAGCCCGAGGAGATCGCCCCGTCTGTGGTCTTCCTGGCGAGCGACGCGTCGGCGTTCATGACCGGCTCGATCCTCGTGATCGACGGTGGCTACACCATCTGGTGAGCTCGCCTCCCGGCGATCGACCAGCCCACTGACAACTGACCACCCCACAGATCGAGGCGGCCCGCCGCCTGAGGAGTAGCAATGCCCGTCAACCCCACCGCCGCGGAGCTCGTGGCCAGAAGCAACCGCCTCGGCTCCGACCCGCGCGTCACCAACTACGCGGGCGGCAACACCTCCGCGAAGGGCTTCGGGACCGACCCGGTCACGGGCGAGCCGGTCGAACTGCTCTGGGTGAAGGGCTCCGGGGGCGACCTCGGCACCCTCACCGAGTCCGGTCTCGCGGTGCTGCGCCTCGACCGGCTGCGCGCCCTCTCCGCCGTCTACCCCGGCGTGGACCGCGAGGACGAGATGGTCGCGGCGTTCGACTACACCCTGCACGGCAAGGGGGGCGCGGCGCCGTCGATCGACACGGCCATGCACGGGCTCGTGGATGCCGCGCACGTCGACCACCTGCATCCCGACTCCGGCATCGCGTTCGCCACGGCCGCGGACGGGGAGGCGCTCACCGCGAAGGCGTTCGGCGAGAAGGTGGTCTGGGTTCCCTGGCGCCGGCCGGGCTGGCAGCTCGGGGAGGACATCGCGGCGATCAAGGCCGCCAACCCGAACGCGATCGGCTGCATCCTCGGCGGCCACGGCATCACCGCCTGGGGCGACACGAGCGACGAGGCGGAGGCCAACTCGCTCTGGATCATCGAGACCGCGGAGAAGTTCATCGCCGCGAACGGGCGAGCCACTCCGTTCGGAACCGTCTTGGACGGGTACACCCCGTTGAGCCCGGAATCCCGGGCCGCCCGGGCCGCCGCCCTCGCCCCGACCCTGCGCGGCCTCGCCTCCACCGACCGCGCCCAGGTCGGCCACTTCACGGATGCCGAGGTCGTTCTCGACTTCCTGCAGTCCTCAGAGCACCCCCGCCTCGCCGCGCTCGGCACGAGCTGCCCGGACCACTTCCTGCGCACCAAGGTGAAGCCGATGCTGCTCGACCTGCCGCCGACCGCGTCCCTCGAGGAACAGCTCGCGCGCCTGCACGAGCTTCACGACGAGTACCGCGCCGACTACCAGGCGTACTACGACCGCTGGAGCTCAGCGAATCGCGCCAGCGATTCCGCGACGCCAGCGCCGAGCGAGCCTGCGAGCGAGGGTGGAACCGGGGTCCCGAAAATGAGGGGCGCCGACCCGCTCATCGTGCTCGTTCCCGGCATCGGCATGTTCAGCTACGGCGCGAACAAGCAGACCGCCCGGGTGGCGAGCGAGTTCTACATCAATGCCATCAACGTGATGCGCGGTGCCGAGGCGATCTCCACCTATGCGCCCATCGACGAAGCGGAGAAGTTCCGCATCGAGTACTGGGCGCTCGAGGAGGCCAAGCTGCAGCGGATGCCGAAGCCCAAGCCCCTCGCCACCCGCGTCGCCCTGGTCACCGGCGCGGCATCCGGCATCGGCAAAGCCATCGCCACCCGTCTCGCCGCCGAGGGCGCCTGCGTCGTGATCGCCGACCTCGACCTCGAGAAGGCGCAGGCCGCCGCGGCCGAGATCGGCACGACGGATGTCGCGATCGGCGTGCAGGCCAACGTCACAGACGAGGACCAGGTGCAGGCCGCCGTCGACGCCACCGTGCTCGCGTTCGGCGGGCTCGACCTCGTGGTCAACAACGCCGGCCTGTCGCTGTCGAAGTCGCTGCTCGAGACCACCGTCGCGGACTGGGACCTGCAGCACAACGTGATGGCGAAGGGGTCGTTCCTCGTCTCCCGGGCCGCCGCTCGCGTCTTGATCGACCAGAAGCTCGGCGGCGACATCGTCTACATCTCGAGCAAGAACTCGGTCTTCGCCGGCCCGAACAACATCGCATACTCGGCCACCAAGGCGGACCAGGCTCACCAGGTGCGACTGCTCGCCGCGGAGCTCGGCGAGCACGGTGTGAAGGTCAACGGCATCAACCCCGACGGCGTCGTGCGCGGCTCCGGCATCTTCGCCGGCGGCTGGGGCGCCAAGCGCGCCGCCGTCTACGGCGTGCCGGAGGAGGAACTCGGCAAGTACTATGCCCAGCGCACCCTGCTCAAGCGCGAGGTGCTGCCCGAAAACGTGGCCAACGCGGTCTTCGTGCTTTGCACCAGCGACCTCAGCCACACGACCGGCCTGCACATCCCGGTCGACGCGGGTGTCGCCGCGGCCTTCCTCCGATGACCGGGCGCGGCTCCCACTCTCTCGACCCTTCCGAAATCCATGCGATCGTGATAGACCAGCGGCGTGTTGACACAGACACGCCGAGCCTGACCGAGAAATGCATGGATTTCGGAAAAGGATTCGGAAGAGGATTCGGGGGCGGGCGATGACGGAGGCGGTGGCCGCGGTCGACCTCGGCGCGACGAGCGGGCGCGTGATGCTCGGCTACGTCGGGCCGAACGAGTTGCGCCTGGAGTCGGTCGCACGGTTTCCCAACGGGCCAGTGACCGGTGCGGACGGCATCCACTGGCCTATCGATCGGCTGTTCTCCGACGTTCGCACCGGGCTCGCCATCGCCGGAAGCCAGGAGCCGGGGCTTCGCAGCATCGGCGTCGACGCGTGGGCCGTTGACTACGCCCTCCTGCGCAAGGGACGGATGCTCGGCGCCCCGCACCACTATCGCGACGAGCGCAACTTCCGCGGCGTCGACGCCGTGCTCTCGGCCGTGACGCCGGCCGAACTGTACGCGGCGAACGGCCTGCAGCACCTGCCATTCAACACGCTGTTCCAGCTCGCCACCGACCTGGCGGACGGCACCCTCGCCGAGGCGGATTCGATGCTTCTCATCCCGGACCTCATCGCCTTCTGGCTCACCGGCCGGCCGGCCGCCGAACGCACCAACGCCTCCACGACGGGCCTTCTCGACCTCCGCGGCGGCTGGAACGACGCGCTCATCGCCAGGCTCGGCCTGCCTCGCGGCATCTTCCCCGAGCTCATCGACGCCGGTACCGCCCTCGGCACCCTCACGACCGCCATGGCGCGGAAACTCGGCCTGCCGGACTCGACCGTCGTGATGGCCGTCGGCTCTCACGACACGGCCTCGGCCGTTCTCGCCGTGCCGGCGGTCGACAGCGACTTCGCCTACATCAGCTGCGGCACCTGGGGCCTCGTCGGAGTCGAGCTCGACGCGCCGATCGTCACCGAGGCCGCCCGCCTCGCCAACTTCACGAACGAGGGCGGGGTGGATGGCCGGGTGCGCTTTCTGCACAACGTCATGGGCACCTGGCTGCTGAGCGAGTCGCTGCGCACCTGGCAGACGGATGACCTCGCCGGCCTTCTGGCGGCGGCCACGGCGGTGACGAAGGAGGTCTCGGTCTTCGACGCCGACGACCCCCGCTTCCTCGCGCCGGGCGACATCCCGGCCCGCATCGCCGACTACTGCCGAGAGAATGGGCTGCCGCTGCCGCAGAGCAGGGCGGAGTACGTGCGGAGCATCGTCGAGAGCCTCGCCGCGACCTTCGCGCGCACGGTGCGGCTCGCGAGCGAGCTCTCGGGAATACCCGTGACCGTCGTTCATCTCGTGGGGGGCGGATCTCAGAACGAGCTGCTCTGCCAGCTGACCGCCGACCGCTGCGCGCTCCCGGTGCTCGCCGGCCCGACCGAGGCCACCGCCATCGGCAACGTGCTCGTCCAGGCCCGCACGCTCGGCCTCGTCACGGGGAGCATCGAGTCGCTGCGCGCGCTCGTCGCCGCGAGCACCGCGGTGCGGCGCTACCTGCCGGGGAATTCGCGGTGAGGCACCACGACACCGCCGTCGAGTCCTCCTCGCCCACGCGGCGACCGTGCCCGAGAATCTCGCGGTGATCATCACGGGGCCCGTCGCCCGCGGCACCAAGCGGGCGGATTCGGATGTCGACCTCCCGTGCCTCCCGAATACAGCTGACCGGCCGGTCATTTGCCGTGTGCGTTGTGGCGGGCCTCGGATGCTCGCTATACTTGAATCGTTTCATGGACCCAGATCACGTCCCGACTCGAAGGAGAGCCAGTGGCTTCCACCTCGTCGACCGTCCGAGTGTCCAGCCTCCGCGCGGAGTACCGTGGCGACACCGGGTTTGTCGCGACGCCGACGCCCCGGCTGAGCTGGAAGACCGAGACGCCGATCGACGGCTGGCTGCAGGCCGTCGCCGAGCTCACCGACGGCGACAGGACCAACCGGTTGGAGTCCAGGGACTCGGCGCTCGTCGAATGGCCGTTCGCTCCCCTCGCCCCCGGCGAGACCCGCGCGGTGAGAGTCCGTGTAACCGGCGTCGACGGGTCGGCCTCCGACTGGAGTGAGCCCCTCGAGCTGACGGGCGGATTCCTCGCCCCCGGCACCTGGGTGGGTTGGATGATCGGGCTCAACAGCCCGGCCACCGTGGCACAGCCGGCTCTCCTGCGCACCGAGTTCACCGCATCCGGGCCCATCTCGCGGGCCACGCTCTACGCGACGGCGCACGGCGTCTACCAGGTCGAGGTCAACGGCACCGAGGTGGACGACCAGATCCTCAAGCCCGGCTGGACCGCCTACCAGTTCCGCCTCACCCACGAGACGACGGATGTCACGTCCCTCCTCGCCGAGGGGAACAACACCATCGGCGTCACGCTGGCCGGCGGCTGGTACACCGAGATCTTCGGATTCGCGGACTCGGCTGCCCCGTTCTACGGAAGCGACCCGGCCGTTGCCCTCCAGCTCGAGATCGTCTACGCGGACGGCAGCACGAAGACGGTGCTGAGCGACGAGAGCTGGGTGGGGACCGGGGACGGCCCCATCACCGCGAGCAGCATCTACGACGGCGAGACCTTCGATGCGACGCGCGCAATCGACGGCTGGTCGACCACCGGCTTCGATGCCTCGGCGTGGACCCCCGTTCGCGTCGACGGCACGTTCCCCGCCCCCACTCCGCGCTCCTCTCCCGCCGTGCGGGCCATCGAGGAGATCGGCGTACAGGAGGTCATCACCTCGCCGAGCGGCCGAACCATCCTCGACTTCGGCCAGAATCTCGTCGGCTGGCTCCGGGTGACCGTGCGCGGCGACCGCGGCCACACCATCACCCTGCGCCACGCGGAGGTGCTGGAGAACGGCGAGTTGGGCATCCGTCCGCTGCGCCGGGCGAAGGCGACCGACCACTACACGCTGGCCGGGGGCGGCGCGGAGACCTGGCAACCGCGATTCACGTTCCACGGATTCCGCTATGCGGAGATCGACAACCTGCCGGGCGAACTCGACCCGGCCGATGTCACGGCGGTGGTCATCCACAGCGACATGGAACGCACTGGCTGGTTCGAGAGTTCCCACGAGCTCGTCAACCGGCTTCACGAGAACGTGGTGTGGGGCATGCGCGGCAACTTCCTCTCCCTGCCCACCGACTGCCCGCAGCGCGACGAACGTCTCGGCTGGACCGGCGACATCCAGGTGTTCGCCCCGACGGCAAGCTACCTCTACGAGGCGGACGGATTCCTCGCCGGCTGGCTCGAAGACCTCGCCCTCGAGCAGAGGGCGCGCGGCGGCATCGTGCCGTTCATCGTGCCGAACGTGCTCGGCGGCGGCTCGGGCGCCGCGGCGGCGTGGGGCGACGCGGCGACCGTCGTGCCGTGGGTGCTCTACGAGCGGTTCGGCGATGTCGGCGTGCTCGACGACCAGTACGAGAGCATGAAGTCGTGGGCGGACACCCTCATCGGCATCGCCGGCGAGCGCTACCTGTGGGAGGGCAAGTTCCAGTTCGGCGACTGGCTCGACCCGGATGCCCCGGCCGACTTCCCGGGCGACGCCAAGACCGATCCGGACATCGTCGCGAGCGCGTACCTCTTCCGCTCCGTGGAGATCGTGTCGCGCGCCGCCACGGTGCTCGGCAACGGGCGGGACGCCGAGACCTATGCCGCGATCGCGGCGACCGTGCGCCGCGCCTTCCTGCGCGAGTACGTGAGCGAGTCCGGTCGCATGATCTCGGACACCCAGACCGGCTACGGGCTCGCGATAATGTTCGGGCTCACCCGGAACGAGGAGGAGCGCCAGCGGATGGGCGACCGGCTCGCCTTCCTCGTTCGCTCGGCCGGCTACCGCATCGGCACCGGCTTCGTGGGCACACCGCTCGTCGCCGAGGCTCTCGCCATGACCGGCCACCTGGAGGTCGCCGGCCGCCTGCTCACCCAGACGGAGAATCCGTCCTGGCTGTACCCGGTGACCATGGGCGCGACCACCGTCTGGGAGCGCTGGGACAGCATGCTCGAGGACGGGTCGATCAATCCCGGCGAGATGACGAGCTTCAACCACTACGCTCTCGGCGCCATTGCCGACTGGATGCACCGGTCGCTCGCTGGCCTCGCCCCGGCGAGCCCCGGCTATCGCAACATCCTCGTCGCCCCCCGGCCGCTGCCGGAGTTCGACTTCGCCCGCACCTCGCACGAGACGCCATACGGTCTCGCGAGCACGGGCTGGGCGCGCACCGACCACGGCACGATCGAGGTCGACGCGGTGATCCCGCCCAACACGACAGCCGAGGTCTGGCTGCCGGGGGCGCGCGAGTTCGTGCGGGTCGGATCGGGTAGCCACCGCTGGTCGGTGCAGGCGGACGCAGAGGCTCCGGCGCGGGGCGAGGTGTCGCTCGAGACCCCGCTGTCCGAGGTGATCGACGACCCGGAGGCCTACGCCGCGATCTGGACCACGATCGCCGCCCACGACGAGGAGGCCGCGCGCGTGTTCCGGCACCACACCCAGTGGACGCCGGGCCGCGCCCTCGGCGAGGCCATGTTCCCGCTGCCGCCGTTCGTCCGGAACAACATCGAGGCCGGGCTGAAAGAACTGAGCGACTCCCGCCGAAACGCCCCATGAGCGCGCGCATCGGCCACGGCGCCGTCGTCCCGATCGGCCACGGCACGGCGCCGTTCGCGTTCACCGCGGTGGGCGAGTCCGCCGCCGTGGACACCGCGCACGCAGCGATCGAGGCGGGCGTGACCCTGATCGACGCCTCTTGATTTGGGCGTGTTCAACCCTTGGTGTGACATGACGATTGAGCGGGGAGGGAATGGGATAGCAGGCAGGCTTGCGCAATCGCACCGGGCTCGTATACTTGTATAACAATGTCAGTGTCGCTGAAGACCACGTCCCTCCCCGAGGCCGTCTACGAGGCGCTCCGGGAGAGCATCGTCACGGGCTCGGCAGCGCCGGGGTCCCTCATGACCGAGACCGCCATCGCCCTGCAGTACGGGGTCGCCCGCCCCACCGCGAAGGCGGCGCTCGAGCGACTCGTGAGCGAGGGCCTCCTCACCCGCCAGGCCCACCACGCCGCACGCGTGCCGGAACTCGACCGGGACGACATCGTCGACCTCTACGCGAACCGCGCGCTCATCGAGGAGGCGGCGCTGCACAACCTCGCGATGGCCGGCACCGTGCCGTCCACGGCCCTCGCGCTGCAACGGCAACTCCAGGAGCACGCCGCGAACGACGACCGCGCCGCTCTTGCCCGAACCGACATCGACTTCCATCGCGCCCTCGTCGTCGCCCAGCAGAGCCCCCGACTCAGCCGCCTGCACTCGCTCATCATGGGCGAGATCGAGCTGTGCATCGGGCAGGTGCAGGCCCATCAGCTGATCAGGCCTTCGGATGTCGCGGAGCAGCACCAGGGTATCCTCGACGCCGTCGCCGTGGGCGACATCGCCCTCGCCGGCCGGCTCACCCGGGAGCACATCTTCAACGCACGGGACCGTCTGCTGCGCAAATTCGACGACGACCACAACGAAAGCTGATCCATGTCTTCCCTGCAACGACGATTCCCCCGCCCGCGCGACCTCGCGCCGCTCATGCATTTCAAGACGCCGGAGCTCAACGCGAAGAAGCGCCGCCTGAAGAACGCCCTCACCATCCACGACCTGCGCACGATCGCCAAGCGCCGCACCCCGAAGGCCGCGTTCGACTACACCGAGGGGGCCGCCGAGGCGGAGATCTCGCTCGCCCGCGCCCGCCAGGCGTTCGAGGACATCCAGTTCAACCCCGGCATCCTGCGCGACGTGTCCGTCGTCGACACCTCGTCGACCGTGCTCGGCGGCCCGACGGCCTTCCCGTTCGGCATCGCCCCGACGGGCTTCACCCGCATGATGCAGAGCGAGGGCGAGATCGCCGGCGCCGGGGCGGCGGCGGCGGCCGGCATCCCGTTCGCGCTCTCGACGATGGGCACGACCGCGATCGAAGACGTGAAGGCGACGAATCCGAACGGCCGCAACTGGTTCCAGCTCTACATGTGGAAGGACCGCGAGCGCTCGATGGCCCTCGTGGACCGCGCCGCTGCCGCCGGCTTCGACACCCTGCTCGTGACGGTGGATGTGCCGGTCGCCGGGGCGCGCCTGCGCGACAAGCGCAACGGCTTCTCCATCCCGCCGCAGCTCACGCTCGGAACCGTGGTCAACGCCCTCCCGCGCCCCGAGTGGTGGATCAACTTCCTCACCACCGAGCCGCTCGCCTTCGCCTCCCTCGACCGCTGGAGCGGCACCGTCGGCGAGCTGCTCGACACCATGTTCGACCCCACGGTCACCTTCGAGGACCTCGCCTGGATCAAGGACCAGTGGCCGGGAAAGCTCGTGGTCAAGGGCGTGCAGAACCTCGAGGACGCCAAGCGTCTCGCGAGCATGGGCGTGGACGGCATCACGCTCTCCAACCACGGCGGGCGCCAGCTCGACCGGGCGCCCATCCCGTTCCACCTCCTGCCGGAGGTCGCCCGCGAGGTGGGCATGGACACCGAGATCCACCTCGACACCGGCATCATGAGCGGCGCCGACATCGTTGCCGCCGTGGCGCTCGGCGCCAAGTTCACGATGGTCGGCCGCGCCTACCTGTACGGCCTGATGGCCGGCGGTCGAGAGGGCGTAGACCGGGCGATCGAGATTCTCGGCGAGCAGATCGTGCGCACCATGCGCCTGCTCGGAGTGAACTCGCTCGAGGAACTCACCCCGGCGCACGTCACCCAGCTGGAGAGGCTCACGCCCCGCGCACGGTAGCGGTGGTCAGACCGCCACCAGCGGTGCGATCACTCGACCTGGGCCGAGACGTGCCAGGCTCCCCGCCGCACCGCCTTCTCGAGGTCGCCGGACCGGCGGGAGAAATCGGCCGCCGAGACGGAGACCGACACGGCCCCGATAACCTTGCCGCCACGGGCCCGTACGGGGGCCGCGATGCACGCGAGCAGCGGCGTGTACTCCTCCACCTCCACCGCGATCTGCTGGGCGCGAACCTCGTCGAGCTGCTCGCGCAGCTTCGCCGCGTCCGTCACGCTGTGGGTCGTCAGTGCTCGGGGGTTGTGGCGCTCGAGGAAGCGCGAGAGGGACGCGTCATCCATCGCCGCGAGCATGAGCTTGCCGAACGCGGTCGCGTGCGACGCCTCGGCGAACCCCACGTGCAGCTGCCCGATCCTGGGATGCTCCGGCGAGTCCTCGATGTGCGCCACGGCGATGTCCTCACCGCGGAACACCGTGAGATAGGCCGGAGCGTGCACGGCGTCGTGCACCGACCGGAGGGTGGCCCTCACCTGCTCGGTGGCCACGAGCTGGTAGCGCAGCGCCCGCCCGAGCGTGTCGACCGTGCGGCCGAGGATGTAGCGGTGGTCGACGGCCTGGCGGCTGACGAAGTCCTGCCGCTCGAGCGTCTTGAGCAGGCGATAGGTGGTCGAGAGGGTGAGGCCGAGACGGCCGGCCAGCTCGTGAGCGGTTGCCCCGGACGGCGCGGCGCCGATCTCGCCGAGGATGGCGAGCACGCGCTCGGCGGACTGGATGCCGGACCGGTCGGAGAACTGCGTCGCTGCAGACATGGGGCGAGTCTATCCAGGCCGTGCGCCGCCCCGCGATCGAGGCCCATCGGCCCCCGTTTCGCAGATGGTGCGAAACCGCGTTGCCTCCCCGCGCGTCGGGGCCGACGCTTGGTTCATCTGGCGCGTGTACCGAGCCCGATTTCGCATACAGAGAGGTATGACATGGCCAAGATCATCATCCTGACCGGGGACGCCGCCGAGACCCTCGAGGTCTTCTATCCGTACCAGCGCCTCCGCGAGGCCGGCTACGAGGTGCACATCGCGGCCCCGACGAAGAAGAAGCTGCAGTTCGTGGTGCACGACTTCGTCGATGGCTTCGACACCTACACCGAGAAGCTCGGCCACATGTGGGATGCCGACATCGCCTTCAAGGACGTCGACCCGTCCGACTACGTCGCTGTCGTGGTGCCCGGCGGGCGGGCGCCGGAGTACATCCGAAACGACGAGGACGCCAAGCGCATCGTGCGCTACTTCTTCGAGAAGAATGCGCCGGTAGCCGCCCTCTGCCACGGGCCGCTCCTGCTCGCGGCCGCCGGAGTGCTGCACGGCCGCACGACTTCCGCCTACCCCGCGCTCCAACCGGACGTGGAGCTGGGCGGCGGCATCTTCGAGGGCGGAGCGGGGGTGGTCGACGGCAACCTCGTCTCCGGGCGGGCCTGGCCGGACCACCCGGAGTGGATGCGGGAGTTCATGAAGCTGCTCGCGACGATCGAATAGGGCGGGCGAATAGGGCGGGGCCTCAGCGCGGGCTGCGCGTGCGCAAACCGAGTTCGCGCGCGCCCTCGATGAGCCGCTGGTCGTAGGCGATCACGACGTCCGCGTCGAGCAGCACCGCCGTAGCGAGGTGGATGGCGTCGACGCTCCTCAGCTTGACGGGCGAGAGCCTGCGGGCGAGAGCGACCACCGCGCCATCCATCACCCCCTCGGAGATCCCGGACAGCGCGACGTCGGCGAGCAGGCGGATGTCGTCCGGGTTCTCGAAACCGAGCCGCGACCTCAGCGCCCGCGTCACCTCCACCCAGGCGAGGGACGAGGCGATGAGCACATGGCCGCGCTCCACCCCGAAGGAGAGCTCCTCCTCGAGGGCATCCGATTCGACCTCCTCGACGGCCCGCTTGATCAGCGCACTGCTATCGACGTAGAACCTAGCCACGGTCGGTGCGCCCCAACAGGTCGCTCGAGCGCATCGACGTCGGCAGCAGCAGTCGCTGGCCGGCGCGCGCGAAGCGGGACCGCGGCGGGAGCAGGCGGTCGGGCGCTGCCGGCCCCTCGGTCGGCGCGGTGCTGGTCGGCGGCTCTGCGGGGGCCGGCGGCTCGGCCCCGTCCAGGTGCAGGTAGCTGGCGATCGCCGCCCGGATCACGTCTTGCTGCGACCGGTTGGACCTCTCGGCCTCGGCCCTCACGGCCGCCTCGGCGTCGGCCCTCAGCCGCAGATTCGTTGCCATTCACCCATGGTACCGGAATGGTACCAATTCGGTACCATGCTCAGAAAGTCGTTCCCACGCGCCGTCGGGGGTCCGCGATGGTCACCGCCGCGAGCGCCGCGGCGACCAGTGCGATCGCGAGCACGGAGGACGGCACGCCGATCACGGGGGCCGCGATCGGCACGGCCAGAATCAGCGCGGCGGCGATCGCGACGGCCGCTGGACGGATGGCGAGCCTGCTCACGAGGGGCGCGTGCAGGGCGGAGAGGGAGGCCAGGAACAGCGCGACCGGAACGGCGAGAGCCAGCGCCGCCCCGGCATCCGAGATGTGCGATTCGCCCGCCCCGTGCTCCACCGCCACCTCCAGTGCCGCCCCGACCGCGGCGAGGGAGGCGAAAATGACGTAATGCCCGTACCCCCAGAGGAACGAGCGGTTGCGGCGGGCGGCCAGACCGCTGCCCGCCGGCTCGAGGTAGTACAGCCACCAGAGGGCGAAGAGCAGCACGAGACCGGCCGCGGCCACCTCGACGAGCGCGGCGCTCACGCCGGTCGCCGAGAGGCTCCCCTTCACCGCGATCGTCGCCGCGGACACCGACTCGCCGAGCAGGATGATCGTGAACAGGCCATAGCGCTCGGCGATGTGGTGCGGATGCCAGGACGTGCTCCCCGTCCGTTCCGCCCACAGCGGCACCGACAGGTCGAGGATCGCGAGCACCAGGAACGAGGCGACGCCGAACTCCGGAGGCAGGGCCAGCCGTGCCACCCAGCCGATCTGCACCGCCGTCACCCCGCCCGCGTACCGGAAGGCCGTGACCCTGCCCTCCGGATGCTCGACTCCGGCACGCAGCCACTGGCTCACGAGCCCCACCCGCATGATGAGGTAGCCGATGGTAGCGACGACGTAGTCCTGACCCTCGAAGGCCGCCGGCACGCCGGCCGCGAGCACGAGCACTCCGGCCATCTGCAGCATCGTGAGCAGGCGGTACGGCACGTCGTCGATGTCGTACGCGGAGGCGAACCAGGTGAAGTTCATCCACGCCCACCAGATGGCGAAGAACACCATGAGGTACGGCACGATCCCGTCCGGACCGTGCCCATTGGCGATCCGCGCGGCGAGCGGGGCGGCGACCTGGGAGATCGCCACCACGAACGTGAGGTCGAAGAGCAGCTCGAGCGGGCTGGAGGCGCGGTGCGGCTCGCTGGGGTTGCGCGCGACCATGCGGCCGCGGATGCTGGGCGACGTCATCCGCCCAGCATAAGCACCCTGCTAGGCGGGAAGGATCGCCACCCCCTGGGGCGCAATGGCGACCCCCCGCACCTCCACCGGCTCCGCCCCGTGGTTGATCAGGACGAGCGAGTCTCCCCGACGCACGGCCTCGACTCCGGGCAGTGGATTGCCCAGCGCCCCGTCGACCCCGGCGTCGGCGAGCAATCGCGCGAGAATCGCGGAGATGGCAGAGGGCTCCGGCTGCGTCGCGACGTACCAGCCGGCGCCGGCTTCCAGGGTGTTGCGAGTGATGGCCGGCCAGCCGTCGAGCGCGCCGCCGGCGAAAGCGGCCAGCACATCCGCGCCCTCGGTGTGCAGGAACTCGCTCCACAGGTAGCCGTGCGCTGCGCCGGTCAGCTCGCCGGCGATCCTGATCGGTGGCACTTCGCCGTTCCCGGTCACCGCAAGGTCCGGCGCGGCGAGCGGTGAGAACTCCTCGACCCGGATCCCCAGGGTCGACTGGAGCACGCCGAGGTATCCGCCGTCGATGATGCGGGCATTCTCGTCGGTGATTCCGCTCTGGAAGGTGACCAGGAGCTGACCGCCGGCGCGCGCGAACGCGTCGAGGTTGGCGAGCGAAGCGGTGGAGACCGCGAACAGGCTCGGCACGATCACCGCAGAATAACCGGACAGGTCGGAGTCCGCGCGCACGAAGTCAACGGCGACGTTGTGGGCGAACAACTGCCGGTACCAGGCGAAGACCCCGTGCAGGTAGGAGAGCTCGGCAGGCACCGCCTCCTGCTCAATGCTCCACCAGCTGTCCCACTCGAAGACGATGGCCACCCGGGAACCGACCGGATCGCCCTCGAACGACAGCTCCTTCAACTCGGCGCCGAGCCCCGCGATCTCACGCCAGACGCGCGTGTCGGTGCCGCCGTGCGGCACCATTCCGGAGTGGAACTTTTCCGCCCCCGCCACCGACTGGCGCCACTGGAAGAACAGCACGCCGTCGGCGCCGCGGGCGACGGCCTGGTACGACCAGGCGCGCTGCTGGCCGGGGAGCTTCGGGGCGTTGCGGCGCCGCCAGTTGACGGCGCTCGGCGATTGTTCCATCAGGATCCACGGCGCACCGCCGCGAAGCGACCGCATGAGGTCCCTTGTCATCGCCGCGTAGGCCGGCGAGTCCGGGTCGGCCGGGTCCGGGTAGGAGTCGTCGGAGACAACATCCACCTCGCCCGCCCATTTCCAGTAGTCCACCGGCTTGAAGAAGCCCATGAAATTGGTGGTGATCGGCACCGGCGACGACGCCCGGATGATGCGCGCCTCGGCCCGGTAGCACTCGAGCAACTGGTCGGAACTGAACCGGTCGAAGTCGAGTAGCTGGGTGGGGTTGCGGAAGGTCGGGGCCGCACTCGGCGGGTACACCTCGGCGAAGTCGCCGTACTGCTGTGACCAGAAGGCCGTGCCCCAGGCGGCGTTGAGCCCCTCGACCGTGGAGTATTTCGTCGCCAGCCAGTCCCGGAACGCCGCGGCGGATGCCTGGCAGTAGCAGTGGCTCACGTGGCAGCCGTACTCGTTGTTGATGTGCCACAGTTCGAGCGCCGGATGCCCGGCGTAGCGGTCAACGATGGCCTGCGTGAGTCGCGCGGCCAGCCGGCGATAGACGGGCGAGCTCGGACAGTACTGCTGTCGGCTTCCCGTGGCCAGGCGCACCCCGGACTCGGTCACCGGAAGCACCTCGGGGTAGCGGTGGCTCAACCACGGCGGCGGAGACGCCGTCGCCGTGGCGAGGTCTACCCGGATGCCCGCAGCGTGCAGCTTGTCGAGGATGCGGTCCAGCCAGCCGAAGTCGAACTCTCCCTCCCGCGGTTCGAGCTTCGCCCAGGAGAAGATGCCGACGCTCACCAGGCTGATGCCGCCCTCCTGCATGAGGCGCACATCCTCGTCCCACACCTCTTCGGGCCACTGCTCGGGGTTGTAGTCTCCGCCGTACCAGATCACGTTCTTCTCTTCCGTCGTGGGTTTGTCGTGTGTCACTGGGTTTCGGTGCGCGCGGGCGTCAGCCCTTGACGCCACCCGTCGCCAGGCCGGTCTGCCAGTATCGCTGAAGGTAGAGGAACGCCACGACCAGCGGGATCACCGAGACCAGCGATCCGGTGATGACGGTGGAGAACAAGGCCTGGGATCCGCCTCCCGCCGCACTCGCCGACTGCTGCTGGGCGAGTCCGACCGTGAGCGGATACAGCTCCTGGCTGTTCAACATGATCAGTGGGAGGAAGTAGTTGTTCCACGTCGCAACGAGAGCGAACAGGAACACCGTGACGATCCCCGGCCCAAGCAGCCGCAGGCTCACCTGCCAGAAGATCCGGAACTCACCTGCACCGTCGACGCGCGCCGCCTCGATGAGGGTCGAAGAAGAGCGCGCCGATGCGATGCGAGCGGCTCGTCGCGAGGGAGCGCGCGACGCGGTTCGGCCGGTAGTTCAGGGCCGCGATTGCCGCCTCGACCCGCTCGCGAATCTCCGGACGAATGTTGGTCTGGCCCTTCACCAAACGGGACACCGTCTGATGCGACACCCCGGCGACCGCGGCCACGTCGTATAACGTGGGCGCCTTGCGCTCTGTGCGGGGCTCGTGCGCCACTTCGCCAGTCACCGCGCCTCCCGCCGATCCTCAGTCCCGACATCGGACAATTCCGAGATTACCGCTCACCCCGAACGGCCCGCACGAAATACCGAGTCATCCGCTCAGCGCAGGCAACGAGCCGCGATCATCCGAGCGCCTCATCGCCGTCGGCCCGCTCGCGCGAGGCAGCCCGCGGTCACCTCGCGGCGGCCAGCTCCTGCAGCACGGCCTCGAGCTGTTCGACTGCCCAGTCCAGGTCGGCGGCCTCCACCACGATGGGCGGCGCGAGACGGATGGTGGACCCGTGGGTGTCCTTCGCGAGGACCCCGCGCGCCACGAGAAGCTCGCAGACCTCGCGGCCGGTGGCGAGCTCGGGGTCGATGTCGATCCCCGCCCAGAGCCCGACGCCGCGCACGGCGAGCACGCCATTTCCGACGAGGCGATCGAGGGAGGCGTGCAGGCGCAGACCCAGGGTGCGCGAGCGTTCCTGGAACTCCCCCGTCTCGAGCAGGCCGACCACCGCGCGCCCGACGGCCGCTGCGAGCGGGTTGCCGCCGAACGTTGAGCCGTGCTCTCCGGAGCCGAGAACGCCGATGATGTCGGAGTTTCCGACCACCGCGGAGACCGGGACGATTCCCCCGCCGAGCGCCTTGCCGAGCAGGTAGAGATCCGGAACGACCCCGACGTTGTCGCACTGGAACGTGGCCCCGGTGCGTCCGAGACCGGACTGGATCTCGTCCGCGATGAAGAGAATGTTGCGCCGCGCGGTGATCTCGCGCACCGCCGGGAGGTAGTCGGCCGGCGGAACGAGGATGCCCGCCTCGCCCTGGATAGGCTCGATGAGTACGGCGACCGTGTTGTCGTCGATGGCCTCCTCGAGAGCCGCCGCATCCCCGTAGGGCACCGAACGGAAGCCCGGGGTGAACGGTCCGAAGCCGTGGCGGGCCACCGGGTCGCTCGAGAAGCCCACGACCGTGATCGTGCGGCCGTGGAAGTTGCCCTCGGCGACGACGATGTTGGCGTTCTCCGGCTGGACGCCCTTCACGCGGTAGCCCCAGGCGCGGGCGACCTTGATGCCGGACTCCACCGCCTCGGTTCCCGTGTTCATCGGGATGACCATGTCCTTGCCGGCGAGCTTGGCGAGCGCGGCGACGAACGGGCCGAGCTGGTCGTTGTGGAACGCGCGGCTCGTGAGCGTGACGCGGCCGAGCTGCGCCTTCGCCGCGGCGATGAGCGCCGGATGCCCGTGCCCGAAGTTCACGGCGGAGTACGCCGCGAGGCAGTCGAGGTACTTGCGGCCCTCGACATCCGTGACCCACGCGCCGTCCGCGGTCGCCACCACCACGGGAAGGGGGTGATAGGTGTGGGCGATGTGGGCGTCCTCGAGCTCGATGAGCTGCGCGGAGGCCGAGGTCGACAGCCCCGAGATGACGCTCATCGTCGCAGCTCGAGGGTGCAGCACTTGACGCCGCCGCCGCCGAGCAGCAGCTCGGAGAGGTCAACGCCGATGGGGTTGTAGCCGCGCTCGCGCAGCTGGCGCTCGAAGTCCTTCGCGCGGGCGGCGATCACGACGTTGTAGCCGTCGCTGAAGGAGTTGAGGCCGAGAACCGCCGCGTCCTCCTCGTTGACGAGAATGGCGTCGGGGTAGCGCTCCCGGAGTGCGGCCAGTCCGTGCTCGTTGAAGGCCGACGGCAGGTAGGCGATGTTCGGCGACTCGCCGGGGGCCGGCGCGGGGTCGAGCACGGCGATCGCCGTGTCCAGGTGGTAGAAGCTCGGGTTGACGAGCTCGAGCGTCACGACCTCGCGGCCGTAGATCTCGCCGATCTCCTGGTGGCTGTTGGATGCGCTGCGGAACCCGGTTCCGGCCAGGATGGCGTCGCCGACGAGCAGGAAGTCGCCCTCGCCCTCGTTCACGTTCTGCGGCTCACGCACGTCGAAGCCGTTGGCGCGGAACCAGTCCATGTAGGCCGGGCCTTCGGGCTGGCGCTCCTTGTATGTGAAGCTCGCGCCGTAGGCGATGTTGTCGAGCACGAAACCGCCGTTGGCCGCGTAGACCATGTCGGGCAGGCCGTCGATCGGGTCGATGAGCTCCACGTCGAAGCCGAGTTCGAGGTACGTGTTGTACAGCACCTCCCACTGGCGAACGGCGAGCGCCGTATCGGTGGGGAGCCGCGGATCCATCCACGGGTTGATGCGGTACACGACGGTGAAGAAGTCGGGTCGGCACATCAGCACGGTGCGCTTGGTGGCGACGCGCTGAGGGGCTTTTTCGATGCTGGGTGCAGCATCCGTTACGGGGGTGGTGGCCGACACGAGGGCTCCTTCGGAGATCGGGGTGTGGGGTCGTTCCAGTGTCACACGCACACATCAGAACATTCAGCGCATAAGGCGCACAAAATCGCTGAAATTGCACCCTAAAGCACAAATATAAACCGTAAGGTAGGGCCATGGACAGTCTGGACTACGGCATTATCGACCTTCTTCGCCAGAATGCACGTGCCGGATACGGTGATATCGGCGAGGTGATCGGACTTTCGGCGTCCGCAGTGAAGCGGCGCGTCGACCGGCTCGTCGCAGACAAGGTGATCCGCGGCTTCACCATCCAGGTCGACCCCGCCGTCGACGGGCTCGGCACCGAGGCGTACGTCGAGCTGTTCTGCCGCGGCACCGTTGCGCCGGAGGAGCTGCGACGCATCCTCTCCGGTGTGCCGGAGGTGGTGGACGCCGGCACCGTCACCGGAAGCGCGGATGCGATCGTGCACATGCGGTCGCGCGACATCCCGTCGCTCGAGCTCGCGCTCGAACGCGTGCGCGTCGCCCCCAACGTGGACCACACCCGCAGCGCGATCGTGCTCTCGAAGCTCATCCACCGGTCGCGCGAGTCGTAGCGGCACCCTCGCGCACGCAACCGTGCCCGGCCGACACTCCCGTGCCGTGTCGAGCGGGCACAGTCGCGTCGAGCGGGCACAGGTGCGTCGAGCGGGCACAGCCGCGACGAACGGGCACAGGTGCGGATGACGCGGCGCCTCGGGACGCAACCGGCTCGGGACGCAACCGGCTCAGGCCGCGACGCCCACCCTCTCGCGCGGCGCGCCCTCCGTGTCCTCCACCAGGTACCGCGGGTAGGCGGCCACCGTGAGGAAGGTCGGAAACTCCTCCTGCAACGCCACCTCGCGGAACACCTCGATCGCGTCGGCGAAACGACCGCCGGTGAGCCCCAGCTCGGCGATGTAGCCCTCGATGAGCGGCCGGGTGATGGCCGTGCCCTCCTCGGTGACGGTGTCCTGGTGGATCCACTGCCAGATCTGCGAGCGGCTGATCTCGGCCGTGGCCGCATCTTCCATGAGGTTGTCGATCGCCGCCGCGCCCACCCCGCGCAGCCAGGACTCGATGTATCGGATGGCGATCGACACGTTGTCGCGCACCCCGGCATCCGTCACCGTGCCCCCGGCCGAACGGATGTCGAGCAGCTGTTCCGCGGTCACCGACACCTCGGGACGAAGGCGGTCGAGCTGGTTTGGCCGAGAGCCGAGCACAGCGTCGAACTCGGCGCGCGCGGTGGGGATGAGGTCCGGATGCGCCACCCACGTGCCGTCGAACCCGTCGCCGGCCTCACGCTTCTTGTCCGCGGCCACCTTCTCGAGCGCCTGCTCCGTGACAATCGGATCGCGGCGGTTGGGGATGAACGCCGACATACCGCCGATCGCGTGAGCGCCGCGCTTGTGGGCGGTCTGCACGAGCAGCTCGGTGTACGCCCGCATGAACGGCACCGTCATGGTGATCTGGGTGCGGTCGGGTAGCACGAACCACTGGCCGCGGCCGCGGTAGTTCTTGATGATGCTGAAGATGTAGTCCCAGCGGCCGGCGTTGAGGCCGGCGCAGTGGTCGCGCAGCTCCCACAGGATCTCGTCCATCTCGAACGCGGCGGGGATCGTCTCGATCAGCACGGTCGCGCGAATGGTGCCGTGGTCGATATCGAGCGCCGTCTCCGAGAAGCTGAACACGTCGTCCCAGAGCCGTGCCTCGACGTGAGACTCGAGCTTGGCCAGGTAGAAGTACGGGCCGCGGCCGAGCTCGATCAGTCGCTTCGCGTTGTGGAAGAAGTAGAGACCGAAGTCGACGAGCGATCCGGATGCCGCGGTGCGGCGCCCGGTGCGGTCGACGTAGGTGAGGTGCTTCTCCACGAGGTGCCAGCCGCGCGGACGCATGACCACGGTCGGTTGCTCCCCGGTGACCCGGTACTGCTTGCCGTCGTCGCTCGTGAACTCGAGCCGTCCGCGGAACGCGTCGAAGAGCGAGAGCTGGCCCTCGATCACGTTGCCCCAGGTGGGGCTCGTGGCATCCTCCTGGTCGGCGAGCCAGACGTTCGCTCCGGAGTTGAGGGCGTTGATGGCCATCTTGCGGTCCGTCGGCCCGGTGATCTCCACCCGGCGGTCCTCGAGTCCGGGGCCGGCGCCGGCGACGCGCCACGAGTCATCCGCCCGGATGGCGGCCGTCTCAGGCAGGAACCGCAGGTTGCGGCCGTTGCCCAGGTCGTAGCGCACCTGCATGCGGGCGGCGAGCCGGTCGTGCCGGCGGCCGGCGAAGCGGTCGTGCAGCTCGGCGAGGAAGCGCAGCGCCCCCGGCGTGAGGATCTCGTCGTAGCGATCGCGCAGCGGGCCGGCGATCTCGATTCGTGAAGTCATGGTCGTCTCTCTTTCGTGAGGATGTGGAAGCCGCGCCTTCCGAAATCCATGCATTTCTGGATGCCACCCGGCGTGTTGTACAACGACACGCGGCGGTCGGCGAGGAACGCATGGATTTCGGAAGGAAGCAGCGAGGGCAGGATTAGTGGAACTGGGCCGTCTCGGTGGAGCCGGCGAGCGCGAGGGTGGCGCTCGTGGGGTTGAGGGCGGTGGCCACGCGGTCGAAGTAACCGGTGCCCACCTCGCGCTGGTGGCGCGTTGCCGTGTAGCCGTCTGCCTCCGAGGCGAATTCGGCCTCCTGCAGTTCGACGTAGGCGCTCATGTGCCGCTCGGCGTAGTCCTTCGCGAGCGTGAACATGGAGTGGTTGAGGGCATGAAAGCCCGCGAGGGTGATGAACTGGAACGTGTAGCCCATGGACGCGAGCTCCCGCTGGAACCGCGCGATCGTCTCGTCGTCGAGGTGCGACTTCCAGTTGAACGACGGCGAGCAGTTGTAGGCCAGCTTCTTGTCCGGGTACACGGAGTGGATGTGCTCCGCGAACGTTCTGGCCAGCTCGAGGTCGGGCTCCGAGCTCTCCACCCAGAGCAGGTCGGCGTACGGCGCGTATGCCATGCCGCGGGCGAGCACCGTATCGATGCCCGGCTTCGTTCCGTAGAACCCCTCCGGTGTGCGCGTGCCGTCGAGGAACGGCCGGTCGCGCTCGTCGACGTCGCTCGTGATGAGGTTCGCGGCGAGCGAATCCGTGCGGCCGATGATGATGGTCGGCACGCCGGCGACGTCGGCGGCGAGGCGGGCGGCGCTGAGGGTGCGGATGTGCTGGCTGGTCGGCACGAGCACCTTGCCTCCCATGTGCCCGCACTTCTTCTCCGACGCGAGCTGGTCCTCCCAGTGCACGCCGGCCGCGCCGGCCTCGATCATCGAGTGCATGAGCTCGTATGCGTTGAGCGGTCCGCCGAAGCCGGCCTCGGCATCCGCGACGATGGGCGCCATCCAGTCGGCAGCCTCGCCGCGCTCGCTGAACTCGATCTGACCGGCCCGCAGCAGCGCGTTGTTGATGCGCCGCACCACGGCGGGAACCGAGTTGGCCGGGTAGAGGCTCTGGTCGGGGTAGGTCTGGCCGGAGAGGTTGGCATCGGCCGCCACCTGCCAGCCGGAGAGGTAGATGGCCTTGAGGCCCGCGCGCACCTGCTGCACGGCCTGGTTTCCGGTGAGGGCACCGAGCGCCGCGACCCACTCCGGGCTGTCCTCGGAGCCGTTCGACTGGATGAGCTCCCACAGCTTCTCCGCTCCGCGCCGGGCGATGGTGTGCTCCTCGCGCACCGGACCGCGCAGGTCGATCACGTCCTGGGCGGTGTATTCACGGCGGACGCCGTCCCAGCGGGGGTCGAGCTGCCACTCGGTCTCGAGTTCGGCCGCGGTCTGGGTCTGGTCGCCTGGGCGACGGGCTGAGTAGGTCATTGCGTGCTCCCGGTCGTGTAAATGGTTGCTTCTCTTCGACTATTGCGTCCACGGGCGGGGTCTTCACCGAGAAAGTTCGCAGAAGATTCTCGATTCTTCTGTTTCGCGGAAGAAGCCCGCATGCCACCATGGAGGGATGACGACGACGGAGCTCCGCGGAGCGGACGATGAAGAGATGCTCGACACCCTCACTCTCGGCCGCCGCATCCGCCACCTCCGCACCGAGCGGGGAATGACCCTCGACGACCTCGCCTCGGCGGTCGGCCGAGCCCCGTCGCAGGTCTCGATGCTCGAGAACGGCAAGCGCGAAGCGAAGCTCGGCGTGCTGCAGTCGGTGGCGCGGGCCCTCGAGGTGCCCCTGGACGAGCTGCTCTCCACGGAGGCGCCCACCGGCCGGGCCGCGCAGGAGATCGCCCTCGAGCGGGCGCAGCGCGGTCCGCTGTTCCGTTCGCTCGGCCTTCCCCAGTTTCGGGTGGGCAAGTCGATCAGCGACGAGGCGCTCGAGACGATCCTCGGCCTGCAGCGGGAGCTCGAGCGCCTGCACCGCGAGCGCGCGGCGACGCCCGAGGAGGCCCGGCGGGCGAACACGCGGCTGCGCACGGTGATGCGCGCCAAGAACAACTACTTCCCCGAGCTCGAGGCGCACGCGAAGACGCTGCTGGCAGCGGTCGGTCACGCGGGCGGTCCGCTGTCCCAGCGGGTGGCATCCGACCTCGCCGCGCACCTCGGCTTCTCCCTGCATTACGTGAAGGACCTGCCGCAGACCACCCGATCCGTCACCGACCTCAAGAACGGTCGCATCTACCTCCCGCTCGGCGCCACGGTCTCGCGCGACCCCCGGTCGGCGCTGCTCCAGGCGCTCGCGAGCTTCGTGCTCGGCAACCCGGAGCCGAAGGACTACGGCGAGTTTCTCGCCCAGCGCGTGGAGACCAACTACCTCGCCGCTGCGCTGCTGATTCCCGAGGCGGGCGCCGTGACCTTCCTGCGGGAGGCGAAGGAGCTCAAGCAGCTGTCGGTGGAGGATCTGCGCGACGCCTTCGCGGTGAGCTACGAGACCGCGGCGCACCGGTTCACCAACCTCGCGACCGAGCACCTGGGCATCCCGGTGCACTTTCTCAAGGTGCACGAGAGCGGCACGATTCTCAAGGCATACGAGAACGACAGCGCCGCCTTCCCCACCGACGCGCTCGGCGCGGTGGAGGGCCAACTGGTCTGCCGCCAGTGGAGCGCCAGGCAGGTGTTCGACGTGGAGGACCGGTTCAGCCCGTACCACCAGTACACCGACAAGCCGGCCGGCACCTACTGGTGCACCTCGGCCATCCAGTCGACCCCGCAGGGCGACTTCTCGGTGAGCGTCGGCACGCCGTTCGCCACCGCGAAGTGGTTCCGCGGCCGGGACACCGTTAACCGGCGGGTCTCGACGTGCCCGGACGAGGGATGCTGCCGCCGCGCCCCCGCGGACCTCTCGGCCAAGTGGGAGCAGTTCTCCTGGCCGAGCGCGCGGCTCAACTCGAGCCTGCTGGCCGCGATGCCCTCCGGCACGTTCCCCGGCGTGGACAGCACCGAGGTGTTCCAGTTTCTCGAGACGCACGCGCCGGTGGCGGGCCAGTGACGCTCGCCATCAACCCGAAGTCGAGCGTTCCCCCGTTCGAGCAATTGCGCGTGCAGCTGCTCGAGCAGGTGGGCTCCGGCGAGCTCGCTCCCGGCACGAAGCTGCCGACAGTGCGGCGCCTCGCCGACGACCTGGGGCTCGCCCCGAACACCGTCGCGCGCTGCTACCGCGAGCTCGAGCGGGACCAGATCATCGAGACCCGCGGCCGCAACGGTACATACGTGAGCGCCCACGGGGACGCGGCCCACCGGGAGGCGCAGGTCGCCGCGCGCGACTACGCCACCCGCATCCACAAGCTCGGCGTCGACGAGGCGGAGGCGCTGGCGATCGTCACGGCGGCCCTTCGCGGGTAGCGGCGCCGGACCGGGGCACAACCGGGCGTAACACTCGCAGCCGCGGCGAGCGCAGCGGCAAGAATGGTGCGATGAGCGCCGCACGCACCCTCCCGATCCTGGACCTCTCGAGACTGGACGCCGGGGAGTCGGAGGCCGTGGCCTTCCGGGCCGAGCTCCGGCAGGCCACCCACGAGTTCGGCTTCTTCTACCTCGTGGGGCACGGCGTTCCGGTGGAGCTGCAGGAGTCGGTCATCCGCACCGCCCGGGCATTCTTCGACCTGCCGGATGCCGACAAGCTCGCGATCGAGAACCTGAAGAGCCCCCAGTTCCGCGGCTACACGCGGGTCGGCGGCGAGCTCACCCGGGGCACGGTCGACTGGCGCGAGCAAATCGACGTCGGACCGGAGCGGCCAGCGGTGATGTCAGGCGACGGGATTGCCGACTATTGGCGGCTGCAGGGTCCCAACCAATGGCCGGCCGCGCTGCCCGAGCTCAGGACCGTGATCACGCGGTGGGACGACGAGCTCTCCGCGATCGGTCTGCGACTTCTGCGGGCCTGGGCCGTCGCCCTCGGGGCCGACGAGCACGTGTTCGACGCGGGATTTGCGGCCGACCCGGCGACCCTCATCAAGATCGTGAGGTATCCGGGCAAGTCGCGCCCCACACCGCGCCAGGGGGTGGGTGCCCACAAGGACTCCGGCGTGCTCACGCTCCTCTTCGTCGAACCGGGCAAGGCCGGCCTGCAGGTGGAAAAGGACGGCGAGTGGATCGACGCCCCGCCCGTGCCAGGGGCGTTCGTTGTCAACATCGGCGAGTTGCTGGAGGTGGCGACCGACGGCTACCTCAAGGCGACGGTGCATCGCGTGATCTCGCCGCCGATCGGCTCGGACCGCATATCGATCCCGTTCTTCTTCAACCCGGCGCTCGACGCGTCGATCCCCGTGCTCGACCTGCCCGCCGAGCTTCAGGCGGAGGCGGCGGGCATCAGCGTCGACCCGACCAACCCGATCTTCGCCAGCTACGGGGAGAACGGGCTCAAGAGCAGGCTCCGTGCGCATCCGGATGTCGCGGCGATCCACCATCCGGACCTGGTCGGCCGCTAGGCGGACTGAATGATGACGTTGGCGACACTCGGCTGATGGGGCCATAGTGCGCAACCGGGGCCGATGTGTTGGCCCCGGTTGCCCGAATTGGCCCCTGGCCGGGCTGTGTGCGAGGGGCGCGTGAGGTCCGCCTCGCGGAGGCTGCGCGAGTGCGCAGCCGCCTCAGATCACGACGACGGTCGACGGGTCCGGGTTGCCGAAGCGGTGCGCGGTGATGCTCACCGCCTGCTCGTGCAGGAACGGCAGCAGCTCGAGGCGGCCGGAGACGGTGACCGGTCCGGCGAAGATCGCCACATCCGGATCCCCGCCGAGCGCGACCGCGAGGGCGAGCCTGTTCCCGCCGATCAGGCGGATGCGGCCGGGGGTCCCGTTGCCGACCGCCGCCTCGCCGGACTGCAGTCGCGCGTGCCAGCGCGCATCCGACTCCACGACGACCTCGACGACCTCGACGGGCGAGGCCGGAGAGTCGAAGAGGCGCACGAGCCCTGCCGCGAGCGGCACCGACGAGCTGATCGTCAGCGGAGCGCCCGCGAGGCTGGCCGCCGCGATCACGCGCACGAGCTGGGCCGGAGAGGCGCCCTCCGCCAGGCGGACAGTGACCGGCACCGGCCGATAGCGGAAGACGTTGCGCTCAACGACAAGCCCTGACACGTCTCGCGAGCCGCCGTACTCGGCGGCCCAGGCCCGCTGGTCGCTGACCGCGCCGGCCCGCACGAGGTCGAACTCGAGAAACTCCATGCCGGGCTGGGCCGCCTCGATCACGGCCGCCACGCGGTCGCTCAGGCCTTCGAGCACGACGCTCGTTCCCGGCTCGGGGAACACCGGCTGCCAGTCGCCGAGGGTGAGCAGATAGTTGGGCCCGCCCGCCTTCGCGCTGGCGCCGACCGTCGACCTCTTCCAGCCGCCGAACGGCTGCCGGCGCACGATCGCGCCGGTGATGCCGCGGTTGACGTAGAGGTTGCCCGCCTCGACCGAGTCGAGCCAGGTCGCGATCTCGTCGGAGTCGAGCGAGTGGATGCCCGCGGTGAGGCCGTAGGCCGGCGCGTTCTGCAGCTCGATCGCCTCCGCGAGCGAATCGGCGTGCATGATGCCGAGCACCGGCCCGAAGTACTCGGTGAGGTGGAACTCGCTGCCCGGGGCGACACCGTCGCGCACGCCGGGGGACCAGAGCCGGTTCGACTCGTCGAGCGAACGCGGCTTCACGAGCCAGGATTCGCCCTCCTCGAGGGTCGTGAGCGCCCGTTCGAGCTTGCCGTGGGCCTGCTCGACGATCGGGCCCATGATCGTGGTCGGATCCTGCGGGTAGCCCACCCGGAGGGTCGTGACCGAGTCGACGAGCTGGCGCCGGAATCGCTCCGACCTGGCCACGGAACCCACGAGGATGACGAGGCTCGCCGCCGAGCACTTCTGGCCGGCGTGGCCGAAGGCGCTCTTCACGACGTCCGCGACCGCGAGGTCGAGGTCGGCGCTCGGCGTGACGATGATGGCATTCTTGCCGCTCGTCTCGGCGAGGAGCGGCAGGTCGGGGCGCCAGGAGCGGAACAACTGCGCGGTCTCCCACGCCCCGGTGAGAATCACCCGGTCGACGGCGGGGTCGGACAGGAGCTGCCTGCCGAGCTCGCCCTCCTCGATGTCGACGAGCCTGAGCACGTCGCGCGGCACCCCTCCCGCCCAGAGGGCCTCCACGAGTACGGCAGCGCTGCGCCGCGCCTGGGGGGCGGGCTTGATGATGACCGCGGCCCCGGAGGCGAGCGCCGCGAGCACGGAGCCGGCCGGTATCGCCACGGGGAAGTTCCACGGCGGCGTCACCACGATGAGCCTCGACGGCACGAACTCCGCGTGCTCCACCCGGTCGAGCTCGCGGGCGCGCTCGGCGTAGTAGTGCGCGAAGTCCACCGCCTCGCTCACCTCGACATCGCCCTCGGCGATGGTCTTGCCCGTCTCGGTCGCCATGACCTCGATGAGTTCGGCCCGCGCCGCGGCGAGCGCCTCCCCCGCGCTGTGCAGCACGGTCGCCCGGGTGTCCGCCCGGCGCTGGCCCCACTCGGCGCCGGCGGCCACGGCCTCGGCGATCAGGCGCTCAAGGGCGGCGGGGTCCGTGATCCTGGCCGCGCCGATCCCGTCGATGCCGAGGCGGGACCCAGCAACGCGGGAGAGGATGCGGCGCCCCCACTCGCGATTCGCGGCGACCGCCGGGTCGGTGTCCGGTTCGTTCGAGAACTGGCGCGGCGCACCGTCGATGGGCAGCGGCGGCACCGGCAGGGTGCGGTCCTGTCGTCGGTTGGAGAGCGGAACGGCACGATCGAGTGCGCCCACCGACGCGAGGAATCGCTCGGCCTCCCTGGCGAATACCGTCTCGTCCTGGGCGAGCTCGAATACGCCGGACATGAAGTTCTCGCTCGACGCGTTCTCTTCCAGGCGGCGGATGAGGTACGAAATCGCCGAGTCGAACTCGCCGGGGTGCACGACGGGCGTGTAGAGCAGCAGGCCCCCCACATCGCGCTTCACGGCATCCGCCTGGCCGGTGGCCATGCCGAGCAGCATCTCGAACTCGACGCGCGACTCCACCTGACGCTCCTTGGCGAGGAGCCACGCGTGCGCCACGTCGAAGAGGTTGTGCCCGGCGATGCCCAGCCGCACGGCGTCGGTGCGTTCCGGGGTCAGCGACCAGTCGAGCACTCGCTTGTAGTTCGTGTCGGTGTCCTGCTTGGTCGAGTAGGTGGCGAGAGGCCAGCCGTGAATCACCGAGTCGACGTGCTCCATGGCGAGGTTCGCACCCTTGACGAGGCGCACCTTGATGCCGGCGCCCCCGGCGGCGCGCCTGGCAGTGGCCCACGCGGTGAGGTCCTGCATCGCCGCGAGCGCGTCCGGCAGGTAGGCCTGCAGCACGATTCCGGCCTCGAGGTTCTTCAGGCGGCCCTGCTGCAGGATGCGCTTGAACACCGCGATAGTGAGGTCGAGGTCGCGGAACTCCTCCATGTCGAGGTTGATGAACTTGCGAGTGGCGGACACCGCGGCGAGTTCGTAGAGCGGGGTGAGCCGGGCCACGACCCGCTCGACGGTCTCGTCGAACGACCACATCGAGAGCTGGCTCGACACCGAAGACACCTTGATCGAGACGTAGTCGACGTCGTCGCGCTCGAGCAGCTCGCGCGTGCCCTGCAGCCGACGGTCGGACTCCTCGTCACCGAGCACCGCCTCGCCGAGCAGGTTGAGGTTGAGCCGGATGCCGGACCCGCGCAGCGCAGACATGCTCTTGTCGAGGCGCTTGGGCGTGGCGTCCACGATGAGGTGGCTCACCATCCGGCGCAGCACGGCGCGGGCGATCGGCACGATCGGCCACGGGATGAGCGGGGCGAAGCCGCCGCCGAGTTGGATCGCGAAGCGCATGTACCAGGGCAGGAACGCCGGCACGGCGCGGGAGAGCCGCTCGAGGTTGCGGCCGGCGACGCGCAGGTCCTCCGGGCGAACGACCCGGTCGACGAAGCCGATCGTGAAGTCCAGTCCCCGGGGATCCTTGAGCACCCCGGCGAGGCGCTCCGCAGACTTGTCCGGGGCGACATCCGTGCTCTCGGCGAGCCAGCGGCGGACGGTTGCGATGGCCTCCACCGCTAACGGGTCGAGGCTCACAGGCGAATCGGGCGCGTACGTCGACATGCTACGAGACTACTTGCGCGAGGAGAGGCGCGTTCCGCCGCGGGGCGCACGGCACGTGCGTGCAGCGGCCCCGCAAGCAAGAGTTCGCCATTCCGGGCACCCGCGGCGCTCCGGTTGAAGCGATTCCGGTGACCTCGGCGCAATGGGCCGAGCCGATCAAGCCGCCGAAAGTTCGCGCGCAGTCTCACGCAGGGGTTTGAGCGCACCCGCCCAGGCCACCGTCTGCTCGAGCACGGAGTCGAGATGGGCCTCGTGCCGCGCGGTCGGGATGAAGGTCGTGTAGTTCTCGAAGTCGGACACGAGCGAGAGGCCGAGTTGGGCGCGCACGTCGGCGATCTGCAGTTCGGCCACCACGAGCCGAAGGTGCTCGACCGCTCGACTTCCCCCGGAACCGCCGTAGCTCACGAAGCCGGCCGACTTGTTGTTCCACTCGGCGTAGAGGTAGTCAATCGCGTTCTTGAGCACCCCTGACGTGCTGTGGTTGTATTCGGGGGTCACGAAGATGTAGCCGTCGAACTCGGCGATCTTCTCCGCCCACGCCTTCGTGTGGTCGTTCGCGTACTGGCCCCGCGACGCCGGAACGGCCTCGTCGAGGTGCGGCAGGTTGTAGTCGAGCAGGTCGACGACCTCGAATTCGGCGTCGGTGCGCTTCGACGCGATCGTGTTCACCCAGCGGGCGATCGCCCCGCCATTGCGTCCCGGGCGGGTGCTTCCGATGATGATGCCGATCTTTGTAGACACAGTGAGCCTTTCCGTGCAGGTTGGGGATGCGTCAACATAATCAGACATTGGTTGATGTGTCAACTAACGGGTAGAATGGTGTCATGAGCGACACGGACACCCTGAGCGACACCGAACTGGAGGTCTGGCGCGCCTTCTACGTGATGCGCCGGCGGCTCGACCGTGCCCTCGACCTGCAGTTCCAGCGGGACTCCGGCATCTCCGCCTCCGAGTACGAGGTGCTCTTCGCGCTCAACGTCGCGCCGAACCGCCAGCTGAGAAGCCGGGACATCGCGGGCGGCATCGGCTGGGAGAAGAGCCGCGTGTCGCACCTCGTCTCCCGCATGGAGAAACGCGGGCTGGTGGCCAGGGCCGAGTGCGAGACGGACGCGCGCGGATCATGGATCGGCCTCACCCCCGACGGGCGACGGGCGGTGCTGCGCGCGGTTCGCGGCCACCTCGCCGCGGTGCGGCGCTACTTCTTCGATGTGCTCGAACCGGAGGATGCCGAGCGCCTGCTCAGACTCTCCGGCCGGGTGGTCGACGCCATCGGCTGCGCCGCCGACGAGGACGCCCCCCTTGGCGACACCCCCCTGCACGGCGACAGCCCGGCGGACGGCGAGACCCCGCTGCACGGCGACGCCGCGTGAGCGGCCGGGACGTCGTGATCGTCGGCGGCGGGCACAACGGCCTTGTCGCCGCAACCTACCTCGCGCAGGCGGGCAGGACCGTGACCGTGCTCGAGCGGCTCGACCACTTCGGCGGCGCCGCGGTCTCCGCCCAGGCGTTCGAGGGCGTCGACGCTCGACTCTCCCGCTACTCCTATCTCGTGAGCCTGCTTCCCGCTCGGATCATCCGGGAACTCGGCCTCGACATCCGTCTGCTCCGCCGGCGGTACTCCTCATACACACCGGAACCGGGCACGACGCGCGGCCTGCTCGTCGACAACGGCGACGCCGAGGCCACCGCACGGTCGTTCGCTGCGGTCGGCGCCGCGGGTGACGCCGCCGCCTGGCACGACTTCTACGGACGGACCGCGCACCTCGCCCGCGCGCTCTTCCCGAGCGTGGGCGAGCCGTTGATGACCCGTGCAGAGGCGCGGCGGGCGGTCGACGACGACCGCTCGTGGCACGACTTCATCGAGCGGCCCATCGGCGAGGTGATCGAACGCACCTTCGCGAACGACCTCGTGCGCGGGGTCGTGCTCACCGACGCGCTCATCGGTACCTTCGCGCCGGCTCACGACGCGACCCTCGCGGCCAACCGCTGCTTCCTCTACCATGTGATCGGCGGCGAGACCGGGGACTGGGATGTGCCGGCCGGCGGCATGGGCGCCGTCACCAGCGCACTCGAGGATGCCGCCCGCGACGCCGGCGCCACGCTCGTCTCCGGTGCGGAGGTCGCCGCGCTCACCCCGGACGGCGAGGTGCGCTACCGCCACCTGGGCACCGAACGCACGATCGCGGCCACGACGATCCTCGCGAACGTCGCGCCGCACGTGCTCGCGCGGCTGCTCGGAGAGCCGGCGCCCGAGCGCCCGGAGGGCGCGCAGGTGAAGGTCAACCTGTTGCTCGAACGGCTGCCCCGCCTGCGCGACTCTGGCGTAGATCCGGCCGCCGCGTTCGGTGGCACCTTCCACATCAACGAGGGCTACTCGCAGCTGGATGGGGCCTACCGATCGGCGACCGCCGGCGAGCTGCCGAGCCCGCTGCCCGCCGAGATCTACTGCCACTCGCTCACCGACCCGAGCATCCTTTCTCCGGAGCTTTCGGCATCCGGCGCCCACACGCTCACGGTTTTCGGGCTGCACACGCCGGATCGGCTCATTACTCCGGAGAACAACGGCGCCATGCGCGAACGGCTCACCCGCGCGGTGCTCGACTCGCTCGACTCGGTGCTCGCCGAACCGGTGGAACCGCTGCTGATGACGGACGCGGCCGGCCGGCCCTGCCTCGAGACGAAGACCACCCTCGACCTCGACGATGCCCTGCACCTGCCGGGGGGCAACATCTTCCATGGCCCGTTGTCCTGGCCGTTCGCCGACGATTCGGATGCCCTGGCGACCCCCGCCGAGCGATGGGGCGTCGCGACGGCGCACGACCGCATCCTCCTCTGCGGAGCCGGCGCGAGGCGCGGTGGCGGCGTGAGCGGCATCGGGGGCCACAACGCCGCGATGGCGGTGCTCGAGGTCCGCTGATCGAGCCCGCGGGATGCGGTCCGCCTCTTTACCAACGGGCCCGCCGCTGGCTAGGCTCTCTCGAAGCAGTACTCGAACAGGGAGCAAGCGATGGCAACATTCGACCAGTTTGCGAACCAGGGCGGTTCAGCGGCCGGGGATGCCGCGGAAGCGGCGGCCGCCCAGGCCTCGGCGGACGAACTCCTCAAGCAGACGGCGGACGCCGCGGGCGCAGCCGACTTCGGCGGAGGTCCGCTCGGCGAGCACGACGAGTCGCCGGCGAACGACCAGCCAGCCGAGTAGCAGCCACGAGCGGCGGTCAGTCCCACTCGCTCGGCGCCGACCCGCGCGCGGGCGGAAGGGCGACATCCGCCGCCCAGCGAGTGACCCACTCCGGCAGGGTGTCGTCGGAAATGTCGATACCGGCGACCGAGGCGAGTTCGGCCGTCGACACCGTGCCCCCGGTCTTTCTCACGAAGCGGGAACGCATCGTCGCCCGCGCGTAGATCTCTCCTCCGACCACGGCGCGCTGCTCGATGTAGACGGCCTTCTCGTCGTAACCGACAATGCGGGTTTCGATGGTGAATCGCTGCCAGGGCTGCAGGGAGCGCCGAAAACTGATGGTCTCATCCGCCATCACCGGGTAGAAGCCCGCCTTCATCAGGCGGGGCAGCACCCCGGAGCGCTGCATGAGGTCCATGCGCCCGAGATCCATGATCGAGAGGTAGACACCGTTGTTCATGTGCCCGAGCACGTCGAGGTCGGTGGGCAGCACCCGGAAGCTGATTCGGCCGACGTCGTGCACGTCGAGTCCCGGGCGGTTGCGGCGAAGCCAGACGAGGAAAGTCCTGAAGAGAAGGTGCACCGCTTCACGCTAGCTCAGTGCGAGCGGTGGTCCTGGATCGTCATCCGCGGCCCGAAGCGCGGCTTGGCGAACCCGCTCGCCTCGATGAGCCGCATGACCCGCTGCCGGTGCCCGGTCCACGGGGCGAGGAGCTCGAGCATCCCGTCGTCGTCGACCGGCTTGCCGATGAGCGCCCAGCCGACCACGGCGGGCAGGTGGTAGTCGCCGACGCTCACCGAGTCCGGGTCGCCGTGGGCGCGCTGGCTCGTCTCGGCCGCGGTCCACACGCCGACGCCGGGCACCGACCGCAGCCGCGACACGACCTCCGGCCCGCCCCGGCCGATGGCGAGCGTGCGCTCCAGCCCCGCGGCGACAGAGGCCGCGGCGAGCGCCGTGCGCGAGCGCTGCGGGCCGACGCCCGCCCTGTGCCACTCCCAGGAGGGGATCATCCGCCAGACCCGCGGCGACGGGAAGACCCTCATGTCGGCCGGGGCCGGGCCGGGCGCCGGCTCGCCGTGCGCCCGGATGAGCTGGCTCCAGGCCCGGCGCGCCTCCGTGCCGGTGACCTTCTGCTCGAGCACCGCGGCGAGCAGCATCTCGAAGACGAGCCCGGTGCGCAGCAGCCGCAGTCCGGGGTTGCGGCGGCGGGAATCCGCGAGAAACGGGTTCTGCGACACATCGAAATCGCCCGGCTCGTCGCCGTCACCGAGCAACTCCGGCACGCCGGCTATCGCCCACTCCGCTCCGGCGCCCCACGCGGTGGCGAGGATCTCGCCGGCGCGCTGGGCGAGGTGCAGGGTGGCCGGTCCGGCCGGGGTCGGCAGGGTGCGCCAGACGCCGGAGCCGTCCCACACCATGGTCGGGTCCTGGCTGCCGCGGCTCAGCGGCCGCAGGGTGAGGCTCAGGCTGACCGGGTGGCTCGGCGCGTAGGTGGAGCGCAGTGGCGCGGCATCGGTCGCGGCATCCGTCGAGGCATCGGTCGAGGCATCGGTCGAGGCATCGGTCGCGATCGGCGTTTCCATGCACAGCAGACTACGTCCCCCACTCCGCCTCCGCCTCCGATGGCGGTTGTCCATTCGACATGACGTCACGTCGAATTGACATCACGAAAACGGGGAGGGGTGACACCCCGTGCCGGAACCACGCAGCGGGAAAAACGTAGAATCGGTCGGTGGCCGTCCCCAAGATCCTGCTGTTCTACCGTTTCACGCCACTCGCCGACCCGGACGCGATCCGGCTCTGGCAGCGCGACCTGTGCGAGTCGCTCGGCCTGCGCGGCCGCATCCTCGTCTCGAAGGACGGCATCAACGGCACTGTCGGCGGCGAGCTGAAGGACGTGAAGCGCTACCTGCGCAAGACGCGGGAGTATGCGCCGTTCGCCGGGCTGGATGCCAAGTGGAGCGAGGGCCGCGGCGACGACTTCCCGAGACTGAGCGTGCGGGTGCGCGACGAGATCGTGAGCTTCGGCGCGCCGGGTGAGCTGCGCGTCGACGAGAACGGCGTGATCGGCGGCGGTGAGAGGCTCAGCCCCGAGCGTCTGCACGAGCTCGTGGAAGGCGAGGAGGTGGTCTTCTTCGACGGCCGCAACGCCTTCGAGGCCGAGATCGGCCGGTTCGCCGGTGCCGTTGTGCCCAACGTCGCCAACACCCGAGAGTTCGTGGCCGAGCTCGACAGCGGCAAGTACGACCACCTCAAGGACAAGCCGGTCGTCACGTACTGCACGGGCGGCATCCGGTGCGAGGTGCTCTCCTCCCTCATGGTGAGCCGCGGGTTCGAGAAGGTCTACCAGCTCGACGGGGGAATCGCCCGATACGGCGAGACCTATGGCGACACGGGCCTCTGGCAGGGCTCGCTCTATGTCTTCGACAATCGGATGTCGATCGACTTCTCCGAGGACGCCCTGACCATCGGCCGCTGCTATCGGTGCGGCGAACCGACGAGCCACATGCAGAACTGCGGCGAGCTGTCCTGCCGCGAACAGCTCGTCGTGTGCGCGGAGCACGCCGCGACGACCGCTTGCGCGCGGCATCCGCTGCCCTGACGCGACGGCCGAGCGGAGCCTCGAGAGGCTGGTGAACGGAGCAACCCCGAACTTGCGGAATGATGGTGCCATGAGCATTGGAATTCTCACCAGCGGCGGAGACTGCCCGGGCCTCAACGCGGTCATTCGGGGCGCCGTTCTCAAGGGCACCCAGATCTACGGGCAGGAGTTCGTCGGCTTCCGCGACGGCTGGCGCGGAGTGGTCGACGGCGACATCGTCACCCTCGAGCGCAAAGACATCCAGGGCATCGCCAAGCAGGGCGGTACGATCCTCGGCACGTCGCGCACGAACCCCTTCGAGGGCGAGGGCGGCGCGGAACGCATCAAAGAGAACATGGACCGCCTCGGGGTCGACTCGCTCATCGCGATCGGCGGCGAAGGAACCCTCGCCGCGGCCAAGCGACTCACGGATGCCGGTATAAAGATTGTGGGCGTGCCGAAGACGGTGGACAACGACCTCTCCGCCACCGACTACACCTTCGGCTTCGACACGGCGGTACAGATCGCGACCGACGCGATGGACCGCCTGCGCACGACCGGGGACTCGCACGGCCGCTGCATGGTCGCCGAGGTCATGGGCCGTCACGTCGGCTGGATCGCCCTGCACTCCGGCATGGCGGCCGGCGCGCACGCCATCCTCATCCCGGAGCAGAAGACCAGCATCGACCAGATCGTGGCCTGGGTCACCTCCGTGCGGGACCGCGGCCGGGCGCCGCTCGTCGTCGTCGCCGAGGGCTTCCACCTCGACTCCATGGACGACGCACACTCCGAGCGTGGCCTCGACGCGTTCGGCCGTCCGCGGCTCGGCGGGATCGGCGAGCTCATCGCCCCGATCATCGAGGAGCGCACGGGCATGGAGACCCGGGCGACGACCCTCGGCCACATCCAGCGGGGCGGAACCCCCACGGCGTTCGACCGGGTACTCGCCACCCGCTACGGCATGGCCGCCGTCGACATGATCATGCACTCACGGTGGGGCCGGATGGTCGCGCTCAGCGGCACGACGATCACCCATGTTGCCCTCGAGGATGCCCTCGGCAAGCTCAACACGGTGCCCCAGTCACGCTACGACGAGGCCGCCATCCTCTTCGGCTGACGCCGACCGCAGCCTCGGTCGCCGCATCCGCCATACTTGCGAGCATGACTGCACTCTTCGTAATCGGACTGGCCTTCGCGGGACTCGCCTCCCTCGTCCACGTCTACATCTTCACACTCGAAAGCCTCAGCTGGACGAACCCCCGCACCTGGAAGATCTTCGGAATCGCCAGCCAGGCGGATGCCGACACCCTCAAGCCGATGGCCTACAACCAGGGCTTCTACAACCTGTTCCTCACGATCGGCATCGTCGTCGGGATGCTGCTGCTCGCCTCCAGTCGCCCGGCCGGTCTCGCGCTGATCTTCATGGGCACAGGGAGCATGGTGCTCGCCGCCCTCGTGTTGATCTCGACGGGTCGCGCGAACGCCCGCTCGGCAGCGATCCAGGGAGTGCTCCCCCTCCTCGGCATTGTGTTCCTGCTGCTGTCGCTGCTGTAGTTCTCGCCGAGATGCCCACTTCGGTCCCTTTCCCACGCGATTCGGGGCCCGAAGTGGGCATCTCGGTGAAGGGTGCGGAAGCTAGACTCCGGGCCTATGACCTCGACCCTCGCGACTCCGGTGACCTGGGAAGGCGCGTTCAACGCCGTCGACCTCGGCGGGCTGCCGATCGTCTCTGGTGGCGCGACCGCGTTTGGCCGGCTCTATCGGTCCGGTCGGCCTGAGTTTCTGACGGACGAGGGCTGGCGCCAGGCGATCTCGGGGGGCGTGCGGCTCGTGGTGGACCTGCGCAACCCGTCCGAGATTGGTCGCGAGGCGGCGCATCCGGTCATCGACGAATCGGCGCTCGCGGGGATCATCCGTGTCAATCTGCCCACCGAGGATCCGGATGACCCGGAGTTCCGTCGCGTCTGCGGCCCGCTGCTCGACAGCCCGGCGTCTTATGCCGACAATCTCGCCTTCTCCCCCGAGAAGTTCGCGGCCGTGTTCCACGCGATCGCGGGGGCGGATGGCGCGGTGCTCGTGCACTGCTCGGCGGGACGCGATCGCACCGGACTCGTCACGGCACTCGTTCTTCGGCTGGCCGGAGTTCCGGTTGAGGCGATCGCCGATGACTACGAGGCGGCGGTCCGGCGGGTCAACGCGCACCTGTGGACGACGCCAGAACCGCGGCGCGAGGAGGCCCACAGCGACGAGACGCTGCTGTCGCGCATCCGGGATCGGCGAGATGCTCTCGTGGAGTGGCTTGAGCCGCTCGATGTCGGCGACTATTTGGCGTCGATCGGCATTTCGCGGGCCGAGATCGCACGGCTGTCCCAGCTGCTTGCCGCACCCTGACTCACCGAGGTGCCCACTTCGGCCCCTTTCCGACGCGATTTACGGGCCGAAGTGGGCATCTCGACGGAAGCGAGCGATGACGACCGGGGCGCGTCAGGCGGGAGGCACAGCGGCCGCTGCGGCGCGGGCCGCTGCGGGCAGGGCATCGAGGATGCGGGAGACCGCCGCGTCGTCGTGGGCGGCCGAGACGAACCAGGCCTCGAACACCGACGGGGGCAGTGAGACCCCCGCGTCGAGCATGGCGTGGAAGAACGGGGCGTAGCGGAACGCCTGCTGGGCCTTCACCTCGGCGTAGTTGCGCGGGGCGCTCGTGGCGAAGGCGAACGAGAACAGGTTGCCCGCGCGCTGCACGGTGTGCTCCACTCCCTGCGCGGCGAGAGCGGCGGAGACGGCGACGGAGAGCCGGTCTGCCACGGCGTCCAATTTCGCGTAGACCGCCGCATCCGCAGCCCTGAGGGTGGCGATGCCCGCGGCGACGGCGACCGGGTTGCCGCTGAGCGTTCCGGCCTGGTAGACCGGGCCGAGGGGGGCGAGCCGGTCCATGATCTCGGCGCGGCCGCCGAGCGCCGCGAGCGGCATGCCGCCGCCGATGACCTTGCCGAAAGTGAAGAGGTCCGGCTGCCAGCCCGCGCCGTCCGGCACCACGCGGGCGGCCTCGAGGCCCCACCAGCCGGCCGGGCCGACGCGGAACCCGGTGAGCACCTCGTCGAAGATCGTGAGGGCGCCGTTCTCGCGGGCGATGGCCGCGAGCGCTCGGTTGAAGCCGCGCTCCGGCGCGACGACACCCATGTTCGCGGCGGCCGCCTCCACGATGACCGCGGCGATGTTGGGGCCGTGCTCGGCGAAGACCGCGCGCACGGCGGCGAGGTCGTTGTACGGGATCACGAGGGTCTGCGCCGCGGTGGCGGCGGTGACCCCGGCCGAGCCGGGCATGGCCAGGGTCGCGAGGCCGGAGCCGGCCTCGGCGAGAAGGGCGTCGGAGTGCCCGTGGTAGTGGCCGGCGAACTTCACGAGCAGGTCACGGCCGGTCGCGCCGCGGGCGAGCCGGATGGCGGTCATCGTCGCCTCGGTGCCGGTGGAGACGAGCCGCAGCTTCTCGACCGCACGCTGGTCGCCCACTCGCACCCGCTCGCGCACGAGCTCGGCAAGCTCGGTCTCGCCGGGAGTGGATGCCCCGAAGGAGAGCCCCTTCGCCGCGGCATCCTGCACGGCCTCGACGACCGACGGATGCGCGTGCCCGAGAATGGCTGGACCCCAGGAGCTCACGAGGTCCACATATTCGCGCCCCTCGGCATCCGTGACGTACGCGCCCCGCGCGGAGACGAGGAAGCGCGGCGTGCCGCCGACCGACCCGTACGCCCGAACCGGCGAGTTCACGCCGCCGGGGATCGAGAGCTTGGCCCGGGTGAAGTAGTGCTCGTTCGTGCCCATCACATGTTCCGTTCCATCGGTGCCGGCAGAATCATGGTCAGCGCAGCCAGCCGGCAAGCTCGGTGGCCCAGTAGGTGAGCACGGCGTCCGCGCCGGCGCGCTTGATGCCGAGGACGGACTCCTCGATGGCTCGGCGACGGTCGATCCAGCCGTTCGCCGCCGCGGCCTCGATCATCGAATACTCGCCGGACACCTGGTAGGCCCAGACCGGCACGGTGCTCACGGCCGCCGCATCGGCGAGCACGTCGAGGTAGCTCATGGCCGGCTTGACCATCACCACGTCAGCGCCCTCCTCGACGTCGAGCATCACCTCGCGCAGACCCTCGCGCCGGTTGCCGGGGTCCAGTTGGTAGCTGCGGCGGTCGCCCTCGAGCGATGACTGCACCGCCTCGCGGAACGGGCCGTAGAAGGCCGAGGCGTACTTGGCCGCGTAGCCGAGAATCGCGGTGTCCGTGAAACCGTTCTGGTCGAGCACGTCGCGCACGGCGGCGACCTGGCCATCCATCATGCCGCTCAGGCCGAGCAGGTGGGAGCCGGCCGTGGCCTGGGCGACGGCCATGTCGCGGTAGCGTTCGAGCGACGCGTCGTTGTCGACGCGGCCGCGGGCATCCAGCACACCGCAGTGGCCGTGGTCGGTGAACTCGTCGAGGCAGAGGTCGGTCTGCACGACGATGCTCGCGCCAACCTCCTCGATCACCGCGCGGGTCGCCACGTTGAGGATGCCGCCGTCGTCGGTCGCCCCGGAGCCGAACGCATCCTTGTGGCTGGGGATGCCGAACAGCATCACCCCTCCGATTCCCGCCTCGGCCGCCTCGACGACGGCCCTGCGCAGGCTGTCGAGCGAATGGTTCACCACGCCAGGCATCGACGTGATCGGAACCGGTTCGCTCACGCCCTCACGCACGAACATCGGCAGCACGAGCTCGGCCGGGTGCAGACGAGTCTCGGAGACGAGGCGGCGCATCGCCGGGGTGCTGCGCAGGCGGCGCGGGCGGATGGTCGGGCCCTCACTCATTGTTCTGCGTCCGTTCCGCGAGCGCGTGTTCCGCGAGCGTCTCGACAAGCGAGAGCGCAGACCGTGATTCGGCGATGAGGTGAACCGTGATCCCGGCCGCTCGCGCGTCGAAGGCGGTGCGTGGTCCGATCGCGGCCACGATCGTGTCGTCGGGAAGGGGAGCGAGCTGCGCCTGCACCTGGCGCGCGACGGAGCCGGAGGTGATCAGCACCGCCCGGATGCGACCGGAGGCGACATCCGCCGCCACATGTTCGGACACCGGCACGCCCACGGTGCGGTAGGCGGCCACGAACTCCGCCTCGAGGCCGAGGGTCGTGAGCCCGGCGACGAGGGTCGGCTCGGCGATGTCGGACTGGGGGATCAGCACCCGCCCCACGATCGCCGACGCCGGCCATTCCTTCACGAGGCCACGAGCGGAGTTGTCGCTCTCGGGCACGAAGTCCACCCGGTAGCCGGCGAGCGCGAGGGCCGCGCTCGTCGTCTCGCCGACGGCGGCGATGCGCGTGGTCGACGGCACCGTCACCTGCTGGCTCATCAGCACGTCGACGGTCGTGGCGCTGGTGATCACGAGCCAATCGAAGTCGCCGCGTTCGAGCCGCTTGAGCGCGTCGGAGAGCGTGCGCGGGTTCTCGGCGCTCGCGAAGTTGATCATCGGCGCGATCACCGGAACGGCGCCGTAGGAGCGTAGGGTCGCCGCCACGCTGTCCCCCCACTTGCCGCCACGGGGCACGAGCACCCGCCACCCGGCGAGCGGTTTGCCCGCGCGATGCGGGGTCACGATGCCGTCCCGAGCGGTGCGATGTCGGCGGCACCCAGCTCGAGAAGCTCGTCGGCCACCCGGTCGCCCAGCTCCCAGGGCAGGCCGGCACGTTCGGCGGCCGACCCCTCGAGAACGAGCGCGTGCGAACTGGTGAGCGAACTCGACCCGTCCGGCGCGTACACGGTGGCCGTGAGGAAGAGCAGCTCGCCGTCGATCACGGCCGACGCCCCGATGGGCGCGGCGCAACCGGCCTCGAGCCGGGCGAGCACCGCCCGCTCGGCGAACACCGCGAGGCGGGTATTCGGGTGGTCGACCGTCTTGAGCATCGCCGCGAACGAGGCGGAGTGGCCCTCGCGCACCTCGATGGCGAGCGCGCCCTGCCCAGGGGCGGTTGCCCAGCGGCCGAGTTCGAAGAACTCGGTCACGGCGTCGAGCCTGCCGAGCCTGGTGAGACCCGCCGCGGCAAGCACGACGGCGTCCAGTTCGCCGGACTCGACCTTGCGCAGTCTCGTGTCGACGTTGCCGCGGATGTCGACCACGGTGACGTCCGGCCTCCTGCCGCGCAGCTGGGCCGCGCGGCGCGGCGAGCCGGTGCCGATCCGCGAACCGGCGGGGAGGGCCTCGAGCGTGAGGCCGTCACGCGCGCACAGGGCGTCCCTGGCATCCGCTCGCCTGGGCACCGCCCCGATGCGCAGGCCGGGATAGCCCGCCGTGGGGAGGTCCTTGAGCGAGTGCACGACGAGGTCGCACACCTCGCCGAGAAGCGCCTCGCGCAGGGCGCTCGCGAAGACCCCGGTGCCCCCGAGGGTGGCGAGGGACTCGGCGGAGTGGTCGCCTTCCGTCGCGATCGGCACGATCTCCACCTCAAGCCCGGAGGCCTTGGCCACGGCGGCCGCGATCACTCCGGTCTGGGCGAGCGCGAGGGCGCTGCCCCGAGTGCCGATGCGGATGACGTCGCCGGCGGACGATGGTGAGGTCACGGCTGCAGCCCCGCAACCGCAGGCTTGAATCCGAGTCGCGCGTTTTCGCAGCAGCCTGACCGGCACACGTCGTACCACGGTCCGAGTTCGGTGAGGGCCGGCCGGTCGGCGACCGGGACCGCGTCGCGCCGTTCGAGCACGAGGTCGACGAGCCCGGAGACATAGGCGGCGTGGACGCCGGGGGTCGGTACGCGGATCGCGAGCACGCCGAGGCTCTGCGCGGTCTCCATCGCCTCGGTGTCGAGATCCCACTTCACCTCCATGTGGTCGCTCACGAATCCGAGTGGCACGATCACCACGGCACGGATGCCCGTGGAGGCGAGGTCGCGGATCGCGTCGTTCACGTCCGGCTCGAGCCAGGGCACACTCGGCGGTCCGGAGCGGCTCTGGAAGACCAGGTCCCAGGCGGGCGCGTCACCCGCGGCGGCGATCACGACTTCGGCGACCGCCCTGTGCTGGGCCACGTACGCGCCACCGTCGCCGAAGCCGCGGAACGCCGGCCCGCTCTTCGCGGCATCGGCGTCGGGGATCGAGTGGGTGGAGAACAGCACGTGCGTCTGCTCGAGCGGGATGCCCTCCGCCGCGATCGAGGCGAGCGCACCGCGCACGCCGTCAATGAAGGGCTGCACGAACCCCGGGTGGTCGAAGAACTGGCGCACCTTGTCGATCTGGATCACGTCTTCGAGGCCCGTGTCGGCGAGCGCCGCGGCGTAGTCCTCGCGGTATTGGCGGCAACTGGAGTACGAGCTGTACGCGCTGGTGCCGATCGCGATGAGCCGGGCGAAACCGCGCTCGTTCGCCTCGACGAAGGCATCCTTCAGGGAGGGCGCCCAGTTGCGGTTGCCCCACAGCACCGGCAGGTCGATGCCGCGCCGGGCGAGCTCCGCCTCGAGCGCGGCCTTCAGCTCACGGTTCTGCGCGTTGATGGGACTCACGCCGCCGAACGCCCGATAGTGGTGGGCGACCTCCTCGAGCCTCTCCTCCGGGATGCCGCGCCCGCGGGTCACATTCCGCAGGAACGGGATCACGTCGTCCTGGCCCTCTGGTCCGCCGAAACTCGCGAGCAGGATGGCGTCGTAGGCGGTCGGTTCCGTCACGTACTCTGGCCCGAAGGCCGCGGCGGGTGTCGCGTTCTGCACCACCGTCACTCGAGCACCTCGGCGATCTCCTCGAGGCGGATGCGGCGCCCGCTGTAGAAGGGCACCTCTTCGCGAACGTGGCGCCGGGCCTCGGTCTGGCGCAGGGTGCGCATCAGGTCGACGAGGTCGACGAGTTGCGGCGCCTCGAGCGCGAGGATCCACTCGTAGTCGCCGAGGGCGAACGAGGCGACGGTGTTGGCGAGCACCTGGCGGTATTCGGCCCCCTTGCGGCCGTGGTCCGCGAGCATGGTGCGCCGCTCCTCCTCCGGCAGGATGTACCAGTCGTACGAACGCACGAACGGGTACACGGTGAGCCAGGCTTCCGGCTCCTTGTCGCGCATGAATGCCGGCAGATGGTTCGCGCTGAACTCGGCATCGCGATGCACGCCCATCGCGTTCCAGGTGGGCAGCAGGTTCCTGATCACGTCGCTGCGACGCAGTTCGCGGAGGGCCCACTGGATGGTCTCAGGCTCTCCGCCGTGCAGCCAGACCATGAGGTCGGCGTCTGCCCGCAGCGAGGAGACGTCGTAGAAGCCGCGCACGGTCACGCCGCGAGCCTCCACGGCGTTCACCGCCGCACGCAGCGATTCGAGATCGGTCCCCGCCGGGTTTGCTGGATCACGACGGTAGACGGCCCACAGCGTGTACCCGCTGGGCGTTGGGGTGTTGCTCATGCCGTCTATCCTCCCTCGCCGGTGGGCGAGATCAAAAAGCGGCGCTGCTTTTCTGTCGTGGTGCTGGGAGCGGTGTGACTGGTGCGATTAATCGTCAGAGAATATCGCCCACGCGACGAGCCCGCCGATCACGATTATCGCGCCGGTGGCGCCCGCGATCCAGGGCAGCGGGTTGGCCTTGTACGCGGCCCTCGCGCGGCGCGACAGCCGGCTCAGCTGCTTGGGAACGTTGAGCCGGTCCTCGATCTCGTTGAGCGCGCTCTCGAGCTCGACGCGAGCCGTCGAGACGCGGGTTTCGATGGGCTCACTCATGGCTTCTCTCGCATTCCGATGCCCTTGATGGCATTCACGTCTTTCTTCACGCTCGTGATGGTCTCGGTCGGGGCGGGCGGCATGCCCTGCTTCACCTGGGCGACGCCGATGCCGACCAGGATGGCCACGATCACCAGGAGCAGGCCCGCGACGACCAGCGCCGCTGCCCAGCCGGGGAGCACGACGGCGAGCCCCAGGATCGCCGCCGCGATGAGCACCGCCATCAGGAAGAACGCGAACAGGCCCGCCGCGACGAAGAGTCCGACGCCGACGCCGGCGTGCCTGAGCTTGGCGAGCATCTCCTGCTTGAGCTGCTCCAACTCGTCCTTGACGAGTTCGGCGAGCAGCCGCGGCAGGTCGGCGATGAGCGCGAACAGGGACCGTCTGCCGCGGTCGTCGTCACTCATGATCGTCTACTTCGCGGCGTCGGTGCTGGATGCGGCCGGATGCTTCGCGGCGGCCGGACGTTTCGTCTGGCGCGTCTTCGCGCTCGCCGGCCTGCCGCTCACCTGGCCGACGACCTTCTTCGCGCCCTCGGCGAGAAAGTCGGCCACCTCGGGTGCCTTGTCCTTGGCGAAGTCTTCGGCCTGCTTCACCTGGCGCTGCACCCGGGGGTCGTTCCACAGGCGGTTGGTAGCCCTCTTGATTTGCTCGTAACGTTCGCGGCCGGCCCGGCTGCCGAGTACGTATCCTGCGGCCAGTCCGACGAGGAAGAGTAGTTTGCCTCGCATGAATGCTCCGTTCCGTTGTGCGCCAGCGCCGAGGCGCTCTATAGCGGGTACGCCTTCCACAGTAGCCCCCAGGAGCTAGGGCGCCACTCCTTGCAGCAAACGTTGAGCTTGGAGCCGCGCGTGGGCGATCACGCCAGCCAAACCGGTGCCGGCCACGCCCTCGCCGACGACCGTCACGCCGTCGATCGGGCTCGGCGCGGGCGGCACGGGTGCCCACCCCACCGCCGAGAAGCCGACGACGGACTCCGGGCGGATTCGCACGTCGAGCAGGGCCGAGGCATCCGCGACGGCCTGTCGCTCGAGGGCGCCGGCGGCGAGGCCGTCGACGAGCCGCGCGTCGTAAGAGAGTCGGACCACGTGCCGGTGTTCGCCGGCCAGGGCGGCCAGCCACGGCCACTTCGCCGTCGCGTGGGTGAGCGCCTTCGCGCGGATGCCGGGGGCGCCGGGCGCGACGAGCACCCCGGTGCCCCGGGGCGCGGCATCGAGAGCCGCGCTCTCCACCACGAGGGTGGTGAGCAGGATCGAGGCTCCGGCCTCCGCTCCGAGTGGCGCGGCGAGCACCACCCGCCGGGCGTCGATCCGCTCGCCGCTGTCGACGGTGGCGCCGGCGAGGGTGACGCCGCCGGCATCGACCGAGGAGACCACCGCCCCGGTGCGGATGAGCACCCCGCGCCGGCGCAGGTCGGCGCCCAACGCCTCGACGAGCGAGAAGATACCGCCATCGATTCCGGACACGGCCGTGCCCGCCGGCGCGGCATCCCGCAGCCTCAGCACCGCGTGGGCGAGCGAGCCCGCGCCGCGCAGCGCGCCGCGGAGGCCGGGCGCCACGACGTCGACATCGAGCTCGTCGGGGTGTCGAGAATGGATGCCGATCACGACCGGCGCGACGAGGCTGTCGACCACGCCGTCCCCCATCCGGCGCCGCACGAGGGCGCCGAGGGTGCGTTCCTTCGCGGCCACGGCGCTCGGCATGAGTTCGTCGAGCTGGGCACGAAGGGCGGCCCGCATCCCGACGACGGCGATCACGTCCGCCGCGAGCGGGGTTCCCGGGATGCCGAGAAGCGCCGTCTTGGGCAGGGGGAGCGCCGCTCCGGTCGCGGGCTGCAGCCATGCGCCGGCCGGGTTCGGCTGCACGATCGCCGGCTCGAGCCCGAGTTCGGCGGCGAGCGCGGCGACGGTTCCGCGGCGCGTGGCGAAGCTTTCGGCCCCGGCATCCAGCTCGATGCCGCCGACCGTGTGCCTCGCCACCTTGCCGCCGAGCCGGTCGGTCGCCTCGAGCAGGGTCACGGACAGGCCTCCGGCCGCGAGGTCGCGTGCCGCCACGAGCCCCGCTATGCCGGCGCCGACGACCACGACGTCAGGCATGGGCGAGTTCCACGATGCGGGTGAGCACGTCCGGGTCGGTCTCCGGAGGCACCCCGTGTCCCAGATTGAGCACGTGGGCGCTCGCGGCGCGGCCCCGCTCGATCACGTCGAGCACGTGCCGCTCGAGCACCGGCCACGGGGCGGCGAGCAACGCGGGGTTGATGTTGCCCTGAAGCGGCACCTCCGATCCGAGCCGCCGCGACGCCTCGTCGAGCGGGATGCGGTCGTCGACGCCCATCACGTCGGCGCCGATCGCGTGCATCGACCGGAGCAGCTCTCCGGTGCCGACACCGAAGTGCACGACCGGGATGCCGAGGTCCTTCACGTGCGAGATCGCCTGTGCCGAGAACGGGGCGACCCGCGACTCGTAGTCGACGACGGAGAGCGATCCGACCCACGAGTCGAAGAGCTGCACGGCGCTCGCCCCGGCGAGTACCTGGGCGCGGAGGAAGGCGCCGGTGACGTCCGCCGCCCAGCCGAGCAGGGCATCCCAGGCCGCGGGGTCGGCGTGCATGAGGGTGCGCGCACGCAGGTGATCCTTGGACGGGCCGCCCTCGACGAGGTAGGCGGCGAGCGTGAACGGGGCCCCCGCGAACCCGATGAGGGGGGTGGACCCGAGTTCGGCGACGGTGCGGGCCACGCCCTCGGCGATCGGGGCGAGGGCGGCCGGGTCGAGGGCGCGGAGTGCGGCGACATCCTGCGCCGTTCGGATGGGCGCGCCGAGCACCGGGCCGCGCCCCGGCACGATGTCCACGTCGACGCCGGCGAGCCTGAGCGGCACGACGATGTCGCTGAAGAAGATCGCCGCATCGACGCCGTGGCGGCGAACCGGCTGGAGCGTGATCTCGCTCGAGAGCTCGGGATCGAGGCAGGCGTCGAGCATGGCCATTCCCACCCGCAGCGCGCGGTACTCGGGAAGTGATCGTCCGGCCTGGCGCATGAACCACACGGGGGTGGTCTCCGGGCGGTCGCCGCGATAGGCCCTGATCAGGGGGGAGGCGGCCGTTCCGCCGTCGACGAGGGGATGGTGCGCAGGCAGGTTCACGTCCTTAAGTATGAGCGAGCGGCGCTGGACGGTCGCCCAGCGGACTCGACAGCGAGCGGGCGTATGCTATCGAGGTGCTTCTCTGCCTCACCGCCAACCACCAGAACGCGAGCTTCGACCTTCTCGAGAAGCTCTCGATCGGTGCGCCGCGGGCCGCCGGAATCCTGGTGCAGAACGGAGACTTTGTCACGGGCGCCGTAGTGCTCGCCACCTGCAACCGCTTCGAGGCCTACCTCGAGATCGAGGAACCGCTCGCCACCGCGAGCGAGTCGGCGGCGGCCAGGGCCGTGCAGGTGATCAGCGAAGCCAGCGGAATCGAGGCGGACGCGCTCACCGCCTCGGTGCGCGTGCTGCAGGGCGACGATGTGGCGAGCCACCTCTTCGCCGTGTCCGCGGGTCTCGAATCGGTGATCCTCGGCGAAGACGAGATCTCCGGCCAGGTGCGCCGGGCCCTCGAGGAGGCCCGCGTGGCCGGCACCACCTCCTCCGGCCTCGAACGCCTCTTCCAGCGGGCCGCCCACACCTCCCGCGGCGTGAAGAACCGCACGGCGCTCGGCGGCGCTGGGCGCTCGCTCGTGCGCCTCGCGCTCGAGCTCACCTCGAGCCGCATCGCCGACTGGACGGCCACCCGGGTTCTCATCGTGGGCACCGGCCAGTACGCCGGCACCACGGTCGCCGCTCTGCGGGACCGCGGCGCCGCCGACCTGACCGTGTTCTCGGCCTCCGGGCGCGCCCCACGTTTCGCGCTGCGCCACGGGATGGCCGCCACCGACGACCTGCAATCCGCCATCGCCGGCGCCGACGTGGTCATCACCTGCACCAGCACGAGCACCCCGGTCATCACGACCGCGGTCGTGGCACAGGGTCGCCGCCGGATCGTGATCGATCTCGGCCTCCCCCGCAACGTGGATCCAACGATCGCGGCCATCCCGGGCATCGAACTTCTCGACCTCGAGACGGTGAGCCTGCACGCGCCGCTCGAGGAACTCAATGCCACGAGCGACGCCCGCGCGCTCGTGAGCGAGGCCGTGTCCGAGCATGCCGCCCTCACCGCCGAGCAACAGCTCACCCCGGCCATCGTCGCCCTGCGTGCGCACGTCTTCGGTCTCCTCGATGCCGAGATCGATCGGGCTCGCGCCCGCGGCGACAGTGACGGCCGCACCGAGGCGGCGCTGCGCCATCTCGCCGGAGTGCTGCTGCACATGCCATCCGCTCGGGCCAGGGAGCTCGCCCGCGCTGGCGAGGCCGCGTCGTTCAACGAGGCCGTGGTGGCGCTGTTCGGCATCGAGCTTCCCCCGCCGACCGCGCGGCCCATCATCAACGACGGGCTCGACCGGCTCGCCTAGTCCGCTCCTCTCGACAACGCGAGGTGGTGAACACCGATGATCGCTGGTAGATTGGGCCCGTGGGGCACCACTGTCGGTGCTTGGCACATCGCCGTTTCGGGGGAAACCGCTTCGAGAAGTCTCGGGTTCGCGAACCGTGACCCGGCCTCAGCGCCTTGCCTTTCCCACGGAGGAATCGTCTTATTTCGGGGGAGTTGTCATGAGCAGGCCATTCAAGCGCATTTCATCGATAGCGGTCTATTCACTACTTCTGGCCACTCTCAACGTATCGGGTGCGCATGCGGCGCTGGCGGCTCCCATCCACTCGACGATCACGTCGGCTAAAACCGCTGCGACCAAAGTGATCGCGCGGAAGGTCGCCCGGACTCCGGCTCCCACTCCCACTGCAACGCCCACCGCCACCGCCACCGCCACCGCCACCGCCACCGCAACGCCTACTCCGACCGCCACCGCCACGTCAACCGCCTCCATGCCTGTGGGCAATCTCCCCGGCTGGACGCAGACTGCTGTCCAGGACTTTTCGAAGCCGGCAGCGCTCGGCCAGGTTGGCACGGTCTACGGCGCGGACATGCGTGGGTACTCCGGCTTCCCGGACACGTCAAAACACGGAACCTACACCCCGGACTCAGTGCTCTCAGTGTCCAACGGCGTGTTGGACTACTACCTGCATACCGAAGGGGGGGTACCGAGGGTTGCGACCCCAATCCCGTTCGGCTACGCCGGGCAAACCTACGGTCGCTACTCGGTCAGGTTCCGCTCGGAGTACCTGCCCGGCTACAAGATCGCTTTCCTCTTGTGGCCGTCGAGCGACAACTGGAACGAGGGAGAGATCGACTGGCCGGAAGGGAGCCTCAACGGCAAGATGAGCCCGGCATCCGCGATCAAAGGGAGCCTCGACTCGACGTGGAACATGTCCTTCGACGCGGTAAGCCCTCGAAGCTGGTCGGCGACGGATTCATCCACCTGGCACGTTGCCACCACGGAATGGACTCCCGGCAAGGTCAAGTGGTTCTGGGACGGTGTTCTCGTGGCTCAGACCAGCATCGCTGCGGGCGTCCCGTCGACCAACTTCAGATGGACACTTCAAGCGGAGACCGATATCGGGGCACCGGCGCCGGCAGCCAGCACGGCCGGCCACCTGCAGGTCGACTGGGCGGTTCAGTATGCTTACAAGCCGTGAGAAGAGCACGATGACTCACGTACCCCGCGGACGGGCACGTCGGGGATCCGGCCTCACTCGATAGCCTTGACGAGATCGGACGGCGGGACCCTTGTGCGCACCACCGCACTCGAGGCCCGACCCTCCAGCCCCGGGCGGGCATTCGGAACGTGAGGGGGCGACAGTGCCCATGAGGGTCTGGCGCCTCCGGCGCGCGGTGATCGTTCTTGTCTTTCTGCTCATAGCGGTGGCGATTGCGATCATCCTGACCGTAGATCCTGCGCCGAGGGCCGTGAAAACTGCCGCCCCGACTCCGTCGGCGACCAGCACCCCGAAGGCGCTCGGTCTGCTCCCCACCGTCGATGACAACTCTCCGGCCTCCTCGAAAACCACCCTTGTCTTCTCCGACGAGTTCAATGGCTCCACGCTGGATACCAGCAAATGGAGCACCGGCCGATATGCCGCGACAACACAAGGAGACGCGCCATTCAACCCTTCCCTGGAGGGCGCTTACTACGCGAGTTCGCAAGTCTCGGAATCGAACGGGAATGTCTACCTGACTCTCGCTCCGTCCACCGCCACCCTCAACGGAAAGACCTACCACTACGTCTCCGGGTTGATTCAGTCCGAGAATCACTTCTCCCTGACCCCGGGCACGTACATCGAGTCGCGAACCAGAGTCAATTCCTGCCAGGGGTGCTGGAACTCCATTTGGACCCAGCCGTCCGGCAAATGGCCGCCGGAGATCGACATCTTGGAGTTCTACCCGCCTGACGGCTCGCCAAAGTTCAACTTTCATCCTGCGTCGGGCCCCGAGCTCGGTCTAGCCAGCTATGGCGAGGAGAATGCGTCGTATCTGGACGCGTACCACACCTACGGCCTGTATTGGGATGGCATTCACGCCACTCCCTATCTGGACGGCAAGCCCTATGCAACCAAGCCGGCCGAGACGCGCGATCCCATGTATGTGATTTTTAGCCTGACGGTCCTCGAGGGCTACTCGCCACCCACCGGAAGTACCCTGGCCGTCGACTGGGTGAGAGTCTGGCGCTGAAGTCGGAGAGCGAGGACTCGCCTCAAGCGCGCTGGCGCGAAACCCCAGGTTGTCGCCCACGGGCGGGGCGGGGGAAGATGGGCTGATTCGAAGAAGACGCCCAGAGCCGCTTCTCGTTCAAGCTAGGGGGGGTCGAACGTGTCGAAGGTCGAACGGAGGGGCGCGCCGGGCTTCTTCAGGTGGGTCTTCCAAGATTGGGCAACCAACAAGGGCTACCGCGACTCGCAGCTTGTTCTCGTGGGCTTTCGGCTTGCGCAATGGGCGCACCAGCACTGGGGTGCGATCGGGTACGTGCACGCGGGAATCTACCGCCTGTGGATGTCGCTGTTCGTGGGGGTCGAGCTTCCCCCGGAATGCCAGATCGGTCCGCGACTCCGAATATTCCACCCGCACGGCATCGTGCTCAATCCCGCGGTCGTGATGGGTTCCGACTGCGTTCTAAGGCAAAACGTCACGATCGGCAACATCGTGCGACGCGATGGAACGGAGAAGGGCGTCGCAAGCGTCGGCACCGGTGTCGAGTTCGGTGCCGGCTGCGTCGTCGTCGGCCCCATTCACGTCGGTGACTACGCCCGGATCGCCGCACTCTCTCTCGTATTCGAGAGCGTTCCCGAGCGCGGAGTGATGCGCGGCAACCCCGCTCGCCTCGTGCGGATCGACGATCCAGAGCCTCCACACGATGCCGCCGTCCCCCCGGCCGGAGCCATTGGCACCGAGTAACACTGGCACGGCATGCCCTGCAATCAGGAGGAAGTGGCGTGCGCGAGTTCGAGTTCGTCGAGGTACTCGGCCGTTGCGTTCTTCCACGATCGCCATGTCACGACGTCACCCGCTCGGTTCTCCGCCGTCGAACCCGCCGCGCGCAGGAGTCGGACGATCTCCGCCGCGATCGCTGCCGGTTCCTCCGCAGTTGTCAGCAATTCCTGGCTCTCCACCTCGCGAGCCGCCGCCGCGGTGGCGACGACGGGGATGCCGGCGCCGAGCGCCTCTCGAACGGAGTTGCGGATGCCCAGCCCTTCGCGGTCCGGGAACGCGGCGACATCCGCGGAATTGAAGACGTCTGTCATGCTCGGGACATTGGCCAGGATCTCCACCCCCGGTCGCCGCAAATCCGTGACAGCCTTGGCCGGTTGTCTACCCGCGATCGTGAAACGCGTCTCGGGAAGATCCCGCCACACCAGAGGGGCGATCTGTTCCACAAGGATGGTGACGCTGTCGATGTTGGGTGCGTAGTTGAGGCTGCCAACAAAGCACACCACGGGCGGGCCGGGTTCGCGAGGAACACGCTCCGCGTGGTCGACGCCGTTCGCTATGCCTCGAACCGCCCGATGGAGTCGTCCGGACCATCGGGCGGCATCCTCGCGCCCGACCGTGAGCAGACGCGCCCTGGCGGGAATCGACTGCTCGAGGGCAAGAACGCGACCGGCCTTGAATCGTTTGTATGCGCCGACCAATCCGGCGCTGTGTCGTGCTTCCATCTCCATCCGGATCGACCAGGGATCGACCACCTGCATGACCATCGGTCCGCGGACGTACCTCCCCACGAAGGGGATGTGCGGTCCGTGAAGGAGTGTCACATCGCTCTTGGCGGACAGTTCTCGGACGCAGGCTCGAACCCCGGCCACTGAACGCTCCTCTGCGGCAACCTGCAACCTCGAGAACAGCGAGCGGAACAGCGCGACTTCGTGCCGCCTCTTGCCGAACGTCACAACGCGCTCGCACCTCGCGGAGACTACCTCGGGGATGTCGTGTGTCGAGCCCAGCGTCACCAGCGTGACCGCGATCTCGGCTGGCAGCGACCTGATGATCTCGAACGAGATCATCGAACTGCCGTCGCCCAGCTCCGGATCCCGGTTCGGTATGCCGTCAGCGACGATGAGAAGTCTCACACCCCCGATGGTAGTGTCCGCGCTGACGTGCGCTGGGAGCGGCACCTCACTCCGACGCCGCGCCCCGACTACTGCTGAATTTGGTGCAGACATCCGCACCGCAGAGAGCACAGTCCGACCCGCGCCGATGATGGCCGTGCGCGTCGCGTTCATGCCCGCATTTGCATAGGGGTTCGCGCGATTCCGCGCGTGGATCCCCGCCGCGCGTCAATTGCCAGTCCATGACGGCTAGCCGATCCTCGCGATTGGGGAAGAAAAGAGACTCTCAGTATTTCTATCAGAACCAGCCCTCGCCCAGTGTGATCTCTGGGCACAAAGACCCAAAGTCGGACGGGGCCAAACAAGTATACTGGAATGTAGCGTCAACCCGAAAATCGCTTGTCCAGGTCGGAAGAGAATTGGCCGACCTGCCAGTCGGTTTATTACGTCTTGCTCGACCCGAAACGAGCTGCATTATGCCCGAGATCTCTAATCCGCTGCGGACGGCGGTCCCCCGCGTTTCGATCGTCATTCCTGCGAAGAACGAGGCAAGGAACTTGGAGGTTATGCTCCCGCAACTCCCGCCCGTCCACCAGGTGGTCCTCGTTGATGGACATTCGGTGGACGACACCGTCGCCACCGCCCGCCGGGTGATGCCCAGCATCGAGATCATCGAGCAGACCCGTTCGGGCAAAGGCAACGCGCTCGCGTGCGGCTTCGCCGCCGTCACCGGGGACGTCATCGTCACGTTCGACGCCGACGGTTCCGCCGACCCCTCCGAAATCCCCGCGTTCGTCGACGCGCTTCTAGCAGGCGCCGATTTTGCCAAGGGAACCCGTTTCTGCGCCGGCGGCGGAAGCAAGGACATCACCCTCTCGCGCCATTTGGGCAACTTCGCCCTCAACGCGCTCGCGAACCTGCTATTCAACACGCACTACACCGACCTCTGCTATGGCTACAACGCCTTCTGGACAAGCGTGGTCCCGTCCTTCGACCTGCCAGATAACTCGCTTCCGAAGGCTGAGGACGGGCACACCTACTGGGGCGACGGATTCGAGATCGAGACGGTTCTCGATTGCCGTGTCACCTCGGCAAAGCTCAGGGTCGCGGAGGTTCCGAGCGTCGAGCAGCGGAGAATATTCGGCCAGAGTAACCTTCACGCGATGCGCGACGGATTCCGAGTCCTCGAGACCATTCTGATGGAATGCCCTCGCGTGCTCGCCCACGCGAACGCCGTTTCGGCGCATCCAGCCCACTCGATCGTCGAGCATGCTGACCCGACTGCGCGAAGATCCGCATGACCCACCACGCCACCGTCAGCGTTGTCGTCTGCGCCTACACGCAGCGACGATGGGGCGACCTCGCGTTGGCGATAAACTCCGCTCGTGCCCAGCCGGAAGCATCAGAGGTCATTGTCGTCATAGACCATGAGAGCGAGCTCCTTCGCCGAGTCGAGGAGCGGTGGTCGGAGACCGGCGTCAGAGTCGTGTCCAACCGCCACCGGCAGGGACTGTCGGGGGCTCGCAATACCGGCCTCGAGGCGGCCGAGGGCAGCCTGATTGCCTTCCTCGATGATGACGCCGTGGCGGCAGACGACTGGCTTCGATTGCTCGTCGAATGCTTCGTGAACGACGACATCGTGGGGGCCGGCGGGAGCGCAGTGCCCGATTGGCCATCGGGCCGGCCGCCGTCGACCCTCCCACCCGAGCTGCTCTGGGTCGTCGGCTGTACCTATCGAGGCCAGCCGAGCGAACGCTCTGAGGTGCGCAACGTCATTGGCTGCTCGATGATCTTCCGGCGCTCGGCGCTCCTGGCGATCGGCGGGTTCAACGTGGACACCGGTCGTGTCGGTCAGGTTCCCCTGGGCGGGGAGGAGACCGAGGTGTGCATCAAGCTGCGCCAGCTGAACCCGAATAGCCGGGTGATTTTCGAACCTCGCAGCGTCGTGCATCATCGAGTCACACCGGACAGGGTCACGTGGCGCTACCTTCGCCGACGCAGCTTCTTCGAAGGTGTCTCGAAGGCCGCCCTCAGCAGAGACCTCGGTCCCCAGGACGCGCTGTCGAGCGAGCGCAGCTATGCCGGGCGGATGCTTCCTGGCGGTGTGTGGCGCGAGCTTTCACATGGACGCCCCGCTGCGGCGTTCGCAATTGTTCTTTCCCTCGTCTCAGCCGGGTTCGGCTACCTCTACGGGATCACCCACGCGCGCGCAGACGATTCGCTAGTCTCAACGGAGCACAGGGCTGCGACGTGACAGCAGGGCCCTCGCGACAGGGGAAGGGGCCTCGCAATGCGAACGCTTGAGCTGAATCCCGCCATGACGAGCTCCCACCCTCCGGACTGGCCGGGAGCATTGTGGGTAGGCACCCTCGACGTCCAGACCGTCACGCGCTTCGAACAGGTCCATCTGCGGGAATCCGATGGGTACACAAGGGCTCGCCTTCTTGTCCGCGAAGGGCCGGCCGTCAGGGGCTTCATCGAACTCGACGCGCCGAACGGACTGATCGGTCGCGCGGCCCTCGATAGGGCGATGGCCGTGCTCCCCCGCGCTGTGCGCCGCGTCGACGCCGCGCCACTGCCCACCATCACCGTCATCGTCTGCACGAGAGATCGCGCGTCCCAGCTCCGCAGTGCGTTGAAGGCGATCCTTGCTCTCGACTATCCAAAATTCGACGTTCTCGTGGTCGACAATGCGTCGCGCACCTCCGAAATCCGGGATCTGGTCCAGAACGAATTCGTTGCACCAGCGGTGACCCTGGTATCGGAACCGACCCCGGGCCTCGGCCTCGCCAGAAACACGGGACTCCGCGCCGCGACGGGAGAGATCGTCGCCTACACCGATGACGACGTGATTGTCGACCAGGCCTGGCTGACGGAGCTGGCTGCCGGCTTTTCTCGCGCCCCGAACGTCGACTGTGTCACGGGACTCGTGCCGAGCGGGGAGTTGCGCACGCCGGCCCAAGGGTATTTCGATGGCCGCGTGAGCTGGTCGAAGAACCTCGAGCCGCGCATCTATTCGCTCGCTGAACCGCCTGCCCGTCTTCCGATGTTCCCGTTCTCGATCGGGGAGTTCGGCACTGGAGCAAACTTCGCGCTGCGGCGTCGTGCCGCCCTCGAGCTTGGTGGATTCGATAGCGCCCTGGGAGTCGGCACCCGCGCGGGAGGCGGCGAAGACATCGACATGTTCACCCGCATCATTCTCGACGGGCGCACTCTGGTGATGCAGCCCTCGGCCATCGTCTGGCATCGAAATCGCGACGACCTTGCCGCGCTTCGCGTTCAGGCCAGGGGATACGGGACTGGCCTCGGTGCCTGGCTCACCAAACTGTTCATGAACCCCCACACCGCTCGCATGGCACTGGTCCGCAGTCCCCACGCGCTGACCCGGCTCGTCTCGCTCGCGTGGCGCAGGCCCGCCCGTGTCGCCGGGGCTCGACCAGCCGACGAATGGGATCGTGAGTTCGCGCGAATGGGCTGGGTTGAACTCTTTTCCGTCGCCCGTGGGCCCCTCAGCTACCTGCTTCAGCGCCGGTCCGCGAGAGGCATGAAGCAGTGATCGACAGTGCTCTCCGTGGGTTTCGCGAAGACATACAGCTCGCCGCCCACCACTTCGCCTTCAGCATCGTCGGCGGATCGACGTTCTCGCCACGCGCGCTTCGACGGGTGATCTACAACCTCTTCGGCGCATCACTCCTATCGGCCCCCGGAGCCAACTTCAGCTTCGTCGGCAGCCCGAAGAACTTCACGGTCGGTCGGTCGGTGTATTTCAATCGTCAAGTGTTCGTCGAAGCGGGCGCTCCAGTGACGATCGGTGACGAGTGCGCATTCGGCATGCAGACGATGATTCTCACCAGCCATCATCCGTTCGACCAATATGGCAAATGGGAGCATCAGGCGGTCGGCCGCCCCGTCGTGATCGGCGACAGGGTCTGGGTGGGAGCGCGCGCCACCATCCTGCCAGGAGCCGTCGTCGAATCGGATGTCATCATCGCGGCGGGCGCTGTTGTCACGGGTCGCTGCGCGTCTCACGGTGTTTACGCGGGAGTCCCGGCGCGACGAATCCGCGATTTACCCCTCGAGTCGATGGCATGACGATGGCTGGGTCGTCGGACACGGCACCACCATCGAAGGGGTCCCCGCTCTTCGGTCGGGGCCTGCTCTACGCACTCGTGTGGTCGCTCCAACTCGTCGCGGCGACGATCATCTCACCCGTGCTCACGCACGTGATCTCTCCCGCAGCGTTCGGAGCGCTGGCCACCGCGATCGCTGTTCATCAGGTCATCAGCGTTCTCGCGCTGCTCGGAATCGACAAGGCAGTCGTCCTGCAGCGATCGGAGGACAGCGACGGACAAGCGGCTCGCGGACTGGTGACCGTCGGCATCGTCATATCCTTTGTCGTCACGCTCGCCGTCGTTCTCACCGCCCCGCTCTGGCGTGAAGCCCTCGGGTTCGGAGCATTCGACAGCCTTCTGCTCGCGGTCCTCTTGTGGACGGCGCCGACCGCTGCAGTGCAGGTGATCCAGGCGCTGCTTCTGACAGAAGACCGGTTCCGTCCCTTTGCCGTGGTCGGCACCATAGCCGCGATCGGTGGGCAGATCGTCGGCCTCGTGCTGCTGTTCACCGTTCACAAAGGCGCCACCATCTATGCGTGGGGTGGCGTCGGAGCCCAGTTCGCGGCGATGATCGTGGGAATCGTCTTTGTGCGTCCCACACTGCGCGGCTTGCTCAACTGGCCCGCCATCAAGCGAGCCATCAGTTTGGGCATTCCTCTCGCCTTTGCGGGTTTGGCCTGGATTCTGCTCAGCGCCGCCGACCGGGTCATCATCCAGGTGATCAAGGGTCCGGAGGCGGTTGCTCGATACCAGGTGGGCTACATTGTGGGTTCGGTCAGCATCACCCTGCTGATCTTCATCCACAGCGCGTGGTCGCCACACTTCGCTGCCCTCCGAACCGATGTCGAGCGCACCGAGCTCGCCTCGCGCTCTCGAGACCAGCTCTACCGTCTGCTCCTGCCAACGATCCTGGGGATCACCCTGGCGGCACCGATTCTCTTGCGGGTGGTCGCTCCCGAAAGCTTCCGGCCCGGCCCGTTGACTCTCGTGGTCTTTCTGGTCGCCCTGTCGTCGTATCCCGTGGCGGCGGAATTGGCGAGCGCCCAGATCCTGATTGTGCAAAGGCGCGGGAATGCGGTCGGAATCCTGACCGCAGCGGCCGCCGCCGTCAACATCGGCCTCAACATCGTTCTCGTGCCGCTCATCGGTATCGTGGGCGCAGCGATCGCCACGATTATCGCTTTCGCCGCACTCGCGTTCCTGCAATTGCGAGCCCTCGGCTCCGACGTGCCCCTGCAGCGGCCGCCGACTCGGTTGATCGTGGCGATCGGCCTGGCCGCGGCCTCGGCCGCGGCATCGATCCTGCCTCCCCAGACTCTCGCGTGGAACCTGGTCCGCCTCGCCGCCGCCGTCGGTTGTCTGCCGTGGTTCATCTGGTCATTCAACCGAGCGCGACGCTGGTCAGACGACATGCCTCCCGAGGGATCGAAGCGAGGCGCACAGGGAGCGCGCCACGGAAGCACCGCCGGAGAGGATGCACCAGAGTGAGGACTCCCGCCGCTTCGCCCGTGGCACGAAACTGGCGCACGATGCCCACCGCACGGCTCTTCGAGAGAATGCTCGCCCTCTGTGGCGTGTCGGCAGCCGCTCTGGTGATCGTGAATCCCGGCGGACCGGCCGTCGCCATGTTCATTGTGGCGGTGTGGCTCGTCTTGCCGGGTTGGGCATGCGCGCGGCCGCTGCGGGTCGTCCATCCCTCAGTGCGGACACTGATCGCCGTGCTGGCGAGCACGGCGATCACGGCTATGGTCAGCCTCGTCATGGTCTGGACTAGGTTCTGGTACCCCCAGGCCGCAGCGGTCGTCGTGCTTCTCGCCGCATCCGGGTTCATGGTGTTTGCGCCCAAGATGACCTCCACCACGGTCGCGGGCCGATCTGAGCCCCCGGGTTCCGCACGAGGCCGACGTCTTGCCGGGTTGCTGTCGTTGTCGGTCTGCGGCATTGCCGTGATCCTCTGGATCGTAGGGCTCAAGTCCACCAACGTCGGCGCTATCGGCACATGGGGCCTGCTTCCGGCGTTTCCGCTCACCTGGTACCTGGCGGTGGCAACCATGCTCGCGCTCTGCCTATGGGGCCTGGCCGCGCGACGGGTATTTCCGGCACCGTCCATGGCGGGGGCTCTGGCGGTGCTCATTGCGATGCTCTACTCGTCGGCCAACATCATCGAGGCCGCGCCACGCCTGCCGTGGACCTACAAGCACATAGCGGTCACGAGCTACATCGACGCGTTCGGTCGGGTCGACCCGTCGATAGACCTCTACAACCGTTGGCCGGGATTCTTCTCAGTCAGCGCTTTCATCGGTCGGATCGCCAACTACCGCGAGCCGACCGCCTATGCCACCTGGGCAGAGTTGCTCTTTCCCCTGATCGATGCCGCGCTCGTGTTCGGGATCGCCCGAGCGATTTCGAAGAACGCGCGGATATCGTGGACGGCCACGCTCGTGTTCTCCCTGTGCAATTGGGTCAATCAGAACTACTACTCGCCCCAAGCGTTCGTTTTCACCCTCTACCTCGCGATGTGCCTCGCAGTCATGGCAGTGCTGAGGGGCACCCCGATGCCGTGGGTCGAGGCAATCGAGAACCGAATCAAGAGGCCGGAGGCGCGAGACCCGAAGCACACGCGAACGAGCCCAGCCGAGACGAACGCGGCACCGGCCCCCACCGGTGACCGGTGGTCATTGACCGAGAAGGGACCACAACGACGGCTCAGAATCGCCGCCATCGTAGCCGTCCTCATCCTTCAGGCGATAATCGCGGCCAGCCATCAGCTGACCCCGTATCTAGCCGTCCTCGGACTGCTGCCGCTGACCATCGTCGGCTATGTCCGGCCACGGTGGTTGGGGCCGGCCCTGTTGGCGATAGCGGTCATCTACCTGCTTCCGAATCTCGGATACATCCAGTCCGTCTACGGCCTCTTCAGCGGTTTCGATTTCTTCGCCAACGCCACCTACACGCCGCCAGGCGCAGCCCAGGCAACGGATGCGGCGCAATTCGCCTCTCGGGCGGCGACGATCCTGTCGGCGTTAACCGGCGTCCTCGCGGTCGCCGGCTGGCTGCGCAACCTCCTGAGAGGGAACGTAGGAACGACGATAATCGTCGGCTGGTTGGCCGCGGCACCCGCTCTGGCGCTTCTCGGGCAGACCTACGGCGGTGAGGGCCGTTTGCGCGTCTTCCTTTTTGGCGTGCCCTGGTACGCGATCGGAGTCGCGTGGCTCTTCTGGTCCGGGCCCGTGCACACTCGCAGTCTGATCCTGGGGTTCTCGTCCGCGCTCACCGTGATGGCCGTGTTGTTCACGATCACCTACTTCCAGCCGGAAGCCGATCATCTCGTCTCGCAGCAGGACACCCGTGCGTCGGAGTGGCTGGATGCGAGGGTGAAGAAGGACGACCTCGCAGTCGAGGCGGTCGCGAACTTTCCCCTCTTTATTGGGTCGAACTACCGGCTGTTCGACTCCGCGTCCAGGACGTCGTCGCTCGTCACCTTGCTGAAGGACCACTCGACGACGGTCAGCGGTGCGAGTATCGAGCGGTATGTGAAGAGCCTGGCGACGGCGCCGCACAGCTATGTCATCTTCTCCGACAGCCAAACCAGTTACGCGAGCAGCCACAGGATGTTGAACGTCGGCGTGCTCGCGGCAGCCGAGCAAAGCATTCGCGGCGATTCGCACTTTCGCACGGTGTACGACACCGCCGCGGTTCGTATCTACGAACTTCGCTAGCGGGCAGGCCTTCGGCCGCGTGCCAGCCGCGCGCCCCCAACGGCAGAAGGCCCCGCCCGCGGTCGGCTGACCGTGGGCGGGACCCTCGCCCTACTACCTGTTACCCGCTACGACTGGGCGTTGCGGCGACGTGACCAGATGATCAGCGCACCACCGAGCAGGAGCATCAGGCCGGCGAGGCCCACGTACCCCGCCCCGCCGGTGAACCCGGTGAAGGCGAGCGTCTTGAGCTCGGTGACCACCGTGAGGCAGGATGAGGCGGCCGCGGCGATCACGATCGTCCACGGGTCACCGTTCCACTGGAAACCGTCCTGGGCGACTCCGGTCACGACGTATGTGCCCGGCTTCTCGTTGGTCACTGCCGACGTGAGTTCCACCCCGTCGATGAAGTACGAGAGCCCCTGGTCGAGAGCCACGGTGATGTAGCCGCTCATCAGGGAGTTCGCGCTGCAGGACTGGTCGGTGCCCGTGGCCGAACCGTCGGCGAGAGCGTGCGACGGCAGCTGCTCACACGCACCGGCGCTCGCGATCGTGAAGAGCGGGAACGGTTCGAATGGCGCGAGCGTGTATCCGGGCAGCGCCTCGGCAGTCACCCGATACGTGCCGGGTTCGAGCGAGGTGTCTGTCGTCGTCGCGACGATGTCGTTCGTCGCGTCCGCATCCGCCATGTTGTGGATGGTGTACTTGACGCCGGCCTGAAGCAGGACCGAGATGTAGCCGCTCACGAGGGTCGCCGACTCGTCATTCGAGAGGCAGACCTGGTCGTGTGACGTCGGGTCGGTCGGGATGCTGAGGCAGTGCGCCGCCTCGCCCTCGGTCAGGTCACGGGTGGAGGTCGTGGCGGTGATGATGTCGTCGCCACGGACCCACTCGGCTGTCGCGGCGTCGAACACCCAGGAGGTGGTCGTGTCGGTGGTCGTGATGGTCACCGAGCTGGTGGAGCAGTCCGGAGCGCTCTCGACAACCTTGTGGGTCGTGACCGGCTCCGGCCTGGTCGGCTCCGGGCAGGCCGGCACCGGCAGCACGAACGTCTTGCCGTCAGCGGTGACCGTGTAGCTGCCGCCCGCGGCCGACACGTTGTCCGCGGTGACCTTCACCGTGGCGCCGGCCGCGACCGTGCGGTTGAGCTGCGGCATCGACGCGACAGCGAAGTCGACCGGACGGTTGCTCTTCGAGTTGTCGAAGGTGAATTCGACGCTTCGCGATCCGGCCTTGCCATTCTCGTCGTAGACGCACGCACCGACGGCAGCGCTCGCGTTCGGGTTGGTCTCGGCGCCGCAGTCGGCGAATGCCGGCACCGCGAATGTGAAGGTCTGGCCCGCGGCGGTGAAGACGAGAGACGCGCCGGCGTTGCCGACCGGGCTCAACTGCACCGTCTTGCTCGTCCCGGACGGAACCGTCTCAGACACGCCGGGACCGGTGAAGGTGACCGGGACATTCGACCCCACGTTGTTGAACACGGCCGTGACCGTCTTGCTCGAGTACCCGGTGTCGGCGTAGCACTCGCCGGTCGAAATCGTCACCGTGGGCTTGAGCACGCACTCGACGTACGCGCCGACATTGCCCGACCACACCTTCGACTTCTCCCAGCCGCCGAAGTGGTGCCCGGCGGTGGGGGTGGCGGTGACCGTGTAGTCGCCGGTCGCGTTGGTGAACACCGTCGAGTAGAGCACACCATCCGTCACGGCGGGCGTCACGGTTCCGTACGCTCCACAGGCCGTAGCTGTCGTCAGGGCCGGTGCGACCGGCACGACGAGTCCGTAGCAGTTGGTCGGCTGCTGCGTGTAGGTGTTGCCGGGGGTGCTGGTGGCGAATCCGAGCCCGCTCAGGAACTTCTCCCAGGGCTGGGGTCCGGTGAGTTCGGCGGTCGGCACGATGAACGCCGTGCGGGAGGCATAGATGTCACCCTGGCCGCAGGCCACCGCGGCGGAGTACGAGTAGGTACCCGGCGTGGTGATGGCCACCTTGTTCACCTGGTCGAGGGTCTGGCCCCACACCGCGTTCTGCTTGTACTTCCAGCTGGTGGCGGTGATGTAGAGCGGCTTGCACAGCACGCCCGTCGAGCCCTTGGGGTTCGCCACCGTCACGATGCCCGAGTTGTCCGCGGGGTTGTAGGTGTAGCTGATGGCGGAATCTGGGATGCACTGCGCCACCGCGGCCGGAGCGGGAACCGCGCAGACGATCACGTGGCTGATGCTCCCCTTCTCGTCGTGCACGAAGGTATCGCCCGCGACCAGCGCGGCCCGGTAGATCCACTTCACGGTCGTTCCGGTGACCTCGATGGGCGCGTAGACGGTGTTCTCGTGCACAACACTCGTCCCGGTGTTCCCCGCCTTCACAATGACCTTGGAGTACGTGCCCCCGGCGGGCAGGCCCGCCGGCAAGGTGGCGGGGAGAACGTAGGGGTTGCTCGCCGAATTCTCGGTCGAATAGCCCACATCGATGCACGCTTCACCCGGCAGGGTCACCCAGTCGGATGGCTGGTTCATTTGTGCCAAAGCCGGGGCAGCGACGCCCACCGCGACGAGCCCGACGGCGAGCACAGCCGTCGTGAAAGCAGCGAGCGCAAGTCTCAGCCGCTTACGAAGGGGGCTCGTGTTCGGGGAAAAGAGCAGGACAGAATGTGGCCGGGCGTCGGGGGATCGCCGTGGCCGCCGGGTAAGCGACATGGGAGGGTCGTCCTATTTAGTTAGCAGGCACAGTCGGGTCGGTCGGTGGCTCGGGTTACCACCGGCTCAAGTGCCTGCGCCGATCCTAGCGGGTTCCGTCTTTGGAGGACAACCCTTTCTGTCCCCCCACTCCGAACGGATTTCGACGGCCCGCGGCGTCGAGCCGGGGCGAATGGCCGCCTGGCGGCCGGAATACCGGCCATTTGCCCCGAGTCGGCGGGGGTGGGCGGGAGTGGGCGGGGGGGTGGGTGCGGGCTCGCGGCGGGTTGCGACGGGTCAGTGCACGTATTCGAGCAGGTCGAAGCCGACCGTGCGGATGGCCTCGATGACGCGCAGCCTCGTTGCGAGGTCCGCATCCGCGAACTGCACGGTGACGGCGTAGGCCACGCCCGTCCTCGATCCGCTCAGCAGCCCGGCCTCCGCGCGTACCCCGAAGTCGATGCCGGTCTTGTTGACGACCCGGATGCCGTGGTCGGTCGAACGATGGGCGAGCGGGTCGAGCCCGAACGCGCTCGCCACGAGTGACAGGTCGGCGTTGAGGGCGAGCCAGCCGAGCACGCGGTCGCTCGTGACATGGTCGACGATCTGCCCGCGGGAGAGGGCGGCGAAGAGCCAGGCGAGTTCGGCGGTGGACGCCACGGACAGCTGCGGGGCGTCATCCGGGCCCCGGGTCGTGCGGGCCAGGTCGAGCAGGGCGGTGCGGGCGAGTCCGAGCGACTCGGTGCGCGTGCGCACCGAGTCGAGCCCGATGTGCCGCAGCAGCACGTTGGTGGCGAGACTGTCGCTCGTGGCGCCGACGAGCGCCGCGAGGTCGGCGACGGGCAGGGCCGGCGCCTGAAGCCGGTGCCAGATGCCCGGCGCGCCGATCGCGTCCCCCGGCGTCTTGTCGAGGATGCCGTAGCCGCCCAGCTCACGGGAGGTGATGCGCGCCGAGACCTCGATGAGCAGCAGGACCTGGCCGATGCCGGCCGTCGGCAGCACGATCCGGTCATCGATCGACAGGAGAGTGGCGCCGCTGCGCAGGTCGACGACGTGCGCGGAGACCTGGGCGCCCGCGTAGGCGAGCTGTCCGAGCGCGGTGAAGCTGCCGGAGAAGCTCTCGGCTCCCGCGGCTCCGCGATGGCGACCGACACGGGGGGTGCGGATTCGCTCTCGACGTAGGTTGTCGCTCGTACCAACTACCAAATAGTCACGCGCTCTTCTGGATCGAGCCACAGCTGATCGGCTTCTGTCACTCCAAAGGTCTCATAGAACGCGTCAATGTTGCGCACGATCTGGTTGCAGCGGAACTCATTGGGCGAGTGCGGGTCGATCGCGATCAGCCGCACCGTCTCCTCGTCCCGGGACTTGGCCTGCCAGGCCTGCGCCCACGACAGGAAGAAACGCTCGGCGCCGCTTAGGCCGTCGACCACCGGCGGCTCGGCGCCGTCGAGGCTGATCAGGTAGGCCTTCCAGGCGATGGAGAGCCCACCGAGGTCGCCGATGTTCTCGCCGATCGTGAGGGCGCCGTTCACGTGGTGGTCGGGCACCTGGCGCGGGGCGAGGGCGTTGTACTGCTCGATGAGCGAAGCCGTGAGCTTCTCGAACGCGGCACGGTCGTCTGCCGTCCACCAGTCCGTGAGCCGACCGTCGCCGTCGTACTTCGAGCCCTGGTCGTCGAACCCGTGGCCGATCTCGTGCCCGATCACGGCGCCGATCGCGCCGTAGTTGGCCGCGGCATCCCGACCCTCGTCGAAGAACGGGAATTGCAGGATCGCCGCCGGGAACACGATCTCGTTGAAACCGGGGTTGTAGTAGGCGTTGATGGTCTGCGGGGTCATGAACCACTCGTCTCGGTCGAGCGGCTTGCCGATCTTGCCGAGCTCGCGCTGGAACTCGAACTCGCTCGTCGCACGCACGTTGGCGATGAGGTCGTCTGCCCTGATCTCGAGCGTCGAGTAGTCGCGCCACTTCACCGGATAGCCGATCTTGGGCGTGAACTTCTCGAGCTTGTCGAGGGCTCGCGCGCGGGTGTCGTCCGTCATCCAGGTGAGCGCCGCGATGCTCTGCCGGTAGGCCACGACCAGGTTGGCCACGAGCACGTCCATGCTCGTCTTCGCGGCCTCCGGAAAGTGACGGTCGACGTAGGTGCGGCCGACGGCCTCGCCCATCGCGCCCTCGACGAGCGAGACGCCGCGCTTCCAGCGGGCGCGCAGCTCCGGGGTGCCCGTGAGGGTGCGGCCGTAGAAGTCGAAATTCGCCTCGACGAACTCGTCGGAGAGGTACGCCGCGGATGAGCGGATCACCTGCCAGCGCAGCCAGTCGGTCCAGCGCTCGAGGTTGCCGGCGGTGAGCGCCGCGGCGATGCCGTCGAGAAACGACGGCTGGCGCAGCACGAGCTCGTCGAACACGCCCTTCGGCGCGTCGAGCGCGTCGAGCCAGCGGTTGAGGTCTGGGCCGTTGGCCACGGAGGAGGCCCTCGTCACGACGTCGTGCCAGGTGGTGAGGTTGTAGGTCTTCTCGCTGTCGCGCGTGGCGACGTTGTCCCAGTGCGCGGCGGCGATGGTGGTCTCGAGCTCGAAGACGCGGGCGGCGCGCGGCGCGGCATCCGCCACCCCGGCCAGGCCGAACATCTTCTCCAGGTACGCGCGGTAGGCCGTGCGGATGTCCGCGAACTTCTCCTCGCGGTAGTAGCTCTCGTCCGGCAGGCCGAGGCCGCCCTGCTCGAAGAGGGCGATGTACCGCTCGGGGTTGCCAGGATCGTTGTCGATGTACAGCTGGAAGAATCCGCTCACGCCCTGGCGTTCGAGCACCCCGAGGGCGACGAGGAACGACGGGACGTCGGCGATCGCGTCGACATCGGCGAGCGCCGCGTGCAGGGGGGTCGCGCCGAGCTCCTGGATGCGCGCCTCGTCCATGTAGCTCGCATAGAGGTCGCCGAACTTGCGCTCCTCGGTGCCTGGTTCGGCGGACTGGGCCTCCTCGATGATGTCGCGCACGGCCTTCTCGGCCTCTTCGGCGAGCAGATAGAACGAGCCGTAGCGCGCCTTGTCCGAGGGGATTTCGGTGCGCTCGATCCACTTGCCGTTGACGTGTCGGAAGAGGTCGTCCTGAGGACGCACGGTCGGGTCCAGCTCGCCCAGATGGATGCCGGAGGGGAAGGGCATTTCGTCGCTCATGAGGCTCAAGCTTAAGCTCTCCCGGCGCGCAATCCGGCGCGAAAAGCCTACCTGCGGGTCGCCTTCCACTCCTCGAGCAGCAGCGGCAGGCGTTCGCGCATGAAGCGGAAGTAGTCCGCCATCTCCGCGGTGCGCTGCGCCGTCTTCGAGTCGGGCTGCATGGCCGTGAGGCCGCGCTCGGCGAGGTCGATCAGGTGGGTGTAGAGCTGCCCCTGCGAGCTCGTCGCGTCATACCAGGCATGATCGGGCAATTCGTAGCGATGCCGGCGCGTTCCGGGGATCGAGAGGCGGCGGATGATCGCCATCGACTGCAGGTAGCGGGTCGCGCCGGAGATGGCCGCGGCGCTCGCCCCCAGCTGCTGCGAGAGCTCCTCCGCGGTGGCGCGCCCGGACTCCGCCGTCATGATGGCCATCATCACGCGGGCCGCCATCCGGGGGAAACCGGCGGCGGCGAGCGTCGCCGCCATCTGCTCGGCGAACTCCTCCACCTCGTCCGACGGCATCAGGTCACCAGGTCCCTGCGCCGCGCGAGCAACACGCTCGCCGCCGCGACCACGATCGACAAGACGACCATCACCGCGAGTGGCGCCAGGTCCACGGAGTCACCGGGCACGATCGGCGTGTGGGTGAACGGGCTCAGGTTGCGCAGCCAGTCCGGGAGCTTGAAGACCCCGCCGAACTGGCCGAGCACGAAGCCGACGACGAGCAGGCCCCAGCCGAGACCGATGGTCAGCCGCGGCAGGAGCGCGAAGACGAGGGCGGCGACCGAGACGAAGACGAGGGCGGCCGGCAGTTGCACGAACGCGGCGACGAGGGAGGAGCCGATGCGGTCCGGATGCCCGGCGCCCGCGAATGCGAGCCCGGTGACGACGCCGCCGGCGAGGAGTACCGCGACGAGCGAGACGAGCGCCACGACAAGGGAATTGACCAGAAGCCTGGCCTTCGAGACCGCTCCGGAGAGTAGGAGCTCTGCGCGGCCCTCGGCCTCCTCGATGCGCACTCGAAGCACCGCCTGGAGGGCCGCGCCGGCCGCGAGCACGCCCAGGAAGGCCATGATCGCCGCGACGAAGGTGTCGAGCAGGCTGGACGTGCTGCCGCTGAGAAGGCCGCGCACCGTGGCCGCGAAAGCCTGGTTGTTTTGCACGGCCCTGACCGCGACATCCGCGAGGCCACCGGCGAAGAGCCCGAGGAGGGCGCCGCCCGCCGCCCAGCCGATGACGGCGCTGAACTGGAGGCGCCAGGCGAGTCCGAGCGTGCCCGTGAGCGTCGGGCCGGCCGTCGCGCGGCCCGACCGGTCGCCGACGAGGCCGGCACCGAGGTCGCGGCGGCGCACCGCGGCGAGCGCCACCCCGCTGGCGACCACGAAGAGAGCGAGTTGCAGAAGCAGCGGCGCGCTGGTCTCGTGGCCGAAGGCGTGCACCTGCTGGCCCCAGCCGATCGGCGACAGCCAGGATGGCCACGCGCTCGTCACCCTCAGTCCGCCCTCCGAGACCGTGCCGGTCGCGTCGCCGAAGGCCCGCAGCACGAAGGCGAGGCCCACGAGCATCCCGGCGAGCGAATTCGCCGCCCGCGAGGTGCGGCAGACCTGGGCCGCGAGGGCGGCGATGCCGCAGAACGCGAGCCCGGTGCCACCCGTCGCGAGCCCGGTGAGAACGGATCCGCCGAGTGGCAGGCCGGTCGCGGCGAATCCGGCGGCGACGAAGGTCGCGACGGCGAGGTTGGCGAGCGCCCCCAGGCAGAGCGTCGCGCCGAGGGCGTCCGAGCGGCTCACCGGCGTGCCGCCGACGAGTTCCGTACGCCCCTGCTCCTCGTCGCCCCGGCTGTGCCGAACCGTGAGGAAGGTGATCATGAGCGCCGCGAGCACCGCCAGGAAGGTGAAGATCTCGAAGAAGATGACGGACCCGGTGGAGAGGCCGTCCGGAGTACCGCGCACCGCGAGCAGGGCAGGGTTGCCGGAGGCCAGCATGAGCAGGGCCGCCCTCTGTTTGGTATCGCCGAACTCCTGCACGACGGCCGCCGCGCTTCCGACGGCGAGCACGCCGATTCCCAGGATCCAGCTGGCGAGCTGCCACCGATCCCGCCGCGCCTGGGCGCGAAGCAGCCTGAACATCAGTTCGCGACCTCTCGCGCGCGCTCCTCGCCGTAGTGGCGCAGGAAGAGCTCCTCGAGCGACGGCGGCGACACGGTGAGGCCGGCCACCCCGATCGCCGCGAGCTCCTGCAGCACCGGGCGCAGGGCATCCGTGTCCGCGTCGAAGACGAGGTGGTCGGCCTCGCGCCGCACGTCGTGAACGCCGACGATCGCGTTCATCGCCGCGGCATCCGTGAGCGTGGTCACGCGGAAGCTCGTGCGGGTGAGGTGGCGAAGCTCGGTGAGTGTGCCCGTCTCCACCGTCTTGCCTGCGCGGATGATGGCGACCCGGTCGCAGAGCTCCTCCACCTCGCTCAGGATGTGGCTCGACAGCAGCACGGTGGCACCCTCTGCCTTCACTCGGTCGATCTCGCCCCGGAATGCGGCCTCCATCACGGGGTCGAGTCCGCTCGACGGCTCGTCGAGCAGGTAGAGCCGCGCCGGTCGGGCGAAGGCGGCGATGAGCGCCACCTTCTGCCGGTTGCCCTTGGAGTAGCTGCGTCCCTTCTTGCGGGGGTCGAAGTCGAAGTCCCGGATGAGGCGGGCGCGCAGCGCCCGGTCAGCACCCCCGCGCAGGGAGGTGAGCAGGTCGATCGCCTCGCCGCCGGTGAGACTCGGCCAGAGATTGACGTCTCCTGGCACGTAGGCGATGTCCCGGTGCGCGCGCACCGCATCCGACCACGGGTCGAGCCCGAAGACGGCCACGCCTCCGCTCGTCGCCTTGATCAGGCCGAGCAGGATGCGGAGGGTCGTGGACTTTCCCGCCCCGTTCGGACCGAGGAAGCCGTGCACCTCACCCTCCGCCACCGAGAGGTCGAGCCCGTCCAGGGCGCGAACCCGCCCGAAGTTCTTCGCCAGGCCGGAGGCCTCGATCGTTGCCGTCATGACCGGCACACTACGCCTAATTCACAAGTTTATGAATCTTCAAAACGTCGGTTAGGCCCGGGAGGGCGGCGCCGTGGTGTTCCCGGGGTGAAAGGCGCTCGTGAACGAGACCGGCTCGCCCGGGCGGCCGGCGAGCATCTCGATCAGCCCACGGCCGGCCGCCCGGCCCTTCTCGACCGCCGGTTGGCGCATGGTGGTGAGATCGAGCGGCGCGATCCCATCGACGCGCACGCCGTCGAACCCGACCACGCTCAGCTCCCCGGGGATGCCGATTCCGAGCTGTTCTGCCGCCCGGATCACGCCGACGGCCAGCAGGTCGCTCTGGGCGATGATCGCGGTCGGACGGGTCTCCGGATCGGCCAGGAGGGCGAGGCCAGCGAGCACCCCCTCCTCGATGAAGCTGCCGGCCGAGACCCAGCCGCGGGCGTTCGGGAACACCTCGCGCACGCCCCGAATCCGCTCCGAGGCGACGAACCCCGTGCTCTCGCGCTCGAGTTCCGCGGTGAGCTCGCCGCGGCTCCTCGCGTCGTTCAGTGGCAGGGTGACCATCGCGACCAGATCGTGCCCGAGCTGCTCGAGGTGCCGCGCGAGTCGGCGTGACGCCTCCCGATTGTCGAGGCCGATCGCGAGCACCCCCGCCATCGGCTCGGCCTCGATCGCGACGAGGGCGACGCCGCGCTGCCGGAAGACCGCCACTTTCTCGGCGAGGCGGGTGCTGCATCCGATCAGCACGACGGCGTCCACCGGGGCGGTCGCGATCGTCGCCGACCCGTCGCCCGTGTCCGTGAGCAGGAGGAGGCCGTTGCCGAGCGGGCCGGTCTCGTCGGCGAGGCCGTCGAGCATCGCGATGTTGACCGGATCCCGGAACGCGTCGCGCAGCCGGTCCTCGATGACGACCCCGATGATTCCTGAGCGGCCCCGGCGCAGCGACTGGGCGCGCGGGTCCGGGCCCGCATAGTCGAGCCGTTCGGCGGCGGCGAGCACCCTGGCCCGAGTGGCAGCGGACACCGGGCCGGCCCCGCTGAACGCGAGGGAGGCGGTGGAGGCCGAGACCCCGGCGAGTCGCGCGACCGCTGCCAGGGTGGGGCGCCCTCTCGCCGGCCCCGTGGTTGCTTCGCCGCTCATGCCTTGGTAGCTTAGTCGAATCGATTCGATTGAATCGATTCGCCCCGATTCTCCCAGCTCCGCACGCATTCTTCCGGCTCCGCACGCACCGACATCGACACTGGATCCTTCATGCCCCACCCCACCCGGCCAGCCCAGCGCGTCACATACGCCGGCGGTCTCGCCCGCGCCCAGGTGGTGGCTTGGCGCAACGCGATCTTCGTCGTGTTCGGCCTCTGCGGTCTCGCGATGGCCAGTTGGGTGTCCCGCGTTCCGGCCGTTCGCGACTCGCTGCACGCGTCGACGCTCCAGATGGCTCTGCTCATCTTCGGCATCGCTGCCGGCTCGATCATCGGGCTCGTCGGCTCCAGCCACATCATCGCCCGATTCGGCGCTCGGCTCACCATCGCCTCCTGCCTCACCATCGCCTCCATCGGCTTCGCGGTGGCCGGGGTGGGCGCGACCGTCGGGCCCAACTACGTTCTGACCTTCATCGGCCTTGCCATCTTCGGGGCGTGTTTCGGCATCACCGACGTGTCGATGAACGTGATCGGCGCCGCCAACGAGCGGGTTCTCGGGCGGGCGATCATGCCGATCTTCCACGCCTTCTTCAGCTTCGGCACAATGGTGGGGGCGGGACTCGGCGCCCTCGCGGAGCTCGTCCACCTGCCAATCGCGGTGCACACCGGCATCGTCGCGCTCATCATCGCGACCGCGGCGATCACGGCGGTGCGGTTCATGCAGTCCGAGCACATCGTCGAGGACGACGCCGAGCCGGTTCCGGATGACGACCACTCCAAGAGCTGGCGCGGGCGCCTGAGCATCTGGCGCGACCCGCGCACCCTCATCATCGGGCTCATCGTGCTCGGGATGGCGTTCACCGAGGGCTCGGCCAACGACTGGCTCGCGCTCGCCATGGTCGACGGGCACGGCGTGAATAACACGACCGGCGCCATCGTGTTCGGCGTCTTCGTGAGCGCCATGACGATCGGGCGGCTCGCCGGGGTGAGGCTGCTCGACCGTTTCGGCCGCGTGCCGGTGCTCCGCTGGTCGGCGGCCCTGGCGGCCCTCGGCCTCGTGATCTTCATCTTCGTGCCCAACGAGTGGGTCGCGATCGTCGGCGTCGTGCTGTGGGGTCTCGGATCGGCGCTCGGCTTCCCCGTGGGAATGTCCGCGGCCGCGGACGATCCCAAGACGGCGGCCGCCCGCGTGAGCGCGGTGGCGACCATCGGGTACTTCGCCTTTCTGGTGGGCCCGCCGCTCATCGGGTTCCTCGGCGAGCACTTCGGGTTGCTGCACGCCCTGCTCGTGGTGCTCGTGCTCGTGGCAGTGGCAGGGTTCGCATCTGGGGCCGCGCGTGAGTCACACGGGGTGCACGTCACCGGTTAGGCGCTGCGCCAGTTAGGCTCGTCGGGTGCGTCTTGTCATAGCCCGTTGCTCGGTCGACTACGCCGGCCGGCTCAGCGCGCACCTTCCGCTCGCTACCCGGCTGCTGCTGCTGAAGGCCGACGGCAGCGTGCTCGTGCACTCCGATTCGCTGAGCTACAAGCCGCTCAACTGGATGAGCCCCCCGTGCACGGCGTCGACCATCGAGCCCGACCAGGACCAGGCGGATGCCGGGGTCGCCGAGATCTGGAAGATCAGCCAGGCGAAGACCGCCGACCTCCTCGTGATCTCGATCCACGAGATCCTGCACGACAGCGCACACGAGCTCGGCATCGACCCCGGACTGCAGAAGGACGGCGTCGAGGCCCACCTTCAGAAGCTCCTCGCCGAGCAGATCGAGCTCGTCGGGGACGGTCACCGGCTGGTGCGCCGTGAGTACATGACCGCGATCGGGCCGGTCGACATTCTCGCGCGGGATGCGGACGGCCGCTCCGTGGCGATCGAGATCAAGCGGCGCGGCGACATCGACGGCGTCGAACAGCTCACCCGCTACCTCGAGCTGATGAACCGCGACCCTCACCTCGCCCCGGTCGCCGGCGTGTTCGCCGCCCAGGAGATCAAGCCCCAGGCCCGCACGCTCGCCGAGGATCGCGGCATCCGCTGCCTCGTGCTCGACTACGACGCGATGCGCGGCCTCGACGACAGCGACTCGCGCCTCTTCTGAGTCAAGCAGGCTCTCGCGCGGGGCGCGCACCTTCCCTCTGGCGACCACCCCGCAGGCTCCGGTTGTGCAGGCTCCGGTTGTGCAGGCTCCGGTTGTGCAGGACACCCCGCCCACAGGCAGCCACCCCACAGACTCCGGCTGTGCAGGACACCCCGCCCACAGGCAGCCACCCCACAGACTCCGGTTGTGCAGGACACCGGCGGCGGCTGGGCGTCCTGCACAACCAGAGTCTGCCAACCAGTCCGCGCACCCGGCCAGGCGTCCTGCACAACTGGAACGCACGCGACCCACCCGAGGCGGCGGCTGAGCGTCCTGCACAACGGAAGACAGCCGCGCGCGCTACGGCCGGCTCCCGGCTACCGCCGCGCTCAGGCCGCCTAGGCTTGGGACAGTGACCACGAAATGGACCTGCATCCTGTTCGATCTCGACGGGACGATCCTCGATTCGGCTCCCGGCATCACCGAGACGCTCTCGTGGACCTTTGCCCAACTGGGTCGCCCCATCCCCACCCCCGCCGAGCTGCTCGCCTACGTAGGGCCGCCCATCCTCGACTCGTTCCGCGATCTCGCCTTCATGACTCTGGAGGAGTCGGCGCGCGCGCTCGAGGTGTACCGCAGCCGCTACCTGCAAAACGGCGTGTTCGACAGCAAGGTCTACCCGGGAATCCCCGCGGTGCTCAAGCGGATCGCGGAGAGCCCGCTCAAGCTCTCGCTTGCGACCTCGAAGCCCGAACTGCCGGCCATCACCATGCTTAACCACTTCGACCTCACGAAGTACTTCGACGTGATCACCGGCGCCTCGGCGGATGAGGTGCGCAGCCGCAAGGCGGATGTCGTGGAGGAGGCGCTCGTGCGCCTGCGCCACCTCGGCGCGGACATCACGAACCCCATCATGGTAGGCGACCGCAAACACGACGTGGAGGGCGCCGCCGAGCACGGGGTGCCGACGATCCTCGTGAAGTGGGGCTACGGCTCCAAGGTGGAAGAGGTCGGAACGTTCGCCATCGCGAAGACGGCCGAACAGCTCAGCGCGCTGCTGCTCGGATAGGGCGCTGCTCGGGTAGGGCCCCTGCGGGCGGCGGCGATGCCGGCGCGGGCGGCGTCGATGCCGGCGCGGCCCGCGTCGATGCCGGCGGCTGTGATCAGGCCGCGGCCGGGCAGTGGATCTGAGTCGGGCGACCCTCGCGGCGTTCGATGTCGTGCTTGTCCATCGGATTTCCGCACATCGGACACGGCTTGGGCCCGGTCGCCGGCAGCGGGGCCTCGTTGTACGGTCCAAGCGGCGGCGGCCCGATGTACGGCACGAGCGCGCCATTCAACCGATTCCACCAGGGAACTCTCTTCGACATTGCCCCAACTCCTTAGTGCACTAATCATCAGTGTACTCTGCGTATCCCCACTATGCTGGGGCCATGGCCAGCCCCGATGTCCTCGCCCTCGACCGCCAGGTCTGCTTCGCCCTCGCCGCCGCGTCCCGAAGCGTGATCGCCCTCTACCGCCCGGTGCTGCAGCCCCTCGGCCTCACGCATCCGCAGTACCTCGTGATGCTCGCCCTCTGGGAACGGAGCCCGCGCACGGTGACCGACATCGGCGCGACGCTACTGCTTGAGCCGGCGACCCTCTCGCCCCTGCTCAAGCGCCTCGAGGCGGCCGGGCTCGTCACCCGCGCCCGCAGCACGAGCGACGAGCGTGCCCTCGCCGTGCAGCTGACCCCGGCCGGGGCCGCCCTGCGAAGCGAGGCGGAGAAGGTGCCTGGCCAAATCGTGGCGCGGCTCGGGATGCCGGTGGCCGAGCTCGAGCGAGTCCGCGACGACTTGACGAAACTCATCGCAGCGGCAACGGTGTAGGGATGTCTGCTCCCAGAGTCCTGTTCATCGGCGGTACCGGAACCATCAGCTCGGAGGCCAGCGAACTCGCGGTGCGCCAGGGCCTCGACGTCACCCTGCTCAACCGCGGTCTGAGCTCGCTGCACACCGTGCCGGCCGGCGCGAGGGCCCTGCAGGCCGACATGCGGGATGCCGACTCGGTTCGGGACGCGCTGGGCCGCCTCGAGTTCGACATCGTCGTCGATTTCGTCGCCTTCAGCACCGCTCACGTGCAGCAGGACATCGACCTCTTCTCGGGCCGGATCGGCCAGTACGTCTTCATCTCCTCGGCCTCCGCGTACCAGAAGCCGCCGGCCCGCCTCCCGATCACCGAGTCGACGCCCCTTCGCAACCCGTTCTGGCAGTACTCCCGCGACAAGATCGCCTGCGAGGACCTGCTCGTCACGGCCTATCGCGACACCGGATTCCCGACCACGATCGTGCGACCGTCGCACACCTACGATGCGGCGAGCATCCCTCTCGCCGGCGGCTGGACCGCGATCGACCGGTTGCGCCGCGGCGTGCCGATCGTGCTGCACGGAGACGGCACATCGCTCTGGGTGCTCACTCACAGCCGCGACTTCGCCAAGGGCTTCGTCGGGCTGCTCGGCAACCCGCAGGCGATCGGCGAGAGCGTGCACATCACCTCGGACGAGGTGCTCACCTGGACGCAGATCGCCGAGGCCCTGGCCACCGCGGCCGGAGTCGAAGCAAAGATCGTGCACGTGACATCGGACGTGCTCGCGGCGGCAGATCCCGACCAGTCTGGCGGTCACCTCGGCGATCGGAGCCACTCCGTGATCTTCGACAACAGCAAGGTCAAGTCGCTCGTTCCCGGGTACGTCGCGACCACCCCGTTCGCGCTCGGTGCTCGCGAGATCATCGAGTGGCACGACGAGCACCCGCTGCACCAGGTGGTCGACCCGCGCCTCAACGAGCTCTACGACCGCCTCGTCGCGGCGGCCGGTTAGAAAGGCGCCGGCCAGGACAGCGGCGGCCGGCTAGGAGACGACAACCTCGGCGGCGATCGCCAGGGCGTCGGTCTCGGCGAACCGGCCGGCCCCCGGCACGAGGGCGTTCGCAGCGGCACAGCCCGCCGCGAGCCTGAGCGAGTCTCCGAGGGTGCCGCCGGCGTCGAGCGACGCCAGCAACCCGCCGAGGTAGCTGTCGCCACTGCCCACCGGATACCGCCCGAAGTCGCCGGACCACTCGGCCCGGTGGCGTCCCTGTTCGTCGACGGCGTACGACCCGGCCACGCCATCCGTGATCACGACGGTGCCGCCCGTGAGGGCGCGTAGCCGCTCCGCCGTGTCGAACGCGTCGGCCTCCGGCTCGATTCCGAGGGCCTCTGCCGCCTCGGCTCGATTGATCTTGAGCAACTCCGGCCGGGCCGAGAGGGCGGCGGCCAGCGGCGGTCCGTGACTGTCGACGGCCACGGGGTGCCCGTGCGAGTGTGCGAGCTCGACGAGGGCGGCGAGGCCGCCGACGGGGACGGATGCCGGGATCCCGCCCGAAATCGCGAACCACCCCGGGCGCTCGGCGAGCAACCCGTCCGCACCCTCGTGCAATCGCGCCAGCTCGTCCCCGGTGATCGCCGACGGCTGCTCGTAGAGTTCCGTGAGCAGCCCACTCGCGGCGGACGAGATGGAGATGCAGGTTCGCGTGTCGGCGGACGCCCACACCGGCACCAGGCGGATGCCGGCCGCGACGGCCTCGTCGAGCACGAATTGCCCGGAGGCCCCGCCGAGCGGGGCGACCACCGCGACATCCGCCCCCATCGTCACCGCGGCCCGGGCGGCGTTGATGGCCTTGCCTCCGGCGGCCCGATAGACCCCGGTCGGACGGAAGGTGCCGCCCTCGAAGAACTCGTCGACGAGGTAGGTGACATCCACCGACGGGCCGAGCGCGAGGATGGTGATCACGCCAGCTGGGAGAGCAGTTCGGCGCGGCCGGGCTGGGCGGTTGAGCCGCCGGTGGCGCGAGTCGAGAGCGACCCGGCGACGGTCGCCCAGCGCAGCCGCTCGGCCTCATCCAGCACCCCGGATGCCACGGCCGCGAGATAGCCCGCGTCGAAGCTGTCGCCTGCTCCTGTGGTGTCGACCACGTCGAGCACGAGCCCGGCAGCCGACACGACGGCTGCGTCGTGGCGCACCGACCATCCGCCGTCGCGTCCGGCCTTCACCACGACCAGCGGACCCAGCGCGGCGAGGAACCGGGCGCACTGCTCGTCCGAGTCGGCGGCCCGCGCGCCGAGGGAGAGCGCGATCGCGCGCAGCTCCTCGAGGTTCGGCAGCAGGAAGTCGACGAGCGGAAGCACCGAGCCGAGGCCCGCCCACTGCTCGGCCGGATCCCAGTTGGTGTCGAGGCTCGTCGTGATCCCGCGCGCCCGGAGCTCCGCGAGCACCTGCGGCAGTTCCGCCGCGAGGCCGGCAAGCAGAAAATAGGACGCGAAGTGCACGTGCGAGAAGCCGGCGCTCGCGGCGAGCACGTCGTCGCCCGTGAGCGTGGGAATCGAGCCGAGCAGGGTGAGGATCGAGCGGTCGGCCGGCGCCGAGAGGATCACCGAGAGGCCGGTCGGCAGGCTCGGATCAACGGCGACCGACGACGTGTCGACCCCGGCGTCCGCGAGCCAGCCGAGGGTGAGCCGGCCGAACTCGTCGTCCCCGACTCGAGCGGCGAGCCCGGTGGGGATGCCGAGCCTCGCGAGCCCGTGCGCGACGATCCCGGCCGAGCTGCCGAGGGTGAGGTCCGCCGAGTCGAGCAGCTGCTCGGCCTGGCCGAATCGCGGCACGACGTCGCCGCGCAGAACGAGGTCGACGTTGGCGTCGCCGGCGACGAGCACTCGCATCGGGTTCCCGTTCTCTTCGATCGCGCTCACCCCTTGAGTCCGGAGAAGGTCATCGTGGCGATGAATTGCTTCTGGGCGAACAGGAAGAACAGGATGAGCGGCAGCGTGGCAACGACGTTACCCGCCATGAGCAGCGACCACTGCGTTCGCCGCGTGCCCTGGAAGTTGGCGAGGCCGAGTTGCAGCGTGAACGCGTGGTCGTTGTTGATCGCGATGAGCGGCCAGACCAGGTCGTTCCACGAGCCGAGCAGGGTGAAGATGGCGAGCGTGGCGAGGGCCGGCTTCGCGAGCGGCAGGATCACGCGGAAGAACACCTGCAGCCGCGTGCAGCCGTCGATCATGGCGGCCTCCTCGAGCTCGGCGGGCAGCGAGAGGAAGAACTGTCGCATCAGGAAGATCCCGAACGCCGAGGCGAGCCAGGGCACGATCGCCGCCCCGAGGCTGTCGATGAGGCCAACCCGGGAGAACAGGATGTAGGTGGGGATCATGAGCAGCTGGGTGGGGATCATGATTGTGGCCAGCACCGCGAAAAACCCGAAGTGGCGCCCGCGGAACTTCAACCGGGCGAATCCGTAGCCGGCGAGCGAGCACAACACGAGGTGAGAGGCGATCGCCGAACTCGAGACGATGAGGGTGTTGCCCAGCCAGAGCAAAATGTCCGACTTGCCGAACAGCGACGCGTAACCGTCGAAGCTGATGGCCGACGGCCAGAAGCGGGGCGGGAACTTGTTGATCTCCGACGCGGGGGTCACCGAGGTGAGAAACATCTGCACGAACGGGATCGCGAAGAGCACCGCCACCGGGAGCAGGAAGAAGTGCCAGCCGCTGAACGGCAGCGGGCGACGCTTTCGGCCGGGCTGTCGGGTTGGAGCAGCGGCGAGTGCCGTCATCAGAAGGCCTCGATCTTGGTGCGTCGCGAGTAGATGACCACGCCGATCGTGATCAGGAGGGTCAGCGCGAACAGTCCGTAGGCGATCGCCGATCCGTAGCCGAAGTCGAGCTTCTGGAAGGCGGTCTGCCAGAGGTAGTAGACGATGGTCTGCGTCGCGCCCAGCGGGCCGCCCCTCGTGGTCGTGTAGACGAGGTCGAACAGTTGGATGGCGCCGATCACCTGCCAGATGGTGGCGAAGACAGTCACCGGCGTGAGCTGCGGCCACACCACCTGCCAGAACACCTGCCACTTGTTGGCGCCGTCGATGCGGGCGGCCTCCATGAGCTCGCCCGGCATGTCCTGCAGGGCGGCGAGGTAGATCACGGTGGTGAAGGCGGCCTGCCCCCAGAGCGACATGATCGTGATCACGACCATCGCCTGGGCCGGGTCCTCGAGCCAGCCCTGCTGGGGCAGGCCCAGCACGCGCAGGACGTTGTTGAAAAGACCGAACTGGGGGTTGAACAGGTAGGTGGTGAGGATGCCGGTGACCGCCGCCGAGGCGACGAAGGGGATGAAGATGGCCGTGCGGTAGATCCCGATGAACCGGATGTTGCGGTTGAGCGCCGCCGCGAGGAACAGTCCGAGGCCCACCGAGGTGGGCACGAAAAGCAACACGTAGAGGATGGTGTGCCACAGGGCATCCTGCAGCTCGGTGTCCGCCACCATCCGCTGGTAGTTGGCGAATCCGACGTTCACCGGCTCGCTGAACCCGTTCCACTTCTGCAGGGAGAGGAAGAGGGCCCAGATCGCCGGGAAGATCGAGAGGCCGAGCACGATGACGAGCGCGGGGGCGACGAAGCCCCAGCCCTCCAGGCTGTCGAGCAGGCGCCGCCGCCTCTTCGAGTCCCGGGCCGCCGGCCGGGGCGCGGTCGGGCGCGGCCCGGTCGAGACCCGATCGACGACGGCGGTCACTACTTGTCCTTCAGGGCTTTGTCGGCCTTGGCGGCGGCGGCCGTGAGCGCCGCTTCGGCGGTGCCCTGGCCCTGCAGCACCTGGCTCACCGCGTCGCCGACGGCGGCGGAGAGTCCGACATACCCGGCGACGGTCGGGCGTGCCGTCGTGGCGTTCGCGGAGTTGGCCGCCATCACGTCGAGCCCGGGGTTGGCCTTCACCTGCGTCGCGAACTCCGGGCTGTCCGCCTCACTCGAACGAAGCGGGAGGTTGCCGATCGCCACGTTCCACTGCAGGTCCTGCGCAGGGTCGGTGAGGTATTTGGCCCACTCGTATGTCCAGTAGGCGCGGTTCGCGTCCTTGTGGTCGAAGAGGGCCCAGACATCCGGCCCGGACACGGTCGCGTGGTTGCCGTTCGTGCCCGGCAGGGAGGTGACCCCGTACTTCGTCTTCGCGATGCCGAGGTCGTAGAGCTGCCACGGGCCCGAGGTGATCATGCCGATGTCGTCGCTCGCGAACAGCTGGCCGAACTTGGTGTCAGTCTGATCGAGGTAGACGCTCTTGTCGGTGATGGCCATGTCCCGCAGGAAGTTCACCGCCTTGACGCCGGCCTCGCTGTTGAAGGCGGACTTCGTGCCGTCCTGGGAGAGGATGTCACCGCCGTTCTGCCAGAGGTGCGGCCAGAGCTGCCAGGTGGTCTCCTCGCTTCCGGAGACCGAATACGCGTAGCCGTAGATGTGCCTGGACTTGTCGGTGAGCTTCTTCGCGGCGGCCCGGAAGTCATCCCAGGTCCAATCGTTTGTCGGGTAGGCGACCCCGGCGTTGTCGAAGACCGTCTTGTTGTAAAGCAGGGCGAGGTTGTCGACGATCGCCGGGAAGCCGATGGTCTTCTTGCCGGTGGGCCGGGCTGTCTCCTGCGCGGCCTTCGAGAACTCCGACCACTTCACGCTCGGATCGGCAACCTGCGTGGTGATGTCGAGGGTGCGGTCGGATGACTCGAGCTGGCTCGTCCACGAACCGAACGAGTACGACATGTCCGGGTAGTTGCCTCCGGCGAAGCTCGCGGAGAGCTTCTGCAGCAGGTCCTCGGTGGAGGAGGCGCCGGGCGACAGGTTCAGCGAGACGTTCGGATGTAGTTTCTCGAACGTGGCGGCGAGCTTGTCGAGCAGCTTCTCCGCGCCCTCCTCCTGGCCGGTCCACACCGTGAGGCTGACCTTTGCCTTCGTGTCGAGGGTGGCCGACCCGCCGGACTGTCCGGAGCATCCGGACAGGAGCGCGACGCCCAGGAGCAGCGCCGCGGAGCCGGCAATCCAGCGGCGAGCCCCGCCGTTCGAAGTGAAGATTCTGCTGACCATCGACGTGCTCCTCTGGGGTGGTGGGGTGCCGAACTGGGGGGATGCGATCAGTGCAGGATGACCGACCTGGTGAGGTGGCGCGGCTTGTCCGGGTCGAGGCCACGGCTCTCGGCGAGCGCCACCGCGAGCCGCTGGGCCTGCACCAGCTGCACGAGCGGGTCGGAGAAGTCCGACCGCACCGTCGCGCCGGTCGCCTCGATGTCCGCGATGAGGTCGAGCTCGACGGCGCCGAAGATCCAGACCAGCGATCCGGGATGCGCGACCGCGATCGGCCCGTGGCGGTAGTCGAGCAAGGGGTAGGACTCCGACCAGGCCTGCGCCGCTTCGCGCACCTTGAGCGCGGCCTCCTGGGCGAGGCCGTAGGTCCAGCCGGATCCGAGGTAGACGAAGTGGTCGAACGCGGTGACGTCGATCCCGAGCGGTTCGGCGATCGCGGCGGCCGCGGCCTCCGGCACCCCGGTCACGTCGTAGCCGTAGGCCTGCCGCGCGAGAATGAGGAGCGCCGAGGGGAATCGCGTCTGAACGACAGACTCCTCATCGGCGAAGCCGAGCACGAGGGTGCTGTCCACGAGGGCATGCACCGCCTCGTGGGTGACCGCGGTGATCGCGGCGGTCGGGGTTCCTGGGTCGACGAGGGCGAGAGCGGCGAGCACCTCGCTCGTGCTGCCGGAACGGGTGATGGCGACCACCCGGTCGTAGCGTCGCCCGGGGGTCCACTCCGAGGCGTATGCGGCATCGGTCTCGCCGTCTCCGGCGCGTTCCCGCAGCACCGCGAGCGACTCGGCGACGAATGCCGAAGTTCCGCAGCCCAGGAAGAGCACTCGCTCTCCGGGCAGCCCGAGGGCCGAGCGGTCCTGTTCGAGAAGCGCCCGCGCCCACACGGTGGGCTGGCTCGCGATCTCTGCTGACGTGATGCTCATCTGGTGCACTGGTCCTCTGCTTACGCTGTGGCGCCGCGCGCCACGATTCCCCCATGGTGGATCCAGAACTGTTCATATGACAAGAAAACGGTCTGAACTGATCAGTTTCGCTGAGCGTTTGACGGCGCGTGGTGCGGGCCGGATCGGGCTATGACAGGGTCGGAAGATGGATTCTCCCGACTGGGCCGCCCTTGCCGGCCTGCGTCTCACCGAGTGGACCCCGCGGTCGCAGCTGACCAGGCGGGTGACGAATGTGCCCCGCGCGCGGTTCGCGGCCATCGACATCCACAATCACCTGGGCCGCTGGCTCAGCGACGGCCAGTGGATGATCGCCGACGTCGCCGCGCTGCTCCAGCTCATGGACGACCGCAACGTGGAGACGATCGTGAGCCTCGACGGAATGTGGGGAGACGAGCTCAAGGCGAACCTCGACCGTTACGACCGCGCGCATCCCGGCCGCTTCCTCACCTTCTGCCAGCTCGACTGGGCGCTGCTCGCCCGGCCGGACGGGGAGCGGGTGCTGCGCGAATCCCTCGACGACAGCGCGGCGCGCGGCGCCGCGGGGCTCAAGGTGTGGAAGAACCTCGGGCTCACCGTGCGCGACGCCTCCGGCGCTCTCGTGCTGCCGGATGACGACCGCGTGGTGCGCATCCTGGCCCACGCGGGAGAGCTCGGGCTGCCGGTGCTCATCCACGTGGCCGACCCGAAGGCGTTCTTCCAGCCGGCGGACGAGAACAACGAGCGACTCGACGAGCTGGTGCAGCAGAAGGACTGGTGGTTCGGCGACACCTACCTGCATCCGACCTTCGAGCGTCTACTCGACGCCCTCGCGACCCTCGTCACCGCAACCCCGGGCACACGCTACATCGGCGCGCACGCCGGCTGCGCGGCCGAGGATCTCGACCGGGTCTCGTCCCTGCTGGCCGCGGCTCCCCACTTCACGATCGACATCGCCGGGCGCATGGCCGAGCTCGGGCGCCAGCCGCGCCGGTTCCGCGAGCTGATCGAGCGCTTCCCCGACCGCGTGCTCTTCGGCACCGACATCTACCCCATCACGGGCGAGCAGTACGAGCTGCACTTCCGCTTTCTCGAGTCGCGCGACGAGGCCTTCGAGTACGCGCCGGAGTCAGCCATCCCGCCGCAGGGCCGCTGGACGGTCTCGGCTCTGCATCTCTCGGATCCGCAGCTCGAGGCGATCTACCGCGGCAATGCGCTGCGGGTGCTTGGGCTCTGACCGAAGCTGCACTCATGACCTCTCGCCGCTCCCGCACGTGGACGTGCGCTCGCTCGACACCACCAGCGCCGGCTCGGCCGAGGGGATGAAGCTCGCCCCGCTCGCCACCCAGCTCGCCGAATGCACGCCGTTCTGGATGCGCATCTTCGCGAGTGGCGAGACCTGGGCGCCCGACCGGGTGGTCGCCGCCTGCGGGGTGAAGACCTACGGTCCGGACTAGGAGGGCAGCGCCATCTGTCGATCTGGAACGAGTGCGTCTGGTCGCGCCTGCTCGAGACCTATCGGGCGGTCTTCGTGCAGGAGGGTCTGGCCGCCGATCCGCGCCTGCGCTTCGTCTACGTGCCGGTGTCCTCTCCTCCACAGGCCCGGGATTCGAGAGTTGTCCACCAGTTTCTAGGAGCTATTCAGATCTATGTTCGATTCTGAGACAATATTTCTATGGCAGTTCTCGAAGATACATTCACTGAATCGCTCGCCGCGGTTCGGGCCGCCGCGTGTGCGCTTCCCACCGCCGCAGGCGCGGTCCGTGTCCTCGATGACGATCGCTTGCTCGGCGCCCAGCGCATCCTCGCCGAGGCTCGCCGTGCACTCGATGCCTCCGCGTCGGTCATTGCCGGCGAGATCGCGCACCGCTCGCGGCGGGAGCTCGGCTACGACGGACTCGCGCAGCGCCAGGGCTTCCGCACTCCCGAAAAGCTCGTGCAACACACCACAGGCTCCACCGCTCGGGATGCTTCGGCTCTCGTCGCCGTCGGCACCCTGATGCACGAGGCCAATGCCGCGCTCTGTTCCGATGGTCACATCGATGACCTGCCCGAACCCTGGCTCCTGGCGGTCGGGAGTGCCGTGGCATCCGGTGCCCTCTCTGTGGACGCCGCTCGAGCCATCCGCACCGGTCTCGGGGGCCCGGCGGCGCTCGTCACGAGCGAGTTGCTGGCCGCGGCCGTGCAGACGCTGCTCGCCGAGGCCCCCGCGCTGAATGCCGACGAGCTGCTCACGCGCGCACGCCAGCTGCGTGACGATCTCGACGTTGACGGGGTCGCCCAGCGCGAGCAACAGCTGCGTGACGAGCGTTCCATCCGCCGGGTTCGGCGAGCCAACGGGCTCAGCCGGTACATCGTCGATCCGGACCTCGAGGCGGCCGCCTTCTGGGATGACCTCTACGACCGCGTCACCGCTCCCCACCGCGGCAACGTCAGCTTCCTCAGCGCCGAGGACCGAGCCTGGGCGGATGCCGTATCCGGCGGCGTGCGTGGCGACGGTCGAACGGTCGACCAGTACGTGCACGACACCTTCACCGACCTCTTGCGTCTCGCCTGCGGTAGCGACACGCCGGCCTCCCGCGGCATCATCGGCTCCCGCTCACCGTCCGTGCGCGTGCTCGTCACCGCCCGGGCGCTCGAAACCGGCGTCGGAGCCGGCCACATCGAAGGCGTCGCCACCCCGGTCTCGCTCGCCACGGTCGAGCGCATCGCCTGCGCGGACGGCGTAGTCGCCATCTCGTTCGACTCCACCGGAAATGCCCTCGATGTCGGCCGCGAACAGCGCCTCTACACCGCCCGCCAACGCGTCGCCCTTGCCGCCCGCGACGGCGGATGTCTCTTCCGCGGCTGCGACCGACCACCCAGCTGGTGCGAAGCGCACCACATCGACCACTGGCATCGGGATCGCGGCCAGACCGACCTCGAGCGCGGAGTGCTCCTATGCCGACATCACCACATGCTCGTGCACAACAACGGGTGGGAGATCGCGCACGACCAGGCCGGCTACTGGCTCATCCCGCCCGCGAGCATCGACCCCGACCGGCTGCCGCGGCTGATGCCTTCCAAGAGCGCCGCGTTTCGAGACCTCTATGCCGCCCAGCTCGCGTGACGCCAGTCTGCCCGCGGGAGTCGGGCGCACGCTCGCCGGCCCGCCCGCTCGCCAGGCCGCTCGCTAGCCCGCTCGCTCGCCAGCCCGCCAGCCCGGTCCTGGGCCCGGTCTCTCCCCGTCGCGCTACGCGGTCACGCCCCGGCGATGACCTCGCACAGGTGCGCCACGAGTTCGCCCACCCGATCGCGGGCCGGGGCGAGGTAGCGCCGCGGGTCGGTCAGCGTCGGCGTCGAGTCGAGCATCGCCCGCACCTCGGCGGTGAACGCGATGTTGAGACCAGTGCCCACGTTCACCTTGCGGATGCCGGCGGCGATCGCCTCGCGCAGCACGGCATCCGGCACACCGGACGAGCCGTGCAGCACGAGCGGCACCGGCACGGCCTCGGCGAGCCTCGCGATCAGATCGAGGTCGAGCGACGCGGTCTGCTCCGTCATCGCGTGCGAACTGCCGACCGCCACGGCGAGGCCGTCGACGCCCGTGGCCGCCACGAACCGGCTCGCCTCGAGCGGGTCGGTGCGCACCCCCGGCGCGTGGCCGCCGTCCTTGCCGCCGACCTCGCCGAACTCGGCCTCGATCCAGAGACCGGCGGCGCGACCGCGGGAGACGGCGGATGCCGTGAGGGCGACGTTCTGCTCATACGGCCCGGTCGACGCGTCGACCATGAGGGATCCGAGGCCGAAGTCAGAGCCGGACCGTGGCCCGAGCGAGATCGCCTCGTCGATGAGTGCCGCCGACTCGAAGTGGTCGAGGTGGATGCCGATGGGCGACCGCGCGGAGGCCGCGAGCTCTCGGCATGCCGCCACAATGGGCCGCATCCCGCCGTGGTACCTCACCGTGTTCTCGCTCAGCTGCAACAGCACGCCGACGCCGGCCAGGTCGGCGCCGCTGACGATCGCCTCCGCGTGCTCGAGCGAGATCACGTTGAAGCTCGGCACCGCTCGACCGCGCGCGACCGCTTCGGCGATGAGGGTGGCCGTGGGGACCAGCGTCACAGCGCGTCCGCCGGGATGAGTTCACGCAGCGGCTCGGGCAGCAGATCGCCGTGGGCCGTGACGAGATCGTTGCAGAGCTCCCAGATCTGCTCGGGGGTGAGCGTGGAGTTGGCGTTCGGGTCCATGAGCACGGCCTGCCGGATCAGCCGCGGGTCACCGGTGCGCACGGCCTCGATCGTGAGCTCCGCCACCGAGAGGTACGGGCGGTTGAGGGCGGCGCACTGCACGGGCAACGCCCCGACCGCGTGCGGCGTGAGGCCCGAGGCATCCACCGTGGTCGGCACCTCCACCACGGCCCCCTGCGGCAGGTTGTCGATCAGGCCGGCGTTGACCACGTTTGCGTGGATGACCCGCGGCGTGCCGGTGACCATCGAGTGGATCACCTGCGGGGCATACTCGGCCGCGTTCTGTTCGAGCACGAGCGGTGTGCCGTCGGCGAGGGACCGCTTGGCCTGCTCGAACTCGGCCACGTTCTCCTCGCTGATGCCGATGTACTCGAGCGGCCGCAGGCGGTAACGCTCGATCTGCTCCACCGAACGCAGGAACCAGGGCAGGTACTCGGAGGAGTGCTCGCTCGTCTCGGTGGGATAGAAGCCCAGCCGTCGGAAGATCTCCACCCGAACGCGGCGCGAGAGGCCGTCATCCGCCCGGATCTTCTCGCGCAGCAGCGGGTACAGGTCCTCGCCGTCGCGCGTCCACTCGAGCAGCCAGGCCTGATGGTTCACTCCGGCAGCGCGATAGCGGGTCTCCTCGATCGGCACGCCGATCAGCTCGCCGAGGTCGTGCACGGTCCAGTAGACGCTGTGGCAGAGGCCGACGGCCTTCACCTCGGGGGCCACCACGGAGGCCCACCAGATGTTCATCGCCATCGGGTTCGTGTAGTTGAGCAACCAGGCATCCGGGCAGTAGCGGCGGATGTCCGCGGTGAGCTCGCTCAGTACGGGGAAGGTGCGCAGGCCCCGGAACACGCCGCCGATTCCGGTGGTGTCACCGATGGTCTGGTTGAGGCCGTAACGGGCCGGGATCTCGAGGTCCTTGCGGGTGGCGTCGATGCCGCCAACCTGGATGGTGTTGATCACGAAGTCCGCGCCCTCGAGGGCCGCCCGGCGGTCGAGGGTGGACGAGATCGCGGCGCTGGCACCGAGCCGTTCGTTCACCTGGCGAGCGGTGCCCTCCGCCACCGCGAGCCGCGCCGCATCCACGTCGTGCAACACAAGGGTCACGTCGGCCAATTCGGCGAATCCGAGGAGAGCGGCCACCAGTTGGCGGGTGAAAACGACGCTTCCCGCGCCAATGAAGGTAACCGTTGTCATAGAGCGATCATCGACTTGTATGATCAAACCGCGCAAGTTTTCGATCTCTTTTTCGTCGAAGTGGTCAGAATTCCTGAGCGATTGACGTCAAGGCTGCGCACTTAAGGGCGGCCGCACCAGATGGAGGGCAGCGAATGAGTCTCGCAGCACCGGGTTTCCTCGTTCCGCGGGCGGCCTCGTCCAAGCGCTCGCAGCGCATGGTCTCGATCCTCGAACTGCTGGGCCGCGACGAGACCGTGCCCCTTTCCGCGCTCTCCGACGCCCTCGGCGCCTCGGCCGCGACCATCCGCCGCGACCTCGCCGACCTCGAGGCGCAGGGGCTGCTCGCCCGCACCCACGGCGGAGCCCGGGCGATCGGCAGCCAGTCCGAGCTTCCGGTGCGGCTCAAGGACTCCCAGTTTCGGCGCGCCAAGCAGTTGATCGCCCGCAAGGCCGCCCTGCTCATCCCGACCGGGCGCTACGCGATCGCGCTGAGCGGCGGATCCACCACGGCGGAGGTGGCGAAGGCGCTCGCCAACCGGTCGGAGCTCACCATCGTGACCAACTCGCTCACCACGGCCATGGAGTTCGCCTCGCGCCCCAACCTCAAGGTGCTCATGACCGGCGGGCTCATCCGCTCCAACTCCTTCGAGCTCGTGGGCTCGCTCGCGGAGAACACGTTCAACGCGATCAACGTGGGCACGGCCATCCTGGGCACCGACGGCATCAGCGCACTGGCCGGCGCGACCACCCACGACGAGACCGAGGCGAAGACCAACCTCGCCATGGTCACCCATGCCGAGCGCGTGCTCGTGGTGGCCGACGGCTCAAAGGTGGGGCGAATCACCCTCGCGAAGGTGGCCGGACTCGACCAGATCCACGAGCTCGTCACCGATTCGAGCGCGGACCCGGAAGAGCTGGAGCGCATCGCTGCAGCGGGGGTCGTGATCCACGTGGTCGAGGTGGATTGACCCGAACCGATCAGCGGGCGAGCCGGTCCACCACGGCCCCGAAGAGCCCGGGCAGGGCGGCGGCCGTCGGAACGATGCGGGCGCGCAGCGGGGAGTTGGCCGCGGCGACGAGCCCCGCGGTGAGAAGCCGGAAGTCGCGCGTGCGCCTCGACCACTCCCTCTCATAGCGCCCGGGGGCATCCGCATCCACGCAGTCGATCGCTGCCCTGGCCTGGGCGAGTCCCACCCGGATGCCCTCACCCGTGATCGCGTCGACGTAGCCGGACGCGTCGCCGACGAGCATCACGCGGCCGAGCGAGCGAGCGGTCGTGCGCTGCCGGAACGGGCCGGCACCACGCAGGTCGCTCGCCGGCCGCCGACCGGCCACCCGCGCCGCGAGCTCGGGGATCTCGGCGAGCGCCTGCTCGAAGTTGGTGCCTTGCGGGCCGAGCATCGCGATGCCGACCAGGTCGTCGCCGACCGGGGTGACGTACGCCTCCACGGTCTTCGTCCAGTAGACCTCGATGAGGTCGCCCCCCGGGGCCATGCTGTAGTGCCGCCGCAGCCCGAACCGGCGCGCCCTCTGGGCGACCGGCCGCTCGAGCCGGGTGAGCCGCCGCACCGTCGAGTGCAGTCCGTCCGCCCCGAGCAGATAGCGGGACCGGATGCCGGCAGCCGTGACGCCGGAGTCGTCCTGCTCGAGGGAGTCCACCCTTCTCGGCACGAAGTCGACGCCGAGCTCCGCCGCCCGCGCCGACAGGGCCGAGTGCAGGGTCGTTCGCCGCACGCCCCTGCCCGCGGCGCCGCCGCCGAAGAGATGGTCGACCCGGGTCGTGCCGCTGCGATAGCTCACCCCGCTCAGCGGATGGCCGGCCGGGTCGACCCCCAGCCGCGCGAGCGCCGGGAGCGCCCCCGGCATGAGTCCCTCACCGCAGGCCTTGTCGATCGCGGCAGTACGGGGTTCGATCACCGCAACCGTGAGCCCCAGCATCCGCGCCTCGATCGCCGCCGCGAGCCCGACCGGGCCGGCGCCGACCACCGTGACGTCGAAGTCCGCGGTCATGACGGCGGCGCCACCCTGGCCGTCTCGAGGGCGGCGAGCGCGCGCTCCTCCGCCGGGATGCGGAACCCGAACAGCAGGATCGCGTTGAGCACCGTGAACGCGACGGCCGTGATCCAGGCGGTGTGCACGAGAGGCAGCGCGATGCCCTCCGCGATCACGACGACGTAGTTGGGGTGGCTGAGAAAGCGGTACGGGCCGCGGGTGACCCGGCCGAGACCCGGGACCACCACGATTCGCGAGTTCCACTGCCGCCCGAGCGTGCCGATGCACCAGTAGCGCAGGCCCTGGCAGGCGAGCGCGATCGCCAGCATCGGCCAGCCGAGCAGCGGGATGAACGGCCGGTCGCCGAGGAACACCTCGGCGAGGCAGGCGAGCAGAAAGCCGGTGTGCAGCACGACCATGTACGGGTAGTGGCGCTGGCCGTACTCCCGGCCGCCGCGCGCAAACGCCCACGCCGCGTTGCGGTTCGAGATCACCACCTCGGCGATGCGCTCGGCGCCCGTGGCGAGAATCAGCAGGAGAAACCAGATCATGCCGACGGCCACCTCAGCAGCACGAGTTCGGCGCTCACCCCAGGGCCGAGCGCGAACACGACGGTGTCGGCGCCCGCGGTCTGCGGCCCGGCGGCGAGCTCCTCCGAGAGGATGTGCAGCACCGACGCCGACGAGAGATTGCCCACCCGGGAGAGCGAGCTCCAGCTGTTGTCGAACGCGCCGTCGGCAAGGCCGAGCGAGGCCTGGAACGACTCGAGCACTCGCGGCCCGCCCGGGTGGGCGACCCAGGTGGTCACGTCGCCGATGCCGATCCCGTTCGCGCCGAGGAACGCGGTGACGTCCTCGCCGAAGTTGCGCTCGATCACCTCGGAGACCTGTGCGGTGAGGATGATGCGGAAGCCCGTCTCGCTCGCGTTGAAGCCGATCACCGACTCGGTGTCCGGGTAGAGCTGGCTTCTCGCGTCGATCACGTCCGGACCGGTCACCGGCATCCGCTTCGCCCGTTCGTCGCCCACCATCACCACGGCCGCCGCGCCGTCGCCGAACAGCCCGGTCGCCACGAGGTTGGCCATCGAGTCGTCGTCGCGCTGGAAGGTGAGCGAGCAGAGCTCGACGGCGAGCAGCACACCGACATCGTTCGGATGCCCGACCAGGTAGTCGTTGACGCGGGCGATCCCCGCGGCCCCGGCCACACATCCGAGTCCGTACATGGGCACCCGTTTCACGTCGGCGCGCAGGCCCAGCCTGGCCACGAGCAGCGCGTCGATGGACGGCGCCGAGATGCCGGTGACCGAGGTGAACATGAGGTAGTCGATGTCGGCCGGGGCGAGCCCGGCGATGTCGAGGGCGTCACGCAGCGCGCGCTCGGTGAGGTCGGCGGCGACCTCGATGAACATGCCGTTCGACTGGGTGAAGGTGGTCTCGTCGAGGTAGCGCTCGATCGGCATCACGAGGTGGCGGGTGTCGACCATGCTCGCGCCGTGCAGCCGACGCATCACGGCCTGCTTACCCGGGTCGGAGGTGACCATCGGCACGATGGTGTCGGTGATCTCCGACTGCGTGTAGAGGTGAGCCGGGAGCGCCGGCGCGACAGCAGCGATACGGGCCATTCCGCGACGGTAACACGTTCCGACCGCCGCCCCGCGTGTCGGCCCGAATCGAATTCGCCCCTAACGTTGCAGTGTGACCACCGCATCCACGAGTCGACCGGCCTCGCGCCCGATCGGCGCCGTCGGACTCGTGGTGATCGGCCTCGTCTGCCAGGACGTGGGCGCCTCCCTCGCCGTGTTGCTCTTCCCCACCACGGGCGCGCTCGGCATGGTCGCCTTGCGGCTCGGCTTCTCGGCGATCGTGCTGCTCGCCGTCGCCCGTCCCCGGTTGCGCGGCCACAGCAGCAACGACTGGCTCACGGTGATCGCGTTCGGCGTGGCCCTCGCCGGGATGAACGCCCTGTTCTACGAGGCCATCGCCCGCATCCCGCTCGGCGCGACGGTCACGATCGAGGTGCTCGGGCCGCTCGTGCTTTCGGTCGTGATGAGCCGTCGGGCGGTGAGCTGGCTCTGGGCGGTGCTCGCCCTCGTGGGGGTGGTCCTGCTCGGGCAGGGCAGCTTCGGATCGCTTGACCCGCTCGGGCTCGTCTTCGCGTTCTCCGCCGCCGCCGCGTGGGCCGGGTACATCCTGCTCTCCGCGCGCACCGGCGGGCGCTTTCCGCGACTCGACGGGCTCGCGATCGCGATGACCATCGGCGCGATCCTGGCCCTGCCGCTCGGGATCGCCTCGGCGGGGCCGGCGATCTTCCGACCGGACATCCTGCTGCTCGGCGCCGCCGTCGCCATGCTCTCCTCGACCATCCCGTACGCCCTCGAACTCGTGGCGCTGCGTCGGCTGCCGTCGGCGACCTTCTCGATCCTCATGAGTCTGTCCCCGGCGATCGCGACGATTGCCGGCCTTCTGCTGCTCGGGCAGAAGCTCACGGTGGTCGGCATGGTCGCGATCGCGCTCGTGATCGCCGCGAGCATCGGGGCCGTGCGCACCGCATCCCGCACACCGGGAGGCGACACCCTGCCGAACCCGGTCGACGAGCTCGGCTGATCGTCAGATCTAGATCCGTCAGATCCAGATTCGTCAGATATAGATTCGTCAGATATAGATCGCCGGGTCGGTGTAGCTGTCCGGATGCAGCGGGCCGGTCGGCGACGTCGCAACCCGGGGCCGCGCGCGGGCGGGAATTCCGGTGATCATCGAGTCGGCCGGGGCATCCCGCACGACGACGGCGTTTGCCCCCACGATCGACCGATCGCCGATGCTGATCGCGCCGAGCACGCTCGCGCCGGCGCCGATGACGACGCCGTTGCCGATTCTGGGGTGACGGATCTCGCGGCGGGAACTCGTGCCGCCGAGCGTCACCCCGTGGTAGATCACGACGTCGTCGCCGACGACCGCGGTCTCACCGATCACCACACCCATTCCGTGGTCGATGAACAGCCGGCGACCGAGGGTCGCGCCCGGGTGGATCTCCACCCCGGTGGCGAACCGCACCAGCTGCGAGTAGACCCGCGCCGCCAGGCGCAGCCGCCGACGCCAGAGCCAGTGCGCGACGCGGTGGCCCCAGATCGCGTGAAGGCCGGAGTAGGCAAGGAACACCTCGGCGTTCGAATCCGCTGCCGGATCGTGCGCTCGAGCCGCGGCGATGTCCTCCCGCAGTCGAGAGAAGGCCACCCGGTCAGTCCGCGAGGTCTTCGTAGAGCACGGTGGAGAGGTACCGCTCGCCGAAGCTCGCCACGATCACCACGATGGTCTTGCCGGCGTTCTCGGGGCGCGCGGCCACCTCGAGCGCCGCCTGCACGGTCGCACCGGACGAGATGCCGGCGAGGATGCCCTCCTCCGCCGCGAGACGACGGGCCATCGCCACCGACTGGGCGATGTTCACGTCGATGATCTCGTCGTAGACGTCGCGGTCGAGGATCTCGGGCACGAAGTTGGCCCCGATGCCCTGGATCTTGTGCGGCCCCGGTGCCCCGCCGTTGAGGATCGCGGACTCCTGGGGTTCGACGCCGATCACCTGCAGGCCCGCCTTCTGCTCCTTGAGGAACTCGCCGGCCCCGGTGATGGTCCCACCCGTTCCGATGCCGGAGACGAAGATGTCGACCGCACCCTCGGTGTCCCGCCAGATCTCGGGTCCCGTGGTGGCGCGGTGGATTGCGGGGTTGGCCGCGTTGGCGAACTGGTCGGCGAAGACGGCCCCTGGCGTGTTCGCGACGATCTCCCGCGCCGCGGCGACCGCGGCGCTCATGCCACCGGCCCCGGGGGTGAGCACGAGCTCCGCGCCGTACGCGCGCAGCAGCATCCGGCGCTCCCTGCTCATCGTCTCGGGCATCGTGAGGATCACCCGGTAGCCGCGGGCGGCCCCGATCATCGCGAGGGCGATGCCCGTGTTGCCGCTCGTGCTCTCTACGATCGTGCCGCCGGGCGCCAAGGCGCCGGAGGCCTCGGCGGCGTCGACGATGGCCACTCCGAGCCGGTCCTTCACGCTCGCGGACGGGTTGTAGAACTCGAGCTTGGCGAGCACCGTCGCGCCCACGCCGTCGGCCACTCGGTTGAGTCGCACGAGGGGCGTGTTGCCGAAGATCTCGGTGATGTCGTTGTAGATGCGGGTCGCCATTTTTTTCTCCTTCTCGGGTACAGGTATACGGTACCGGGCCTTGAGCCGAGCGGCTTCACCGGTTCGCCCGGAGCGTCGGTCGTCTGGGCGCCGGTCGCCCGCGCGTCGGTCGTCTGGGCGCCGGGAGAGACTGGTATTCATGACCTCAGCCCGAAGCGCCCTCTCCCTCACCGAGGTCGCCTCGGGCGTCTTCTTCGCCAGAGGCCCGAGCGTCAACTGGGTCGTGCTCACCGAGGGGGGCGGCGTGACCCTCATCGACACCGGCTACCCGCGCAATGCCGACCTCGTCGACGAGACCCTCGAGGTGGTGGCGCGGCGCACGGGCGCACGCTCCCTCGAGGCGATCCTCCTCACCCATGGGCACACCGACCACATTGGCAACGTCGGCAGACTCGTCGCGCGGTCGGCCGGCGCTCCTCGAGTGCTCAGCTCGCCCAACGAGGTCGCCCACGTGCGACGAACCGTGCTGCACCAGGTGGGTATCCCCGACATCCTGAGGCACGCCACAATCCCCGCATCGTGGCCTGGGCGGTGCACGCGGTGCGCCAGGGCGGGCTCGAGCCGGTCGGCTACGAGGGGGTGGCCGCCCTCGAGCTGGGCCTGCCGCTCGACGTGCCGGGGCATCCGGTTCCGTTGGCGGTTGCCGGCCACACCCCCGGTCGCACTGTCTTTCACCTGCCGCAGCACGGCATCGTCGTCACCGGCGACGCCCTCGTCACCGGTCACCCGACGGTGCGGAGCACCGGGCCTCAGGTGCTTCATCCGATCTTCAACGAGGATGACGCCATGACCCACGCCAACGTGAGCCTTCTGTTCGACCTCGCCGCCGAGCGCTTTCTGCCCGGCCACGGACCGCTGGGAGTCATGCCCGCCGCGCTCGCTCGCTGAGGCGGGCATCGTCACGCAACCGATGACGTCGTTCGGACTCGCAGTCACCACCGGGGTCGGCGGAACCGGTGTGGTCGGCGGAACCTGCGTGGTCGGCGGAACCGGTGAGGTCGCGGTCGCCAGGAACGGCGAGGGGCCTGTCGTCTACCTCCGCGCGGACATGGATGGCCTCCCCGCGCGCGAGGAAACCGGACTGGACTACGCGAGCACGGACGCCCCGATCACCGAGGACGGCGCGGAGGTGCCGCTCATGCCCGCCTGCGGTCACGATGTGCATGTGACGTGCCTCGTCGGCGCGGTCGAGGCCATGCTCGCGCGTCGCTCCGAGTGGTCGGGCACCCTCGTCGCCGTGTTCCAGCCGGCCGAGGAGACGATCGCCGGCGCGAAGGCCGACGCGAAGGCGGCATCCGCCACTTTCTTCGGAGGGTTGGCGGCGAGCGGCTGGCACACGGCCGCCATCACGATGAACCTGCTGGTGACGAGCGGCTTTCCATTCGCCCACGGGTTGATCGGCGCCGGTGCCGAGCTATCCTGGCCCACCGCGACGCGCCCCGAGGACGTGCTTCACGCGGAGGCGGTGGTCACCGAGATCAAGCCGAGCCGGTCGAGGCCCGATCGGGGAATCGTCACGGTGGAGAGCCGCACCCTGACGGCCGTCGGCGCGGAGAGGCAGCTCCTCGTGGCCCGCATGCTCGTGTTCCGCCGCGGCTCCACAGTGACCCCGGACTTGTGCGGCCCCGGTCGGGTGAGTGACCCCGGTCGGGTGAGCGGCCCCGGTCTACTGAGTGGCCCAGGAGCGACTACAGCCGGAGCTCGGTCGATGCGACGACCGTGGCCCCGGCGTCGCGCAGCGCGGCCATGAACGCCGCGTGCACCAGGCTCCCGGGCAGCTCGGTTCCCTCGAATTCGAGGTCGGGTGCCGCGCACGCGTCGTGCACGACCGTCACGTCGAAGCCCAGGTCGAGCGCCGCCCGCGTCGTCGCGTCCACGCACATGCTGCTCATCATGCCCACGACCACCAGGCCGTCGATGCCCCCCTCCCGCAGTAGTTCCGCCAGAGGGGTGTCGACGAAGGCGTTGGGCAGCGACTTGGTGAGCACGCGTTCTCCCGGGCCGGGCGCCAGGAGGGGGTAGATCTCCGCCCCGCTCGTGCCGGGCAAGAAGAACGTCGCGTCCTCTTCCCGCGAGACGTGCCGGAAGTGCACGACAGGCATCCCCGCCGACCGGGCGTGCACGAGGATGCGATGGCCGACCGCGGCCGCCGCCTCGCTCCCCACGAGCGGATACGCGCCGCCCGGAAAGTAGTCATTCTGGATGTCGATGACAATGAGCGCTCTCGTCATGGAGCACCCCTCAGCGCCAGCCACTTGATGGGGCGCGCGAGCAGGATCAGCACCAGCGGGTAGAGGCTGGTGGCGGGGACGAGCACCGTCACAATCAGCGCGACGAGGGCGAGCAGCACCAGAATCCAGTCTGCCCAGACGAATCGGGTGGATGCTTCGGTGCCGGGCCCGAGAAGTCCCCGACGGGTGAGGATCACCTTCTGAATCCGGATGGACACCTCGGCCACGAACACGGTTGCGACGTAGACGCCCGCCGCGACGGGGTCGTGACCCGGCGAGGCCGCGATGACCACGAAGCTCAGCGCCGCCGCCGATAGGTTGAGAACGTTCGCGGAGAGGAAATCGATCGCGAGGCGCGACCCGACGGATCGGGCGGTGTCGACGAGGGGCAGTGCGATGACGGTGATCGCGATCGCCACGACGCCGTTGGTGAAGCCGACGAGGCGCTCGACGCTCGGATCGCCCGGCGATTGGCGGTCACTCACCGCGCACCGATGTCTCTCTGGCGCGGTGCTGCCGATGCGGGTTGCGAACATCTGCATCAGCCTATCGGCCCGGCCCAGCGCACTCGTCACGCACAACCCCACCTGGCGCTGGTCCCCTGACAATGACACCATTGGGGCACGGCGCTATGCCTGCAAGCGCAGGCTTTCGAGTGCCGCCGACAGCTTCTCGCCGACATCGCCCGCCACCTGCTTCATCTCGGGGTTCTCCGCGAGTTCCGCCATGATGCGCGGGTCGATCATCTCGACCACGATGCCGTCTTCGGTGCTGCGGACGACGACGTTACAGGGCAACAGCAGGCCGATCGATGGCTCCGCCTCAAGCGCAAGGTGGGCGAGACTCGGGTTGCAGGCGCCCAGGATCAGATTGCGATCGATCTCCACGCCGAGCTTGTTGCGCAGTGTCTGCTGCATGTCGATCTCGCTGACAATGCCGAAGCCCTGCCGGGCGAGCGCCTCTCGCACCACGGCGACAGTGTCGTCGAACGGCCCGGCGAGGGTGATGCTCATTCCGTAGCTCATGTTCTTCTCCTTCGAAAGCACGCGGCGAACGGGTCAATCTGCCACAGTACGCCGGTCGGCTCCCGCCGCGCCGAAGCACCGAGCACCCCCTCCGCAGCGGTTGTAGAATTCGATCGCCGCGGCGAGAACGGGAGCATGGCATGAAGGCCGAAATCCTGCACATCGACGATTGTCCCGGCTGGGAAGAGGCGGGTCGGCGCCTCCGGGCGGCGTTGGACTCAACCGGCCGCCACGACACCGTCATCACCTACACGCTCGTTGCCTCACCGGCCGACGCGGCACGGGTGCCGTTCGCCGGCTCCCCGACCATCCTCATCGACGGCACCGACCTGTTCCCCTCTGCCTGCCGCACCACCGACCTCGCGTGCCGGGTCTATCTGACGCCGGCCGGCTTTGCCGGCCAACCGACTCAGGAACAACTCAACCGAGCGCTGGCCTCGCAGCGGTGACCGCGCCGGCGTCCGGCTCCCGGTCGTCGGCGGTTACAGCGCGCGGAGATAGGCCTCCAGCCCCCCGAGGTCCGTGCCCCGCGCGCGGTAACCGATGTACCCGTCGGGCCGCACGAGATAGTGGGCCGTCTCGCCCTCGACGAGGCCGAGTCGACGCAGCGCCCCAGGCGTCGAATCCACCCACACATCCTGCTGGGCGCCTGCACTCAGCCAGGCGATCCTCACCACTCTCGACCACCGCTCATCGAATTCCCGGCGATCGCTCCACCCTGTCAGCGGCCCGCACAGGATCAGGTGGAAGTGCGTCGGCGAGAGGCTCCGGTGAATCGTCGTGGAGACGCCGTTGACGACGATTCCCGAGTCCGGCAGGCGGTCACCGGCGCGCGGTCCGCGTCTCAGCCGGGGGCGCCCCTCCACGGAGAGTGGGCTCCCCCGGTACCGGATGCCCAGCTGGGAGACCACTCGAAAACCGAGGCGGCGCATGGCGGGTATCCGAATCGCGACGGGCACGACCACCGCCGCCGCTCTGGGTCGGAAGAACCGCAGGAACGCGTTGGTCGACGTGGCCACCCGGAAGGCGCGGTTAGTCATTCGAAGAACCGAATTGGCGACCGGCAGCCGCTCGGCCTCGTAGCTGTCGAGGAGGTCTTCGCTCGCGAGCCCCGACGTCACGAGGGCGAGTTTCCAGCCGAGGTTCACGGCATCCTGGATTCCGGTGTTCATGCCCTGCGCCCCGGCCGGGCTGTGGATGTGCGCGGCATCGCCCGCGAGGAACACACGGCCCGATCGGAAGTGGTCGGCCCGACGACTCTGCACCGAGAAGTTCGTCAGCCAGACGGGATCGTGCAGCCTCACACGACCGCGGGTGTAGCGATCGACCATCTCCTGAACGGACCGCAGCGACGGCTCCCCTGCGTCGTGGCCCGGCGGCACCATGACCAGGATCCGCCAGGTGGCCGGCGAGCCGAGCGGGAAGAAGAAGAGCATCCCCTCGCGTGCCATGTACACGTGCAGTCGTTCCACCTGGAGTTCGTCCGCCTCGAGATCGGCGATGACGAAGGTCTGCGGGAACGCCGAGCCGGAGAAGCCGATCCCGCTCGCGTGCCGCACGACGCTGTGGGCCCCGTCGCATCCCACCACGTAGCGGCTACGCACCCGCAGCTCGCCGGATTCGCCGGACTCGCCGCGAATGGTGCAGGTCACGTCGCCCTCGCTCCGGTCGAGCCCGAGCAGCTCCACGCCCCGCTCGATCACCACGCCCGACTCGGCGAGGCGGCCGGCGAGGATTCTCTCCGTCTCGGCCTGCGAGAGAAAGAGCAGGTACGGGTAGGCGGTCTCACCCGCCCCCTCGCCGAAGAGTCTCATCTCGGTCGTGCGGTTCGGGAAGTGCATCATCAGAACGGCGGCGGCATCACCGGCGGCGACGAGTTCTCCGGTTGCGCCCTGACGGGCGAGCACCTCGAGCGTGCGCGCCTGGATCGCGAGCGCACGCGACTCGTGCACCGCGCTGGGTGCCCGGTCGATGATGCGGAAGCTCACGCCACGAGCGTGGAGCTCGCCGGCGAGCGCCAGTCCGGTGGGGCCGGCGCCCACGATCAGCACGTCAACCATCGCCTCGTCGAGCCTTGCCATGCCGTCACCCTAGACCGCTGTGGCATGGAATGATATGCGTATGGACGCAGATAAGCAGGTATTCGGGAGAGAGCCGGACAGCCAGTTCGTGGAATTGGCGGTGGAAGTGTTCGCGATGCTCGCCGACGCCACCCGGGTGCGTCTCATCCTGGCGCTCCGGGATGGCGAACAGTCGGTGAATCACCTGGCCGACATCGTCGACAAGTCCCCGGCGGCCGTCTCGCAGCATCTGGCCAAGCTCCGGCTCGCGAAGATCGTGTCGGCGCGTCAGGACGGCCAACGCGTCTTCTATCGGCTCGAGAACGAGCACGCCAGCAAGCTGGTGACCGACGCGATCCTGCAGGCAGAGCACTCGCTCGGCGGCACGCCACGCCACCACGACCCACAGAATGAGGCCACCGCATGAGCGCCCCGCACGAGCACGAGCATGAGCACAGCCACGGCCACGAACACGAGCATGAGCACAGCCACGGCCACGAACACGAGCACGAGCACAGCCACGAACACGAGCACTCCCACGGCGACGGCAGCCACGCGCATCCGACGGGCATCAGGGGGTTCCTCTTCGGACTATTCGTGCCCCACAGCCACGACGCCGCCGACTCGATAGACGACGCGCTCGAGGCCAGCAAGGAGGGTGTGCGCGCGGTGAAGATCAGCCTCTTCATCCTGCTCGGCACGACCATCCTGCAATTCGTCGTCGTGCTCGTCAGTGGTTCCGTCGCGCTGCTCGCGGACACCATCCACAACTTTGCCGACGCCCTCACCGCCGTTCCCCTCTGGATCGCGTTTGTCCTCGGCCGGCGCCTGGCGACCCGCAGGTACACCTACGGCTTCGGTCGGGCCGAAGACCTCGCCGGCCTGTTCATCGTCGGTGTCGTCGCGCTGTCCGCCGTCGTCGCCGCCTGGCAGTCCATCGACCGACTCCTCCACCCGCAGCCTCTCAACAACCTGTGGTGGGTTCTCGTGGCCGGCCTCGTCGGCTTCGCCGGCAACGAAGTCGTCGCGATCTACCGCATCCGCGTGGGCCAGCGGATCGGATCGGCGGCGCTCGTCGCCGACGGAGTGCACGCGCGCATCGACGGATTCACCTCCCTCGCCGTCGTCCTCGGCGCCCTCGGCGTGATTCTCGGATTCCCCCTGGCCGACCCCATCGTGGGCCTCCTGATCTCCGCGGCGATCATCGTGCTGCTCTGGGGAACGGTGAAGAGCATCGGCCGACGGCTGATGGACGGCATAGAACCCGAACTCGTGGACCGCGCACAGGCGGCGCTCGACGCGACCCCCGGGGTGCTTTCCACCCCCATTCTGCAACTGCGCTGGGTGGGGCACCGACTGCAGGGCACGGCAACAATCGTCGTCGCAGACACCTCCCTGTCCGACGCCGAGATCATCGCCCACGAGGCGGAACACCGGCTCGGACACGCCCTGCCTAACCTCGACGGAGTGGCGATCCGCACGGTCACCCGGTGAGTCTGCTCTCAAGCAGCGAGGTCACCCGCCTCACCAGGCGAGGCCTCCGACTCGCCCAATTCACGGTGGCGTACAACGTGGTGGAGGGCGTGGTCTCGATAGCGGCGGGCGTCACCGCCGGCCTCGTCTCGGTGGTCGGCTTCGGATTGGACTCCGGTATCGAATCCGCCTCGGCCGTTCTCGTCGGCCTCCGGCTCGCCGCCCGCCTTCGCGATGGTCGGTCGGATGAGAAACGCGAGAAGGCGACTCTCCGATTCATCGCGATCACGTTCTTCCTGCTCGCGGCGTACGTCACCGCCAACGGCATCCGCAACCTGATCGTCGGCGAACGGCCAGACGCGTCGATTGTCGGTGCGATCGTGCTGGCCGCGTCCATCGTCGTGATGCCCATCCTGGCGGCGATGAAGAAGCAAGTCGGAACACTGCTGGGAGACAAGCTGATACTCGCGGATGCCGCGGAGACGCGCATCTGCATCCTGCTGAGCGCGTCCACCCTGGTGGGTCTGCTCTTCTACGCGCTCTCAGGCGCGGCATGGCTCGACGCGGCAGCGGGCTTCGTGATCGCCCTGTTCGCGATCCACGAGGGGCGCGAGGCCTGGCGAGGCGAACTCGTCGAAGAGCACGACTGATATCCGGCGCCCACGATCCTTCACGGCGTCACCCGCGCCTTCCCGCTTCTCGCCTGGACCCGCGCGGAGTTCTGGAGTAGGTCGTCCGATCAGATGGGTGCCTCCTGTAGCTCGGGGATGCCCGGATGCACCGTTCGGCCGGCGCCGCACGAGGCGACACCGGCCGAAACGGGTCGGGACGATGTTTACTCGCCGTTGGCGGGAGTCCGCACCGTGATCGGCGTGCCCGCCACGAACTTTGCGAGAGCCACGGTGTCGATGTTCGGTGCGTATGCGGTGGCGTTGCCCAGTGTGAGGGCGCCGTCTCCGGTCTTCAAGTTCACCGGGATCGTCTTGTCCCAGAAGCTGTTCCATGAGTAGTTGTGACGGACAGCGGCTCGGACAGTGGCTCCCCCGGCTTCCGCCACATCGACGAACCGGCTGATGACCTGCGGGTTGTAGTTGATCGCGGACGCCTTGTCGGCGTTGGTCGCCCCCAGTACGAGCTGGTAGTCACCCGCCCCAAAGCCCTTCGGGCGCGGCACGCTGAGCGTGTTTCCCACGCCGTTGCCGAGGTAGCCCACATCCCGCACGATGCCCGACGCATCCGCTGAGCCGTTCGATCCGTCGGGAAGCGTCTGCACCACAGCGGTGCCCGCTCGCGGAAGCGCCTCCGCCTCCGAGCGGAACACATTGGCGCTGTCGACATCCGCCGCCTTCTGCTCGGCCCCGCGGGTGGTGGTCACGTCGGCGATCGCAGCACCCCCCGTCGCACCGACCGTCAGCTCATTGATGCCTTGAGGGAGGAACAGACGAACTGTTGAGGCCAACGTTCCCGGTGTCTTCGGTGCGGTCAGGGTGACGGCCCGGCCGTTCGCCCAGAGGTTAAGAGCCGTACGGCTCTTCGTGGTGAAGTGCGTCGTGACGTCGTAGTAGCCCGTCTCGGCTGTCGCCGCGAAGAATGTGGCCGTCTGCGCACCCGACAATGCTGCCGAGCCGGCGACGTTCGGGGCGTAGGACAGCGTGGCACCACGGCTGAGCCGAGCATCCAGCGCCGGATAGACCGCGTTCTCGCCGTGGCTAACATCGAAGAGGTCGAACCGGTCCAAAGTGATGTCGGCGCCGGGCAGGATCGTCGTTCCGTTCGCGCTCGCCCGAAGCGAAAGGGCGTGGGCTCCGGCCGTCAGATGGACGGTCACGTCGGTCGTGCCGCGGTAGCTCCACGAGAGATCGGCGGAGTATTTGACGAGTGCCGAGTATGCGCCATCGACGAACAGGGCATGCTGACCAGGTGTCTGGTTGGCCCCCGCGAGGATCGATAGTCGATAGTCGCCGGTGCGTGGCACGGTCACGTTCCAGGTCGCTGACGAGCCGACCGCGTTAAAGGATCCGACGTCATGTCCGTTCGACGCCATGAACGACCACTCCCGCGACGGGTCCTGGGCGTACACGGTGGCGTTCGTGAGCGTTGCGTTCTCTGCTTCGACGCTGCTGACCAGGTCGGTGGCGACAGGCTGTGGCGAGGCCAGTTCCGGAGTGATTTCCACCTGGTAGGCGGCATACCGATCCGCGTTCGGAATGGCCAGTGACACGATCCCGTTTGTCACGGTCGCGCTGGTCGAAAGGATCACGGGAGGCTGGAGGGAGGCGCCCTCGGCGCCATTGAGGCGATCAGCCCGCACTTGAACGTCGACCTTCTTACCGAAGGTTGCGTGGTCCACGCCGGTGACGGTGAGATCGACGTTGTTTGAGCCGCCGCCGAACAGCACAGTCGCCTTCCTCTTGCCCCTGTCGATCGCTCCGATTCCCTGCAGGGTGTCCGGGGCATTCAGGGCGGGCGGAGTGACCCTCACAGTCTTCGAACCGGCCAGGTCGCCGTACCACTTCAACATCCACCAGCCACCGTTGGCGCCGTTGTTGCGAGACGAGTTGTCGGACAGATTGCCCGAGTAGTTCCAGTACGCGGTCTGCGCGTCGACCTTCTGGTCTTCGAACATGGAGAACCATTGCACGAGCTGGCCGGGAACGCCCATGTCGCGGAGCATCCCGTATTCAGTGATGTTCACCGGGATTTCGGGCACGCCCACGATCTTCAACACCTGCTTGTACGCGGCGATGTTGGACCGGAAGGTCGCCAGGTTGTTGGTTCCGAGCTCGTGCCAGATGAAGACGTCGGGGAGCTGACTGTGCGCCTTCGCGTAGGTCAGCAGGTCCGTGCTGCGGTCGGCGTGCCAGCTGGAATCGCCGGGTCCGCCGATCCTGGCGTGGCCGAGACCGTGCGCGGCATAGACGCTCTCGATGGTGTCGTAGGCGGCCGACCAGTCGGAGAGAAACTGATCCTTCTGTGTCGACCAGTTCGGATACCAGTTGCCGGCATCCGGCTCGTTGAACGGGATGAACACGTAATTCTCCGGATGCGCCGACTGGGTAGCGATTTTCTCGACGGCCGCGCGCAGGATGGGCAGGTAGTCCCACACACCGTCGTTGTTCGCGTCGCCCGGCCGCTGGCCTCCGTTGTAAGCCCAGTCCGGGTACTCGTCCTGGATGTAGACGTAGAGGTCCCTGCCACCCGCTGCGAAGAAAGAGGATTCCACGTCGAGCGCATCTCCGTTGGGATGCTGCGCTCCCTGCGGCGGCTTCTGCGAGGTGTTGGTGACGCGAGCACCGTCGAGCACCGGCTGGCTGGGGACGCCATCGTCACCGAGACCGTAGAGGGTTCCGGATGCACCACCGCGGAAGTCGCCGCTCGACTGTGAGAGATCGACGCGAAGGGCGTCGGTGGAGGCCGCCGCGGCGGGTGCCGCGGCGAACCCGGCGAGGCTGAGGCAGAGCGCTGCTACCGTCGCCGTAGAGAGGGCGGTCAAGGACGGACGGTGCCCCTGCCTTCTGATGTCGTCAAACATTCCTCTACTCCTTCGTACGCGTGTCGGCCGGTTCTACCCCCGTTCGGGGAATTCTTGAAACCGCTATCATAATAGCGGTTTCGCGACAGCGTGCAAGAGTCCGCGTTGACTCATAAGAAACCTCCGCGCAGCACCATTCGTTGCCTCAGATGAAAACCCCCGCTTCGGCGCAGTTCGGGAACGGGCCGATGGATGTGGGATACGCCCGTTTCTATGGAGCTGACGATGACGCAGCGGCAGGCCGTGACGAAGAAGAGAGCGCTCGCGTATCGGAGTGCTGACCGGGCCGGTAAGCGTCGAATCTTGACCGAGTTGGTTGAGTTGACCCGGTGGCATCGCGACTACGCCCGGGCGGCACTGCGGGTCGCGTTGACGCTCAAGGTAGTGAAGCCCCGGGCCGGGCGGGCACCGACGTGTGGGCCAGCCGCGACGCGGGCGCTGGTGAAGTGTTGGGCGGTGCTGCGGGCGCCGGCCGGGAAGCGCCTCGCGCCGACGCTGGGCGTGTTGGTGCCGTTGCTGCGCCGCGACAACGAGCTGAACCTGACGGATGCCGAGGCGGCCCTATTGGTACGGATGAGCGCGGCGACGATCGATCGCCGACTCGCACCGGAGCGGGCGAAGCTGATGTCGCGGGGCCGGTCACATACCAAACCCGGAACGCTGCTGAAGTCGCAGATCCCGATCCGCACCTAGGCTGACTGGGACGACGCCGTGCCCGGGTTCGCGGAGATCGACTTGGTCGGCCACGAGGGCGGGAACGCGTCGGGCGAACTCTGTTTCACCCTGACGGTCACTGACATCGCGACCGGGTGGACGGTGAACCGATCAGTAAAGAACAAGGCCGAGAAGTGGGTGTTCGAGGCACTCATGCACGTCGGCCGGGTGTTCCCGTTTCGCTCCTGAAGCAGCCGAGCGCAGATCATTTCTTGAACAACCCGTTTGATTGACCGCTTCGTCGCGCCCAGAAGGCGCTCAGCCTTCCTGCTCTCGCCCTACATCAAACGGCGGACTTGCTCTGAGGTGCTGGCCTCACCCAACCCTGACACGTAGGGAACCCCGGACCGATCGACACGGGGTGGATTGGTGACACTCTTCGCGACGAATTAACCACCCACCACCCACCATCCGCTCGGTCGACTTGGCACACCCACTGACGTCGCCAGCGTCGTTTCATTCCTGGTGTCTCCCGAAGGTCGCTGGATGTCCGGACAACTCCTCAAGGTCGACGGCGGGTACTCGGCACGCTACTGACCACAAAGGACGACCAGCACCTCCGTCCCACGGCCGATCCATCTGGCTGTTCACTCCGGTAGGTGCTGTGTCACTCGGGAACGCTCACTGCGAAACTGTCGCGCTGTTTCGTTGCCGCTTTGTAAGCTGTGTCTCTGTCCACCAGATTCTGGCTCTTCGAGGTAGCCATCGAGCGGGCCACACAAGCAGGGACAGCGAGAACGCAAGCAAGAACCAGCCAACTAGCAGCGGCTGCGGGCTGGGAGTGAATACCGCGTAGGTACCGTGCTGCTCATGGATGTCGCTCCAATTGCCAAGCAGGTACGCAGCCACGATGAGCACCGTTCCGAGTGCGACTCCAGCGATCGTCATTTCTCCATTGCCGAGCCAAGCCCGCCGCACGGGACCGATGAGTCGTATCGGCAGTCCGAGAAGTCCGACGATGAGACCAGTCAGCAGAAACACAACGATGGCACCGATGATCTCGACGGCCGCATCAACCCCAAGGCTGACTACCCAGGTGAAGATGTCATCGAACTCGCCAAAGATTGCGCCAGGCGTCAGCGTGAGTTGAACCACGAGCGCGAAACTCAGTATCCCCATCACCACTGAGGTGATACCAAGCTCAATAAGGAACAGAACCAAGGGAACCCACCTCGAGGATCGCGCCGATTGAATCTTGTTGGTTTGACCCGCCCGAACCGTCCACTCCTCAACGTTATGTGTCGATACCATCCCGCCCCCTTTGCACTCATTCCCTTGCTGGCGCTACCCGCTCGCATCCTTCGCGAGGATTACGCCCCGATGTGTCTTTCGCCCAAGGACAACCGGGACAGAGCGACAGTGCGTCAGTCGTGGTCGACTATCGCGAGGAGGGTCACGCGGCCGCGCCAGCTCGTCGTGTAGCTCGTGGACTGGACCAAGGAAGTCACCCGCGCGTTCGCATACGGCTCGAGCGCATCGACGAGCATCCCGCTGGCGCGCTTCATGCTCTCGCCCTGGATTGTGATAACCGCTTGCTGGGATGAGATGGCCATAAACGGAACATAGCGGAAGAATTGCTCGACTATGCCGCGGCAGAGGATCGTGGCGGCCCCGAGGAGGATCCCTCAGCGGGACGGGATGACGGTTCCCTGGTGAAAGCGCAAGACCGGACCTCCTGCGGCGAGCTCCCAGATCGACGAGTGGCGACTGTCGCGTTCAGGTGTGTGGATGCGGTAATTAACGAGAACGATGCCTGGCGCAATGTCGTTGAAGAGCCACTCGGCGGTTTCGGGAGCCTCTCGTGATTCTTCAGCAGAGAGCGCCTCGATAGTGTCCTGGTGGGTCCAGCGCTGGCCTGAACGACCGATCTCAGCAAACTCCGGATGTAGGAGAGCGCTCAATCTCTGGCCATCGCGCCGAACAGTCGATGACAGGAGCGCGATTTCAGCGGCTTTTACCGTTGCGTATCTGCCCTCTTTGTCATCCCGCATGAGTTGACGCTACCTCAGCGGCATGCCCGTAGGTCGGACCTCCTACGGACACTCCCCCGCGTTCACTGGCCAAAACGAATTGGCTGGGCCGAAGATTCGCGTATGCCCTGTCCGTAAAGAATTCGCGCTCAGGTGCGTCAAATGCAACAGCGGCACGACCGAAGATTCGTTGCTCTTGCGGGAATCAGTCGTGCTGCTTCTGCGCTTCTTCGTCCCACCCAAGAGCCGAGGTGAGTTCGTCGGCATCGGGGAGCGCATTCTTTTCTGAAGGCGGCAGGGAGTCGTACGTGTAGGTCGACACGGCCATCGGAGAGCCCGAGCGACCGAGTGCGTAACGGACCGTGTGATCGTTTCGGTCGCCACAGATGAGTATTCCCACCGTGGGCGCGTGGGCCTCCCGACGGAGCCGGTCATCAACCAGTGATACGTAGAAACCAAGTTTCCCGGCATGTTCGGGCTGGAACTTCCCGGTTTTCAGTTCGATGACCACGTACCGGAGTTGCTCGACGTGGAAGAACAAAAGGTCAAGGTAGAAGTCATCGCCGGCTACGTCGAAGTGGACCTGGCGTCCCACGAATGCGAAACCCGTGCCCAGCTCCCGGAGGGTGTCGACGATGCGGTCCATCATCGCCTGTTCCAGGTCACGTTCAGCGGCCTCCTCGGTGAGCTCCAGGAAGTCGAACACGTAGGGATCTTTGGCAATCTGCCGGGCCAGATTGGAATCAGCGGGCTCCAGCTCGGCGCTGAAATTCGAGGGCGCTGCGCCGGTTCTCTCGAGAGTGCGGTTGATGATCTGATTGAGCAGCACGTTTCGAGACCAGCCATTCTTCACGGATGCTGCGGCATACCACTCCCGGGCGGCTCGGGCCTCCAGCTTGTCAAGGAGCAGGCGAATGTGACCCCACGGCAAATGTCCCACAGCCTGCGGGACATTTGAATTGGTCGGCCAGGCCGCTGCGAGTGCCCTCATGTACTGCAGATTGCTACGGGACAACCCGGTCATCTGGGGAAACTCAAGGCGCAGGTCCCCCGCCAAGCGGTCGATTACGCCGGCGCCCCACCCTTGTTGCTCCTGCTCGGCGACGATGGCATGACCGATAGTCCAATACAACTCAATGAGTTGGGTATTGACCGTGCGATGTGCGCGAACCTGCGCGTCCCGGACCCGCCGTTTCAGGTCGCCGAGGAACTCGGGGTATCCATCAGGGAGAGAAACATCGGCACGGGCCACAAACCCATTGTCTCCTGACCATGACTGGGACCACGCTGCCCAACGCGCCCGGCCCCATCAAGTCGCAAACGACATGTCCAGTTGGGGTGTAACCCAGCTTGACGTCAAGGATCACCTCCCCAGCCTGTCGGCCTAAGGTCGATTCAGAGTTGCTGGACACACCTTCTTCTCGCCTCTAAGACTCCAACTGGACGTAGGCGCGCGGAAACGAACGAACGAAACCGGTCGGCGTCTCGGATCCCATGGGTGGCGAGTTCAGGCGGTTTAGTTACGAGACAGTATGTCGGCGAAGTCGTCCCGCAAACGGAAGGCCGGTTGATACAGTCAGCTTCATGCCAGAGGTCAACCGTGTTTATCAGACCGCACCCATATTGAGAGTGATGCTCACAGCGGCGATCGTGGTCTCGGCAGTCGCGCTGGCTGTCGCCATCGTGATTGCCGTCTTCGTTGACGTGCAGAGCGACTACCTAGGCGCACGATCTGAACAAACCGGGGGCTTCGACCCGAGCGTGTTTCCGCCATGGAACGGGGCGCTGTGGCTGATCGGGAATATGTTCCCCGTCCTTTTGGCGATCTTGCTTGTGATGCTGATCGCTGCTCGCATCATCGCCGGAACACGGCGCGACCGCCATCGCACCACCCTCGACGACAACTTCGTCGTATCAATTCCGTGATGCGACGGGTCACAGTGCCCGATAGCGGAACGTCAACCGAGCGGCGGCGCACTGCGCTATGGACATCCGTAACCCAGAAGTAGGACCGGACATATTCCTGCTGCAATGGCGATGTATTCGCTCGTTTCCGAATACGGTGAACGTATGCGGGAGACATGGACCAAGGTGACCCCTCGGCGTGCGAGCTCCAATCGTGGCTACTTCGTTGAGATTCTCGGGATGGAAGGGCTTTCGTACGCCGAGGGTGACTTCGTGATCTTCCCGCCGTCTGAACCATTGGCCAGCGGAGGATTCGGGCTTCACCTGGGCTGGATGGATGGTGACGTCGACCGCAAGCGAGAAATTGTGGATCGCCTCCGGAGTGGTGTTGATGTGCTCGGATCTTGGCTCGTGGTTGATGACGATACAAACAACGAACCCTGGGATGGGGCGGCGACGCGTGAACGGTTGGTGGAGGTAGTTGAAGAGGTCATCCAGATTCTCGAACCGAGCGAGCACTTGTCGGAACGCACGAAATGGCTCAAGCTGCGGCTCCCAGCGCTGAAAACGTCAAGAGTTTCGCCTGAAATCGAAGCGATCAAGGTTCAGCTTCACTCGATCATCACAGGCATGGGCGGGTTAGCGGACTTGAGGCTCGAATCATCAACGCGAACACAGGAGGAGGCGAGGTCCGCGAGATCTCGACTCGACCAACTCGATGACGAATTGTGGTCTCTAACCAGACCTCCCACGACTTGAAATTATGAAGCGAAGCCCGCCCATACGTTTCATTCACAAATGTGCCTAACCACGACGCTTCCGCAGTTGATGGAGAGGGTCTGGCCGCCCACGAGCCGGACAATCAGCGGACGGCATTTCGTTGCGCCTCCCGGGACGGTTTTGAGGGTGTCATTCGACCTTGGAGGGTGCCGGCAGGGGAACCTCTTGCGGGCGGCCTATGTGGTGGGCTTGTCGATTGCGCTTGAGCCAGCGAGTCTGCGCAAGGGACTCTCGCTGCACGTGTTCGAGAAGCTCGGCGTGAACGACCGGACGCGCGCCGTCACCCTCGCGATGGAGCTCGGGCTGCTGCCGCGGTAGTCCCGTCCCCGCTGGCCCGTCCCGTGAGGCCAGCTACTCGAACGCGCCGACGAAGACGGGCTCCGGCCGCAGGATCACGCCGAACGTCGAGAGCACGCGGGCCTGGATGTACCTGGCGAGTTCCGCGATCTCAGTGGCGGTGGTCGCCCCCGTGTTGACGATCGCGAGGGTGTGCTTGCCCGAGACGGCCGCCCGCGACCCGGGCAGGCGGAACCCTCGCGTGATGCCCGCCTGCTCGATGAGCCAGGCCGCGCTGAGCTTCACCCGGCGGTCGGCGGGGGTGCGGATGACCGGCACGTCGGAGGGGTCGAAGGAGTCGAGCGGCCGCACCATCGGCGCCGAGATGTCGGCGGAGACCGGCCAGCGTGGCGCGTCGAGGGGCAGGGTCCCCGCAAAGCGCTCGCTCACGATCGGGTTGGTGAAGAAGGAGCCGGCGCTCACCGAGTCGGGGTCCGCGGCATCCAGCACCATCCCCTTACTCGCGCGCAGGGCGAGCACCGCGCCGCGCACGTCGGCCAGGGGCACGCGATCGCCCACCGAACGGCCGAGCGCCACGGCGAGCTGCGGATAGCCGATCGGCTCGCTGACCCCGCCCGGGGTTCGCACCAGCTCGAGCTCGATCGCCACGACAACTCCCCGGCGTCCGCTCTTGATGGCAGAGCCTCGGTATTCGAGGTCGAGCGCCGACGCCTCGACGCGGCCGAGCTCGCCGGTGCCGTAGTCGAGGAAGTCGACGGCGACGAGGTGCGACGCGATCTCCTGCCCGTACGCCCCGATGTTCTGGATCGGCGCCGCCCCGCTCGACCCCGGGATCCCGGAGAGCGCCTCGAGGCCGGCCAACCCGTTCTCCACCGCGAACCGCACGAGCGCATCCCATGGCTCGCCCGCCTGCACGCGCAGCCGAACCGCGTCGCCGTCGCCCGGCAGAATCTCGATGCCGCGCGTGACCACCCGGATCACGGTCCCGGCGAAGCCCTCGTCGGAGACGACAACGTTCGAACCGCCGCCCAGCACCAACCAATCGTCCCCGGAGGCCCAGACCTCGAGCGTCACCGCGACGAGGGCGGCCTCGTCGGCGGGTGCGATCACCTCATCCGCCGGCCCCCCGACGCGCAGCGTCGTGAGCTCCCGCAACTCCATCGTCAGGCCAGGCTCACGCGCACCTGCGCCTTGCCCAGCACAGTCTCGCCACCGAAGGTCACGGTGAGGTCGATGCGGGCGACGGTGTTCTCCGTGTCGAGCGCGCCGACCTTCGCGACCACGTTGACCACTGCGCCCTCGGTCGCGTCGACGAACACCGGACGGGTGAATCGCACCTGGTAGTCGACGATCCTGCCTGGATCGCCCGCCCAGTCGACGACGGGCTGCACGGCGGCGCCCATCGTGAGCATTCCGTGGGCGAGCACGCCCGCGAGGCCGACCGACTGAGCGACGTCGTCGCGGTAGTGGATGGCGTTGAAGTCCCCCGACGCGCCGGCGTAGCGCACGAGCGACTCCCGGGTGATGGCGAATCCGGCCTCGGCCACGATCTGGCCGACCTCGAGTTCGGAGAAGAGTGGTGCAGCCTGCTGTGTCATGCGTCCCCCCTGACCACGAGCGTGGATGTCGCGGTGACCACGTGAGCACCCGCGGCGTCGACGATGCTGGACTCGGCGGTGACCATCGAGTGGCCGCCGAGCGACTTCACGCTCGCTATGGTCAGGGTCGCGGTGAGCTCGTCGCCCGCCACGATCGGCCGCGAGAAGCTGAACCGCTGCTCGCCGTGCACGACGCGCGCGAAATCGATCCCGGCATCCGGCTCGGCTAGAAGCTGATGCAGCGTGAGCTCCTGCACCACCACGGCGAACGTCGGGGGCGCCACGAGGTCCGCGTAGCCGGCCGCATTCGCCGCCTCGACGTCGAAGTTGACCGGGTTGCTCGCGAGAACTGCCCGCGCAAACTCGCGGATCTTCTCCCGACCGACGAGGTAGGGCGTGGTGGGCGGAAAGACACGCCCCTCGATCTCGGGGTTCACTGACACTCTGTTGTCCTTTGCACAGCGAAAGCTTAACGACAAAGCCCCGGCCACCATTACTGGCGGCCGGGGCTTCCACTTCTCGTGCGGCTCGTATGCGACCCGCGTCACGCACCTAAGGCGACGTGCACCGTGTCTAAGCGTGCACAGTGCCTAGACGTGCACCGTGTCTAGACCTGTACGGTACCTAGACGTGCACGGGGCCTACTGGCAGCTGTCACACTGCAGGTCGTCCATCGGGTCGACCGGTACTGCGTAGCCGCCAATGGAATCGTTGTCGTTGTCCATTTTCGGACCTCCCTAAGTCTGTTGTTTAGTAACCCCCGGGTCACCAGTTGTTAAGCCGGCGCCTTCGTGAGTCCCTACTATATAACCGGAATGACACTCTTGTCATTCCACAACATCTAGTGTTTTCGGCGTGTCGGGATGTTTTTTTCCAGCCTACGATTCACCCCAGACATTTGCCGGATCCGGCGCCGAATCCGAGGCTCGACGGTACTCGTTTCGACCGCCATTTCTGGGCCATTCCGTTACCAATTCGAGACTTTTCGCGGCCTCTCCGCTACTCTTGCCGGATGTCATCCATCGTTGCGAAGCTCGGGGCCATCGCGGTCGCCGGTGCGCTCATCGCAACGACGGCGATCCCGGCCTATGCGAGCCTTGATGCGCCGGTCGCGCCGCGGCAGCAGGCTCCGGCCGTGCAGTCGTTCGCGGTCGACGCGACCGTCGCCATCACGGCGCCCGCCCGGGACGGATACGCCGTGACGATGCCGAGACCGGTCGCGCCCGTCGCCCCGGCGTCCGCGCCGGCGAAGATCAACCGCTACACGGGGGTCGCCCCGCCGGCCCAGGGCTACAGCGGCGCCGCGTTGATCCAGTACGCCGCGCAGTTCGTGGGCCTCGTGCCCTACGGATCGGGCAACAGCCCGACCACCAGCTTCTCCTGCGACGGTTACACCCAGTACGTCTTCGCCGGGTTCGGCATCAGCCTGCCGCGCGGAGCGGACCACCAGGCCAGGCTCGGGGTGCGGGTCGACCAGGCGAGCGCGGTCGCCGGGGACCTCGTCTACTGGCCGGGTCAGCACATCGGCATCTACGACGGGGCAGGCGGCATGTACAACTCGCCCGTCTGGGGCCGTTACGTCGAGCACGCGTCCAAGCTCTGGGGCAGCCCGCTCTTCATCCGCCTGCAGGTCTGACGCCCGGCAGTCTCACGGTTGCCGACTCACGGTGACTGCGCCCTCGCCGGGAGCGCGGCGGTTCAGCGGGGGCTCTTCGGCTTCTACATGGGCGTGTCATTCGCGCCCAATCGCAAGGGGATGCCGATCGTGCCGAAGGCACTCACGCTCGACTTCCTGCGCCGCCAGGTGCTCATGAGCCGCAACGTGCGCGGCAACCGGGTGCTCGACGTGGCCATGAGCGGCCTCAACTACCGGGTCGAGCATCACCTGTTCCCCTCCATACCCCGGCCGCACCTTCGGCGGGCCGCCCCGCTCATCGCCGAATACTGCAGGGAGCGCGGGGTGCCGTACACCCAGACCGGCCTCTGGGAGTCGTACGGCATCGTCCTGCGCTACATCAACCGCGTGGGTCTTGGCGAGCGCGACGTGTTCGCCTGCCCGCTCGGGGCCGAGCGCGCCTCGATCTGACCCCTCCGGCCGACCCAGACGGGCCGTCGGGACTCACCAGATTCGCCGGTAGCGCGCCCGCCCATCCGCATCGTTTCCGACCCGGGTCGGAATCCGGCCGTAGCCGTCCGCGGCCGTGCGCACGAGCGTCGCAACGATCGCCCAGACGATCGACGCGACGACGACCGCGGCCATGATGATCAACAACAGCATTGTGCCCACCTCCTCTCCTTTTACGTTCCGGTTTCGAGAATGCCCCTGAGCACCGCGCCGCACCATCCGGAGAATGCCGTATTTCCCGCGGCGCCCGCCGTACGCGCCTAAGACGGGTAAACGGCTTAGGCCGAACGGAACCGACCGCGCCCGAAGTAGTGCATCCGCCCCATGCGGCAGACCCCCCTTAGCGAGGAGTGTCGGAGTCACGCAGAGAACGGAGCACACCATGTTGGTCAACGAGTACGCGTTTGAGCACCTGTCCCTGGCCTACGAGCGACAGCTCGCCCAGGAGATGGAGTGGCTACGGGTTCGGGAGGAGCGACGTGCCGAGGAGCGCGCCGCTGCGCCGTCGCCCGCCTGCCCCGGGCAGTCGATCGTCGGCTGGTTTGGCGCGGGCTGGCTCAGCGCGGTCTGGTCCGGCGCGGTCGGCCACCGCGCACGCTCCTGATGACCGTGGCGGGCGGCGGAGTTGTCGGCGGCACGGTCATGGGCGTCAGCGTTCCCGGCGTCACGGGCATCCGCGACAGTGTTCTCGGCGTCGGGGGCTCGTGGCACGATGGGAGCATGCGGTCGGGAAAGACGAGCGGCTCCCTCATCGGACGGGAGGGCGACCTCGACGCGCTGGTAAACGCCCTGCACGAGTCCGCGTCCGGAGACACCCGCACTGTGGTGATCGGCGGCGAGGCCGGCATCGGCAAGTCACGCCTCATCGATGAATTCGCCAGGAGCGTTCCCGCCGCAACCGTCGTGGTCAAGGGCCAGTGCGTGGATCTGGACCGGGATGCGCCGCCATACGCCCCGGTGACCGGCGCCCTTCGAGCGCTCTCCGCCACGATCGGTGCCGAGGCGCTTCTCGACGCGGCGGGCCCGTCGCGCGGCGCCCTCCTGCTTCTGCTGCCCGAACTGGGCGCCCAGGTCGCCGCAACCGCCGACCGGGTCGGCGAGACCACGGGCCGCGGCGGCGCGGAGTTCCTCTACGACGGAGTGGCGGTTGCGCTCGAGAACGTGTCGCGAGAGCACCACCTCGTGATCGTGATCGAAGATCTGCACTGGGCCGACCAGGCAACCCTGAGCCTGGTGCGATTCCTTGTGCGGGTGGTCGAACACGGCCGCATCCTCTTCGTGCTCAGCTACCGCAGCGACGACCTCACCCGCGGGCATCCGCTGCGCTCCTGGCTTCCGGAGCTCGACCGCACCCCGCGTGTGAGCCGGCGCGACCTCTCGCGCCTCACGAAACGGCAGGTGCGCCAGCTCGTCGGGGAGATTCTCGGCTCCGCGCCCCTCGCCCACGACGTGGATGTCGTGTTCGAACGCACAGACGGGGTGCCCTTCCTCGTCGAGGAGCTCGTCGACTTCGACGGCTACGAGAACACGGACTGCTTCCCAGACACGCTGCGCGAGATCCTGCTCGCACGGTACGACACTCTCAGCGAACCGACCCAGAAGATCCTGCGGCTGATGGCCGCCGGCGGCTCGCGCGTCGACCACACCCTGCTCCTCGCCGTGTACGAGGGAGACGCCGACGACATCGATCGTGCGGCGCGCGAGGCCGTGCTCGGCAACGTGATCGTGATCGACGACACGTCATACGCCTTCCGGCACGCCCTCGTGCGGGACGCGATCCACGAGGAGCTGCTGCCCGGCGAACGAGTGCGCCACCACTCGCAATACGCGCGCGCCCTCGAGGCGGGGCTGAGCACCGAGTGCATCCCGGCCACCGAGATCTCCTATCACTGGATGGCCGCGCACGACATGAAGTGCGCGTTCGGGGCGTCGCTTACGGCGATGGCTCAGGCCCACAAGGCCTTCGCCTACGACACCGCGTCCCGCATGGGGGAACGCGCTCTCGAACTCTGGGACCAGGTGCCGGATGCCGAGGCCGTGGCCGGCCGCAGCCGCGTCGCGCTTCTCGCGGACACCGCCCACGACCTGCGCAACGCCGGGGAGAGCGACCGGGCCATCGCCCTCGTGGACGAGGCGCTCGCCGACTCGCCGACCGACGACGTGGAACGAATCGCCCGGCTGCTGCAGGACAAGGCGTCCTACCTCGCCAATGTCGGCCGCACCGGATCGGTGGAGCTGCTGCGCCGGGCGCTCGCCGTGCTCCAGGGGGAGCCGCCGAGCGTGCTGCGCGCCACCGTACTCGGGGAGCTCTCGGCGCGACTCATGCTCGACGCCCGATTCGACGAGGCCGTGCAGATCGCCGATGAGGCCTTCGACGAGGCCAGTGAAGTCGGTTCTCGTGCACGGATGTCGGTATCGGCCAACATCCGGGGCATGTCCCTCGTCGCGCGCGGCGAGATCGACCGCGGCCTGGCCGACCTCGAGCGGGCCGGGGAGCTCGCCGTGGGAGACGACTCCGCCCGCCTGCGCTACTTCGTGAACATGTCGGAGGCGATGAACGTGCTCGGCCGCTTCGACGACGCCATCCGCATCTCGCTCGAAGGGTTCGAGGGGGCACGGCGCCGGGGGGTGGAGCGAACGTCCGGCGCGATGCTCATTTCGAACACGATCGAACCGCTGTTCGCCAAGGGCGAGTTGAAGCGCGCGGACGAATTGCTCGAGCGCGCGCTCGAGCTCGATCCCCCGATCGGTTTCAGCGCCCGCCTGCAGCGGCTCAAACTCTGGTCGACGCTCTGGGGCGGCGATATCGGCGCTGCCGAGGCACTGTTGCGCGGCTGGCGCGCGCCGCTCAGCCTTCAGCTGCAAATCGACGCCCAGTCGCGGCTGGGCCTCGCGCGGGTGGCCGGGGAGATCGCCCTCGCCGTCGGCAACCTCCCCTGGGCCTGGCTGGAGGTGCGCGGAGTGCTGTCCGCCGACGACCGCCGCTTTGCCGCGTACGATCTGCCACTCCTGGCCGTCGCCGCCCGCACCCTCGCGAGTTCTGTCTCCTCCGGCACGTCGATCGCCACCGAGGACGGCGAGACGGACCCGGCGCGGATCGAGGCACGCCTTCGCACGGTGCTCGACCGGTCGGCCAGCTGGCCGACCGCCGCCGCCTACCTCGCCGTCTTCGATGCCGAGCTCGGCGGCGCCGGGCATACTGGCACGGATGCCGGCCTCTGGCGAGCCGCCGTTAAGGCGAGCCGCTCGCCCCTAGCGCAGTCCCACTTGTTGCCGTATTCCGCCCTCCGGCTCGCGGAGGTGCTCGCGAGCGACGGCGATCGGTCGGCGGCGCTGGAGCAGGCGGAGGAGGCTCGCCGCCGGGCGACCGAGATCGGCGCCGGGTTGATCGTGGCCAGGGTCGCGGAGCTGGAACGGCGCGCCGGCGTCCCCGCGGCAGCCGGCTCGGCGAGCGCCGTCACCCCGGTCCCGGTACACGACAACCGGCGGCTGCTCACCGAGCGCGAACGGCAGGTCCTCGATCTCGTCGAGCAGGGCCAGTCCAACCGCCAGGTGGCCCAGCAGCTGTTCATCAGCGCGAAGACCGCGAGCGTGCACGTCTCGAGCATCCTGCGCAAGCTCGGCGCGACCTCGCGCACCGAGGCCGTGTTCCTCGCCCACCAGGGCGCCGCGGCCGAACTGACGCCCGCCGCGCGCTGAACCCGGTCAGAAGGCGGCGACGTCTCCCGGCCGGCCGGAGATGCGCTTGGGCGCCTCGCGGTCGCGGTCGCGGTCGCGGTCGCGGTCGCGGCGAGCGTAGACGAGCGCCCGCTCGCTCGACGGGGCCAGGATGAGCAGCTCGTCGAGCGAGAGTCCCTGCAGGGTGGTCTGCAGGGTGGTCTGCAGGGTGGTCTGCAGGGTGATGCCCGGACCTCCCGTGGCGAGGCTCAGCGACTGGATCGCGATGGATGCGGCGTCAGGGGGATCGTGGCTCAGACCCCGGCGGCGGTGACCACGAAGTCGGTGGCGAATCCGGCGAACAGGCCGATCAGCATCCCCACGTACAGGCTGTAGCCGAGGCCGAACCTCCTGGCGACTCCGAGCAGCTGAACGATCACGTACAGGATCGATCCACTCGCGAGAGCCAGGAACACCATCGAGACGACATCATTGACGAACACGCTTCCCAGTAGCGTGCCGACCACCGTCGGAGCTCCACCGATCACACCGAGGATTGCCAGCTGGCCCCAGGACGGCCGAACGCCCTGACCGGCGAGCGGCGCGGTGATGCCGAACCCCTCGGTCGCATTGTGCAGGCCGAACCCGATCACCAGCACGACGGCGAGGCTGATCTGACCGTTCGCGGCCGACTGCCCAATCGCGAGGCCCTCGGAGAAGTTGTGCAGGCCGATGCCCACGGCGATCAGGAAGGCGAGCCTGCTGGGCGCCTCACCGAGCCGCAGGATTCCCGGGGCACTGCCCGAGACCGCCGCCAGGCTGCCGGCCTCGGCCCGGCGTGCCACCCAACGGTCGTACGCCACGAGGCTCAGGAGGCCGACGGCGACCGACGCGAAGAAGACCAGCACGAGGCCGATCGAGGGCAGCCAGGATGCCGACGTGCCTGCCGTGGCATCCGCAAGCACCGCGTCGATGGGTTCGAGCGCGTGGGAGAACACGTCCCAGAGCAGGAACACGAGCACGCCGATGGTGATCGCGTTCAGGAGCGACATGAGACGCAGGGACTTCGATCGAAGCCGACCGATGGGCAGGCCGAGGAAGATCGTGAAACCGGCGATCGCCCCGAGAATCAGGAAGTTTACGAGGCTCATGGTCTGCGTGCTCTTTCGACGCCAGCCCAATCGGCTGGATTAGGCGAGCCTAACCATACTCGGGGCCAGAAGGCAAAACTCGCGGCCACGTCGCCGCGCGGGCCAGTCTTCGGGGCTTCTGGGGTCGCCTCTCTCGGCGAGCCGGGAGCGCAGGCCGTTCGCACTACGCTTGACATTTCCGGGTTGTGACTGTTCAATCAGTTACATGCCAACCACCACCCACGCCGAGACGAAGTCGCGTTCGACCGCCGAGGCCCAGCGCTCGAAGATCGTCTCCCGCGCCGTGCGAGTGTTCGCGCACGCCGGCTACCACGCGACCCCGGTAGCGCAGGTCGCGGAGGCCGCCGGGGTCTCGCCCGCCTACGTCTTCCGGCTGTTCCCGGGCAAGCTCGCCCTCTTCGTGGCCGCCGTCCAGCACTGCTACGAGCGCGTACGCGTGGGACTGGTCGCCAGCGCGGAGGCCACTGACGGCACCACCCCCGAGGAGATCCTCGCGGCGATGTCCGACGCGTATGTGGACCTCATCCGGGATCGCGACCTCATCATGCTGCAGGTGCACGCCCAGAGCGCGTGCGACGTTCCCGAGATCCGCGCCGCCGTGCAGCGCGGGCTCGCGGAACTCGTGACGGCCGTGACGGATGCCTCGGGAGCCGACGCCCCGAGCGTGCAGCGTTTCATCGCCTACGGCCAGCTCTGCCACCTGATCGTGCAGGCGGACCTCGCCTCGATCGACGAGACCTGGGCGCACACGCTCAGCGACGGCATCCAGCACCCGGACGAGGCATCGATCCCCGCCGATCCGGGCCCGACCCGGGGCTGATCCGGGGCTGATCCGGCCCTCATCCCGCGCGGGAGGGCCCGCCCTTTCGCAGGCGTTCGAAAGTGACTGTTCAGTCAGTCACCTGCAAATTCACCCATCCATCCATCGAAAGGCAAGAAAATGAGCAGCTCAACACCCACCGCGATCACCGCCGTCGAAGTCGTTCTGCCGGGGCTGGTGGAGCCCGACGGACTCCGCGTCGAGAGCCGCCTGCTCCCCGCACCCGAAGCGGGCGAGTTGCTCGTCGCCGTGGAGGCGACCGGCATCTCCTTCGCCGAGCAAGCGATGCGCCGCGGCCGCTACTTCGGCCAGCCGGCGTTCCCCTTCGTGCCGGGCTACGACCTCGTCGGCGCCGTGCTCGAGGTGGGTCCCGGCGGCGACCCGGCCCTGCCCGGCACTCGGGTGGCCACCATCACGAAGACCGGCGGCTGGGCCAGCCACGCGATCGTCGCCGCCCGCGACAGCATCCCGGTGCCACCCGGCATAGACCCGGCCGAGGCGGAGACCGTGGTGGTGAATGGACTCACCGCGTGGCAGATGCTGCACCGCACCGCGGGGGTGAAGGCCGGGCAGACGATCCTGCTGCACGGAGCCAATGGCGGCGTGGGTGGCATCCTGATCCAGCTCGCCCAACTCGCCGGAGTGCGCGTCATCGGCACCGCATCGCCGCGCCACCACGACGCCCTCCGCGCCGCGGGTGTCGAGCCGGTCGACTACAACGATCCGCGGATCGTCGAGCGGGTTCTGGAGCTCGCGCCGGGAGGAGTGGATGCGGCCTTCGACAACGTGGGCGGAGCCATGATGTATGCGTCATATCGCATGCTCGCTCCCACCGGCGTCCTGGTCTGCTACGCCATTGCCTCCGAGCTGAACAATGCCGGCGGCATGGTCATGCCGTTCGTGAAGGCGCTCGCCCAGGTCGCCCTGTGGAACGTGCTGCCGAACCGGCGCAGCGCCGCCTTCTACGACCTCTGGGCGGGGCACCGCCTTCGCCCGGCGCGCTTTCGCGCCCACCTGGTGGAGGACCTCGGTCGCGTCTTCGCGCTCCTCGGCGACGGCACCATCACCGCCAACATCGCCGCGCGATTCCCTCTCGCCGAGGCGAGCGCCGCGCTCACCCTCGCCGAGTCGCGCACGGTACGCGGCAAGGTCATCCTGATTCCGTGACCGGAGCACCCGTTCGGGAGCATTCCCGGTTTGCACCGACCACCCCTCCTGGACGGGCATGCACCGGGGCCGCCAGCGGTGAGCTGTCGGTGGTCTACCTGACCGCGTCGGCGCCGGAGGACTCCGAAGGTCGCCGGAGGTCTCCGGAGCGACCACCACCGCGACGGCCGGGGTGTCCCTGGGCATCGGATCGGTCACCCTGCTCTCGGGCTCACTCCCGCGAAGCGCCGGAAGCGTTGCGAGAAGATAGTGCGGATCGTCACAGCCGACCTCCCTGGCGATGCTGGAGACCGGTCGGTTGGTGAGATCGAGCAGCTGGTTCGCCACCGACATGCGCTCGCGTTCGTAGCGCTGTGGGCTGATCCCGAGTTGTTCGGCGGGGTCGGCGTTCAGCGGCGGCGCGGTGCGAGGCATAAGGCTCGCATGTGCCGGCCTTCGTGCCGTTGCGGCGCACCTCCCGGCTGATCGTCGATGGCGACCGGTGAAGCACCTGGGCAATGGAACGGATTGAGGATCCCGTTCATGTGAAAGCAGCCGGCCCTGCGGGATTCGAATCTAGCCTGCGCATCCAACGAGGGCCACACCCCCAACCAAGACCCTTCCCAAGTGACTGACTGTTGGCGTATCGTCGAACCGGTTCGATATAGTGACGTAGACGAATCGTTTCACCCAATGCAAAGGAGCACAAGTGAAGAAGAAACACCTCATCGCCGGCCTCGCCGCCGGCGCCCTACTGGCGGCGGCCACCCTCTCGGGAGCCGGAACCGCCTCGGCAGCAGACACCACGCTCGTGGTCGATGCGAGCTCGGTTCTGCGCACAGTCACGCACGTGGCATCCGGTGGACTGTACGCGTTGGCGACCGCCACCACACCGACTGCGGCGCAGCTGCCACCGCTCGGCCTCAACCAGCTGACCCAGCCAGCGCCCGGGGTCCAGCAGCTGGGCAACGGCGCCACGACCCCGACGGGCGACGCCCTGAAGGTCGCGCCGCTCGCGATTGGAGCCGGAGCGCAAGAGTACGTGCGCATGCCAGACATCTACCCGGACTTCCCATACAAGTGGGTGAGCTGGACCGACTGGCTTGGCAAAGTCAGCACCATGGTGAACGCCCGCCTCGCGGCGACCACCACGACCAACATCAATGGCTGGGAGCTCTGGAACGAGCCCGACTGGACCTGGGACACGACCAACGCGGGCAGCTACGACGCGGGATGGACGCGCACGTTCAACGCCGTGCGCGCGATCGATACCGTGACGCCCATCGTTGGCCCGAGCACGTCGGTCTACAACGCGACGCTTATGCGAAACTTCCTGACCGACGCCAAGGCCGCGGGAACACTGCCCAACGTCATCAGTTGGCACGAGCTCGGCAGCAGCTGGACCAGCATCCAGACGAATGTGACGGCCTATCGCGCGCTGGAATCCTCACTCGGCATCGGCCCGCTTCCGATTTCGATCAACGAGTACGCGCCGACCAACTATGTCGATGTGCCCAGCGCATCCCTGCACTGGATCGCGAACTTCGAGCGGTCGGGGGTGCATGACGCCGAGCGCGCCTACTGGTACGAGTCAGGCACGGTCAATGGCCTGCTGTACAACAACATGCCGACCGGCACCTACTGGATGTACAAGTGGTACGGCGATATGGCCGGCAACATGGTCACCGTCACCCCCGCTGGCTACCAGGACGGCATCGCGTCCTACGACTCGACGCGGCAGATCGTCAACGTCGTGTTCGGTGGCCAGGCCGGCAACAACGCGGTGACGGTCAAGGGGCTCGGCAGCTTCGGCACGAGTGCGAAGGTCACACTCAACTACACGCCGGACTCTGGCCGCATGACCAACGTGACCGCGCCAACCGTGGTGAGCACCGCGACCTACACGATCACGAATGGTGCCATCACGGTGCCGATCACGAGCGAGGACTACCTGGGTGCGTACCAGCTCGTCGTCACCCCGGCTGCTGGCCCGACCACGAGCTACCAGCAGGTCTATGAGGCAGAGAACGCGACGGTCGTCAACGCCAATCGGCTGTTGTCGACGAGCGCATCGCAGGGTGGCTATGTCGGCCAGATCGATGGAACGGGCGACGCGCGCACCGACAGCTTCGTCGACTTCCGCGTGAACGTTCCCACCGCGGGCACGTACACGATGAAGGTGCGCTACGCGAACGGCGGGACCGCGGCATCCACCCAGGGCCTCGCCTACAACGGCAGCGCGTGGAGCACGATCTCGTACCCGGTCACGGGCAGCTGGGGCGTGTTCAGCGCGACCAATGTGGTCTCGAAGACGCTGACCCTCAAGGCCGGCTACAACGTGATCCGGCTCGCGAAGGGCTCGCCCGGATTCGCTGGCGGTACGGGCTACGCCGAGATCGACTCGATCACGGTCTCGTAGCGGGATACAAATGAAGGGGGAACCTCGAGGTTCCCGCCCCTTCTTCGCGCTCTATTGCTGCTGGACGGGTAGCCACACCCGCATGGTCGACGGTCCCCGATTTGCCCAGGTGAAGTACGGGATCAGCTCGACGCCGTCGTGATCTGCTGCACCGCTCGTCTCCTCAAGCGCGTACGGCCAAGCCGACTTGGGGACTGTGGCGCCGATGATCGAGACCCTGGCTCCGTGCTCGGTAGCCGTGATGGGAGCCGACGCGTCGAGGCGTGCATCCGACACGACGCGCCCGCCCGCGAGATCGTTCGATTCGAGCGCGATGACGAGAGGTCCACGCTCGATCGCGACCGTTGCACTGCGGCGTACGGCCAGACTCTGCCGCCGATGACCCCGTGATGGCGAATAACGGTGGCGCCCTGCGCAGCCGATTGAACCGCGTCGAGCACGGCCGTCTTTCCGATTCCGACCGGACCGGATATGACGATTCCGCCGATGCCGGAGCGCGGCGGCAGGTGCTTCGATATGGTCTGGATCTCGGAGTCGCGACCGACCAGCCCAGTCACCTGAGCCGCACCTTCGAAGAACGCATGGCGTTGTGTCGATACCACCAATTACGACAACTGATGCGCTGCTCAAGTCCCTGCACGCGATTCTCCTTCGGGGATGAAGTCAGGATTAACGCGTGTGGCGCGACGGATAGGGCGTAAACCTGTACCCAGACAAGACCGATCTTCCTAGTCAAAGAGACACCACGTCAACACGATCATGACGTCGATCTTTGAAGCTGAAATCGGATCAGCAAATTCAGAGGGAATCGTTGCCGACGGATGCCTCGGCACCGCGTGCGCTCCGCCGTCTACGGACCATTGTTGCCAGAAGCGCCAGCACGCCAAGACCAAGCAGCACTGCGCCCGTCATGACGGTAGCCGTGGCGTTCGCTCCGGTGAATGCGAGCGCGGTCACGTCGCTTTCGGTTAAAGCCAGCGTCGGGAGCTGCTCGGTCGTCGGGGGCTGCTCGGTCGTCGACACCGTCACGCTCCCGTCAGAGCCACTTGACGTGCTTCCTGTCGTGGTCGTTGTGGCGCCATCCGTCGGCGTCACGGTAGGAGTTGCAGGGTTCGCGGGGGGCGCGGTGACGGTAGGCGTCACGGTGTCCGTCGGCGTCGTGGGGGGCGCGGGGGGCGCGGTGACGGTAGGCGTCACGGTGTCCGTCGGCGTCGTGGTCACGGTGGAGCCGGTCAGGCAGGCAACGGTGGCGTTGAACGCGTAGTGGTGGATTTCGCCGCCCGCGGTCGTCAACGTGTTGGCAGCCAACTGGCCCTCGAGCGGGCTCGACGCATCCAGGGTTACGGCGCTCGTGGGGGCGAGGATGCTCCCGCTGATCTTGTCGCCGTGGATGGTAATCGGGTCGGTGACGCCGCTGAGGTTCCAGAGCACATAGGGTGCGATCGTGTTCGGTGACGTCGCGGAGGTCGAGTTGGCTGCGGCGAAGCGCGGAATCGTGATGGTGTCCGGCGATCCTGTGATGTTGAAGATCACGGGGGTGTCGCTGCTCGGCTGGGCGCCGACGAAAACGATCTCGTTGAAGGCGAGGTCGGCGGCGGAGAGGCTGATGTAGTTGGTCACTCCGGCCACGAGGGCGATCGTGCGCTGACCCGCATCCGAACCGGGGGTCAACACCGTCTCGTGGGCTGCCGTGCAGGTGGCCAGGTTGCGCAGGCTGGCCCCGGTGGCGGTCAGCGTCGCAAATGCACCGCTGAATTCGCTCGCAAAGGCGCCGGTCGCCGCGACAGAAGATTGCGGCTCCGCGACGGTGTCGGTCACGTAGAGGGCCGGCTCCGTGCCCGCGGTGGTTCCCACGGCACTCGCCCACACACCCAAGCCCTGGTTACCGCGCGGGTTGAGAGCGAGATTGCTGGTGTCGCCGATCTTCAGGTAGCCCAGCTGATTCGCGCGAACGTATCCCCTGGAGCTCAGCTCCGAAACCCCGACGGACGCGGTGGTGTCGAATTGGCCTCCGATGAGGAGCCGTGTGGGATCTCCGCCGATCACGGGCAGGTCGTAGTTCGTCGGGGTCAGGCCGGAACTGTGGATGAAGCTGTAGTTCTTGGTCAGGGTCAGATCGCCGCCAACGGCGACCGATCCTTCGATTTCTTGATTGCCGAGGCTCGAATCGCCCTGAACGACGACGGTGAAGCCGGCGAGAGGCGAGAGGGGGTTCGCCGCGGCGCCCACCGCCGATGCGGAGAAAGGGTTCGCCAGGGCGAATACGCCGACGGCCGCAACGGCGGCAATGGGTATGACGGTTAAGCGAGCGCGGAATTTCACGGGTAGTACCTTTCGGGTGAGGGTTCACGCAATCCCGTTGGGTGAGGGGAATTGCGTCAGAAATGCGTTCCGAGGAGGTAGATCCCAGATCGCGCGGATCATGACGCGACTTGTGAAAGATTCTTTTCGAGCGAGGTCCGTCGACGGAATCCTCTGCCCGCACCGGCCCTACGGGGCGACCGTGAAGTGTGCGACGGCTTCGGCCGTCGACGCCCGACCGCCATCGACATACCGGAATCCGATGCTGTGGGAACCATCTGCCAGCCCCAACGCCACGAGTGAGGTGCTTCCCGCCCCGTCGAGTGTGACGACGTCGACACCGTTGAACGTGACCACGGCACCGTCGAGGGTAACCTGCAGCGTTGCCCCCGGCCATCCACCGACCGTGATCGGAATACTGGTTCCCGAGGTGAACAGTTGGTTTTCTGACGGCGATTGGATGGTCGATTGCATCGCGATCGGGCCGATGACGGTTGCCACGGACCGATTGCCGGCGGCATCCGCTTGATAGACGGTGAGCGTGGAAACCGTTGGGGAGAGCCCGGTCAATACCCCCGAGGCCCACGAGCCGGCGGAGTCCGCCGTGACCGTCGCCAACAATACCGACAGGTCGTCGTAGATCGTGACCGTTGCACCGGGTTCGGCGTGGCCGTTGATGGTGAACGGCAGGAGAGAGTAGTTGTCGATCGTGCCCAGGATCGTGGGCGCGATCGGCGCCACGGTATCGACGGTTATCGTCACGTCGATGGATGTCGAACTAGTCTTCGGCGCGATTCGTTGCGCCACCGAGAGCGTGTGAACGCCGTCGGGCAGTGGCACAGCAACGGACCAATGGCCGGATGAGTCCACCGTAGTCACGGCACTCACCGCGCCGCCCTCCGCGATAGACACCGTGGCGGCCGGAGTTCCTGTTCCCGAGATCACGGGCGAACCGCTGTTGGTCAGCAGGCCGGACGCCGGCGAGAGCACGATCGGCGCATCCGTCGCCACCGTCGGCGCCGTGACGGCCGTGGAAGGGGTCGTGACGGCTGTGGAAGGGGTCGTGACCTTCGTGGAAGGGCTCGTGACCTTCGTGCTGCGGCCCCCTGTGCCCTGCTGCGGCTGTGGCTGTGGCTGTGGCTGTGGCTGTGGCGGAGGCGGAGGATTCACGGGCGGGGTCGGCGTGGTGGTGGCTTGCGGTGCCGTGGTGGCGCTGTCGGAGGGGTGCGCATCCGGGGTGGCGGCAGCCGCCGGGTGGGCAACAGGCGCACTGTTCGACTGCCCCATCACCATCACGACGGCCGTGGACGCCAGTCCGACGACGATCGCCCCGGCGACGACCCCCGAGATGACCAGCGTGTTGCTCGTGCGCACTTTCGTCGCCCCGGACGTGTTGACGAATTGGCTCGGCTGCAGGGATGGCGACGCGGCGGCCTGGGTGTGTGCGGCGATCCTGAGCGACGCCAGAAGCCCCGCTCCGACGGTCACTCCGGCGATCAGCGGGAGCAGAACGAGCGCCAGATGGGAGCCAACACTGTCCAGTTCAGAGACGACGATCGGGCATTTGTTACAGCTCTCGAGATGACTCTCTACTCGCTCCCGATCCCGCCGGCCCAGCCGCTTCGCCACGAATTGGCCCAGATGCTCGATGGTCCACCGGCACTCCGGCGACGACGATTCGTCGTTCACATGTGCCTGAATCCAGGCGACGCGCAATCCGGCTCTCGCTCGGTAGGCGAGCGCCGCGGTCGCGTTGGCCGTCATCCCGAGAAACGGCGCGATCTCATGAGGGTCCATGCCCTCGACCTCGCTGTACCAGAGCACGGTTTGCCAACGCTCCGGAAGAGTCCGAAACGCCTGCAGACTGAGGGATCGGTCGAGCGCCGCCAGGGCCGGGTCGTCGAGGGTCTTCTCGTCCTCGAGCTCATCCATATTCTCGACATTGGAGTCCCGCGGCTTCTCGGCCCAGCGGCGAGCGACATTTCTGATCGTGGTGATGAGGTACGGGCGAAAACCGGAGACCGGACCGCCACCACGACTCATCGTGGAGAGGATCCGGGCGAATGCCTCAGAAACGACGTCGTCGGGATCGGCCGTCGCGGTGATGTTGCGGGCGACCGCTTTGCCCACCCCCGAGTGCCGACGCCACAGTTCGCCAAAGGCGTTCGTGTCGCCATTTCGGGCGCGCACAAGCAACTCGTCATCCGATTCGGTCGAAGCTGACGAGGCGGGAGCCCTCTTCGAGGTGTCGCTTTTCATACGGCTATGTTCGCTTTCCTCACTAGACGTATCCGCCCCGACCTGAATTATGACCTCAAACGGTCAAAATTCTTGCACCCGGTCTCGGGACAGCACCGAATCTCCAAGGCCAACGGCGAGCGCGCCACCCTCGCAACACGTGCAGCTCGTCGTATCGAATCGTCGGCGGTCGGGGTATCACCTGGTCACGTCCCGCTGAGTGGTGGAGCTTCTCAACCAACAAACAAGGTGTGACCACTTTGATGTCAGGCCCACGGGACAGCGGGGACGGCGACGCAACACTGCGGCGACGCGATCGAGAGGGACTCAACCCCTACGTCCGAGAACGGAAGGGGCGCTCGAAGAAAGCAACCGCCGCCCAAGTACAGCTCGCTAAGGAAAGGGCGCCGGCGGCGTGCGCTGGTTCATTGAGCTTGGGCTTCCGGAGCAGTGATCGGTAGGTGAGCGTCGTCGCGAGTGAAGAGCGGGATGCGCTCGATGGGAGCCGCGACAGTGTGGGACGTCCCACCGGAGTAGCGTTCGCCGGTCGCAACGTCGGTCCAGTCGGCGCCTGCAGGGAAGTAGACCGTGCGCTCACGCGCCCCCGCCTGCAGGACAGGAGCAACCAAGAGATCGGGACCCAGCAGGAACGCGTCGTCGACGAGCCATGCCTGATCATCGAGCGGGAATTCGAGTAAGACAGGTCGCATGATTGGCAGGCCTGTTTCGGCGGCGGTCCTAAATTGCGAGTGAAGGTAGGGCCGCAGTCTTTCCCGCAAGCGAATGTGCGCCTCTAAGATCGGCTCCACCTCGGGACCGTAGGCCCATATCTCATTGGGCCCGCCGGTGTGGCCCACGACGAACTCTCCTCGTGGTTCGCGATGACCATGCGCGCGGAAGATGGGGGAGAACGCGCCGTACTGGAACCACCGCACATACAGTTCGCGATAGTCGGGGTCGGTCGGGTCGCCGCCATTGAATCCGCCGATGTCGGTGGTCCACCACGGGATGCCTGACATGGCGACATTGAGCCCGGCGCGTACCTGGCGATTGAGCGTTTCCCAATTAGTGTGGATGTCTCCGGACCACAGGACCACGCCGTATCGTTGGCTGCCCGCCCATGCCGAGCGGGTGAGGATTATCCCGTCGCCTTCGGTGCCGTCTCGCTTCATGCCTTCAAAGAACGTGCGCGAGTGCTCGCGCGGGAACACGTTGATGACCTCATCGCCTGGGCCGGCCGTGAGACGCAGGTTGGGTACGTTCTCGCCAGAGATTTCTGGCTCGGAAGCGTCAAGCCACCAACCATTGATGCCGAGGCTTGCATAGCCCTCTCTTACCTGGTCCCAGACATACAGGCGCGCGTCTGGATCAGTCGGGTCGTAGAAGCTGACTCCCTGCATCCGACCCCCAAAGTCCCAGTCCGGGAACAGGTGATGCGTCGGCATTCCCAATTCGCTGCGTATCAGGTATCCGCGGTCGAGCATCTGGTCGAAGTGATCGCTGAATGGGTTCAGAGACGGCCAGACGGAGACGACGAGTTTGGTGCCGTAGGCGTTCAGTTCTTCCACCATCGCGGCGGGGTCCGGCCAGGCCTCGGGGTCGAAGCGGAAGTCGCCGAGATGAGTCCAATGGAAGTAGTCGGCCACAATAACGGAGAGAGGTAGCCCGCGACGGTGGTATTCGCGGGCGACCTGAAGAAGTTCTTCCTGGGTCTCGTATCGAAGCTTGGACTGCCAGTAGCCGCTGGCCCATTCGGGCAGCTCGGGCGAGTGGCCGGTGGCGTCGGCGTATGCCGACAAAATCTGGGCGGGCGAGTCGCCGGCGACGATCCAGTAGTCGATCAGGCGACTCGCGTCCGCAACCCAGCGCGTGCCGTTCGCCGCAAGTTCAAGGTGGCCCAGCGCGGGGTTGTTCCAGAGGAAACCGTAGCCCCGGGATGAGAGCATGAAGGGGATTGTGACGGCCCCATTCCACTGGTGTAGTTCGGTCACAGTGTGCTTGTTGTCGAACGAACCGTGCGGGTGCTGGCCAAGGCCGAACAGCTTTTCATCTGTGTATGCGGTGAACCGTTGGTCGATCCGATATCGACCTCCACCGAGCGGACTAAACCGGCGAGCTGTTCCTGGCGGATAGCTGCCTTCAGCTTCCGAAAGCAATTCGGTGCCGTCTGGGCGGCGGAACGCGAGACGGGGACCGCTCCATCCCTCTTGTATGTCGACGACAAGGCCAGCGTTACGGAATACCAAACCACCAGAGGCGGATTCGGTGATCTCGACTCCGGATGCTGGCGGCGCTACTTCCTCAAGCAGCGCGGAAGGGGGCGTCTGAGGCTCGCGGCCAAGATGAACGCGAACTCTGACCGCGTTTGCTCCCCAGGCTTCGAGCCGAAGAGTTTGGTCACGCCAGCGCAGCACAACATGTGAGGGCCCTTGGGCAACGATGACCATTGTCGATCCTTTCGGCGACGACTTTCCGAGTGGAGCGACTGTAACGATACATCCTTTGTCCGGCACGGCAACACAGTGTGCTGCCCCCCTGAAAAAACATGTAACGATTAACACGCTCAAGCCGGATATCGAGCCGATCGTCAACGGTGATGTTGTCTATCGCCACACGTTGGCGATCGTTCCTTGGATCGATACAGGAAGAGTGGCCGTCACGGACGCGCCATAACAAATACCCTGCACCAGGACCCAAGGAAGGCAGCAATGACGCTCCTCAAGAAACCCGCCCGACACGTGTGGCGTACGGTCGCAGTAGCGGCCTCGGCCGTTACTGCGATGGTCGCCATGGCCGGCTATGCCGGTGGCGGTGGTTCCGCCGACGGAACGCGGGGGTACCGCCGCGGTGGGACCGTTCAGTACCGACTGGCCCATGTTCATGACCGTCAGCGTCATCGCCCTCGTACCCGTCGTGATCTTCTTCATTGCTCTGCAGAAGCACATCGTAAGCGGGCTCGTCGGAGGAAGCATCAAGGGATGACGATCGAGCACAATTCATCACTTGCCCAGACGCCACCGATGAGCTGTAACAGCTGGGACTGCTTCGGCAGCAGCGTGACCGAAGCCGAAGTGATCGACAACGCCGAGTTCGTGGCGGAGCATCTTCTCGAATACGGCTGGGACACTGTCGTCGTCGACATCCAGTGGTACGAACCTCGCGCCGGAATTTCGGACTACAACCCGATCGCAAATCCCGAGCTGGACGCATGGGGCGGGCCCGTTGTCGTTCGCGAGGTGACCGTGCTGACGCGCGGAAGCCGAGCTGGCGCGGGCGTGAGAGAGGCCAGGATTCCGGCATGAAGTTCGCGCCACTGAGTAGCGTCCGCCTCGACGGTGGCGCATTCCGGCGTGCGCAAGACCTCAATGCGCGGTATCTGCTGGCGATGGATCCGGAGCGACTTCTCGCTCCGTTTCGCCATGAGGCTGGGCTTGAGCGGCGAGCCGAGAACTACGGCAACTGGGAGAGTATCGGCCTCGACGGGCACACCGGCGGTCACTACCTTTCCGCAGTGTCGCTCATGTGGGTGTCAACGGGTCGAAAAGAGTTCCGGACTCTCGCGCAACGCATGGTCACGGGCCTTGCGGAGTGCCAGCAAGCCAACGAGTCAGGATACGTTGGCGGTGTTCTCAACTCTGCTGAACTGTGGGCGGAGGTGGCTACGGGAGACATCCGGCCTGAGATCTTCACAATCGAGAACCGCTGGGTGCCCTGGTACAACCTGCACAAAACGTTCGCGGGGCTCATTGACGCTTACACGTATGCGCAGATCCCCGAAGCCCTCGACGTTGCCGTGCACCTGGGCGACTGGTGGATCGGAATTGCTCAAGGGCTCGACGATGAAGCCTTCGAGGCGATGCTCTCCGTTGAGTTCGGCGGCATGAACGAGACCTTCGCACTGCTTGCCCAACTCACGGGACGGGATGACTTTCTCGCGATGGCACGGCGCTTCACGCATCGGCTGATCTTTGAGCCACTCGCGGTGCGTAAAGACCGTCTCGCCGGCCTGCACGCCAATACGCAGATCCCCAAGGCTATCGGCTACCAGCGAGTCGCCGACGCGTCCGGCGAAGATGAGTTCGCGATTGCCGCCTCATTCTTCTGGTCGACGGTTGTCGACCACCACTCGGTCGCAATCGGCGGGAACAGCGTGCGGGAGCATTTCCATTCGCCCGATGATTTCTCCCCGATGCTCCGCGATCGAGAGGGACCGGAGTCATGTAACACCTACAACATGGTTCGACTTGCGGGCCTTCTCTTCGAATCGACCGGTGACCCGCAGTATGTCGAGTTTGTGGAGCGCGCCCTTTTCAACCACGTGCTCTCCGCCCAGCATCCCAAACACGGCGGACTCGTGTACTTCACCTCGCAGCGGCCCGGCCACTACCGGCTCTACTCATCTCCAGAGCAGCACTTTTGGTGCTGCGTCGGCACGGGGATCGAGGCGAACGCCAGACACGGTGCAATGGCATACGCGATAGAGGGCGATGCTCTCGCGGTCGAACTTTTTATAGATTCGACGGTCGAGTGGCCAGCCATCGGTGGGCGCGTCCACCAGTCAACGACATTCCCGTATGAATCGAGCACGCGGCTGCGATTCGAGTTGGATGCGCCGCGGCGTGCTCGTCTGTTGCTGCGGGTTCCATCATGGCTGGCCGAAGCTCCTGCAGCGACCGTCAACAGGGAGCCGGTCGCTACAGCCATGAACAACAGTCGCGTTGAGATCGACCGTGAGTGGCGTGACGGCGACGAAGTCGAATATCGGCTCCCGATGAAGCCGCACCTTGAACTACTACCGGACGGCTCCGGTTGGGGGGCCGTCATGTTCGGCCCGATCGTGTTGGCGTCTGCCGTGGCGGGGGACGTGCTCGACGGATTTGTCGCCGACAGCGGGCGGGTGGGGCACATTGCCCGTTGGCCACTGCAGCCCGTGGCGAACCTCCCGATCATCTCCGGTGAAGCGGCGCTGGCCATCGACCTCGTCGATGCCCAAACCCTGACATTCGTCCTGCAGAGTGACCACGGTCCGATCACGCTGCTGCCCTTCAGCGACCTACACGACACTCGCTACCAGTTGTACTGGCCGCTCGATGAAGGTGGGCCTGGCGAGCGCCGCGAATTGCTTCGTGCCGAGGACGCCCGGGCACTCACTCTCGACGCGCAGACCATCGACGTCGCGACGTTCGGTGAACAACAGCCGGAGGCCGACCACTCGTTCCGCGGGGCGAGCAGCGAGCACGGCCGGGACGATGGACTCTCGTGGCGACGATCGTCGACACTCATGCAGATCGAGCTGAGCGACTGGCTGATGCTGAGGGCGAGGCTCCGGCTCGAACTCCTACCCGAGCGAGACGCGCACTATGCCGTGACTGTAGACGGACGGGTCGTGTCAACGATTGATCGACGGGGTGTCGAATCCGGCAGTCTGCCCGAGGTCATTGAGGTCGCGCTAGCGGACAGGCCCGATAAAGACCGAACGATAATTGGCTTCCGACCTTGGGCTGGCTTCCCAACCGATCGCCTTCACGAAATACGCATTCTGCGTGAATAATCCCTCTCTCGGGGCGTGTCGGCGATCACGTAAGTCGTGCGGCAGAGCCACAGCTACTGTCTAGCCCAGCGCGTTGATTCGCGGTAAGTCCGTCAGGTCAAACCCCTCAGAAACCTCACACCCAAAGACTCAGGCCGGAGTTCGATCGATTTCGCTTCCGGCCTCGCTAGTCGAACTATTGCAGCGCCGAGCACCGGACAACCGGAGTTCACTCGTCTTTCCGACGGTTTTGGGAGACATTCGGGATCCCAGGAATACCTCTCGCGATTGGGCAGATGCAAGGGACCGCCTTGGACTCCCTGGCGTGACGACCCACAGTTTTCGCAAGACGGTTGCGACACTGTTGGATCAGGCTGGACTCACGGCGAGGGAAATAACCGAGTACCTGGGCCATGAGAATCCGAGCCTTACGCAGGACGTTTACATGGCCAAGAACACCGGAGGAATCAGAGCGGCGGCGGCAATAAATGACGTGCTCGCCACTGGACCTACCGCGACCAGCATTTGAAAGTGCGGGGTTTATGCGGGGTTAGCACCCAAGCTGAGCTGTTCACACTCAAAAATCCCAGTAAGACATTGACAAGTTGTAGCGAGGGCGGGACTCGAACCCGCGACACCACGATTATGAGCCGTGTGCTCTAACCACCTGAGCTACCCCGCCGGGACGCCTCCCGATGACGGGCTGCGAGAGCCCCCTGTGGGAATCGGACCCACTACCTCTTCCTTACCAAGGAAGTGCTCTACCAATGAGCTAAGGGGGCAAAACTGGCAGCCGAGTCACCCCGAAGCCGTTTTGGCACCGTTCGAGAATAGCACCCGCGAGGGCGCCGCCCGCACGCGGTCATTCGAGGGCGAGCACTGCCCCCGGCTCGGCGAAGTCCGGCAGGGCGATGCCGGGCAGGGCGAAGGCTCCGAACGTCGGCCCCGAGCCGCTCAGCGTCCATCCGTGCGACAACCGCACCGCACCCACCTCGCCGAACAGGGTCACCGGGTTGCCGGCGAACGCGTGGGGGTCGAGGGTCACCGAGAAGTCGCCTCGAGCGGCGACGACGAGCACGCTCTCCTCGATGGATTCGCGCACGAACACGAGCACGTCCGCCCCGGCGTGGAGCCAGCGGATGCCGCCGGTGTTCAGAGCCGGGTGCGCAGTGCGCAGGTGGATGAGCCGCGAGTACAGGTCGATGATCGGCTCTGCGGCGCCCACGGAGTCCCACGGGATGGGGGTGCGCGAGTGTTCGCCGTCTGAGCCGGTGAGGCCGAACTCGTCTCCGGCGAAGACCACGGGGATGCCCGGCAGCGTCACGGCGAGCCCGAACGCCACGGGCACCGTGCCCGGCCGGGCGTGGGTGAGGAACCGCGGGGTGTCGTGGGTGTCGAGCGCATTCATGTTGTGGAGGCGCACCCGCCAGGGGAACGCCGCAGTGAACCGAACGTGGGCGGCGTACACCTCCTCTCCGCTGTACGACGGGATGGTGCCGAGCGCCATCCCGATTCCGCCAGGAGCCGGCCTGCCCGATTCCGACAGCCAGCCCCACACCGGCCGGGTGAAGTTGGCGTAGGTCATCGCCCCGTGCCAGGCGTCGCCCGGAAAGTCGCTCGCCGCATCGTTCGTTGACTCGCCGAGCAGGATCGTGTCTGGATTGGCCTCCACCATCGTGCGGCGGGCGGTGCGGCGCACCACCTCGTTGAGGTCCTCGTCGAGGTAGCGCCCCGTCATGTTGGAGACGTCGATGCGCCACCCGTCGAGGCTGTACGGCGGCTTCAGCCACTTCGCGACAACCGATCCCTCGCCGTCGATGAAGCGGCGGCGCAACTCGTCGGAGTTCCAGTTGAACTTGGGCAGGCTCGGCACGCCGAGCCACGACACGTAGCGCTCCTGGGCCTGGTCGAGCCAGTAGTAGAACTCGCTCTCCGGGGCGCCGGGGGTGCGGTGGGATGCGCGGAACCACTCGTGCGCGTCGCCGCTGTGGTTGGAGGTGAGGTCGCCGATCACGCGCAGCCCGCGCTCATGGGCCGCGGCGACGAGCGCCGCGAGGGCCTCGTCCCCGCCGAGCAGCGGGTCGACCCGGGCGAAGGACTGCGCGTCGTAGCGGTGGTTCGACTGGGCCGGGAACACCGGGGTGAGATAGATCAGGTTCACGCCGAGCCGCACCAGATGGTCGAGGTGCTCGGCGATGCCGGCGAGGTCTCCGCCGTAGAACTGGCGCGCGGTACCCGGCCCTACGTTGACGACCTCGTCCGACCACGCGGCGGGCACCGCCCACTCGGGTGGCTGGCGGGCATCCGCCGCGGCCGAGCGGGCGAACCGGTCGGGGAAGATCTGGTACATCACCGCATTGGCGGCCCATTCGGGCGCCGCCGGGTAGGCGACGATGCGGAAGTCCTCGGAGTCGAGCGTCTCGATGCGGTGCAACCCTGTCGCGTTGAGCCAGACGTTGCTGCCGTCGGCGAGGCTCAGCAGGAATCGGTAGCCGTGCACCGGATTCTCGACCTGGAGCTCCGCCTCCCACCACTCCCAGCCATCGACGTTGGCGACGGGCGTGGCCACCGCATATCGCGGCTCGCGGTCGGGGTTGGACCTCGTGTGCACGGCGAGCACCGGCCCGAAGGACTCCGGCACCCGCACCCGCACCCGCACCGTGTCACCGAGCGCTGGCGCCGGCGTGGAAACGTAGAGCGCCGATCCGTCATGATGGGGCGTCAGGGCGAAGTGGGACGACATTTCTCGAGAATACTGCCCAGTGACACGGCGTGTGTCCTACTTCTCCTACTTCACCGATCCGGCAGTCAGCCCGCCCACGATGTACTTCTGCAGCGCGAGGAACACCGCCATCACCGGGATCGCCGCGAGGACTGCCCCGGCCGCGAAAATGCTCCAGTTGTTGGAGAACGCCTGCGAGACGAACGAGTAGAGGCCGACGGCGAGAGTCTGCGTGTTGGGGTCGGTGAGCACGATGCTCGCGATCACGTACTCGCCGGTCGTGGCGATGAACGAGAGCAGGCCGACCACCGCGAGGATGGGCGCGACGAGCCGCAGGATGATCGTAAAGAAGATCTGCACATGGCTCGCGCCATCCAATTTCGCCGCCTCGTCGATCGACACGGGCACCGTGCTGAAGAACCCGTACATCAGGTACGTGTTGACGCCGAGCGCGCCGCCGAGGTAGGCGAGGATCAGGCCGAGCTGGCTGCCGAGGCCGAGGATGGGGAACACGTCGGAGATGGCGGACAGCAGCAGGAAGATCGCCACGACAGCGAGGTACTGGGGGAACATCTGGATCAGCATGAGGGAGAGCAGCCCGGCACGGCGCCCACGGAAACGCATTCTCGAGAAGGCATACGCCGCCAGCGCCCCCAGGAACACCGTGCAGACCGAGGTGACCGCGCCGATGACGATGGTGTTGAGAAACCACAGGGCGAACGGCTGGTCGGGGTTGGTGAACAGCTTCACGTAGTTCTGCAGGTCGATCCTGGTGAAGAGCGCGTTCGAGCCGACGAGGGAGCCGCCGGGGTTGAACGAGGCGCTGAGCACGTAGAGCAGCGGGAACACGGCGAAGATCACCATGACCACGGCCACGAGGTGGCGCCAGCCCGTGTCGCGAAACCAGCGTCCGAAGTTGAACGGACGCTTGACCGGCGTCGCGGGAGCCCGCGACGCCCTCACGAGTTCCGGCGTGGTGATGCTGGGGTCGATGACAACCATCTCAGTTGATCTCCTCGAGTGCCTTGGTGCGTCTGAACGCGATGATCGAGACCATCGCGACGAGCAGGAAGATGAGAATCGACAGGGCGCTCGCGAGCCCGTAGTCGCGCGCACCGCCCTGCCCGAAGGCCACCTTGTAGACCATGGTGATCAGCAGGTCGGTCGATCCGATGTCGAATGTCGTGTCCGTGAAGCGGGGCCACCCCCTCGTGAGCATGTAGATCACGTTGAAGTTGTTGAAGTTGAACGCGAACGACGCAATGAGCAGAGGCGCGACCGACACCAGCAGCAGCGGGAGCTTGATCGACCGGAACGCCCGCCACGGGCTCGCCCCGTCCACCCGGGCCGCCTCGTCGAGTTCCTCCGGCAGCGACTGCAGGGCGCCCGTGCAGACCAGGAACATGTACGGGTAGCCCAGCCAGAGGTTGACCAGGATCACGCTGAACCGCGCGAGCCAGGGGTCGGTCAGCCACGGGATGTCCGCCCCGCCGAAGATCACCTGGTTGACGAATCCGAATTGGGGGTTCAGCAGGCCGGCCCACACCAGCCCGGAGAGGAAGGCGGGGAACGCGTACGGCAGGATCACCAGCACCCGGTAGAACTTCTTGCCCCTGAGGGTCGGATGGTTGAGCACGATCGCGAGGAAGAGACCGAGCGCGAAGGTGGCCAGCACCGACAGGATCGCGAAGGCGAAGGTCCAGACGATCACCCGCCAGAGCGGTCCGCTGATCTGTTCGTTGGTGAACGCCTTCACGAAGTTTGCGATGCCCACATCGACCTTCCAGCCGGGGCTGAGCGTCTTCGAGCCGTCGGCGGTGGCGAAGGATCCCTTGCCGGAGTTGACGTAGACCACCCCGTCGGCGTCGGTGAAGGTGTCCGCCTTCGCGTCATAGGTGAGGTTGGACCGGTAGACATAGGCCGCGTTGGCATCGTCGGTTCGCAGCGCCCCGGCGCTCGGGTCGTCGGAGAGCGGCACCCGCACCGCGGTGATGGCGGCCTGGTTGGCGAGGATCTGGGAGAGGTTGAGGGTCGTGTAGCCGTCGAGCCCCACCGCCTTGCCGGTCGAATCGAGCTTCGCGTCGGGTGCCGGCCTGAGCGGCTGGTCGGCCGAGCCGATTGTGACCTCGCCTTTCGGGTCGGTCAGGAGGAAGGAGTAAGTGCCTCCGCTCTCGAGCACACTGAGCTGGTAGGCGGGCGAATCGGCCACCCGCTTCTCGGCGACCTGGATGATGCTGTTGACGGCATCCTCTTTGGTGCTGTTGTGGCCGTCGCTGTAGTTCGTGAAGGCGATGTAGCCGCTGAACAGCACTACGAAGACCTGGAAGACCACCAGGAAGATCACGCCGGGAGTGAGGTACTTGGCCGGCAGCCGCTTGCCCCTGCCAAGGTAGATCCAGTTGATCAGTCCGGTGATGAGCACCGTGACCACCACGGCCACCCACTGGTGCAGGCCGACGAGGATGAAGACCGCGTAGACCGCGAGCGCGTCGAGGATTCCGAGCAGGGCGATCTTCACGAGCAGGGCAGCCATCTCGCTCCTCGGGCGATCCGCACCCGGGGTGCTTGACGTCCTGCGCGACTTCGGCTCGAGCGTCACCGCTCGGCCCTTTCCCTCTGCGGCCATGGTGTGGGGTACTCCTCGGTGCTGCGATAACCGGCGGCTCGAATGCTGCGCGGAACGGTTGAGCCGATACGGCTCGTGAGACTGGGGTTCGAAAGACGTGAGGGGCGCCGAGATCGGCTGCCGCCGGGGCCCGGGCTCGGGACCGGTGCGTACG
>NZ_DATCQQ010000021.1:0-36764 GCF_036569425.1 Lacisediminihabitans sp.
GGGAGCCGCTCCGAGAGCGGCGGGTGGGACGGCGCGTCGGTGACAGGCCGTGCGGGGTGGTGGACCCGAGCAGGCACGACTGTGTTCGCCGTTTTGGGGCCTGCCGGGTCGGGCTTCGAGAGCGTCACCACCGTAGGGACCGGTGGCGGACTGTGCTTCCGGGGAAGCGGCGCTAGCCGATCAGGCGGTGGGGACGCCGACGAAGCCGGCGGGGATACGGGACATTCCCGGAATATCTGTGATGTACACGCTGGCCTCCTTTCGACGATGGCGCTTGATTACCGTACCGGCAGGAGCGATCGGGGCGCAAGGAAAAAATCGATCAATCGAACACTCGTCGGATTCAGACCGATCGAGTCTCGTCTTCGGCCCCGGTATTCCCTAAGATCGCCTCATGTACCTCGTCTTCTCCCTCGTGGTCCTTGGGCTCGTGATCGGCGCCCTCGTCGACATCATCACCTCCGACCAGGGGCGCATCCGGCACCTCGACAAGACGCTGTGGCTGTTGATCGTGATCCTGTTGCCGCTCGTCGGCTCGATCCTCTGGTTCGCCATCGGGAGGGAACGTCCCCAGCAGACCGTCGACCGAGGGAGCTTCGGCGACCCGCGGCGGCGGGAGGCGCCGGCGCCGATCGCCAGCAGCAGCACCGAGCGCGAACTCGAGGCGCTCGAGCGGGAGATCCGCGACCACGAGAACGAGGACCGCATCCGAAGGCTCGAGGCCGAGTTGCGCGCGAGGGACGTCGAGGGCTGACTCTCCCGCCGGGGGCGTGCCGTAGGGTGCAGGGGTGGGATTCGCTGCGGCCGAACTGGACGCCTTCCGCGGACGGACGCTGCCCGATCTTGTCGGGCCCGGCATCCGCCTGCTCTTCGTCGGCATCAACCCCGGCCTGCGCACCGCGGCCGTGCAGGCTCACTTCGGCAGGCGCGGCAACCGTTTCTACCCGGCGCTCCTCCGCGCGGGCATCGTCGACCGGCTGATCGACGCCTCGGAGGGACTGGATCCGGGCGACCGCGAGCACCTGATAGCCAGGGGAGTCGGCATCACGAGCCTCGTGCCGGGCGCGACGCGGCGAGCAGACGAACTGGACGACGAGCAGCTGAAGGCCGGGGCGGAGGCCCTTGCGGACCGCGTGGCGAGCCTTCGGCCGGCGGCGGTCGCGATGCTCGGCATCACCGCCTATCGCATCGCCTTCGATCGCCGCAAGGCCCTCGTCGGTCGGCAGCCGGAGACGATCGGCGGCGCCCAGCTGTGGGTGGTGCCGAATCCGAGCGGGCTGAACGCCCACTCCACGCTCGCCGACCTGGGCGACGCCTATCGCGAGGTCGCGGTGGCCGCCGGGATCCCCGTCTTCGCCAGGGCCTCGCCCGGCACGCGAGAATAGAGGCATGCCCCCCACCTCGCCCCACATCGGCTACGCCGCCATGCTGGAGCAGTTCCACCCCACCGAGATCATCGAGCTGAGCAACCACGCCGAGCAGAGCGGTTTCGCCGGCATCATGGCGGCCGACCGTTTCCAGCCGTGGGTGCCGCGGCAGGGGCATGCGAGCTTCGTCTGGAACGTGCTCGGCGCCCTCGGGCAGACCACCTCAGGGGACCTCGGGACCGGTATGACCGTGCCGACCTTTCGCTGGCATCCGGCCATGGTCGCCCAGGCGAGTGCCACGCTCGCGGCCATGTATCCTGGGCGGCACTGGCTCGGCATCGGCTCGGGGGAGGCGATCGACGAGCATGTCACCGGCGCGTACTGGCCCGAGACCGCCGAGCGCATCAACCGCATGTTCGAGGCCGTCGATGTGATCAACAAGCTCTTCACCGCCTCCGCCGCCGGTCGGGATGCCAAGCATTCCGGCACCTTCTTCAAGCTCGAGTCGTCCAGGCTGTGGACGATGCCGGCCGCACCGCCCCCGATCCTGGTGGCCACCTCGGGACCGGTCACGGCCAAGCGCGCGGGCCGCGTGGTCGATGGACTCATCGTCGACGGCGCACCGATCGACAAGATCGCCGCGCTCCTCGCCCGCTTCGACGAGGGAGCGCGGGAGGTCGGCAAGGACCCGTCCCGGAGCCTCAAGGTGTTGCGCCTGCACCTCAGCTGGGCCCCCACCGCCGACGAGGCCATGACCAACGCGATCACCGAGTGGCCGAACGGCGGGATGCGGTTCCCGCGCTCCGACATCCGCTCGCCGTTCGAGTTCGAGCAGCTCGCCCGGCTCGTGCGAGCGGAGGACTTCGAGGGCCGGATGCTCGTGTCCGAGCAGCCGGACGCCCATCGCGCGCACATCCAGCGCTACCTCGATCTCGGCTTCGACCGCATCTACCTGCACAACGCGGGCCGCAACCAGCGCGAGTGGATCGACGTCTTCGCCCGCGACGTGCTGCCGGCGCTCACCCGATGATGCTCACCGTCTTCGCCCTCCACGGGATTCCCGAGATCGTCTCCGGCGACGACCTCGCCTCGATCATCGGCGACGCCGCCGGCGGCCGTCTGCAGGACGGCGACATCCTCGCCGTCACGTCGAAGGTCGTGTCGAAGGCCGAGGGCCGCATGATCTCCGCGGCCGACCGGGAGCAGGCCATCACGGACGAGACCGTGCGTGTCGTGGCCACGCGCGCCTACCCCGGCGGGGTCACCCGCATCGTGGAGAACCGTCTCGGCGTCGTGGGAGCCGCGGCCGGCGTCGACGCCTCGAACACCCCGGACGGCACCGTCTTGCTGCTCCCGGTGGACCCGGATGACTCGGCCGGCGTCATCCGCGCCGCCCTGTCTGCACGCTTCGGGTTCCGACTCGGCGTGATCATCACCGACACGCTCGGCCGAGCCTGGCGCGAGGGCCAGACCGATGTCGCAATCGGTGCAAGCGGGGTCGTGGTGCTCGAGGATCTGCGCGGCTCGACCGACACGCAGGGCCGATCGCTCGAGGTCACCCTGCCCGCGGTGGGCGACGAGATCGCGGCGGCGGCCGACCTCGTCAAGAGAAAGGCGTCGGGGCTGCCGGTGGCCGTCGTGCGGGGGATGGCGCACCTGCTCGATGCGGCGGCGCCGGGCGCCCGGGTACTGGTTCGACCGTCGGAGAAGGACATGTTCCGGCTGGGCACGGAGGAGGCCTGGCGGGAGGGCTTCGAGGCGGGGCGCGCCTCGCGTGAGTGACTGGTGGCTCGTCGTCCCGGTGAAGGGCACGGTGGAGGCGAAGTCCCGGTTCGGCGGGTCGCCGGGTGCGCATGCACCGCTCGCGCGGGCGATCGCCCTCGACACCGTGGAGGCCGCGCTCGCCGCCCCGGGAGTGCTGGGGGTGCTCGTGGTGACATCGGCCGAGGCATCCGCCGACTTCGCAGGGATCGGCGCGACAGTCATCGTCGAGGCGGGGCCGCCCGGACTGACCTCGGCGATCGACCAGGGCATCGAAACGGCGACGGCCCGGTCCGCGCCGGGAGACGGGGTCGCGGTGCTGCTCGGCGACCTGCCGGCACTCACCGCGGAGGAACTCGGGCGCGCCCTCGAGCTCGCGGCCGCCCGTCCGCTGGCGATGGTGGCGGACGCGGCAGGCACGGGCACCACCCTCACCACGGCGGTCCGGCCGGCGGTGCACGCGCCGGCCTTCGGCATCGGATCGGCGGCCGCGCATGCCGCCGCGGGGTATGTCGTGCTGCCCGCCGAGGCCGATTCGGGGTTGCGGCGGGACGTCGACACGCTCGAGGAGCTTCGGGAGTTGGCCGGTCGACTTGGCGCGCGGACGGCGGCGGCCTTCCGCGCGATGTGAGGCGGGTCCCCACCGGGCCTCCATCTCCTGCCGCCTGATTCGCTCGTCTGGATAATGGGGCGTGGTGGTGTGCGCCGTGCTTGGCTCCCGGCCGCGCTCCGGCCGCGCTCCGGCCGCGCTCCGGCCGCGCTCCCGCCTGCGCACCGGCATGTCCTCCGGCTGCGCTCCGGCCGCGCTCCCGCCTGTCCTCCCGTCCATCCTCCCGCCTGCCCGCCCGTCCTCCCGCCTGCCCACCCAGTCTCCGCGTCCTGTCCGTTTGGTCCCCTCTCCCTCCCCGTGTGCTCTCTTCTCCTCCCCAGCCCGCGACAGTTTTTCTTGTCCACAGATTGCCTGCAAAGCTTCGAATATATGTTCGAATCTGCGAAAATGGGTTCATGTCCAATTCCGCCGAAGCCCTGCACAAAACGGTCGCCACCGTTGTCCGTGTGGCGTCGTCGATCGCCGCGGTCTCGCTGCTCAGCGACGATGAACTGCTCGGCGCCCAGGAGGCCTATGCCACCCTGCTCCGAGCGGCCCAGCCCTACGGGGCGCGGGTCGCGTCGGAGATCGCGCGCCGTTCGCGTCATGAACTCGGTTTCGAGGGACTCGCCAAGCGAAAGGGATTCCTCGACGCCCACGCGCTCATCCAGTCGATGACCGGGGGGACCCGGGTGGAAGCCGCCCAGCTCGTGACAGTCGGCGTGATGATGGCCGAGCTCGCCGACGCGTCGGCTGCGCTCGCCACGGATGGTTCGATCGAGCCGGCACTTGCGCCCTGGCACGCACCGATTGTGGAGGCGGTCGAACGCGGGGAGCTGAGCCTTGCCTCCGCGCACTCCATCGGCCTGGGGCTCGGATCCCTGGATGGTGTCATCGCGGCGGAGTCGCTGACGCAGTCAGCCCTCGCCCTCATCGCCGACTCGCCGGGTGCCAGCGCCGATCGGATGCAGCGGAACGCCAGGGCCCTCCGCGACGCGCTCGACGCGGAGGCAATCGCACGCCGGGAGAAGGAGCGACGCGAACTCCAGTACTTCTCCGCCCGGCGGCGAGCAGACGGCATGGTCGTCGGGAGTTTCGCCTTCGCGGATGAGGACGGGGCACTGCTGCTTGCCGCGTACGATTCGGCGACGAGTCCGAAACGAGGTGGGCCGCGGTTCGTGGCCGCCGGCGAGCGCCAGCGGGCGGAGGGCGTCGCCGCCGACCCGCGAACTCCCGGGCAGATCGCGGCTGAGGCGATTATCGGCCTGCTCCGGATCGGAATTGACGCCGATCCGCAGAGGATCCTTGGCGGCCGGCTTCCCGCCGTGCGGGTGATCGTGTCGGAGGTGGTGCTCAGCGAACGGCACGGCCACGGGGCGATTGAGGGAGCCTCCGATCCGGTCTCCCTCGAGACCGTCGAGCGACACCTCTGCTCGAGCGGCATTGTCGGCGTCCTGTTTGACGACGCGGGGCAGTGCGTCAACGTCGGCCGGGACCAGCGCACGTTCACCGAGCGACAACGCGTCGGAATGGCGGTCAGGGACGGCGGATGTCGCGACCCCGGCTGCGATCGGCCGCCATCCTGGTGCGAGGCGCACCACATCGACTACTGGGCGAGGGACGGCGGGCGCACCGACATCGCGGACGGCATCCTCCTCTGCCGCACGCATCACATGCTCTACCACGACAACGGTTGGCGAATCGAGCGAGACGGTGGTGAGTACTGGCTCGTACCGCCGCCCGACGTCGATCCGAATCGGGTGCGGCGGCCCATGCCGAGCAAGTCGGCGGCGATCTGCGCGATGGCGGCCGTGCGGCACGCCGGGGCATGAAGCCCGCTGCGGCCGGTAGCATTCGAACGTGACTGACAACACCTCAACAACTGAAGAGCCGGGCTCCTCGTCACCGGCGGCGGGGGAGTCGTCGCGCGGGGCCGCCGCGAGCGCCATCGCCGATGCCGCGACTCACGGGCGGCCGGGGGCCACCGAAGCGCCCGCTCGAAAGTGGCTGGGCCCGCGAGGCGGGCTGTGGATGTCGCTCGGCGGGGGAGTGCTCCTCGCCGGACTGCTCATCGCGGGCGCACTGATCGGCATTCGAGGCCACGACCTGCCCACCGAGCCGGTGATTCTCGGTGCGCTACTCGTGTCGGCCGGCCTCCTGTACACCCTTGCCCATCGGCTGAGGCCATCCGACGGACTCAGCGTTGCGCGACTACTCGGCGCGTTCGGAGTCGCGGCGCTAGTCACCACCGCCGTCGCGGGGACGATCAACGAATTGACCGCCCTCAGTGCGGCGCAGTCGACCTCGCTACCCGGATTCGGCAGGACCGGGCTCGGCATCACGTCCACGCTGTTCGCCGGCCCGGTCGAAGAAACGCTCAAGGCTCTGACGGTGCTCGTCTTTGGACTCCGGCTACCGGTCAAAACCTTCCGAACGGGCATGTTCGTGGGAGGAGCGGTCGGCCTGGGATTCGCGTCGATGGAGAACATCCAATATCTGGCCAGCCTGTGGGAGCATCCCATCTACTCGCTGCCGCCGGTCGGGTCGCTCGTGCTCGCGACCGCGATGAGATCGCTCATCACGCCGTTCCTTCACCCGATCCTCACGGCGCTGGTCGGCGGCGCCCTGTTCGCCGCGACCAGAGCCGGACGCTTCGGGCTCTCTGCGAACTTCATCGGAATCTTCCTGGCCGCCGTCGGCATCCACAGCCTCTGGGATTCGATACCCGTCGGGTTCCTCGCGCTGAGGGGGCGCGTGCCGGTAGCCGAACTCGGTGGGCTGGCGTTGCTCGGCCTCGTGCTGCTGCTCGCGATCGTCATCGGACTGCCGCTGCTCTGGCGGGCCTTCGCCCGAAGCGCCAATGCGAGCGCGGGGATCGTATCGCCAAAAACGGCCGCCGAGGAAGAGCCGCCGGACTCGTGAGGGGCGGGTATCCGCCCGCACGCTCGCCGGCCCCTCCGAAGAGTGGACCGCCCAAGACAGGCCCAGGACCCAGGGTCAAGGCCCAGGCCGAGGCCCAGGGTCAGGGTCAGCGGGAGTTGACCACGTGGTCAGCGCGAATTGACCACGTCCAGCGGCAACAGCCGAAGCGACTTTCCCGTCGACGCATAGCCGGTGGACGCGTTCTGGCGCGCGATCTCCCGCCGCTCCGCCGACGGCTCGCCGTACGTCGTCGTGCGCTGGTAGGCCTCGCGTCCGATCGCCGACGTGAGCTCCTCGAGCTCGTCCACGGTCTTCTCCGAACCGTTGTCGGCTCCGGCCATGCGGCTGATCGTCTCCTCCATGAGGGTGCCGCCCACATCATCCGCCCCGCCCTGCAGCATGAGTTGGGTGCCCTCCGTGCCGAGCTTCACCCAAGAGGTCTGGATGTGGTCGATGCGGCCGTGCAGCATGAGGCGCGCGACCGCGTGCACAGCCCGATTCTCCTGGGCGGTCGGGCCCGGGCGGGCGACCCCGGCGAGATATACCGGTGAGTTCATATGAACGAACGGCAGGAGCACGAACTCGGTGAACCCGCCCGTGTCGTCCTGCACGCGGGAGAGGGTACGCAGGTGCCCGACCCAGTGGGTGGGGTTGTCGACGTGGCCGTACATCATGGTGGAGCTCGAGCGGATGCCGAGGCTGTGCGCCGTGGACACGATGTCGATCCAGGCGGCGGTCGGCAGCTTTCCCTTGGTGAGCACCCAGCGCACCTCGTCGTCGAGGATCTCGGCAGCGGTTCCCGGGATCGTGTCGAGTCCGGCCGCCTGCGCCTCGAGCAGGAAGTCCCGGTAGCTGAGGCCGGTGCGAGCCGCCCCGTTCACGATCTCCATCGGGCTGAAGGCGTGCAGGTGGATCCCGGGCTGGCGCGCCTTCACCTGGCGGGCGAGGTCGAAGTAGGCGGTGCCCGGCAGGTCGGGATGGATGCCGCCCTGCATGCAGATCTCCGTCGCCCCGATGTTCCAGGCCTCGTCCACGCGGTCGCCGACCTGCTTCATGGAGAGAGTGAACGCGTCGGCGTCGGTCTTGCGCTGCGCGAAGGCGCAGAAGCGACAGCCGGTGTAGCAGACGTTGGTGAAGTTGATGTTGCGGTTGACGACGTAGCCGACGCGGTCGCCGACCGTGTCGTGGCGCACCCGATCGGCGAGGCCGGCGAGCGCATCCAGGTCCTGCCCCTCGGCGCCGAGCAGCGCGACGTACTCGGCGTCGCTGAGCCCCGCTGGCTCGGTCTCGGCACGGGACAGCGCCGCGCGCACGGCGGGGTCGCCCGAGTGGCCGGCCGCTCGTCGGGTGTCGCCGACGGTCTCGCGCAGCTCCGACCAGTCGCCGTAGACGTCCTCGAAGTCGCTGCGCCGATCGGTCGAGCGGCCCTCGGTGTCGATCTCGGTGTGCAGGTTGACCCGGCCGGAACCGATCCACTCGGGGTCCGGCTCCTGCCACGGCAGCCCGACCGGCACGCGACCCTCGACCGCGAGTCCGTCCGGGGTGGCGAGGGCGCGGATGTGGGGGAGCAGCCGCGGGTCGAGCCACGGCTCCTCGGCGCGAACGTAGTGCGGGTGCACGGTGAGGCGCTCGCTTAGGGTGTAGCCCGCGGCATCCGTGAGCCTCGCGAGCTCGTCGATGTTCGGCCATGGACGCTCGGGGTTGACGTGGTCGGGGGTGAGCGGGCTGACGCCGCCCCAGTCGTCGATGCCGGCGCGCACGAGCAGGGCCAGCTCGTTCTCGTCCGTGAGGTTCGGCGGCGCCTGGAGGCGGGCTCCCGGCCCGAGCACGATGCGCGACACGGCCACCGCGGCGATATATTCCTCTACCGGCAAGTCTTCGCGCCGCATCATCGCGGTCGACATCTTCGATCGGAAGTTCTGGATGATGACTTCCTGGATGTGCCCGTGGCGCCTGCTCGCGGCGCGGATCGCGAACAGCCCGTCGACTCGTTCGGCGTAGGTCTCACCGATGCCGAGGAGCAGTCCGGTCGTGAATGGCACGTTGCTGCGACCGGCGTCCTCGATCACCCGCAGGCGGATGGCTGGGTCCTTGTCTGGCGATCCGTAATGGGCCTGGCCCTTCTCGGTGAAGAGCCGTGTCGAGGTGGTCTCGAGCATCATGCCCATCGACGGCGAGACGGGCTTGAGGCGCTGGATCTCCTCCCACGTCATGACGCCGGGGTTCATGTGCACGAGGAGGCCGGTCTCCTCGAGGATGCGCACGGCCATCGCCCGCAGGTAGGCGATCGTCGAGTCGTAGCCGTTCGCGTCCAGCCACTCTCGCGCCTCCGGCCAGCGCGCCTCCGGCCGGTCACCGAGGGTGAAGAGCACCTCCTTGCAGCCGAGGGCCGCGCCGTTTCGGGCCACCTCGAGGATCTCGTCCGGCGACATGAACATCGCCTTGCCCTGGGCCTTGAGCTGCGCAGGAGTCTTCACGAAGGCGCAGTAGTGGCAGCGGTCCTGGCAGAGGTGGGTGACCGGGATGAAGACTTTGCGCGAGTAGGTGATCACCCCAGGGCGCCCCGCCCGCTCCAGCCCGGCATCACGCACGCGCCCGGCGGCCACCAGCAGGCGTTCGAGGTCGGCGCCGCGGGCGTGCAGCAGGGTCTCGGCCTCGGTCGCGTCGATCGTCACGCCGGTCTCGGCGCGCTTGAGGGCGCGGCTGATGGCGGATGCGGTGGGGACGAAGGCTTCTTCACTGAATTCCGGCATGGCTCAACGTTTCTCGATCGAAAAGAAAGAGCCCAAAGCCGGGCGCGAAACCAGATTCGCCGCCAGTCTAACGCCGGCATGTTTCGGGCGGGCAACGTGGGCGGTGTGCGCGCCGCCGCTGCCACCCACGCGCTGCCACCTGCGTTTCTCCGGAGGCGCTGCCACCTGCGTTTCTCCGGAGGATCGCGACTCAGCGGGTGAATATAGGGCGTTTCGGACCCGATACGGCGGGCGGGGAACCAAACCTCCGGAGAAGCGTTAATGTGCCGGTGGTGGCGGGCGACGGTGGTGCCGGCGCGGCGGCCGGGACTACCGGGTGGCGAACGCGAGGGCGTCCGCGGCGAGGCGGGCGCTCGACTCCGGGTCGCGCATCCAGAGCGGCACGGCGGTCGCGCGGATGCCGGCGGCCTCGATTGCGGGAACTGCGGCGGCATCCGTCTGGTCAACGAGCCAGGCGTCGAGCAGGCCGCCGGCCGACCGCGCGCCGTAGTGCGCCGCGACGGCCTCGGCGGAGGTGGCCACGCCGATTGCCGACAGGCACGCATCCGCCATGCCGCGCACGACGGCGCCCGCGATGATCGGCGAGACACCGACGACTGGCGCGTGCGCCGCGGCGATGGCCTCGCGGATGCCCGGGATGCTGAGAACGGTGCCGATTGAGACGACGGGATTCGACGGCGCGATGAGGATCACGTCCGCTGCGTCGATCGCGTCGAGCACGCCGGGCGCAGGGCTGGCGGCCTCGACCCGGTGCTGCACGAACGCGCGGGCGGGAAGCGCTGCCCGATGCCGGGTCCACCACTCCTGGAAGTGCATCGACGTGCTGGCGTCGTCGACCACGACGTGTGTCTCGACCTCGTCGTCCGTCACCGGCAGGAGCGTCGCGCCGAGGTCCCAGCGGGAGGTGATGCGCCGGGTCGCCTCGCTCAGCGGCAAGCCGTCCCGCAGAAGCGACGTGCGGGCGAGGTGCGTGCCGAGGTCGAGGTCGCCGAGGGTGAACCACGGCCAGCCGACGCCATACGCGCGAAGCTCGGCGCTCACCCGCTCGGTCTCGCCGATGCGGCCCCAGCCGCGCTCCTCGTCGTTCTCCCCGGCGAGTGTGTACATGATGGAGTCGAGGTCGGGGGCGATTCGCACTCCGGTGAGCCACATGTCGTCACCGGTGTTCACGATCGCGGTGAGCTCGGCGGTTGAGGCGCCTGCCCCGTCGGGGAAGGCGGACCGCACGTGCTGGCGCAGTCCGCGGATGAAGCGGGCGCCGCCGACGCCTCCGGAGAGCACGGTAATTTTCACGGTTCAACGCTAGCGGCTGTCCCGACGAGATTCGGGCCGCGGGCGCACGGCAGATTCCCAGCCGCAATTCAGCGGTCCATCTGGCAGACTCACGAGAGGTACTCCAAACGCTTTGCGAAGGTCAACGGTGAACAACACGAGCGACGCCATGGCACTCGACGATTTCTATCGAAACTGTGCCGAGATCATCCGTCGAGTCGAGACCGTGATCGACGGCAAGCGCGAGGCCGTCCAGATGGCCCTCACCGCGCTTCTCGCCGAGGGACACGTGCTGATCGAGGACGTTCCGGGCGTCGGCAAGACCATGCTGGCCCGGGCGCTTGCCAAGTCTGTCGACTGCACGGTCAACCGCATCCAGTTCACCCCCGACCTGCTCCCGTCCGACATCACCGGCGTCTCCATCTACAACCAGGCGGAGCGCGAGTTCGAGTTCAAGCCCGGGCCGATCTTCGCGAACATCGTGATCGGCGACGAGATCAACCGCGCGAGCCCGAAGACCCAGTCGGCGCTGCTTGAGAGCATGGAGGAGGGCCAGGTGACCGTCGACGGCACGACCTCGATCCTCGCCTCGCCGTTCACGGTCATCGCGACCCAGAACCCGGTCGAGATGGAGGGCACCTATCCACTGCCCGAGGCGCAGCGCGACCGCTTCATGATGCGCATCTCGATGGGCTACCCCGACGAGGCCGCCGAACTGGCGATGCTCCGCCGGAGAGAGTCGTCGAGCCCGCTCGACGACCTCGAACCGGTCGTGAGCACGGTGCAGCTGATCGCCATGATCGAGACCGTGCGGGGGGTGTTCGTGTCATGGGCGGTCGAGCAGTACGCGGTGAGCATCGCCCAGGCGACGCGACGCGACGAGGACCTGAGGCTCGGCGCGAGTCCGCGGGCGACGCTCCAGCTCGTGCGCGCGGCGAAGGCCCGCGCCGCCCTCGACGGCCGCGAGTTCGTACTTCCCGACGACATCGACGCCCTAGCCATCCCGGTGCTCAGCCACCGTCTCATCCCCACCAACCGGGTCTCCGGCAGGGGCAACCCGTTCGACCCGGGCGCGGTCTCCGAGATCATCGCCCGCATCGTGGGGGCGACGCCGGTGCCGCTCGGTGTAGTGGGGCCGGCCTGACCTCGCCATGTCCAGCCGCTGGCGCCGACGGCGCTCCTCGCGCACCGCGCGACTGACCAGACGCGGGGTCGTACTGCTCGTCCTCGGCATCGCCGCCCTGCCACTCGCCTACTGGTTGGGACGGCGGGAGCTGCTCTACCTCGGCAGCTTCCTCGTGTTACTGCCGCTCGTTGCCGTCGCCTTCGTGCGCTGGCGGAGGGTGCGGATGTCGGTGCGCCGAACGTTCGCCCCGCGCGTCGTGAGTGCCGGTCATCCGACCGTCGTGCACCTGGACATCGAGAACCAGGCCACCATTCCGACCATGGAGGTCGCCTGGCGCGACACCTGGCCGTGGCGGCCGTTCTCCTCCCAGCCCGGCCGGCTCGGTGCGCTCAAGCCGCGCGGACCACGGTTCGCCGGACGCGGCAACTCGGCCCGCATGAAGTACGAGCTCGTGCCCCCGATTCGCGGAGCCTTCCCGGTGGGGCCGATGCTCGTCGACTTCGCCGACCCATTCGGCCTCGCGACCGGCGAGGCCGTCGCCGGCACATCACAGACGCTGATCGTGGCCCCGGATGTGGTGGCCCTGCCAGACAACGTCGTGTCGATCGCGGCCGACGAGGGGCCGACGCGCACGCTCCAGCGGAGGGCGCTCGGCGGCGAAGACGATCTCATGACCCGGGAGTACCGACGCGGGGATGCCCTCCGGCGTGTGCACTGGCGCGCATCCGCCCACCACGGCGAGCTCATGGTGCGGCAGGAGGAGCAGCGCAGCCACGCGGAGGCGCGCATCGTGCTGGAGACCCGCCGCGTCCGCTACCGCGACGCCGACTTTCCGCGCGAGGTCGACCAGCCGGAGAGCGAGTCCTTCGAGCGGGCAGTTTCCCTGATCGCCTCGGTCGGGTTGCACCTCCTGCGCAGCGGGTTCGTCGTGCGCGTGATCGAGACCGGGCCGGTGCAGCTCGCGCCGCTCGACCGGCCGAACGAGTTCCTCGAGAGCCTCGCCGTCGTGCGGCTCGTCGACGACGCGACCTCGGACCTCACCCTCCTGAGCGGGGTCGACCGACCGGACCGCTCGCAGGGCTCCATCTTCGCGGTGCTCTCGGATGCCGACCAGCAGCTCGTCGACCGTCTCGTCACCCAACGCCACTCGTTCGATCTCGCCGTGGCCTTCCTGATCTCGCCCCGCCAGCTGGCGCTGGCCGGTGTCCTGCGGGCGGGCGGCTGGATCTGCATCCCGGTGGCCGTAGGCGAACCGATCGAGTCCGTTTGGCGCGCGGTCGGCGCGGCCCAGGAGGCGAGCCGTGCACGCGGTTAGCACGGCGAGCAGGCTCGGCCCCACCGCCACCATTCCCACCGGCTTCGGCCGGGATCGCGCGGCGAGGGTGACCGGCGCGCTCCTCCTCGCGGTGATCGCCACCATCACCGGGCTGCACGTGATTCTCGAGGGTGCGCTCTGGTGGATCCAGCTGGTGCTGCTCAGCATGCTCGTGCTCGGATCGGCGGCCGGCGCACGCTACATCACGAGGCGCCGATGGGTGCCGCCGCTCGTGTCGCTGCTCGTGCTCGGGGGCGCGCTGACACTGTTCTTCGCCGCCGGCACCGCCTTTCTCGGGGTCGTGCCGACCGGCGACTCGTTCGAGCGGTTCCGCGAGCTGACCGACGCGGCCGGAGTGTCGATCAACCGACAGTCCCTGCCCGCCGTGGCGAACATTCCGATCACCTTCCTGCTCTGCGCCGGTGTCGGTGCGATCGTGTGGATCGCCGACCTGCTCGCCCTCACCCTGCGTTCGCCGGCGCTCGCCGGCATCCCGCTCGCCGTGCTCCTCGCGGTGCCGAGCGTCGTGTCGATCGACTCCACCGATCCGCTGTTGTTCGTTGCCGCGGCCCTCGCGTTTCTGCTGCTCCTGCGCAGCGCCGTGCCGCTGCGGCTGACCCGCGCGACCGTGTCCCTCGCAGCCGCGATCATCGTCGGCACGATGGTGCTGCCGCTAGTGCTGCCCGCGATTACCCCGGCCGAGGAGATCGGATCGGGGTTCAGCACCGGAGTGAACCCGGTGCTCTCCCTCGGCGACGACCTGCGCCAGGACATCGAGCACACCGTGCTCGACTACAGCACGAAGTCGGGCGACGGTCACTACCTGAGGCTCGTGAGCCTGGAGAAATTCGTCGGGTCGAGTTGGAGCCCGGACAATTTCTCGGTCAACCGGGGCAACACCACGAACAAGCTGGGGGACGCCCCGGGGCTGTCGCCCGAGGTAAACCGGTCGAACGACACGAGCTACGTCTCCATCAAGTCCCTCACGAGTCCCTGGCTCCCCCTCCCTTACCCCACCACCACGATCAGCGGGCTCCTTGGCGACTGGTACTGGGATCCGCCCGGGCTCGTGGTGCGCAGCCCCAACCAGACCGCAGAGGGCGAGACCTATCGGGCGGTGAGTCTCACGATCTCGCCGACGCCGGCGCAGCTCGAGGCCGCCGGCTCCACCGTGCCGAGCGGCCTCTCGCCGTACCTGGAACTCCCGCCCGACATCCCAGCGGTGATCGGCACGACCGCCCAGGCGGTGGCGGGCGGCGCGCCAAGCAACTACGAGAAGGCGCTCCTGCTGCAGGACTTCTTCCGGATCGGCGACTTCGAATACTCCGAGACCGCCCCGGTGAAGGCCGGCTACGACGGCACCGGCATGAAGGTGGTCGCCGCGTTCCTCAAGGCGAAATCGGGGTACTGCATCCACTTCGCTTCGGCCATGGCGGTCATGGCGCGCAGCCTGGGCATCCCGTCGAGGATCGCGGTCGGCTTTCTGCCTGGATCCCGAACCGGGTTCGACAGTGCGGGCCGCACCACCTTCGAGGTGACCTCCCACGACCTTCACGCCTGGCCGGAGCTGTACTTCGAGGGGATCGGCTGGACCCGTTTCGAGCCGACTCCCGGACGGGGCGACATCCCGAGCTACGCCGACCAGAGCCTGGCCGATGTGCCGATCCCGGTCAATTCGACGCCCGCCTCCGCCGCGCCGTCCGCGGGCCCGCGCCCGTCGTCGTCGGCCTCGGTCAACCCCCTGGATCCCTCTGGCCACAACCGCGCGAATGGCGGTGCGGTCACCGGGCTCACCTCGTGGCTCTGGACGGCGTTCGCGCTGGTGCTGGTGGCGCTGGTGTTCTCCATTCCCGGGCCGGTCAGGGGTCTGCAGCGCCGCCGCCGGGTACGCTCGCTGCGGGCGGGAACGGCCCCGGCCGTCGTCGCGTGGTGCGAGGTTCTGCAGTCGGCGGACGACCTCGGCTACGCGATCCCTCAGACGGCGACGCCGCGCGAGGCGGAGGAGATGCTCGCCACGGATGCGCCGGGGGCGCACCCGGCTATCGGTCGCCTTCGGGTCGCTGTAGAGCGGGAAAGCTACGCGGCGCCGACCGGCGGCGGCGCGTACTCCGGGGCGTCCGGAGACGTGCTCACGGTGGTCGGCGGCCTCCGTTCCACTGCCGGACGCTGGCGGAGGCTGCGGGCGGCCATCGCCCCGAGGTCGCTCTGGACCCGCCTGGCGGCGCGGCTCAATCGCGAGGGCTAGGCGCGAGGGCCAATCGCGAGGGCCAATCGCGAGGACAAGGCGCGAGGGCTGGGCGCGGGGGCTAGGCACGAGGGTTGGTGCGGCAGTTTTGCGCCGCGGTGAGGCGCGAGGGTTGTGCGCGACCGCTCCGTGCGGAACTACGACCACGCCGCCGACGCGAGACTGGCGGCGACGGAGTCGAAGTCGTCGCGAACCAGACCCGCCGTCACGCGCACGAAGTGTCCGCCGGGGGCGGCGAGGCTACCCTGCCCGGCCTGGCCGGCCTGGAACGGGGTGCCGGCCGCCACGCGGATTCCGGCCGCCGCGAGCCGCACGACCGCGGTGCGCTCGTCCGCGACGGGCAGCCAGGTGTTGATGCCGTCGGCGGGGGCGACCGTGAGGCCCTCCCGGCCGAGCGCCTCCGACAGCTTGCGCTGGCGCGCGCGGTAGACGCGGCGCGCGTCGTTCACCTCGGAGACCGAGGTGGAGTCGGTGAGCAGGTCGTGCAGGATCGTCTGCAGCATCCGCGAGGTCCAGCCCGGTCCAAGGATTCGACGCGCCACGAGCTGCTCGATGATCTCGGTGTTGCCGCCGACCGCCGCAATCCGCAGGTCGGGGCCGTGGGACTTGGAGAAGCTGCGGATGTGGATGACCTGGTCGGGAAGCCACGCTCCGAGGCTCACATCCCTCGTCGCCGCGATCTCGCCGGAGTGGTCGTCCTCGATGATGATGGCGTCGCTCGCGTGGCGGCTGCGCATCACGACGCGGGCGAGTTCCTCGGCCCGCGCCTTCGTCAGCGACCGGCCGGTGGGGTTCTGGGCCCGCGGCTGCAGGATGATCACGGTCGGCCGCAGCGTGAGCGCCTCCTCGAGCAGGTCCGGGCGCATCCCGTCGGCGTCGAGCCCGACGGGAACCCGCACGGCGCCGAAGTGGTCGAGCAGGTCGAAGATGGGCGGAAAGCCCGGATCCTCCACCACTACGCGGTCGCCGAAACGAACCGTGATCTCCATCGCGCGGGAGATCGCGTCGAGCGCGCCGTCGACCACGGTCACCGCCTCGACCTCGTGCGACCAGGTCGAGCGCAGGATCGACTCGAGCTCAGGGATCACGGGCTGGTCGAGGTAGCTCACGGTGCCGGCGCGCATCGACACTCGGGAGAGCGCCGGGCCGAGCGCCGGGAGGAGCGCCGGATCCGGGGTTCCGGTGGAGAGGTCGAGCCGCGTGGCCTCGAGCTGGCTGGCGAGGCCCTGGAACCGTGGGGGGAGCCACTTGCGCGGGGTAGCCATCACGAAGCTCCCGCTTCGACCGCGCGAGATGATGAGGCCGACGCTCGACAGCGCCTGCCACGCGTGGCTCACCGTCGCCGGGCTGACTCCGAGGTCGGCGGCGAGTCCCCGCACGGTCGGCAGCCGGTCGCCGGGGGCGAGGTCGCCGGAGGTGATGAGGCGGGCGACCGCCGCGGCGATGCCGTGCGGCGACGCCTCCTCGACGGCTCGCGCGATGGCCGTCACGACACGTCCTTGCGCTCAACCATTGATCTGATTCCGATTCGCCTCTATGTTTACGCCAACGTCACACAGAGAAACATATGGGAAATGTTTACGGCGCACAATAACAAAACGAAGATGGCAATGGAGGCCCCGATGACTGTCGTACGTGCAGCGCTCACCCAAACCACATGGACCGGCGACAAGGAATCCATGATCGCCAAGCACGAACAGTTCGCGCGGGATGCCGCCGCGCAGGGCGCGCAGATCATCTGCTTCCAGGAGCTCTTCTACGGGCCGTACTTCGGAATCATCGAGGACACGAAGTACTACGACTACGCCGAGTCGATCCCCGGCCCGACGGTCGAGCGCTTCCAGGCCCTCGCCAAGGAGCTGAAGCTCGTGATCGTGCTGCCGATCTACGAGGAGGACATGCCGGGCGTGTACTACAACACGGCAGTCGTGATCGACGCCGACGGCACGATGCTCGGCAAGTACCGTAAGCACCACATCCCGAACCTCCCGCAGTTCTGGGAGAAGTTCTACTTCCGCCCCGGCAACCTCGGCTACCCCGTCTTCGACACCGCCGTCGGCAAGGTCGGCGTGTACATCTGCTACGACCGGCACTTCCCGGAGGGGTGGCGCGAGCTCGGCCTGGGCGGCGCGCAGATCGTCTTCAACCCCTCTGCCACCAAGCCCGGCCTCTCCAACCGACTGTGGGAGCTCGAGCAGCCGGCCGCGGCGGCGGCGAACCAGTACTTCATCGGGGCCAACAACCGGATCGGCACGGAGACGGAGGAGTTCGGCGATGACGCCGTCACCTTCTATGGCAGCTCGTACTTCGTCGACCCGCGCGGCAACTTCGTGGGGGATGTCGCGAGCACCGACAGGACCGAGATCGTGATTCGCGACCTCGACCTCGACGTGCTGCGCGAGGTGCGCAACGCCTGGCAGTTCTACCGGGATCGCCGTCCGGAGTCGTACACCGCCACGGTGGCGCCGTAGAGCGGCGGGGGAGAATCGCAATGAAGACCCTGATCAGGAACGGCACGGTCGTCAACTCGACCGGCACAGCCACGGCCGACGTGCTCATCGACGGGGAGACGATCGCCGCGGTGCTCGCTCCCGGTTCGAGCCTGCTCGGCTTCGACGTCGAGGCGAACGTCGACACCGTGATCGACGCGCGCGGCAAGTACGTGATCCCCGGCGGGATCGACGCGCACACGCACATGGAGATGCCGTTCGGCGGCACGAACGCGAGCGACACCTTCGAGACGGGAACGCGCGCCGCCGCGTGGGGCGGCACGACATCCATCGTCGACTTCGTCGTGCAGTACGCGGGCGAGAACATCCTCGACCAGTACCACCTCTGGCACCAGAAGGCCGCGGGCAATTGCGCGATCGACTACGGCTTCCACCAGATCCTCAGCGACGTGCAGGACTCGTCGCTCGTGGCCATGGACGAACTGCTCGCCGAGGGCGTGTCGAGCTTCAAGCTGTTCATGGCATACAAGGGCGTCTTCCTCTCGGATGACGGCCAGATCACCAAGGCAATGCAGAAGGCGGCCACCAACGGCTCGATGATCATGATGCACGCGGAGAACGGCAGCGTGATCGACCTGCTGGTGCAGCAGGCGGTAGCCGCGGGCAACACCTCGCCGCTCTACCACGGCCTCACCCGCCCGTGGCAGGCGGAGGAGGAGGCCACCCACCGCGCCATCATGCTCGCCAACCTCACTGGCGCCCCCCTCTACGTCGTGCACGTGAGCGCCAGGCAGGCCGTCGACCAGATCGCTGCCGCGCGCGACAACGGCCAGAACGTGTTCGGCGAGACCTGCCCCCAGTACCTGTACCTGTCGCTCGAGGAGCAGCTCGGCGCCCAGGGCGAGGAGTGGGGCGACTTCGAGGGCGCCAAGTGGGTGTGCTCCACCCCGCTGCGGTCGCGCAAGGAGGGCCACCAGCACCACATGTGGCAGGCGCTGCGCACCAACGACATCCAGATGGTCTCCACCGACCACTGCCCGTTCTGCATGAAGGGCCAGAAGGATATGGGGCTCGGGGACTTCTCGAAGATTCCGAACGGCATCGGCTCGGTCGAACACCGCATGGACCTGCTCTACCAGGGCGTGGTCGACAAGAAGATCTCGCTCGAGCGCTGGGTGGAGGTGACCTCCACGACCCCCGCCCGCATGTTCGGCATGTACGGCAAGAAGGGCGTGATCCAGCCGGGCGCGGACGGCGACGTCGTGATCTACGACCCCAACGGGCACACGTCGATCGGGATGCCTGAAGCGGGTCGAGCCAAGACCCACCACATGAACATGGACTACTCCGCCTGGGAGGGCTTCGAGATCGACGGGCACGTCGACACCGTGATCTCTCGCGGCAAAGTCATCGTCGACGACAACCGGTACCTCGGAGCGAAGGGCGACGGAAAGTACTTCAAGCGCGGCCTCTCGCAGTACTTGATCTGATGAGAACAACCACTACTGGGGTCGTTGCGTGCAATCGGGGCCGACATGTTGGCACAGATTGCACGCTTCGGCCCGGATCGGCGAACTGACCATGGAATTCGGAGCAGTACTCCAGACCAACCCGCCGGCGTCCCGCACGGTGCATCTCGCCAAGCTCGCGGAGCAGCACGGATTCGAGTACGTGTGGACGTTCGACTCGCACCTGCTCTGGCAGGAGCCGTACGTGATCTACAGCCAGATCCTGGCCGAGACGCACCGGATCAAGGTCGGACCCATGGTCACGAACCCGGCCACGCGCGACTGGACGGTGACGGCCTCCCTCTACGCGACGCTCAACGAGATGTACGGCAACCGCACCATCTGCGGCATCGGGCGCGGCGACTCGGCGGTGCGCGTGACGAACGGGGCGCCGACGACGCTCAAGGCACTGCGCGAGGCGATCCACGTGATCCGCGAACTGTCGAACTCGCGGTCGGTCGAGTACAACGGAGCGCAGCTGCAGTTTCCCTGGAGCCACGGCTCGGAGCTCGAGGTGTGGGTGGCCGCCTACGGTCCGCTCGCCCTCAAGCTCGCCGGGGAGGTGGGGGACGGATTCATCCTGCAGCTCGCCGACCTCGACATCGCGGAGTGGATGATCAAGACCGTTCGCGACGCGGCCGAGAAGGCGGGGCGCGACCCGGCCGCCGTCAAGTTCTGCGTCGCGGCGCCGATGTACATCGGCGACGACTGGACGCACATGCGCGACCAGTGCCGCTGGTTCGGCGGCATGGTCGGCAATCATGTGGCCGACATCGTGGCGAAGTACGGCGAGTCGTCGTCGGTGCCCGCGGCGCTCACCGACTACATCAAGGCGCGTGAGGGCTACGACTACAACCAGCACGGTCGAAGCGGCAACACCCACGCCGCCTTCGTGCCGGACGACATCGTCGACCGGTTCTGCCTGCTCGGCAGCGCGAGCGACCACATTGCCAAGCTCGGCGCGCTCAAGGAGCTCGGCGTCGACCAGTTCGCCGGCTACCTGCAGCACGACAACAAGGAAGAGACGCTTCGGGTGTACGGCGAGACCGTGATGCCGGCCATGCGCGAACAGATCGTGGCCAAGGCGTGACCGGAGAGGCCGCATGAGGCGCACGGCGGGCAGGCGAACGCGCGCGATTGCGCTCGGAACGGCGGGCGTGCTGCTGCTCGCCCTGGCCTGGGAGCTCTACAAGAATTTCGGGCCACTCGCCGGCTGGGGTGTCGGGGGAGTGCTCCTGCTTCCGCGCACCGACGACATCTCGATGCCGCACCTCGGCGCCATGCTCGCGCGGGCGGCCCAGCCGCTCACCTCCGCCGCCGACTCGCAGCCGGTCTGGCTGATCGTGCTGCTTGGCTGCGTGTCGAGCCTCGGTACCGCGTTCCTCGGGCTGCTCATCGGTGCGGTGGTGGGCATCGGCCTCGCGCTCGTGATGCTCCGCTTCCGCGTCGCGGAGGCGGCGGTTCTGCCGTGGCTCGTGCTCAGCCAGACCGTGCCGCTCATCGCGCTCGCCCCGCTCGTGGTCACCTGGGGCGGCCAGCTGCAGTTCGGCAGCTTCAGCTGGCAGCGCTGGATGTCGGTGGCCGTGATCGCGAGCTACCTCGCGTTCTTCCCGGTGGCGATCGGTGCCCTCCGCGGGTTCCAATCGCCCGAGGTCGCGCACACCGAGCTCATGCACAGCTACGCGGCCGGCTGGTGGAAGACCCTGTTCTACCTGAGGGTGCCGGCGAGCGTGCCCTACCTGTTGCCGGCCTTGAGGCTTGGCGCCGCGAGCGCCATCATCGGCACCGTCGTGGCCGAGGTGTCGACCGGCACCGAGGGCGGCATCGGCCGGCTCATCATCGAGTTCGCGCAGTCCGGCTCGAGCGATCCGGCCAAGGCGTACTCGCCGATCGCAGGAGCGGTGCTCATGGGGCTCGCGGCCGCGGGGATCGTCTCCATCATGGGCCTCGCGCTCAGCCGCTACCGAAGGAACGAGACCCAGTCATGACTGACTCCAGCCAGCTCGCCGTGGAGATCGTCGGCGTCACGAAGACCTTCGCGGGAACGGCGTCGAAGCGCGCCGCCCGGAGCCAGGGTGACGGCACCGTCGTCGCCCTGGACGACGTGAGCCTCACCGTCTCGCCCGGCGAATTCGTCTCCCTCATCGGCCCCTCCGGGTGCGGCAAGTCCACCCTCCTCCGCCTCATCGGGGACCTCGACGAGCCGACGGCCGGCACGGTGTCGGTATTCGGCAAGACCGCCCGCCAGGCGCGCATCGACCAGGACTACGGCATCGCGTTCCAGAGCGCCGGCCTCCTTCCGTGGCGTTCGGTCGCCGCGAACATCGAGCTGCCCCTCGTCCTGCACCGCTTCGGGGCGCGCGAGCGCCGGGACCGGGTGGCGGAACTGCTCTCCCTCGTCGGGCTGTCCGACTTCGGCGACAAGTATCCCGAGCAACTCTCCGGCGGGATGCAGCAGCGCGTGGCCATCGCGAGGTCCCTCGCCGAGAAGCCGCGACTGCTGCTCATGGACGAGCCGTTCGGCGCGCTCGACGAGATGACGAGGGAGCGGATGCAGTCCGAACTCGTTCGCATCTGCGCCGAGACCGGAGCGGCCGTCGTGTTCGTGACCCACTCCATCCCCGAGGCGGTGTTCCTGAGCGACCGCGTGGTGGTGATGAGCCCGCGCCCCGGCCGCATCCGCGAGATCGTCCCCGTGTCCCTCGGCGATGACCGCGGCGAACTGCTGCGCGAAGACTCGAGGTTCTTCGCCGGGGTCACCGCGGTGCGGGAGGCACTGCACGGCGCGCCTGCAACGTCCACGGCCGCCTCCTCGGTGCGCGGGGTGGAGTCCCGATGAACTCCGTGCTCGTGCGCCGGGTGCTGCCGCCCGTGCTGTTCGGGGTGCTCGCGCTGATCGCGTGGCAGCTCGTGGTGCAGCTCGCGGGCATCCAGCCCTACCTGCTCCCGTCGCCGCTCGCGATCTGGGCGCAGGTGCAGCTCATCGGGCCGCTCTTCGTGCCGGCCACGGTCGCGACCGGCACGAACGCCCTCGTCGGCCTCGTCATCGGCGCCGTCGTCGCCATCCTCTTCGCGCTGCTCGCCTCCCGCATTCCCGTCGTCGACGAGCTCATCGCCCCACTCGTGGCGGCCGTCGCCGTCGTGCCGATCGTGGCGCTCGCGCCCATCCTCGGCAGCATGTTCGGTGCGACGAGCGAGACCCCGCGGCGGGTGATCGTGGCGATCGTCGTGTTCGTGCCGGTCTTCATCAACACCGTGCGCGGGCTGCGCCAGGTGAAGCCGGTGCACCGCGACCTCATGCGGGCCTACGCGGCATCCAACTGGCAGATCTCCCGCACCGTGACCATTCCCGGGGCCCTGCCGTACGTCTTCACCGGCCTCAACATCGCGTCGTCGCTCGCGGTGATCTCGGCGATCGTCGCCGAGTACTTCGGCGGCCTCCAGAACGGACTCGGCTCGCGCATCACGTCCGCTGCGGCCAACAGCGCGTACCCGCGGGCCTGGGCCTACGTGTTCGCCGCGGTCCTGCTCGGTGTCGTGTTCTACGGCGTCACCCTGATCCTCGAGAGGCTGGCCTCGCGCCGGCGAACCTGACCTCCCACAGCGTCACCCTGCCGACGGGGCCAGGGGGCACCAGAAAGAAAGCACCACAACGTTCCATCAGCACCTGCACCTTCCAGCACCTGCACCTTCCAGCACCTTCCATCACATCCAAGGAGAGATCGAATGAAACACAGCAGACGAGTCGTGCTCGGCGCTGCGGCGATGGCCGCAACCGCCGCCCTTTTGCTCAGCGCATGCTCCACTTCCACACCCTCCAGTTCGGCCAGTGCGTCCTCCGGGGCGCTCACCCCGGTGAAGCTGCAGCTGCAGTGGTTCGCCCAGGCGCAGTTCGCCGGGTACTACGCGGCGCTCAAACAGGGCTACTTCAAGGATGAGGGACTCGACGTCACCATCCTCGAGGGCGGAACGGACATCGTGCCGCAGACCGTCCTCGCCAACAACCAGGCCGACTTCGCGATTGCCTGGGTGCCGAAGGCACTCGCGTCCCGCGAGCAGGGCGCCGGCATCACCGACGTCGGCCAGATCTACCAGCGCTCGGGAACCCTCCAGGTGTCGATGAAGAAGGCGAACATCACGAGTGCCGCCGACCTCACGGGCAAGAAGGTGGGCAACTGGGGCTTCGGCAACGAGTTCGAGCTGTTCGCCGGCATGACCAAGGCGAAGCTCGACCCGGCCAAGGACGTGACCCTCGTGCAGCAGAACTTCGACGAGAGCGCGCTGCTCTCCGGCGACATCGACGCCGCGCAGGCCATGGTCTACAACGAGTACGCGCAGATCCTGGAGACGAAGAACCCGGCGACGGGCGCGCTCTACAAGGCGAGCGACCTCAACGTGATCAACTGGAACAAGGAGGGAACGGCGATGCTCCAGGACGCGATCTGGGCCAACACCGCGAAACTCTCCAGCGACAAGGCGTACCAGGCCACGACGGTCAAGTTCCTCAAGGCCGTGATCAAGGGCTGGATCTACGCCAGGGACAACCCGCAGAAGGCCGCGGACGTCGTGGTCTCCTACGGCACGAAGCTTGGCACGAGCCACCAGCTCTGGCAGACCAACGAGGTCAACAAGCTCATCTGGCCGTCCCCGGACGGCATCGGGGTGATCAACGCCGCCGACTGGAAGCGCACCGTCGGGGTCGCCATGGACGCGAAGAACCTCGAGGGCTCGACCGTGATCACCAAGGCGCCGGACTCCGACGCGTACACCAACACCTACATCAAGAAGGCGCTCGGCGAACTCAAGTCCGAGAACCTCGACACGACCGGCGCGAACTTCAAGCCCATCGACGTCACTCTCGCCGAGGGTGGCAAGTAACAACTCACTAGTCTGGTGCGGGGGCCGTCTTCGGCCCCCGCACCGCTCACAAAGGCAGCCATGAACACTCTCGACCCCGCGGCCGGCGAACTCGCCTACGACCTGGACCGGTCCCACGTCTTCCACTCCTGGTCGGCACAGGGGTCGCTGAAGCCCTTCGTGATCGCCGGGGGGCTCGCCTCCACCGTCTGGGACTTCGACGGCAATCACTATCTCGACTTCTCGAGCCAGCTCGTGAACATGAACATCGGGCACCAGCATCCGAAGGTCGTCGCCGCCATCAAGGCGCAGGCCGACACCCTCACGATGGTCGCGCCGGCCCATGCGAACCTCGCGCGTGGCGAGGCGGCCAAGCGCATCCTGGCCAAGGCCGGCCGACCGTTCAGCAAGGTCTTCTTCACCAACGGTGGTGCGGATGCGAACGAGAACGCCATCCGCATGGCGCGGCTCGTGACCGGACGCGACAAGGTGCTCTCGCAGTACCGGTCGTACCACGGCAACACGGGAGCGGCGATCGTGGCGACGGGGGACTGGCGACGGATGCCCAATGAGTTCGCCCGCGGGCACGTGCACTTCTTCGGGCCGTTCGCCTACCGCTCGGAGTTCTGGTCGGATTCGCCGGAGCAGGAGTGCGAGCGTGCGCTGCACCACCTGGAGCGCATGATCGTGTCAGAGGGCCAGTCCACGATCGCGGCGATCCTGCTCGAGGGAATCCCGGGCACGGCGGGCGTGCTCGTGCCGCCGCCCGGCTACCTCGAAGGCGTGCGGGCGCTCGCGGACAAGTACGGCATCCTGCTCATCCTCGACGAGGTGATGTCCGGCTTCGGCCGCACCGGCGAGTGGTTCTCCTGGCAGGGATTCTCGCGCGAGGAGGGCAGCTGGAAGCCCGACCTCGTCACCTTCGCGAAGGGCGTCAACTCCGGCTACGTGCCGACCGGTGGGGTGATCATCTCGGAGTCGATCGCCAACGCGTTCGACGACGTCGTGTTCCCCGGCGGGCTCACCTACTCGGGGCATCCGCTCGCCATGGCGTCGATCGTCGCGTCAATCGACGCGATGGACGACGAGGGGATCATCGACCACGCCCGCGCGATCGGCAGCGACCACCTCGAGCCCGGGCTCGCGGAGCTGGCGCGCAAGCATCCGATGATCGGCGAGGTGCGCGGTCTCGGCGTCTTCTGGGCCCTCGACCTCGTCGACGACCCCGACACCCGCAAGCCGGTCTCCGGCGCCGTCATCGCGCGACTCAAGGGCGAGCTCATGTCGCGCGGGCTGCTGCCGTTCGCGGCGGACAACCGCATCCACGTCGTGCCGCCGTGCGTCGTGACGGCGGATGAGGTGGCTCGCGCCCTCGAGATTTACGACGAGGCGTTCACCGCGGTCGAGTGACCCGGCCCCCCTTTCCGAAATCCATGCGATTCCGGCGACACGCCGTCTGGATGCGCCGCTGGTCGGCGTGTCATCCCGGATTGCATGGATTTCGGAAGGGACGGAGGTTGGGCCCGCCGCTCGCGTAAACTCGTTGGGTGCCTCACGTGATCAAGACCCCATACACCGTCGATGTGTACGACCTCATGCACCGCCCGGGCGAGATGCGTGAGCGTGCGCTCGACGTGATCGTGCCCGAGTCCTTCGGCAACGCCATGATCGGCGTGAAACAGGGCAGCGAGCTGCGAATCGACCTGCGCATGGAGTCCCTCCACGACGGCATTCTGGTGAGCGCGGACATCGAGGGAACGGCCGCCGGCGAGTGCGGTCGGTGCCTGATCGACATCGAACAACCCCTTCAGGTCGAAATCCAGGAGCTTTTCGCGTATTCTTCAGACGAAGCTTTTGAATACGAGGTTCACGAGGACACGATTGACCTCGAACCCGTAGTCAGGGATGCGGTGGTGCTTTCACTGCCGTTCCAACCGGTCTGTCAAGAAGATTGCCTCGGTCTGTGCCCGCAGTGTGGGGTGCGACTACTCGACAACCCGGGCCACGAGCACGAGGCTCCCATCGATCCACGGTGGGCTGCGCTCGGTGACTTGGCAGACACCACCACCCCAGATGTAACCGATGCTGCAAGCGGCGTCGAGTAGAGAAAAGAGATAGTCATGGCAGTTCCGAAGCGCAAGATGTCACGCGCCAGCACCCGTGCGCGTCGCGCCCAGTGGAAGGCCACCCCGCCGACCCTGGTCAAGACCGTCGAAGGCGGCAAGACCACGTACAGCCTCCCGCACCGCGCGAAGGTTGTCGAAGACTCCACCGGCGCCCCGCTGTACATGGAGTACAAGGGTCGCAAGGTCGCGGACGTTTAGTCCACTCGCTTGCTCTGACGGAGCGATCGATGCCGGGCACTAGCGAAACACGGGGCGAACTCGTCGAGTTCCTCGCCGTGAGCGTCAGCTCGGACCTACTCGAGCTCGCCCTGACGCACCGGTCGTACGCGTACGAGCACGGTGGCGTCGCACACAACGAGCGCCTCGAGTTCCTTGGCGACTCGATTCTCGGCCAGGCCGTCACGGTCATGCTGTTTCGGGAGAACCCCGACCTCGACGAGGGTGAACTCGCCAAGCGTCGGGCGAGCCTCGTGAGTTCAGTCGCGCTCGCCGAGGTGGCCCGCGCCATCGGGCTCGGCAGGCACATCCGTCTCGGCCGCGGCGAAGAGCTCACCGGGGGTCGCGACAAGTCGTCGATTCTCGCCGACACGGTGGAAGCCGTGATCGGCGCCGCGTACATCGACGCCGGCGGTGAGGCGGCCACGGAGCTCGTGCTGCGGCTCATCCGTCCACTGTTCACCAACCCGGCGCGGTTCGGCGCGGCGATGGACCCCAAGACGAGCCTGCAGGAGCTGGCGGCCCGAACCGGCCGGGGCCTCCCGCACTACGAGGTGACGGACAGCGGGCCGGATCACTCGAAGCGGTTCCACGCGACCGTGTCTCTCGGCGGCGTCGACGTGGCTGAGGGTGACGGCACGAGCAAGAAGCAAGCGGAAATGGCGGCGGCGCTCGACGCCTGGACCGCCCTGTCGCTGTCCGACTGAGCGTGCCGGAGCTCCCGGAGGTCGAGGTCGTTCGTGCCGGCCTCGAGCCGGCAGTCACCGGCGCGACCGTTCGCTCCGTGACCGTCTTTGACGGACGCTCGCTGCGACGCCACGACGGCCCGAGCGAAGACTTCGTCGATCGGCTCACCGGACGCGTGATCACCGGCGCGGTTCGCCGCGGCAAGTTCCTCTGGCTGCCGCTGTCTGCGCGCCCCGATCCCGCGGCTCTCGCCTATCCCGCGGCTCTCGCCTATCCCGCCGCTGCCGCCGCTGCCGCCGCTGCCGCTCCGGTGGTTGCCGCCGCCGCCGCTGCCGCTGCCGCTGCCGCTGCTGCCGCTGCTCCCGCGGTTGCCGCCGCCCCGAAAACGCAGGAGATTCGCCACGAAACGGCCCCATCGCGCCCGCATGCCGCCGTTGGCGAAGAATCTCCTGCGTTTTCGGTGGGCGCGGAGGCGCTCGTGGTGCACCTCGGCATGAGCGGGCAGGTGCTGCTGCGCGATGTCGGACAACCGGATGACGCGCTCCTGCGCATCCGACTGGATCTGGACCACGACCGGCTCGGCCCGTTGCGCGTCGATTTCGTCGACCAGCGGATCTTCGGATCGATGGCGATCGACGACCTCGTGCGCACGCCGGACGGTCGCCCGGGCGGGTTCGGCGACGAGGCGGCGCTGGTGCCCCGCCAGGTGTCCCACATCGCCCGCGACCCGCTCGACCCGGCATTCTCCGACGCGCAGTTCTTCGCGGCGCTCGCGAAACGCAAGACCGGCATCAAGCGCGCGCTGCTCGACCAGGCCCTCATCAGCGGGGTCGGCAACATCTACGCGGACGAGTCCCTCTGGGCTGCCCGCATCCACTACGACCAGCCGACGGCCACGCTGAGCCGCGCCCGCGCGCGCACCCTCCTCGCCGAGGTGCGGCTCGTGCTCGGCAAGGCCCTCGCGGAGGGCGGCACGAGCTTCGACGCCCAATACGTGAACGTGAACGGGGCGTCCGGCTACTTCTCGCACTCGCTCAACGCGTACGGGCGGCAGGGCGAGGAGTGCCCGCGCTGCGGCCGGCCGATCGTGCGGGAGTCGTTCATGAACCGCAACTCGCACCTCTGCGCCTTCTGCCAGCGCCTGCGCTGACCGCGGCCCGGCCGCGTCGCCTGCGCCTTTCCCCCGCCGCCCGTGTGCATAACTCAGGCTGTTTGGCTGGCGGTGCCCGGTGATCCGCGTGGATCCGGGGGCTGCGAGCGGCTCTGCCACGAAACAGCCTGAGTTATGCACACGGGGGACGGGATGACGGGAGAGGCCGAGAGGACGACAGGGACGGGATGACGGGAGAGGCCGAGAGGGCGACAGGGACGGGATGACGGCAGGGCGACGGCAGGGCGACGGCGGGGCAGGGCGGGGCAGGGCGGGGCAGGGCGACGGCGCGAGGCCGCCTGAGGGCAGTCCCTACGCCGCGGGGAGGCGCACGGTGAAGACCGCGCCGCCGCCCGGCGCGTTTCCCGCGACGATGCTTCCGCCCAGCCGGGACACCAGCCGCGAGGCGATCGAGAGCCCGAGCCCGGTGCCGACCGGGCGGATGTCGCGATACCGCGCGTGCAGCGCCCCACGTTCGAAGGCGACCCGCAGGTCGTCGGCGCTCAGGCCGGGGCCTCCGTCGCGCACCTCGAGCACGACATCCGTCCCCTCCGCCCTGGCGCGCAGCTGCACCCCGGCGCCGACCGGGGTCACCCGGAGCGCGTTCTCGACCAGCCCGTCGAGCACCTGGCGCACCCGCCGGCCGTCGGTGACGATCGTCGCGTGGTCGGCGGTTACCCCCAGCACCACGCCGAGGGTCGCGCAGCGGCCAAGCCAGGCCTGGCCCGCCTCGTCGAGCAGGGCGGCGACGTCGAGCGCCTGACGGTGGATCACGAAGTCGTCGGCCTCGAGCCTGGCCAGCTCGAGCAGGTCGGCCACAAACCGGTCGAGACGCTCGGTCTCCGCGACGAGCGTCGCCCCCACCGAGGCGATGTCCGCCTCGTGGATGAGACCGTCGGTCATCGCCTCCCCGTACCCGCGCACGGCCGTGAGCGGTGTGCGCAGTTCGTGCGAGATCGACAGCAGGAACTCCCGCTGCCGGCCCTCGCTCGTGGTGAGGGCATGGTCGAGACTCGCGAGGGCATCCGCCACATCCGCGATCTCGGTCGGACGGTGCGCGGTAATCGGCAGGCCGCGTTCGCCGGCGGCCATCCTTCGCGCCGTCGCCGCGGTCGTCACGAGCGGCTTCGCGATCCACCGGGCGAGCAGGGCCCCGGCGATCACCGCGAGAACGATCCCCACGAGGAGGGCGATCAGGATGCGACTGCCCGTCTGCCGGGTCGCGCGCTCGAGGCTCGCCTGCGAGCGCACGAGCACGATCGCGGCCCCGGACGGCGTCGTCCGGCCCTCGATCACCACCGTCTCGCCGTCGGTGCGCCGCACCGTGGACACCGGATTCCCGCGCAGCAGTCTCCGCACCATCGCCGCGTCGATGTAGGCGGCAGCTCCGCCGACCACCTGCCCGTTCCTGCGCACGAGCGCGACATCCGTGTCGCCGAGGGCGAGTTTCACCCGATCGCTCAGGTCGGTGATGGTGGCGGCCGCGCGAAGCTTACTCAGCACGTCGGCCTGGGCGGCCAGCTGGGACTTCGCCTCGTTGATGGTCGACACCCGCACGAGTTGCAGGGAGATGAGGCCCGTGGCGAGAACGGCGAGCATCGCGACGCTCACCGTGACGAGGGTGATGCGGCCGCGCAGCGAACGGAGGTACGCCCTCATGTCGACACCGAGTAGCCCACGCCGCGGGACGTGACGATGGGGCTCGCCTCGCCGAGCTTGGACCGTAGCTGAGCCACGTGGACATCGACCGTGCGCCCGAGACCGTAGTCGGCCTGGCCCCACACCGACGACAGCAGCTGTTCGCGGGTGAAGACCTGCCCCGGCGAGCTCATGAGCTTGGCGAGCAGGTCGAACTCGGTGCTCGTGAGCGTGATCGGCAGCCCGGATGCCTCGACCCGCCGCCGAAGCGGGTCGAGCACGATCGCTCCCACGGTGAGCATCCGCCCGGCCGCCGGCCCGTCGTGCCGGCGCAGGATGGTCTTGATTCGCACCACGAGCTCCCGCGGGGAGAACGGCTTGGTGAGGTAGTCGTCGGCGCCGAGCTCCAGGCCGAGGACGCGGTCGACCTCGTCGTCCCTGGCGGTGACGAAGATGACGGGGGTCCAGTCGTCGGCGGCGCGGAGCCGGCGGCAGATCTCGATGCCGTCGATGCCGGGCAGGCCCACGTCGAGCACGATCGCCACGGGACGCAGGCGTCGGATGCTCGCGAGCCCGGCCTCCCCGTCGCCCTCCACGTGCACGCCGAAACCCGCCTCGGCGAGGTAGAGACGTTCGAGGTCGGCGATCGCGCGTTCGTCTTCGACGATCACGACGAGGCCCCGCGACTGGCCCCTCTGGTCCGACTCGCCCATGTGATCATTCAAGCGGATCGGCGGCCACAATCCGGGAACCGACGGCGCGCCCTTACATTCCCCGAACACGGGGCTCCCCGAACGCGGCTCAGGGCGTCTCGAACGTCTTCCGCCGGGCGCCCTCGTAGTCGACGGCCACGAATCCCCCCGCCTCGTTCACCGACAGCATGTGCCGGTTCTCCTCGGCGTTGAAGGTCGTGACGCTCGGATGCCCTGGATGGTCCCGCTGCAGGCGCACCAGATTGGCCGCCTTGGCGAGCATCCCGAGTCGGCGGCCGCGATGTTCGCTCAGCACGAGGGTGTCCTGCTGTTCGACCGGCCGAGTCGGCTCCGGCGGCACGGAGAGCTCGGCGAACGCCGCGAGCCGACGGGTGGGAGCGTGCTCCACCGCCGCGGTGATGAGCACTCGCGGGCTGGACTCCAGGCGCTCGTCCCAGTGCGCGACGCGGGCGGCATCCCACGGCGTCGAGTCCGGGTCGAGACCGGCCGTCGGCGCATCGGTGCCCATGCGCGTGCGGAGGAGGGCGATGTCGTCGAGCCGGTCGGCCGGCGTTCGACCCGACCAGTACACGTGCCGGTAGTCCGCGCCGGCGACGGCCTACGCCGCGCCGAGGTGCCGCTCGAGCTCGCCGGGCGCGGTCGGCAGCGCGAGGCGGTTCACCCGCTCGACCTGCCCGAGCGCGAAGCTGCGGGCGAGTGCGAACCGGGAGCCTGGGCTGCCCCGCGAGACGGAGCCGAACCCGGTCGGGGAGGGGATGCGCTCTCCGGGGAAGTCGGCCGTGTCCATGATGTACGCCTGTAGCACCGTGCGCCCCTCCTCGGCGGCGAGCGACTCGATTCGCTCGTACATTGCGGCCCCGATGCCACGTCGGCGCACCGTCGGCAGGACCACCACGGTGAGCCACGCGGTGGTCGACTCGTCGCTCGCGGTCGTCTCGTAGTGCCCGCGCCCCACGATCCGGCCGTCGAGGCGTGCGACGAACAGCCGCCGTGGCTCGTAGTCGGTGTTCTGCCAGCTGGGCAGCAGTTCGGTCGGCTCGTATGCGAGGTCGTAGTTGCCGGCCCCCTCGGCCTCGATGTCGTTGCGAACCCGCGTCATCTCGATGAAGTCGGCCGCATCGGGGGAAACGATGGATGCGGGGATGCGCAGTCCGTCGATCGGGCGCTCGGTCACGGCTCCTCCGTCTCGAGAACCCGGCGCAGCCGCGCCTTGGTGAGATTGGAGGCGACGATCCAGCGGATGTCCGAGTCGTCGACCGCGCGCAGTCCGTCGAATGCGGCCAACCCGGCGGCCGGTGCCGGGGCGACGGCGACGCTCCAGCAGTACCCGAGCGCCTGCCGCAGATTGCGCACCGCCGGGTCCGTGCGCCGGTCGGCGGGCAGCGAGCCGATCCAGTCGGTCGCGCTCGAGCACGCGTCGAGCGCGACGGTCGCCGTCGCGGGGTCGGCGAGGAGCCGGGGCTCGCAGATTCCGGCGACGGCGGCCCGGCGGACGTAGCCGTCCGCATCCGTCAGCCAGTCCGCGACAATCTCCCGCAGCCGGTCGGGCTGGGCGTCGCCGATGAGCTGCAGGGCGCGCGCCGAGGCCTCGCGCACACGCCAGAGGGGGTCGGAGGCCCGCTCCCGCAGCAGCGATCCGAGCGGGGCATTCCCCGGCTCGGCAACGACGAGGCGGCCGACCGCCTCCGTGCCGCAGAAGCGCAGGTATTCGTCGTCGAGGTGGGCGAACCGCAGGATCGTCTCGCGGTCGGCGACCGCGGCGAAGCCGTCGGCGAGTTCCAGGTTGCCGCGGGGGCCCGGGAGTCCCGATCGCTCGGTGAGGTAGCCGGCGAGCTCCGCCACCGGCACCGTCCTCAGCTCTTCCTCGCGCCGCGCGTGCATTTCTCAAGTCTTGCCTTCCCGGCGGCACCGCGCAACGAGTCCACCGACCGCGGGAACCACCCCTCCGCCGGGCCGTGCCTGCCGGGGAGACCCGCCGCCGTCCGGTACCGTAGACCCAGACGTTTCTGGGGCGTCGGAGAGGGCTGGCCGGTGTATCTCAAGAGCCTTACCCTCAAGGGGTTCAAGTCGTTCGCCCAGTCCACGACCTTCGCGTTCGAGCAGGGCGTGACGTGCGTCGTCGGACCGAACGGCTCCGGCAAGTCCAACGTCGTCGACGCCCTCGCCTGGGTCATGGGGGAGCAGGGCGCCAAGACGCTCCGCGGCGGCAAGATGGAAGACGTCATCTTCGCCGGCACGGCAACCAAGGGCCCGCTCGGCCGGGCCGAGGTGATCCTCACGATCGACAACGCGGATGGCGCGCTGCCGATCGACTACGCCGAGGTCACGATCAGCCGCACCCTGTTCCGCAACGGCGGCAGCGAGTACGCGATCAACGGCGACACCTGCCGCCTGCTCGACGTACAGGAGCTGCTGAGCGACTCCGGCCTCGGCCGGGAGATGCACGTGATCGTGGGGCAGGGCCAGCTCGACGCCGTGCTGCACGCGAGCCCCGAGGACCGCCGCGGTTTCATCGAGGAGGCGGCGGGCATCCTCAAGCATCGTCGTCGCAAAGAGAAGACCATCCGCAAGCTCGACGCCATGCAGGCCAACCTCACCCGGCTGAGCGACCTCGCCGGGGAGATCCGCCGCCAGCTCAAGCCGCTCGGCCACCAGGCCGAGATCGCCAAGGAGGCGCAATCGATCGCCTCGATCGTGCGGGATGCCCGCGCGCGACTGCTCGCCGACGAGGTCGTCACGCTCCGTGCCGCCATCACCGCGTCCGCCCGCAGCGAGAGCGAACGCAAGACCGAGCGGATCGTGCTGCAGGAACAGCTCGACCAGAACAAGCTGCGCGAGCACCGCATCGAGCAGTCGCAGGAGGGCGATGCCGTCGATCTCGCGCGCCGCACCGCCTTCGGCCTCGAATCGGTGCAGGAACGGCTGCGCAGCCTCTACACGCTCGCCAATCAGCGCCTCGCCCTGCTCGGGCAGCAGACGGACGCGCCGGATGCCGGCCAGGGCGTCACCCGCCAAATGGTGGCCGACGCCGAAGACGAGATCGAGAGCCTCCTCTCCGCGGTCACCGACACGCAGGCCGCCTGGCAGGAGACCCAGGCCGCGACCGCCGTCGCGCGCGCCAACCTCGACGGGCTCGACGAGCAGATCGCCTACCAGTCCTCCCTCGTCTCCCGGCACGACCTCGAGATGTCGAAGCTCAACGGCCAGGCCGACACCGCGCTGTCCCGCCTCGCTGCGGTGCGCGGGGAAGTGCTCCGCCAGCAGAACGCGCTCGACGCGGCCCGTGACCGGCGGGAGAAGTCCCAGGCCTCGTTTGTCGAACTCGAGGCCGAAGCGGCGCTCACCGACTCCGGCGAGACCGACCTCGACGCCGCATACGAGACGGCACAGGCCGAGGTTCTGGATGCCGAGGCCGAGATCGAGCGCCTGCGCGAACAACTGCACGGCCACGAACGCGAACGCGACGCCCTCGCCGCCCGCACGAGCGCGCTGTCGTCGGCCCTCGACCAGAAGGACGGCTCGAGCGCCCTCGTCTCCGCGCGGCTCGCCGGCATCCGCGGTCTCGTCGCCGAACACGTGCAGGTTCAGCCCGGGTTCGAGGCCGCCATTGCGGCCGCACTCGGCTCGCTCGCCGACGCCGTGCTCGCCGACGATCGCTCGTCGGCGTTCGACGCGATCGAGCACTCCGGCAGCAACGACTACGGGCGTGTCGAGATCGTGATCGCGGAGTCGGCGGCGCCAACCGCGGCCGCGCGCGACCTCGGCAACGGCATCGTCACCGCCGAGAGCGTCGCCACCGCGCCGGACGGCGTGCGGCGCCTGCTCAGCGGCATCCTCATCGCCGACGACCTCGCCACGGCGCGCGTCGCGTGGACCAGTCTCGCCGCGGGCTCGGCCGTCACGATCATCACGAAGTCCGGCGACGTCCTGTCTGAATACGTGCTGCGCGGCGGCTCGGGAGCCAAGCGTTCGCGGCTCGAACTCGTCGCGGACCGCGATGCGGCGAAGCACCGGCTCGAGGAGGTGAACTCCCTCATCGACCGCGCCAAGTTCGCGCTCGCCGAGCAGCGGGGGCGTCACCAGGTGGCGAAGGAGCAGTCTGCGCGCGCCCTCACCGCCCTGCGCCAGTTCGACTCGCAGCTCGCCGCCCAGACCGAGAACCTCAACCGCGTGCGCGTGCAGGTCGAGGCCGCCCAGGCGGAGGCCGACCGGCTCGAGAAGGGCCTGGCCCTGGCGACCGACGCGGTGGCGGATGCCGCCGCCCAGGCCGACCGGGCTCGCCAGGAACTGGAGACGGCTTCATCCCGCCCCCGCCCCATCCTCGATGTCGCGGCACGCGAGGGCGTGCTCGCCGACCTGGAGTCGGCGCGGGAGAACGAGATCGAGGCGCGACTGCAGGTGGAGACCGCGCGGGAGCGGGTGCGCGCCCAGCAGGCGAGGGCGGAACAGCTGAAGCGCCAGATGGAAGCGGATCGGGTGCAGGCCGAGGAGGCCGCCCGCCGCGCCGTGATCCGCCGACGCCAGGTCGCCTCCGCCCAGCGGGTGCTCGAGGCCCTCCCGGCGGTGCTCGACTCCGTCGACCGCTCGGTGTCCCAGGCTCGTCTCGAACTCGCCGCCCGCGAGGCCGAGCGCGCAGCCCAGAACGAGGAGCTCGCCGAGCTGCGCCGCAGCGAGAACGCGTTGCGGGAGCGGCTCACCGCCATCAGCGAGAGCGTGCACGGCCTCGAGATGCAGGTCTACGAGAAGAAGCTGCACCTCTCGACGCTGCTCGAGCGCGCCGGCGAGGAGCTCGGCCTCGTCGAGGACGTGCTCGTGGCCGAGTACGGCCCGGAGCAGCTCGTGCCGCTCGATACTGTCATTTTGCCGCCACGCGTTTCTCCGGAGGTTTCGGTCGCGGAGAGCGCAAATGGGGCCGAAATGGCCAAATCCGGGTCGGAATTGGCGGATGCTCCGGAGAAACGCGAGTCGGAACGCGAGTCGGAACGCGCGTCGGAACGCGAGTCGGACGGCGCGGGGGCGATGCCCGAGGGCAAGCGATTCGTGCGGGCCGAGCAGGAAGCGCGGCTGGCGAGGGCGGAGCGCAAGTTCGCGCAGCTCGGCCGGGTGAACCCGCTCGCGCTCGAGGAGTTCGCCGCGCTGGAGCAGCGGCACAAGTTCCTCACCGAGCAGCTCACCGACCTCACCTCGACGCGCAAGGACCTGCTCACGATCATCGACGAGATCGACGAGAAGATGCAGGACATCTTCGCGAGCGCGTTCGAAGACACGAGAACCGCGTTCAACGCGGTCTTCCCCGTGTTGTTCCCGGGCGGCACCGGCAGCATCCACCTCACCGATCCGGACAACCTGCTCACGACCGGCATCGAGGTCACCGTGAAGCCGGCCGGCAAGAAGATCGAGCGACTGTCGCTGCTGAGCGGCGGTGAGCGGTCCCTCGCGGCCGTCGCGCTGCTCATCGCGATCTTCAAGGCGCGGCCCAGCCCGTTCTACATCATGGATGAGGTGGAGGCGGCCCTCGACGACGCCAACCTCGGCCGCCTGCTCACCATCTTCGAAGACCTGCGGGAGTCGTCGCAGCTCATCATCATCACGCACCAGAAGCGCACCATGGAGATCGCGGATGCGCTCTACGGCGTCTCGATGCGCGCCGACGGCATCAGCGCCGTCGTGGGCCAGCGTGTGAAGCAGGAGCAGGCGAGCTAGGACGGCCTCGTCAGGTCGCCCACTTGCGTAAGTGTGCCCTCTTGTCGGGTTTGTGCCCGGTCGACCGGGCACACTCGTGTCAAACGGGCACAATTACCGGGGCGGGCCGAGAGCGGCCCGGGAGGGGCGACGGACTGGCCGGCGGCTAAGCGCGCGCGAGCACCGCGAGGCCAGCACCGAACGACGCCGCTGACGCCCCGAGCGGGGCGAAGAACCGCGCATCGCACGCCTCGACCGTCGCATTCGCCCGGTTGGCCAGCGCAATGCCCTCTGCCTTGACGCTCACGAGCACCGCCCGCTTGTCTCCCGGATGCGGCGAGCGCGTCACGAAGCCCCGCGCCTCAAGCGCGCGGAGCACCTGCGAGG
>NZ_DATCQQ010000022.1:0-26459 GCF_036569425.1 Lacisediminihabitans sp.
GAACTGTTCTCTTGAGCAGGAATGTTTGTTCTGCAAAGCACAACGTCCGAGGAGGACTTCAATGGCTGACAAGTCACTAAACCGTACCGAGCTCGTCGCGGCAGTTGCCGCTGAGTCTGGCCAGAGCCAGGCTGCAGTGAACGGCGTCCTTGACGCACTGTTCTCCACTCTCGCCACGTCCGTCGGCGAAGGCACGAAGGTCACGATCCCGGGCTGGCTCGCGGTCGAGCGCACTCACCGTGAGGCTCGCGCCGGTCGCAACCCGTCCACGGGTGAAGCGATCCAGATCGCGGCTGGTTACGGCGTGAAGGTCAGCGCCGGCAGCAAGCTCAAGGCGGCAGCGAAGTAGTTCGCTTTTCGTTCACGAAAGGGGATGTCGACCGTCTGGTCGGCATCCCCTTTCGTCGTTAACCGGCGGGGACATTGTGGAGTGTGCGCCCGGCCCGCTCGAATAGGCTGGATTCCGTGCCAGGGCTCGTGAGGATTGTGGAGTGTGCGCCCAGCCCGCTCGAATAGGCTGGATTCCGTGCCAAGGCTCGTGAGGATTGCCGGGCCAGCCCTGTTGCTGGTCGTCGCGTTCCTGTCCCTCCTGGCCGCCCTGCAGTTCGGCGGAGCGGCGGATGCCCCGGCCGTCTTCGACCCCGGTGCGTTCGTGCGTTACGGCCTGCCGATCGCCACGCTGCTCGGCAACCTGGGCGCCGCCGCGACGATCGGCGCCCTCGTGCTGGTCTGCTTCGCGCTGAGCGACAGCGAGCCGGAGTTCGGCAGGACCATCGACATCGCCGCGGCCGCGGCCGGCGTCTGGACGGTCACCTCCGGGGTGACCGGCTTCCTCACCTTCATGAGCTTCGACTACGAGCCGGTCACCCTCGACTCACAGTACGGCGCCAAGCTCGGCCAGTTCCTCACCGGCACCGAGCTCGGCCAGGCCTGGCTCGCCACGACCCTCGTCGCCGCGGCGGTCACCGTGCTCTGCTTCGCCGTGCGCAACCACACGGCCATCCTCTTCTTGGCCCTCTTCGCCGGCGTCGGCCTGGTGCCGACGGCGCTCCAGGGCCACTCGGCGGACGCGGCCGGGCACGACGCGGCCACGACATCCCTCGGCCTGCACCTCGTGTTCGCCGCGGTCTGGCTGGGCGGGCTGCTCACCATCGTGCTCATCCGCCCGACGCTCGAGCGCGGACGCCTCGGCCCCGTGCTCTCCCGGTACTCGACCCTCGCCGTGATCTGCTTCATCGTGGTGGCGCTGTCCGGCTACGTGAATGCGGCGTTGCGGGTGGGAACGCTCGCCGCCCTCCTCACGCCGTACGGCATCCTCGTGCTGGTCAAGGTGTTCGCCCTCGGCTCCCTCGGCCTGTTCGGTCTTGTGCAGCGGCGGTTCCTGGTGGTCAGGATGCAGCGGGCCGAGAACGGCGGAAGTCGCTTCTTCTGGTGGCTGGTGGCGGCCGAACTCGGTTTCATGGGCCTCGCGACCGGAGTGGCGGCGGCGCTCGCCAAGACCAGGACGCCGGTGTCCCAGGCGGCGGTCACCACGACGCCGGCCTACATCCTCACCGGGGAGCCGCTGCCGCCGGAGCTCACCTTCGCCCGCTACTTCACCGTCTGGCGCTTCGATCTGCTCTGGATTCTCGTGGTGGCCTTTCTGGCCTTCTTCTACCTCGCCGGGGTCTGGCGGCTGCACAAGCGCGGTGACCGATGGCCGTGGTACCGCACGGTGCTCTGGCTCGCCGGCCTCGCGCTGCTGTTCTACGTGACCAACGGCGGAGTCAACGCCTACGAGAAGTACCTCTTCAGTGCCCACATGCTCGGGCACATGCTGCTCGGCATGATGATTCCGGTTCTGCTCGCCCCGGCCGCGCCGATCACCCTCGCGCTGCGCGCCATCGCGAAGCGCACCGATGGCAGTCGCGGAGCCCGGGAGTGGATCATGCTCTTCGTGCACTCGCGGGCGAGCGTCGTGCTGACGAATCCGATTGTGGCGGCGGTGCTCTTCGCCGGCTCGCTCTGGGTCTTCTACTACACGCCGCTGTTCAGCTGGGCCACCACCGACCACATCGGCCACACCTGGATGATCGTGCACTTCCTCGTCACCGGTTATCTCTTCGTGCAGTCGTTGATCGGCGTCGACCCGGTGCCGAGGCGCGCCTCCTACCCGCTCCGCCTGCTCATCCTGCTCGCCACGATGGCCTTCCACGCCTTCTTCGGCCTGTCCCTGATGACAGGAACCGGCCTGCTGCTGGCCGACTGGTACGGCGCGATGGGCAGACCGTGGGGGCAGAGCGCCATCATGGACCAGCAGACGGGCGGCGGTATCGCCTGGAGCGTGGGCGAGATCCCCACGATCATCCTCGCCATCACGGTCGCGGTGATGTGGAGCCGCAGCGACGAGCGGGACGCGCGGCGGCTCGACCGTAAGGCCGAACGCGACGGCGACGCCGACCTCGCCGAATACAACGAGATGCTCGCGGCTCGCGCCCGGCGCGGCTAGCTCCGGTTCGCTCAGTACTCCGCGGTGATGAGCAGGCCGCCGCCAGGCTGCAGGGTCACGAGGTAGCTCACGGTGAACGGCACGTCCTCGTCGACGGTGGAGAGGCTGCCGTCGAAGATCGACTTGACCGCCACGGTGAGGTGCGCGGTGCCCGTCGTCTCGGGCACGAGCCAGGTGTCGGCAGCCGTGCCGGGCACGATCGTCACCCGCGGGCTCTTCACCGTCGACCAGCGGGGGGCATCCTGGATGCGGTCGCCGATCTGCTTGCCCATCGGGCATCCGGTCGGCAGCAGCACGCGCTGGGTGACGCACGACGCGAGGCTCGCGTCGAGCTCCTTCTGCACCTGGGCCACGAAGGCGCGGTTCGCCTGGATGTCCACCTTCGCCGCGACGGTGCTTGCCGGGGCGCTCACGAGCACCCGCGTCGTCGGGGCGGCGAGGAAGGTTGAGCGGTGGTCGAGCGCGACCGATGCCGGTGTCAGCACGAGGTAGTCGCTCGGCTTGTTCGGGCCGCCCGCCGCCACCAGGTTCACGCCATTGGCGGAGAACGAGTCGTCGTGCAGGGGGGTGACCGCGAGCACGCTGAGCGGGCTCTCGGCGAACCGCCAGGCCGAGAACAGCCCGAGCCGCGCGCCGACGTGCTCCACCACGAAGGAGGTCTTCGCGGTGCTCCCTCCGAAACTGTAGCGATACGCGACCGTGTGCCTGCCGTCACCGTCGTCGGTGTCGGTCTCGAGGCGGATGTCCGCGAGGTTGCCGAGCGCGTCCGGCGTGAGCAGGGCGGCCGAGATCGCGGTCGACCGGGCGACACCGGGAGTGGCGAGAGCGGCGTCGACGTCCTTGCGCGCGAGGGCGTGGAGATAGGAGTTCACAAAACCGCTCGCGCTGTAGACCGTGAGATTGAGCGTGACGACAGTGCCGACGAATGCCGCGACGAGGATCGAGAAGATCACGAGCCACTTCGTGAGCACTCTGCGGTCCATCCCCACATCCTAAGCTTCCGGGTTCGGCGCGATTCCGTGCACACGGGGTGGTCTCCGGCCGAGTCGGTGTCGTACGCGGGTAGATTGGTGGGGGTGTTCGGCGAACAATCGGAGGGTTCTGCATGAGTGGTTTCGCCCTCTCCGCCGAGCAGGCGGCGGTGTTCGAGACGATCGAGGGCACCCGCGAGAGCATCTTCGTCACCGGTCGGGCCGGCACGGGAAAGTCGACGCTGCTCAACCACCTGGCCTGGAACACCGACAAGCAGGTGGTGATCTGCGCCCCGACCGGCGTCGCGGCCCTCAACGTGGGCGGCCAGACCATCCACTCCCTCTTCCGCCTGCCGATCGGGGTCATCGCCGACCACGACATCGACCAGAGCGCCGACCTGCGCAAGCTGCTCAACACGATCGACACGCTCGTGATCGACGAGGTCTCGATGGTGAACGCGGATCTCGTGGACGCTATCGACCGCAGCCTGCGGCAGGCCAGGCAGAAGCCGTTCGATGCCTTCGGCGGCGTGCAGGTGGTGCTGTTCGGCGACCCGTACCAGCTCGCGCCTGTGCCGGGCGATGCCGACGAGCGTGCATACTTCGCCGACCAGTACCGGTCGATGTGGTTCTTCGATGCCAAGGTGTGGGAGGAGACCGACCTGCGCATCTTCGAGCTCAACACGATCCACCGGCAACACGAGGCCGAGTTCAAACACATGCTCAACGCCGTGCGGCACGGCCAGGTGACGGCCGAGATCGCGGCCAGGCTCAACGAGACGGGAGCCCGCCCGGCGCCCACCGACGGCACGATCACTCTCGCGACCCGAAACGACACAGTCAACCGCATCAACGCGGCCGAGCTCGCCCGCCTCCCGGGCCGGGTGCTCACCGCCAAGGCGGAGATCACCGGGGAGTTCGGCGGCCGGGCCTTCCCGGCCGACGAGGCCCTGCAGCTCAAGGTCGGGGCGCGGGTGATGTTCCTGCGCAACGACGCGAGCACGGATGGCGGGCAGCGCTGGGTGAACGGCACGGTCGGCACGGTCACCCGCATCGCCTCGACCGTCTTCGTGGAGGTGGACGGCGAGGTGCACGAGGTGCAGCCGGCGATCTGGGAGAAGTTCAAGTACACCTACTCGCCCAACACCAAACAGCTGCGCAAGGACATCGTCGCCGAGTTCCAGCAGTTCCCGCTGCGGCTGGCGTGGGCGGTCACCATCCACAAGTCGCAGGGCAAGACCTACGACCGCGCCATCGTGGACCTCGGATCGGGCACCTTCAGCGCCGGCCAGACCTACGTGGCGCTCAGCCGCCTCACCGAGCTCGACGGGCTGTACCTGAGCCGCCCATTGCGTCCGAGCGACATCCGGGTCGATCCCGACGTGGAGCGGTTCATGAGCCGCGCGGCGACGATCCCGGCCATCGACGCGTAGGCTTCCCGCCGCGCGGCGCACAGTGAAGCACCGGCCGCACCTGGCTGGGTAAGCGCGACCGGAACCCGGCCGTCTCCGAGCTGGGGTTCGCGGGCTTCGGCAAGGTTGGCACGATATCTACGGCGGCCTGTCGTGCCCGTGGTGCACGATGGAGGCATGCCGATCATTCCCGACACGAAGAACTGGACCTGGGTGCTCGAGCGGCCATGCGAGGAGTGCGGATTCGACGCATCGACCCTCTCGGAACGCGATGTGGCCGACCTCATCCGGGCCAACGCGACGCGATGGCCCGCCGTGCTCGAGCGCGACGACGTGCGGGTTCGCCCGGACGAGCGCACCTGGTCGGCGCTCGAATACGCGGCGCACGTGCGCGACGTCTTCCGCATCTTCGACGGCCGACTGCACCTCATGCTCGAGCAGGATGACCCGGTGTATCCCAACTGGGACCAGGACGAGACCGCGGTGGTCGAGCGCTACGGCGAACAGGATCCGCGGGCGGTAGGCGAGGAGCTCGCCGCCGCTGCCGCGACGCTCGCGGCCACTCTCGACGGCATCCCGGATGACGCCTGGGGCCGGCCGGGACGGCGGGGCGACGGCGCGCACTTCACCATCGCGACGCTCGCGCGCTACCTCGCGCACGATCCGCAGCACCACCTGTGGGACGTGCGCGGGTAGAACCGCTACTTGCTCGCGCCCTGCGACACGGAGCCCTGCAGCTGACGCTGGAAGATCAGGTAGACGATGAACACCGGAACGATCGTCATGACCGCGCCCGCGAACAGCTGGCCGAAGTTCACCGAGTAGCCGGCCTGGGAGGCGAACGACGCCATGCCCTGGGTGAGCACGTAGTTCTTCGGATCGGTGTTCAATGCCACCGGGAGCAGGAACTGGTTCCACAGCCCGACGAAGTTCAGGATGGCGACCGTAGCGAGCCCCGGGCGAGACATCGGCAGCATCACCTGGAAGAATGTGCGCCACTCGCCCGCGCCATCCAGCGCCGCCGCCTCGGCGATCGAGTTGGGCAGCGCCTTGAAGAACGAGAACAGGAAGAACACGGTGAACGGCAGCGCGAATGCCGCGTAGGTGAGGATGAGGCCGGGCAGCGTGTTGAGCAGCCCGATGCTCTTCAGCACGAAGAACAGCGGCACGATCGCGAGGAAGATCGGAAATGTGAGACCGGCGAGCATCAGGTAGTAGATGGCCCTGTTGCCCGGAAACTGGAACCGGGCCAGCACGTACGCGCACATCGCCCCGAAGAGCATCGTCACCGCGAGCGCCCCGAACACGACGATCACCGTGTTGAGCAGGAAGCTGCCGATGCCCGCGGTCGTCCACGCCCCCACGTAATTGTCGAAGTTCCACTTCGACGGCAGCGAGAAGGGTGACGAGAAGATCTCGGAGCTCGTCTTGAACGACGACATGACCGTCCAGAGCAGCGGGAGCACCACGATGACGGACCAGACGGTGAGGATGGTGTGCGAGATCCCGCCGACGACCCGGTCACTCGTGGTCGACGCGGACTTGCGGGTGAAGGAGCGGCTGGGGGTCGCGGCCTTGATGGCGGTCATTCTGCTACCTCGTTGGTTCCACCGGTGAGCTTGTTGACGACGAAGACGATGCCGGCGAACACCAGGGTGATGATCGCGAGTACGACGCCCATCGCGCAGGCCAGGCCGAACTGGCCCTTGGTAAAGGCCGTCGTGAACAGCTGCTGCGCCATGACGAGCGTCGAGTTGTTCGGCCCGCCGCCCGGGTTCAACGCCGACATGTAGACGAAGGCGTCGAGCGCAAGTATTCCCATGTAGATGTATGCGGTCTGGATGTTGTCGCGAATGAGCGGGATCGTGATGGTGAGCGCCGTGCGGAACCGGCCGGCCCCGTCGATGCGCGCCGCCTCGAAGATCTCGGCCGGAATGCCTTTGATGGCCGCGACGAAGAGCACCATGTAGAAGCCGACCAGGCCCCAGACGATGACGAAGATCGTCGCGATCATGGCGGTGCGCTGCTCGCCCAGCCAGGCGAAGGACTGGAACTGGTCGAACCCGAGACCGGTCAGGATCCCGTTCAGCAGGCCGGCGCTCGGGTCGTAGACCCGTCCCCAGATGATGCCGATCACGATGGCCGGGATCACGTAGGGGAAGAACGACACGACGCGGTACACGCTCGAGTTGCGCAGCCCCCGCACCGGACCGTGGCTCGGCCCGCCGACGGTCAGGAGGGAGGCGAGCACGAGGCTCAACACCACCGTGATGATCGGCAGCACGATCACGAGGAGGAGGCTGTTGCCCACCGCCTTCATGAAGATGTCGTCGGAGAAGAGCTTGAAGTAGTTCGAGAGGCCGGTGAAGTTCATGCCGGGCGTGAAACCGGACCAGTCGGTGAGCGAATAGTAGAAGGCCTGGATGAACGGCCACACCACGAACAGGATGTAGCCGAGCACGGGAACGACAAGGAACACGACCATGAAGCTGATCTTGTCGAAAGTCAGGTCACGCCGGCTCCAGCGCCGACCGGCAGAGACTCTGCCGGCCGGCGCTGCAGTGGGAGGAACGACTGCGGTCATGTGACCGTGACCTTCTTCACCGAGCTGTCGTTGCGCACCTTATCGCTGATGGACTGCAGGCCGGAGGTGAGCTGCGCCACCGACGAGTCGCCCTGCAGGAACGTGTTCCACACCACGAGCTGGTCGGTGTTGAGCCCGTAGAGGTCGACGAAGTTCCACGAGAAGACGTCGCTGCCTGCACCCTCGAGCAGCTTCACCTGCGAGACGAGAGCGGTCGAGCCGAAGCCGTCCGCGGGGATGGTGCCCTTGACGATGGTCGACGAGAACGTCGTCTTGGCGAAGTTGACCGCGGCGTCGTGCGAGAGCATCGCGCGCAGGAACTCCTTGCCGCCGGCGACGTTCTTGCCCTGCGACGGAACGATGTAGCCCTCACCGGCTGTCGAGTGCAGCGCCTTCTGCGGGAGCTTGGACGAGGTGGTGACGCTGAGTTCCGGTGCCCCGGTCATCGTGAAGCCCGCCTTCGTCTGCGTCTTCATCTCGTTCTCGATCCAGCCGCCGGACGGGTACAGGATGAACTTCTCCTCGTTGCTCCACTGGGCCTGCGCCGCCGTGAATTGGGTCCCAGCGCCGCCGGGCTGCATGTAGCCGGCATCGATGATCTTCTTCAGGCCGTTGAACACATCCTGGATGGGCTTGAGGGACCAGCATCCGTCCTTCAGGTTCTCGAGGGCGAGCCGCACCTCGTCTCCACCCTCCTTGATCGCGGAGGCGATGGCCATCGTCTGGTAGTAGGTGGCCGCCTCCTTGCCCCAGCCGAACAGGTACTTGCCCTGGGCCTTCGCCTTCGCCCCGAGGGCGAGGGCCTCGTCGTAGGTGGTGGGGACAGTCCAGCCGTTGGTCTCGAACAGCGAGGCGGAGTACCACATGGCGTAGACGGTGAGCACGTAGTTGAGTTGCACGAACTTGCCGTCGAAGGTGCCCGGTTCGATCACGCCGGCGTACAGCGTGTCCTTGATCACCTTGCCCTCGAGGTTCTTCGCCTCGATCACCGGGGTGAGGTCCTCGAGCTGGGCGCGGATGGTGTTGATGCCGATGAGGTTGGCACCGCTGTTGTCGATGACGTCCGGCGGGTTTCCGCCGACGAATCGAGGCTGGAGTGTCTGCGCGATGTTGGTGGCCGCCGTCACCTTGATGGTGGACCCGACCTGGGTCTTCTCCACGATCTTGCCGGCGAAGGTGGCGTAGTCGATGCCGTAGCCGCCCTTGAAGATGACGGCGTCGACGGTGGACTTGTCGGCCATGCCGAACGGGTTCTTCGCCGAGACGGTGCCGCCGGGGGTCGTCGTGGCCCCTCCTCCGCCCACACACGAGGCGAGCATTCCGGTTGCCGGGATGAATACGGCGGCCAGGAGTGCGCCGCGGAGGAACTGACGTCGCTGGAGTGGCTTCTCTGTGATCGACATTCTGTACTACCTTCCATTCTTGGTGTGGCGGGTATTCGGTTTGAGGGTGCTGTGGGTGTGGGTCTGGGTCAGGCGAAGCGCGTGATGTTGTACTGAAGCTCGAGGGCCTTGTTGTGCTCGTCGCCGCCCGGAATGTTCGCCGAGATGTAGAGCGGTGGCGTCGTTCCGTGCTCCGCGATCAGCCGGGCCGTTCCGATGGTGAGGAGCTGGGCGATGTAGGCGGCGGTGATCGACGAGACCGCCCCGACCGGGATGCCGCCGGTGAGCTCGATCGTCGCGTCGCCGAACGGGGCGAGGTTGTCGATCACGACATCCGCCACGTCGCGCAGGCGCTTGCCGCTCGGGTGTTTGGGGTCGACCCGCATGGTGTGGTCGAGGCTCGTGACCGCGACAACCGGATGCCCGTGCTTCTTCGCCTCCAGGGCCAGCCCCACAATGGATCCGTTCACCCCCGAGTTCGAGGCGATGACGAAGACGTCGTCCCGGCCGGCGCCCGCGATCGCGTACAGCTGTTCGGCGATGTCGGGGTTGCGCTCGAGCGCCGAGCCGGCGAGGGCGCCGGCCTCGATGTCTCCGTGCAGCACGACATCCCGGAGCGCGATCTTCTTGGTGGGGATCAGTCCCCCCGCGCGGCCGGCGATCTCCATGGCGAAGGCCTCGGAGTGTCCGGTGCCGAAGGCCTGGATCACTCCGCCGCGCTCGATCGCCGAGGCGAAGAGGGCTATGGCGCCGTCGAGATCCCCGGCCCCGGCGCTCGCCGCCAGCGCCTCGATCCTGGACTGCACCTCGTGCGTGTACTGCCGGTCCAGGTCGGTCTGGGTGACGGTGTCTGGCACTGCGGCTCCTTCGTTCATTCGGGCGCTCATTCGATCATCTGCTGGGGTTCGCGGGCCTGCCGCATGGTGACCGGGGATCGCCGCGGTCGCCGGTGGGTGGCGACAGCGAGGGCGGATGCGGCGAGGTTGTTGGTGGTGCGGGTGAAGTTCTCCTGGGCGGTGAGCAGGTAGAGCAGGTCGAGAACCAGCAGCTGGCCGTGCTTGGCGGAGAGGTCATCCGGCTGCAGGAACTGCTCATGCACCGAGGTGACGATGGTGAGATCGGCGTTCTCGGCGAGGGGCGAGGTCGGGTTGTTGCTGATGGCCACGGTGAGGGCGCCGGCCCGGCCCGCCTCCCGGAGCATCTGGATGGTCTCCTCGGTTCGCCCGGAGTTGGAGATGCCGATCGCGACCGATCCGGAGTCCTGGAGGGCGGCACTGGTGAGCCCCGCGTGCACCTCGGACCAGACGTGGCTGCTCACACCGATGCGGTAGAGCCGCGCCTGCATCTCTTCGGCGAGGAAGGCGCTGCCGCCCACCCCGTAGATGTCGACGTGGCGGCTCGTGGCGATGCGTTTGGCAAGGGTTTTCATCAACGGGAGGTCGATGGCGGAGGCCGTCTCGCGCAGCGTGCGCGAGTGCGCGTTGATGAGGGTGCTGAGAACGTCCGCGGCCGAGTCGTGCGGTCCGAACGCGCGGCCGATGTCGGTCTTCCATGAGGTGCGGGCGGTGCTGCGGCCGAAGTCGGTCGCGATGCTCACCCGGAACGGCGCATAGCCGATATAGCCGATCAGGCGGCAGAATCGGGTGACCGTGGCGGCGGAGGCCCCCGCCTGCTTCGCCAGCTCGCCGATCGAGAGCTTCAAGGGGGCCTGGGGATACTCGAGCAGGTAGTCGGCGATCTTCGCCATTGCGCCGGACATCTCCGGGCGCCGCAACAGGATGCGGTTCGCCACTCCGGCGGCGTGCTCGCCGTCGACGGTGACGGCGGACGTTGGCTCGATGGTAATAACAACCTCCATATGGCTAACTACTGGAAAATTATTCTTACAGTACAGTGTGCTCAGTTCTCTAATATTTCGAAGAAGTAACGATGCGAAAAATTGTGGCAGTTGACGCCGGTGGCACTTCTTCGCGAGCCGTCGTGCTCGATCCGTCGGGAGACTGCCGGGGCTTCGGACGCGCGGGCGCCGGAAACCCGACGGCTGTGGGGATCGATGCAGCCGTCGAGGCGCTCGGTCTCGCGGTGGCGCGCGCCCTGGGGGCAGACCGAGGCGACCCGGATGCCGACTCTCTCGTGGTGATCGCCCTGGCCGGCGCCGAGACGCCGGTGTTCGTCGACCGTCTGGGCTCGCGATTCGCCGCCCTCGGCCTGGGTGGGGCAGTCGCGATCGAGCCGGACCTGCTCGGCACGTTCTGCTCGGGCACCGCCCTGGAGCACGGCTACGCCGTGATCGCCGGCACGGGCGCCATCGCGGCGCGCGTGAGCGAGGGAAGGATCCACACCGTGCGGGGCGGCTCCGGCTGGCTCCTGGGCGATACCGGGTCGGGGTTCTGGATCGGGCACCGCGTGGCGCGCGCGGTCGTCGCCGTCCTCGACGGGATCGGCCGGGAGACCGCGCTCACCGGCCTCCTGCTCGAGGCGACCGGGATCGAACGCACCGTGCGACGCATCCGGGGGCGCGCGGAGGAGCTCACACGTCTCGAACGCGCGCTGTACGCGCTGCAACCCGTGGAGCTCGCCCGGTTCGCCCCTCTCGCCTTCGAGGCGGCCGACGACCCGGTGGCCCGCGAGATTCTCGACGACGCCGCCGAGGGGATAGCCCGCATTCTCGCCGCGGCCGTGGAGACCGACGTCTCCGGCGCCGTCGTGCTCGGCGGGAGCGTGCTCGCGGCCGGGATGCAGCGGGCTCCCGCGATCTTCACCCACCGACTGCGGGCCGCGGCCGGGGATGCCCAGCTGATCCCGGTCGCAGACGGCGTGGTCGGTGCGGCGGTGCTCGCCCTCCGGCGACTCGGCATCCCGGTGGATGCCAAGTTTCACCGGCACCTGACCGGGGAGATCGACCGCGCCCGAGGCGCGGCGGCCATGCAATGACCCTCACCGTTGGCACCCGAACGATGGCGATGGCCGATCTCGGCCCGCCGGATTCGATGCCGATGCTGGGCGCCCCGCTCGAGTCGCCATACGTCATCACCGGCGACCTGCCGCCGGAGATCATCGAGGGCTCGACCTACGGCAATCCGTCGAACCTCTACCCGTACCAGGAACAGAACGGCTACGGCCGCACCCTCTCCGAGCGCTCGGTCACGACCGTGGTGCTCGAGAACGATCGACTGCGGGCGGTGTTCCTGCCCGAGTGGGGCGGGCGGCTCTGGGAACTGTTCGATAAGAGCAGCGGCACGCACCTGCTCCACTCGCCGGACACCATCCAGTTCGCCAATCTGGGACTGCGCAACGCCTGGTTCGCCGGCGGAATCGAGTGGAACATCGGCACGCGGGGCCACTCGCCGATGACCGCGAGCCCGCTGCATGCCGCGATCGTTCGCACCCCGGACGGCCAGGAGGTGCTGCGGATGTGGGAGTTCGACCGGTTGCGCGAGGTCGTGTTCCAGGTGGACGCGTGGCTCCCGGCTGACTCGGCCGTGCTGTTCGTGGCGGTGCGGGTGCAGAACCCGAATGCCCTGACGGTGCCGATGTACTGGTGGACGAACGCGGCGGTACCGCAACGTGAAGACACCCGGGTGATCGCCCCGGCCGACTCCGCGTTCGCGAGCGCCTACGAGGGGGGGATCACCCGGGTGGCCGTGGCGACGGGCGGGGCGGACTGGACCCGGCCCGCCCGCAATGCGCGGGCGCGGGACTTCTTCTTCGACATCCCGCTGCACCGCGTCCCGTGGATCGTGGCCGCGGACCGGCACGGCGACGGCCTCGCCATGCTCTCCACGGGAAGGCTCCGCGGGCGGAAGCTCTTCGTCTGGGGGCAGGGACCGGGCGGCGATCGCTGGCAACGCTGGCTGTCGCCGGAGGGCGGGCGGTACACCGAGATCCAGGCCGGCCTCGCCCTAACCCAGTTCCAGCATCTCGAGATGCCGCCGGGCGCCGACTGGAGCTGGCTGGAGGCATACGGCAACCCTGGGCTCTCGCCGGAGACCGCCCAGGGCGCAGACTGGCCCGCCGCCGTGGCCGCCGCCGAGCGGAGCGTCGCCGAACTCGCGGACCCCTCGACGCTCGAGGCGGCGCACGCCGCGGCGCGATCTTGGGCCGACCTCGCACCGAGCAGCAGCGTTCTCACCGGTAGCGGCTGGGGAGCCCTGGAGGCGGCGCGCCGCCACCGCCACGGCCTCGGTTGGCTCGACGAGAGCGGCACCCCGTTCGACCCGGAGACGATCACCGGCGAACAACGGCCATGGCTCGACCTGCTCGAGGGCGGCACTCGGTTCGGCGGAGCCCCCGGCTTCGTGCGCGGCGAGGACTGGGAGGCCCTGTGCGCGGCGACCGGCGCCGGGGCGGCCGCCTCCCTGCATCGCGCGATCATGAGACACGCGGCGGGCGATGGTGATGCGGCGGAGTCGCTCTACCGGCAATCCCTCAGGGGCGGGCCGAGCGCACACGCCCACCGCGGACTCGCGCAACTGCTGTTGTCGGCCGGCGATACCCGCGGCGGGCTCGACCAGTACCTCCTGACGTGTGCGCTCGAACCGGGCGACGCACCCCTGCGCATCGAGGCCGTGTCTGCATCGATCGCCGCGGGCTCGGCCGACACCGCCCTCGAGCTCCTGGGCTCCGACCAGTCGACGAATGGCCGGTTGCGGCTACTCCGGGCCCAGGCCCTCGCGCTCGTCGGCGATGGCGCCGGGGCGGCGGCGATCCTGCGCGAAGGAGTCGAGGTGGCCGACCTGCGGGAAGGCGAGAATGCGATGGCCGAGCTGTGGCTCCGGGTGATCCCCGCGGAGCCGGTTCCGCCCGACTACCAGTTCAGCATGACCGAGGAGGAGACCGGATGACCGGCATCGCGATTGTCGGGCGCGGCGCGATGGCGCGGGCGCACGCGAGGGCGTGGAGCGAGCTCGGCCTCGGCGAGAGTATCGGATATGTCAATACCCTGACGGACGGCCCGCCCCTGCCGTTCGCACCCCTCGCCCGGTTCGAACCAGACCTCCGTGTCGTGCTTCGCGACCCCGACGTGCAGATCGTCTCGGTGTGCACCCCAACCCCGACCCATGCCGGCATTGCCCTCGAGGCCCTGCGGGCGGGTAAGAGTGTGCTGCTGGAGAAGCCGATCGCCCTCACGATCGCGGAGGCACTGGCCGTCCGCGACGAGGCCGCGCGGAGCCCCGGGGTGCTGATGGTGGCGCACGTCGTGCGCTTCTTCGAGGGCTACCGGGCCATCCGCGAAACGTTCGAGGCCGGCACGCTGGGTGCAGCGCTGGCCGTTGCCGCCGGTCGGTTCGGCCCGGCCCCTCGCCCGTCGACCTGGTGGCACGACGAGTCGAAGTCCGGCGGAATCGTCGTGGACTTCAGCATCCACGACTTCGACCAGCTGAACCTGTTTCTCGGTCGTCCGCTCTCGGTGACCGCGCGCCGGGCGCGACCGGACGGCCCGGTCGAGGCGACCGTGGACTACGCGGGCGGCGGGGTGGGCCACGCGACCGGCTTCATGGGGATGCCGGCGGGCTTCAGCTTCGCCTCATCGCTCGACGTGGTCGGCAGCGCCGGACTCGCCGACCACCGGTTTTCGCGCGCGCTCGACTCCGCGGTGCCGGGTGCAGTCCAGGACACCGTGCGGGTGCAGACCGCGGCGGGGACGAGCGAGCGGGCCATCGCCGCGCACAACCCGTACCGCAGCCAGGCCGAATACTTCCTCCAGTGCGTGCGCACGGGTGCCGCGCCCGACTTTTGTCCGGTCGACGACGCCGTGCTGGCGCTCGCCGTGGCGCTCGCCGCGAAGCAGTCGCTGGACTCCGGATCGCCCGTGGGCGTCGTAACGGTCTGACCGGAACTAGTCGATGAGGTGGTCTTCGAGGAACGACGCGGTGCGCGCAAAGGCGAGCGCAGCGGCTGCCACATTCACCCGCTCGGGTATCGTCGCGTTGGCGAACGAGTGCACCGTGCCGAGAGAGGTGAACTGCGTGACCGGCGTGCCGTGGTCCTTGAGACGGTCGATGAAGCTCTCCGGATCCTCGCCCTCGTCCCACTCGTCGACCTCGGCGAACTGCAGGAGCACCGGGCAGGGGAGCACGCCGTGTTGCGCCGGCCCGAGCGTCGCGTAGTAGGCGACCACGGCATCCGATGATCCCCCCTGCGCGTGTAGCAGGGCCAGCCAGCCCCCGGCGGAGAAGCCGACGACCCCCACGCGCTGGCTGCCCTCGGCGCGGGCGGTCTGGATGATGTCGTCGACGGTCGAGAGCGCCGTCGCGACGTCGAGTTGGTTGAGCAACTGCTCGGCCGTCGCCTCGTCCGTGGTCGCCACACCGTCGAAGAGATCGGGCACCACCACCCGGAAGCCCTGGTGTTCGAGCCCGCGGGCGTAGTTCTCCAGCCAGGGCAGGCGCCCGAACCAGTCGTGCAGCAACACCACGAGCGGGCCGCCGGGTTCGCCATAGTAGAACGGTACGCCGGGAGAGGGGATGGGAACGATTTCGGTCATGCCGGCCCTTCAGAGAGCGGAACGGGTCTCGTTTCCGCCACTCTAGCCGACGGGTCTGCAGCCCAAATCTAGGCCGAAGCCGTGGCGAGTTCCGCCTGGAGGGACCAGTCCTGGCCCTCGAGAATGACCTGCGAGCTCGCGCCCGAGAGCAGGTTGACCACGATCGGCGCCATGAGGTTGAGGCGGGTTCCGCCCTCGCCGGGGTTCGCCACGACGAGCACCATCGCGTCTTCGGCGGCGGTCAGCCCGAGCGCCGCACAATGCTCCTCGGAGAGGATCGGGCCGTACTCGGGCAGGAACACCGCCGCGTCGAGCACGAAGAGCCGGATGCCGTCGTTCTGCACGGCGCGCAGCGAGTACAGGCCGGCCGCACCGTCGATCTCGGTGAGGGTGAAGTCGGTGAGCGGGTCGAGGCCGGGCGGCGGCGTCACGAACGTGAGTGCGGCGCTCATCGGAGGAAGTCCATGAGCGTGGGCTGCAGCGTGCGCGAGGTGACGGCGAGGGCGGACTGGTAGGTGACCTCCTGCTGCTTGAGCTGGAGGACCACCTGGCTCAGGTCGACGTCTTCGATCGACGAGCGCTGCGCCTCGAGCGCATTCGACTGCTGCAAGTTGGTTGCCTCCGCCTTGTTGACCTGGGCCTGGTTCGCACCGATGGCGCTCTGCTGGGAGAGCGCGGCGTTCAGGTGGGTGTCGATGGTGGCGAGTTGGCTGCCCACGTTCACGCCGCTGCGCAGGTCGGCCACGATGGTGTCGACGAGCGCGAACACCGAGCCGGCCCCGGTGCCGAAGACGGCAGCGCCGTCTGCATCCACCCGCACGGTCGTGCTCCCGTCGAGGCGACGTGTGACAGGGTTGCCCGTGCCGCTGAAGGCGTAGCTCGGGTCGAATGCGACGCCGGCATCCGAGGTGCCCGCAAACACCGTGCGACCCGCGTACTTCGTGTTCGCCTGGCCGAGGAGATCGCTCCTGAGTCCCTCGAGCTCCTTGGCGATGGCCTCCTTGGCCGACGGTGAGAGCGCACCATCGTTTGCCCCCTGCACGGTGAGGTCACGGACGCGGCGGAGGATGTCGGTGGTGCTGGAGAGGGCGGAGTCGATGGTGGTGAGCCAGGCGTTTCCGTCGTCGATGTTGCGACCGTACTGGGCCGTGGCGGCCTGGTCGACGCGCACGCGAAGCGAGTTGGCGGTGCCCGTCGGGTCGTCGGACGGCTTACCGATCTTCTGCTGGCTCGACGCGAGCGCCTGCACCCGAGCGAGTTGCGCCGCGCTCGACTGGAGGTTGCGCTGGGAGGTGGCCATCATCGTCTGGCTCGTCACTCGATTGACCATGGGCTATCTCCCGACGATTCCGGTGCGGTTGATGAGGGTGTCGAGCATCTCGTCGACGGCGGTCATCACGCGCGCTGCACCCTGGTAAGCCTTCTGGAACATCAGCATGTTCACGTTCTCTTCGTCCATGTCCACCGAGGAGTTGGCGAGCTGAGCGCTCGAGGCCGAGGTTGCCGCGGTTTCGGCGAGGGTCGCCTGCTGCACGGCAGACTTCGTGGCCACGCCGATGCCGGTGACGAACTTGGACCAGACGGAGTCCGGAGAAGTCGGTCCGGTACCGAGGGCGGCGATAGCGTCACCGTTCGAGCCGTCCAGCGCGCCAGAGCCGGCCTTCGCCGTGGCGATGTCGCCGACGCCCGTGGCCAGCACCGAGAGGCCGAGAGCGGCCGGGCCGGTGGGCGCGATCGCGAAGAAGTCGAGGCCGGTGGCCCCGGTGGAGGTGACCCCGGCGGAGTGCACGGCGTTGACCGCGGTGGCCAGATAGCTCGCGAAGTTGTTGTAGCTCGCGGCGGCCTCGGCGAGGGCCCCGCCCGTTCCGGTGGCATTCGCCGAGGCGAGGATCGCCACCGCACCGGCCATCTCCCCGGACTCGGCGCCGACCGGCACGCCAGGCCGGTTGGCCCAGGCGAGAGCGACCGGAATGCCGGCCGCCCCGGCCATGATGTTGCTGCCGGTGACCGTTACGGGCTGGAAGGTGTCTCCGGAGACGAGGGCGTTGCCGCCGATGAGCACGTCGGCCGTGCCATCCGGGAGCACTCGCACCGTCGCGCCGGTGAGGGCCGCGATCGTTGTCGTGAGGGTGTTGCGCTGGTCGAGCAGTTCGTTTACTGAGCCGCCGGTGGCGAGCGTGCTGCGGATTCGGGCGTTGAGGTCGGCGACCTGGGTACCGGCATCGTTGAGCTCGCGGGCCATCCCGTCGAGCTGCCCACGCACCTGCGTCCACTGGGCGTCGACCGCCTGGTAGCCGCTCGCGATGTGGGAGGCGAGCGCGGTGGCATCCGAGATCAGCACGCCGGCCTGGGCCGGCTTTCCTGCGTTGTTGGCCATCCCCTGCCAGTCCGCCCAGAAGCCGGTGAGCTGAGCAGAGAGCCCGTTTGCTCCTGGCTCCTGCAGCGAGCCGTCGACGGCGCTGAGTGCGTTGGCCTTCACCGCGAGGTTGCCGGAGGTTGCGGCGGAGTTGCGCACCTGGGAATCGAGGTAGATGTCGCCGAGGCGTGCGACGCCGGTCACGGCCACGCCCTGGCCGATCCGTACGACGCCGCCGGAGAGCCGACCCACCTGGGACAGGGCGCCGAGGGAGGAGGTCGTCACCCGCTGGCGGGTGTAGCCCGTCGTCGTGGCGTTGGTGATGTTCTGCCCGACCACGGACAGGCCCTGCCGGGCGGCCGAGAGGCCGGTGTATGCGGTGTTCAGGCCGCTGAAGGTGCTCACGCGACGGTCCTCACAGGGTCAGGTCGAAGATTCGGGCGGCGCCGGTCGGCGCCGCGGAGGTTCCGTTCGAGTCGTAGGTGCCCGCCTCGGTGACCCCGTCGGCCTGTGCCTCCTGCACGAAGCGGATGGCGGTGCGCAGGTAGTGCTCGTTGAGGTCACGCAGTTCGCGGATCTGGTTGGTCTGTTCGGTCATCGCGTGGAGGTGGGAGCCGAGGATCTCAGCCCATGGTCCCTCCGGCGCAGCGTCGACGAGCTCGCGCAGGGTGGCGTTCTCGTCGGCTCCCCACTCGGCGGCCACGGACGCGACCTCCACCGTGCGGGCCAGGCCGGCGGCACGAAGGCGCTCCATCACCTGTTCGACCTCGCGGGTCGCGTATTGGAGCCAGCGGGACTTGCCGGCGGTGAGCAGGAACTGCTCCTCCTCGAGCTTGAACGTCAGGAGCTCGAGCAGCTCTCGTTCGCGCCACAGGCACGCCGACAGTTCATTGACACTCATCGCACTCCCAGTCCGGTTGATCATGTGGACGGAGGCGTGCACCGTTCGCTCTGCCCGCCGTCGGGTGTCCACCTCTTCCACGGGTGAACTATCGGCAAGGGTACTCCGCGCGTTAGTCGGAACCATGGATGCTTTCCGGAGACCGCCTGTTGGCCGGTGTCCGCTAGAAGGAGGACTTAACCGGCGGAATGGGGTACGTGAACCCCCGGACTGGGGGCAGGAATCGAGCAAACAGCAGGGAAGCGACTGGTTTTTTGGGGGTCATCCGCCTATAGAGTCGCAACAGATCGAGGCGAACAGCCCACCGATTCCACCGCTTCACCACCCGCTCTACCCCCCCCCGAGACGCCCCGAGCAACACCACGTTTCACTCGCACGACAAGCGCTTACCCGAGCAGATCTGCAACTCGGCACTCGCCCCCATCGGGGCGGCCGCCGAAATCATCATCGTCCAGTTTGCACACGGGGGCCAGGCAACGTGAATCGCACAGAACGCAACCAGTTGGTTGTCGACAATCTTCCGCTCGTCGGGTACCTCGTTTCCGAGGTCTGGGCCAGGGCGACGCACCTCTCGCGGGACGATCTGGCCTCGGCCGGCTCCGTCGCGCTCATCACCTCCGCCGACTCCTTCAACCCCGAGCTCGGCATTCCATTCGGGGCCTTCGCCCGTCGCCGCATCATCGGCGCGTTCGCGGATGAGATGCGCTCGAGCGACTGGGCCACCCGAGGCGCCCGCCGCCGGATCAAAGAGACCATGGCCGTGCAGGAGACCCTCACCGCCGCCCTCAGACGCGTGCCGAGTATCGACGAGATCGCCTCGGCGATGGGTGTCGACCGCGCGGAGGCCGAGGCCGGCCTCGCCGACGCCTCACGCACCGTCTCCGCGCTCGATGACACGACGGCCGAGTATCTCGTCGCGGACACCGCCCTGCCGGAGGAATCGCTGCTCTCCGCCGAGCGCCTCGGTTTTCTCAGCGCCGCCGTCGTCGCACTGCCGGAGAAGATGCGTTACATCGTCAACGGGATCTACTTCGAGGACCGCTCGGTGAAGGAGCTGGCCGACGAACTCGGCATCACGCATTCGGCGGTCTCGCAGCAGCGCGCCGAGGCGATTCGCCTGCTCAAAGACGGCCTCGAGACCCACTACTCGGACACGAGCGCCGAGTACACGCCGGTGTCCCGCATCGCGCCGGCCACCCGCAGCGCCTATCTGGCCAGAGTGGCAAACAACGCCATGGCCGGAATGGCGAACCTCGCGCACCCCGCGCCGGCCAACGCGGCGGCGTCATAAAAAAGAAAAAGAATTTGGTATCGCGCCTAACGCCCCAGAGCGTTCGGTCGATAACTCTCAGTGTCGGACCACGGATGGGCCGATTCGAATAACCCAACATCACGGAGGAATACATCATGGGTATGCAGGTCAACACCAACATTTCGGCACTCAACTCGTACCGGAACCTCAGCAACACGCAGAACGATCTCGCAAAGTCGCTCGAGAAGCTCTCCAGCGGTCTTCGCATCAACCACGCCGCGGATGACGCAGCTGGTCTCGCAATCTCCCAGGGTCTGCAGTCGCAGGTCGGAGGCCTCACGGTCGCCAGCCGCAACGCGCAGGACGGCATCAGCGTCATCCAGACGGCTGAAGGTTCGCTCTCCGAAGTTCAGACCATCCTGCAGCGCGTTCGTGACCTCGCCGTTCAGTCCGGTAACGACTCGAACAACGCAGACTCACGCACCGCAATCCAGACCGAAGTTACGGCGCTCGGCTCGGAGCTCACTCGGATCAGCACGTCCGCCAACTTCAACGGCACCCAGCTGCTGACCGGCGCGGCGACCACTGCTGGCCTGACGTTCCAGATCGGTGCGGGTTCGGTCGCGGCGAACGACCAGATCAATGTGAAGACCACCGACGTCGCCGCGATTGCCACCGCAGTCAACGCGATGACCTTCACCGACAGCACTGCGGCGCTGGCGTCGATTGCGTCTGCCGACACGCAGATCACCTCCGTTTCGACCGCTCGTGCCAGCCTCGGTGCGCAGCAGAACCGTTTCGAGAGCGTCATCCGCAACCTCAGCGTCTCCACCGAGAACCTGACGGCGGCGAAGTCACGCATCACGGACACCGACATGGCGTCCGAGATGGTCAAGTACACGCGCTCCAACATCCTGGCCCAGGCCGGCACCGCGATGCTCGCGCAGGCCAACCAGGGCAACCAGGGCGTGCTGCAGCTCCTGCGCTAGATCGGATAGCTCGGCCGGCGTGTAACAAGCAACGCCCGGCGGCTCGTCGCGGAGGGAACTGGACCTCTCGATGTGATGGCCGCCGGGCGTTTACCGCACAGCAGGCTCCACCCGCACCACCCCACCACCCGCCAGACCAGACGAAGGAACACGGGACAATGGCAATCTCCCTTGACGGCCTCTCGAGCGGCCTCGACACCACGTCCCTCATCACCCAGCTCATGACGGTCGCGGCCCAGCCGCAGACCCTGCTCAAGGGACAGGTCAGCACCACCAACTCCGAGCTAAGCGCCTTCCAGGGCCTGAACAGCCGGCTCGCGACCCTCGCCGATGCCGCTACTGCGGCCGCAAAGCCCTCCAGCCTCGACCTCTACTCCGCCACCAGCTCCAGCACCGGGCTCGCCGTCACGGTCGCCACCGGCGCGAGCGCCGGCGAGCTGCAGGTGGTGGTGAGTGCACTCGCCCAGTCGCAGATCGGGGTTTCCGCGGCGATGGCGGCCTGGCCGTCTCCGTCGACGATCACCATCGTCGGCCACTCGGGCACACCGCTCGAAATCACCCCGGCCTCGAACTCCCTCGACGACGTCGTGTCCGCCATCAACGGTTCGACCGCGGGTGTCAGCGCCATCAAGGTCGCCTCGGGCTTCGACGGGAGCGGCAACCAGCTATACCGCATCCAGTTCTCCAGCACGACGACCGGCGCCGACTCCGCCTTCTCCGTCTATCAGGGCACCGCTTCGGATGTCGCGGCAGGCACGGCCACGAACGTGCTTACCGCTCCAGGCAGCGCGGTCATCAGGACGGCACAGGATGCGAGCATCAAGTTGTTCGCGGGAACAACGGCCGAACAGGTCATCACGTCGTCGACCAACACCTTCACCGACCTGCTGCCGGGAGTCACCGTCACTGCCTCCGCGGTCTCGGCAGTCCCGGTGGCGATTTCGGTGGCGCGAGACGACAAGAAGATCAGCGACGTCGCGAGCGGCCTCGTCGCGTCGGTGAACAGCGCGTTCGTGCTGATCGCCGCGCAGACCGCAGTCTCCACCTCGACCGACGCGAACGGGGTGACCACCACCAGGGCCGGGGTCTTCGCGGGAGACAGCACCATTCGCGACATCCGCCAGAAGACCCTCGACGCCGTCGGCCTGCCGATCAACGGGCACTCACCATCCGAGTACGGGATCTCGGTGGATCGCACCGGCACGGTCACCTTCGACTCCGACAAGTTCGCCGCCGCGCTCGCCGCCGACCCGACCACGACGATGGCGGCGATCCAGACGGTGGCGACCAGGCTCGCGGCCAGCTCGACGGCCGCCTCCGACAAGTACGACGGAACGCTCACCAACCGGATCACCGGTGACCAGACCCAGCTCAAGAGCCTCGGTGACCAGATCTCCGCGTGGGACACGCGACTCGCCATCCGCAAGTCGACTCTCGAGCGCACCTTCTCCCAGATGGAGGTCATGCTCAGCAACCTGAAGGCGCAGTCCGCCGCGCTCAGCTCGCAGCTCTCCTCGCTTTCGACTTCGACCACCACGGGATAGGGATCATGACGATGACGATGAGCGCGCAACGCTCCCAGTACAACAGGGACGCGATCCTGTCCGCCTCCCCGGTGCGGCTGCTCACGATGCTCTACGACCGTCTGCTGCTCGACCTCGGCCGTGCCGAGAAAGCCCACAGCGCAGAGGACTGGCCTGTGGCCTCCTCGAACCTGCTGCACGCTCAGGCCATCATCTCCGAGCTCACCTCCTCGCTGAAGGTGGAGCTGTGGGATGGCGGCCAGGGCCTGCTCTCCCTCTACAGCTACACGACGAGCCTGCTGGTGATGGCGAACGTCAAGCGCGACGCGGGAAGCATCCGCGAGAGCATCGAACTGCTCGAACCGCTCAGGCAGGCCTGGCACGAGGCGGCCGGCCAGCTTTCCGTGCCGGAGAGCGTGTCGACCGGCGAAAGCCGGGAGCTCGGAGTTGCCTAGCTCCACGGCGAATTGGGACAATTGGGCTTCTGTGCTGAACGCCATGGAGGCGAGCATCGCGGCGGCCAAGTTCCCCGCTCCCAACCCGGGAGACGATGTGGGCGGGGCACCCGTGTGGGTCATGCCGACCTACCTCGGACCGATGCCGGCCGACCTCCGTTCGCGCGCCAACCGCATCCTGGGCGAGCAACGCGAATCAATCGAAGCCCTCGAAGAGCGCAAGAGAGTGACCGGAAGGCACCTCGCCGCGATCGAGGCCGTGCCGCCGGCACATCCCGGCGACAACGCCGCCTATCTCGACGTCACGAGCTGACCCCCCCCCTTCGGGGCGAACTCCTAACGCTCGACTGCGAGCGGTCGATAGTTAGTTGTACACGAGCACGGATCGCTCATCGGAAGGCCACGGATCGGCCGTATTGTCCTCAACGACGAAACGGACGACTGTGCTCGAATCGGTTACTTCCGCCGCGCTCAACAGCGCCCTGGACGGTCTGGCCCTGCGCCAACGGACGATCGCCAACAACATCGCGAACGTCAACACCCCCAACTACCACGCCAAGCGCGTCGTGTTCGAAGATGCCCTCGTGAAGTCGGTCGAGGCAGGCAACGGGCACGTCACCGCGGTCGTCAAGCGGTCGCTCGAGCCGACCCAGCTCAACGGCAACAACGTCAATCTCGACACCGAGACGCTGTCCAACATCGACACGGTCTTGCGCTATCAGTTCGCGAGCCAAGCCGCCGGCAACGAGTTCGCCGCCCTTCGCGCCGCGATCAGGACGAGCTGATGACCTTCGACGCGATCGGCATCGCCGGCACGGGGCTCACGCTGCATCGCAAGTGGCTCGACGCCGTGGCCGATAACATCGCCAACGTCAACACCGCCAAGCCGACGAATGGCGCGGCTTTCCAGGCGCGCTACATTGTGGCCCAGGAGGGCGAAGGCACCTCCGGCGTCTACGTCACGGGAGCGGCCTACGGCAGTGCGGTGGGGCGTCTCGTCTACGAGCCGGCCAACCCGCTCGCCGACAAGGAGGGCTACGTGCGCTACCCAGACATCGACCTCGCCTCGCAGATGGGCCAGCTCATCATGGCCCAACGCGGCTACCAGGCGAACGCCGCGGTCGTCGACCGCGCGAAAGAGACTTACCAGGCAGCACGCCAGATCGGACGCAGTTGATCAACGTCGCGGGAATCACCTCGGTGCAGGGCGTAACGGGCACCGGCTACCTCCCCTCCGTCTCCGGTACGACGTCGACGAGCGCGTCGGGGTTCGCCACCGAGCTGTCGAGCGCCGTCGACGGGCTCCAGCAGCAGCAGTCCATCTCGAATGATCTCGCGATCAAGGCCGTCACCGGCAACCTCGACGACATCCACAACGCGACGATCGCCTCGACCCGCGCCCAGGTCACGCTCGAGCTCGTCGCCGCCGTGCGCAACAAGGGCGTCGACGCGTTCAACGAGATCATGAGGATGCAGTCCTGATGCCGACCCAGGTCACTTCGGCGCTGCGGCGCCTCGCGCACACCATCCGCGAGTTCACGATCGCCCAGCGCACTGTCGCGATCATCGGTGTCGCCGTGCTCACCCTCGGAATCGTCGCGCTCACATTCTGGATCACGAAGCCGTCGTACACCCCGCTGTTCTCGGGGCTCAGCGCCACCGACGCCAACACCATTGTGGAGCAGCTGCGCACCGACGGGGTGGAGTACGAGATCACGAACGGCGGCGGCACGATCATGGTGCCGGAGGCCAACGTCTACGACGAGCGTCTCAAGGCCGCGGCCGCCGGGCTGCCGTCATCGACCACCGGCGGGTACTCGCTGCTCGACAAGATGGGCGTCACGGCATCCGAGTTCCAGCAGAACGTCACGTACAAGCGAGCGCTCGAGGGTGAGCTCGCCAACACGATCGAAGCCATGAAGGGCGTCAAGACCGCCTCCGTGCAACTCGCGATCCCCAAGGACACCGTCTTCGTCTCGGAGAAGACCGACCCGACCGCGTCGGTGTTCATCGCGACCGAGAACGGCGTGACCCTCAACGACGACCAGGTTCAGGCTATTGTGCACCTCACCTCGGCCTCGATCGAAGGCATGAAGGCGAGCGACGTTTCGGTGATCGACGCGCAGGGCATCGTGCTCTCCGCGGCGGGGGTCGGAGCGTCGGGCGCCGAGGGCAAGGTCGCCTCCGACTACGAGTCCCGCGTGCGCTCCTCGGTGCAGGCGATGCTGGACAAGGTCGTCGGCCCCGGCAACGCGACGGTCGTCGTCGCGGCCGATATGAGCCAGAACTCGGGCCAGCGCACCGAGGAGACGTTCACGTCACCCACCGACGCGCCATCGCTCAACGTGTCGTTCTCGAGCGACGCCACAGGCGGCACCGCCGGTGGCTCGAGTTCGAGCACCGGCGTGCTCGGACCGGACAACATCGCCGTTCCGAGCGGTGTCCAGACGAGCGGCACGGTCACGTCTCAATCGGTCACCAAGAACAACGCCATCAACAAGGTAACCGAGTCCACCACCATTCCGGCCGGCGCGATCACGCGCCAGACGGTATCGGTGGCCCTCAACTCGAGCGTCGCATCCGGTCTCAACATCGCCAACGTCAAGGCGCTCATCAACGCGGCGGCCGGCATCGACAAGACGCGCGGCGACCAGGTCGCCGTGGAGGTCGTGTCGTTCAACAAGGTCGGGGCGGTACAGGCCGCGAAGGCGCTCGCCGCAGCGGATGCCGCCGCCGCCGCCGACCGCACGGCCGGCATCATCCGCACGGCTATCACGATCTTCGGCATCGCCATTCCCGCGACCGTCGCGCTCTTCCTGATCGCCCGCCGACTGCGTCGCCGCAACGAGGAGGAGCAGGAGCTGCGGGACATGGGCGAGCTCGCCGAGATGCGCGCAATGATGAACGACCAGACCATGCCGATCGCCCTCTCGGCGCCGGCTCCCGCCTCGCTCACCTACACCCAGGTGCCGCCGCTGGAGCCGGGCGACAACGACCGCAAGCGGGCGGAGATCGACGCGCTCGCCGCGAAAGACCCGCAGCGCACCGCCGACTTCCTGCGCGGCCTGATGGACGACAGGCAGCCGGCATGAGCGATGCCGTCGGCGTGCTGACCGGCACCCAGAAGGTCGCCATCGTTCTCATGAACATGGATCCGCTGCGGGCCGCGGACGTCATGAAGCAATTCAACGACGCCGAGGCAGAGGAGATCGCGGCGGAGATTATCCGCCTGCGGCGCGTCGACACCTCGGTGGCCGAGCGCACGATCGGGGAATTCCACGAACTCACGATCAAGGGCGGCCGCACCGCGCGCGGCGGCAAGGATTTCGCCGCTGGGCTGCTCGAGGCCTCGTTCGGCTCCGAGCGCGCGGCGGGCGTCATGAACCGCGTGGCGTCATCCATGGCCGGCCGTGCCTTCGAGTTTCTCGACACCGCCGAGCCAGGCCAGCTCATCACGCTCCTGGACGGGGAGCTTCCCCAGACGATCGCCCTCGTGCTGGCCCACTTGCGTCCCGAGCGCGCCTCGCCCGTGCTCTCCGCCCTCGACCCGCAGTTGCGCACCGATGTCGCGCAAGCAATCGGCACGATGGGCACCGCGGCCCCGGAGGCCGTGCGGATCGTCGCCGACAACCTCAAGCAGCGCGCGAGCGCCGTTGTGA
>NZ_DATCQQ010000023.1:0-47531 GCF_036569425.1 Lacisediminihabitans sp.
CCCGCCGCGGCGGTCGTGCCGACCACGAGCCCGACACCGACCCCGACTGCCAGGCCGACCCCGAGCGCGATCGCCGATCCCACCCACCTGCGCACCTGCTCGGTGGCCAAGCCGGCATCCGATCCCAACCTGCTCACCTTCCAGGGCAGCGTGATCAACGCGACGACCGGCGAGGTGCTCTTCGACCGGGCCGGAGCGACTCCGGCGCGCACCGCGAGCGTCATGAAGACCCTCACCACGGCGGCCGGGCTCGCCGTGCTCGGGCCGGCCTACCAGTTCTCCACGAAGGTCTATGAGGGGAGCACGCCGGGCAGCATCGTGCTCGTGGGCGGCGGCGACCCCACCCTGAGCGCGCTCGGGCCGGGCGAGGAGAGCGTCTACAAGGGCGCACCGAAACTGAGCGACCTCGCGTACCAGGTGAAGACCCAGTGGGCGGCCGACCCCAAGAACGCCGGGGTGGACATCACGAGCGTGATCCTCGACGCGAACATGTGGAACCCGGCCGACAACTGGGACCCCACCTGGGAGCGTAGCGAGCAGACCGAGGGCTACCAGCCCGAAATCACCGCGCTCATGGTGGATGGCGACCGCGCGGACCCCAAGGCCCAGGACAGCCCGCGCAGTAACGACCCGGTGGGTCGCGCCGGGAGCGCCTTCGTTTCGGCGCTCGGACTGCCGGCCTCCGTCACGGTCACGGCCGGCACTGCGACCGCCGGCACCAAGCTCCTCGGCGAGGTGAAGTCCCAGCCGCTCAAGACGCTCATCTCCTACCTGCTTCCCGTCTCCGACAACACGCTCGCCGAGATGATCGCGCGGGTCACCTCCAAGATGAGCGGCAGCGACGGCTCGTCGGCCTCGCTCAAGACCGTCATCCCCGCCGCTCTCGTCGGCTACGGACTGCAGCCCACGGGGCTGACGATCATCGACGGTTCGGGGGAGAGCAACTCCAACGGCGTTCCGGCCGCCTTCGTCGCGCAGCTCATGGCCAAGGTCTCCGCCGGCGAGCAGAACCTCAAGATCATCTACGACGCGCTGCCGATCGCGGGCAAGACGGGAACCCTCGCCAGCCGGTTCACCGGGGCGAACGCGATCGCCCGCGGAGCGGTGAACGCCAAGACCGGCTGGATCAAGACCGAGTATGCCCTTGCCGGCATCGTGCACGCCGCCGACGGAACCACCCTCAGCTTCGCCTTCTATGCCCTCGGCAAGATCAACAGCCGCACGCAGCCGGCCCTCGACACCATCACCACCGCCGTCTTCACCTGCGGCAACAACCTTGCCAACAATTGAACGGGCCAGCCGTGATACCAGGAACCAGCGCGGGTCGATGAGCCGGGCGCTCTTCGTCGTCGACGTGCAGAACGACTTCACCGAGGGAGGCGCTCTCGGTGTCGACGGAGGGGCGGCGGTCGCCGCGGGCATCACGCGCTACCTTCGCGAACATCCGGGCCGCTACGACCAGGTGATCGCCTCCCGGGACTGGCACGATGCCGACAACGACAACGGCGGCCACTTCGCCACCACCGAGGCGCCGGACTTCGTGTCCACCTGGCCGGTGCATTGCGTGGCGGGCACCCCCGGCGCCGACTACCACCCGGACCTCGACACCAGCCTCATCACGGTGCAGGTGCGAAAGGGCCAGGGGCGGCCCGCCTACTCGATCTTCGAGGGGGTCACGGACGACGGACGCACGTTCGCCGAGGTGCTCTCCACCCTGGGGATCGACGACGTCGACGTCGCGGGGATCGCCACCGATTACTGCGTGCGGGCCTCGGCCCTCGACGCGCTCGGCACTGGGCGGCGTGTGGCCGTGCTCTCCGACCTCGTGGCCGGAGTCGCCCGGCCCTCGAGCGACGCGGCGCTCGAGGAGCTCGCCGCGGCCGGCGCTGAGGTACACCCGGCCTGACGGGCCGCTCGGTGACCGGCGCCCGGTCGTAGACTCGATGCCATGAGCGCGCTGTCAGAATCCGAGAAGTTGGCAGAATCCGAGCTGTTGGCAAAGGTGCCCGATCAGCTTTTCATCGGCGGCGACTGGGTGGACTCCACCTCCGACCGCGCCATCCAGGTGCATGATCCGGCCACCGGGGCGGTCATCAAGTCCATCGCCGATGCGTCGGTCGCGGATGGGGCGAGGGCCATGGACGCCGCCGCCGCAGCGCAGGACTCCTGGGCGGCCACGGCGCCGCGCGTGCGCGGGGAGATCCTGCGCGGGGCATTCGACCTGCTGCAGGAGCGGGCGGACGAGTTCGCCCTGCTGATGACCATCGAGATGGGCAAGCCGCTCGCGGAGGCGCGCGGCGAGGTTGCCTACGGCGGGGAGTTCCTGCGCTGGTTCAGCGAGGAGGCGGTGCGCATCAGCGGCCGCTACGGCGTGAACCCCGAGGGCACCGGGCGCACGATCGTGACGCACCTGCCCGTCGGTCCGTCGTTCCTCATCACGCCCTGGAACTTTCCCCTCGCCATGGCCACCCGCAAGATCGCTCCGGCGCTCGCCGCCGGCTGCACCGCCGTCGTCAAGCCCGCCGAGTTGACTCCTCTCACCACGCTCTACTTCGCCAGGCTGCTCGAAGACTCCGGGCTGCCCAGGGGCGTTGTCAACGTGATCACGACCTCGACCTCCGGCGAGGTGTCGGCCCCGATCATCGCCGACCCGCGCCTGCGCAAGCTCAGCTTCACCGGATCCACCGGCGTCGGCGTCCGCCTGCTCAAACAGGCCGCGGACAACGTGCTGCGCACCTCGATGGAGCTCGGTGGCAACGCCCCGTTCCTCGTCTTCGAGGACGCCGACATCGACAAGGCCGTCGACGGCGCGATGATCGCCAAGTTCCGCAACATCGGCCAGGCCTGCACCGCCGCCAACCGGTTCATCGTGCACGAGTCGGTGGCCGAAGACTTCGCCGCCCGGGTTACCGCGCGCGTGAAGCAGCTGACGGTGGGCCGCGGCACGGAGGAAGGCGTGGGCATCGGCCCGCTCATCAACGAGGCGGCGGTCGCCAAGGCGACCGATCTCGTTCGGGACGCCGTGACGCGCGGCGCGACCCTGCTCACCGGCGGGTCGGCGATCGAGGGTGACGGCACGTTCTACCAGCCCACCGTGATCTCCGGCGTCCTGGCGGGGAGCGAGATCCTTCGCGAGGAGATCTTCGGCCCGGTGCTCGCCATCTCGACCTTCACCGACGAGGCGGATGCCGTGGCGAAGGCCAATGACACCGAGTACGGCCTCGTGAGCTACGCCTTCACCCGCGACCTCGCGCGGGGCCAGCGCCTCATCGAGAGCCTCAAGACCGGAATGATGGGACTCAACACCGGTGTCGTCTCGAACGCGAGCGCCCCGTTCGGCGGAGTGAAGCAGTCGGGCCTCGGTCGCGAGGGCGGGGCCGAGGGCATCCACGAGTACCTCGAAACGAAGTACGTGCTCACCCCCAGCCCCTTCGCCTGACCCCTAACCCCTTCGGTGCCATTCCGAAATCCATGCATTTCTGCTCAACACGCCGCGTCGGCGCGCCGATGAGCGGCGAGTCGGCACGGATTGCATGGATTTCGGAAGGTGGGTAGGGCGGGAGCCGCGGCTACTTCTTGGCGGCGGCCGGCTTGCCCGTCGTAACGGCGATCGTCTCCGGAGCTCCGGCCGTGATCGCCACCTTGCGCGGCTTCACCCGCTGGCTCACCGGGATCATGACGCTGAGCACTCCGTTGTGATAGCTCGCCGAGATGCTGTCGGCATCGATGCCGTCGCCGAGGCTCAACTGGCGCACGAACGATCCGCTCGGGCGTTCCTGGGTGAGCCATTCGGCGTTCTCGGCGGTGGAGAGCGTGCGAACCGCGCGAATCGTGAGCACCGAGCCGTCCACATCGATGTCGATCGAGCCGGGATCAACTCCCGGCACGTCGGCGTTGAGCATGTAGTGATCGCCCTCGCGATAGAGGTCCATCGGCACGAATCGTGGGCCGCGTCGTCCATCGGACATCGTCGCACTCATGCGATCCAGTTCGCGGAACGGGTCGAAGAACATTGCCATTTTCTTTTCCTTTCTCTTCGCGGCGGCCAATCGAAGAGGGCCGTCGCCCTGATTCCGACGCTAGCCCCGGTCCGTGCGCCCGGTAGGGACTTTCGTCACGCGGCGCGGGGATGCGGGACTTTCGACCGTCGATTCGGGGGCTCACGACGGGTTGACTGGCCGGAGCGCCCGAGTGTGGCGCCGAAAGGACGGCGAGCATGAGGGCCTGGACCAGCGACTCGACCACGCGATCGATCCGGCTGGCGGAGCGAGAGGCGCCACTCCCCGCGCCGGGCGAGGTGCTGGTGAGGGTGACGGCGTGCGGGGTGTGCCGCACCGACCTGCACGTCGTCGATGGGGACCTGCCCGTGCACCGCGTCGGGGTGGTTCCCGGCCACCAGGTGGTGGGCACAGTTGCGGGGCTTGGGGACGGCGTGGTCGACCTGCGGCTGGGTGACCTCGTGGGCATCGCCTGGCTTCGCAGCACCTGCGGGGCGTGCGCGTGGTGCCGCACGGGTCGCGAGAACCTGTGCCCGCGGTCGACGTACACGGGCTGGGATGCGGATGGCGGCTTCGCGGAGTTCGCCACGGTGCCCGAGGCCTTCGCCTACCTTCTTCCCGGCGACAGCGATCCGATCGCGACCGCGCCGCTGTTCTGCGCCGGGATCATCGGCTTCCGCGCCCTGGCCCGAGCCCAGCTGCCGCCGGGCGGCCGGCTCGGAATCTACGGCTTCGGGTCGAGCGCTCACATCACCGCGCAACTCGCGATGGCGGCTGGCGCCGAGGTGTTCGCGATGACCCGCGGCGAGGCGAACCGTGAACTCGCGGGCAGCCTGGGCGTTGCGTACGTCGGCGAGGCGGACGCCGTGCCTCCGCAGCCGCTCGATGCCGCGATCGTCTTCGCTCCGGCCGGCGAACTGGTGCCGCTCGCGCTGAGGGCGACGACGGCCGGGGGAACGGTGGTGGTGGCCGGCATCCACCTCTCCAATATTCCGCCGCTGGAATACGAGAGCACACTCTTCCACGAGCGGGACCTGCGCAGCGTGACGGCCAACACCCGCGGCGACGGGATGGCCTTCCTCCGGCTCGCGCACGCCCTGCGGTTGCGCCCCCAGACCACCGTCTACCCGTTCGGGAGGGCCGCCGAAGCACTCGACGACCTGCGAAGCGGATCCGCCTCCGGGTCCTTCGTGCTGGAACTCTGACAGCGGACGGCAGACAGCGGAGGCTGGCTAGAACGGCCGAACCGAGATCTGGTTGTGCACGCTCGATACCGTCGGTGAGGCCCAGGCCGTGAACCCCGCCTGCCGCTTCTCCGCCCACGACTGCACGGTGCCGGTGAGGGTCACCTCGCTGCCCCGAACCTGCACCGTGATGCTGTCGGCATCCACCATGGCGTTGCGGATGAGCGCGCGCCGGATCTTCTCCTCGGTGTCGCGCGCGGTCGGCCGGGGAGAAAGGGCGACGCGGTTGTCGACGAAGTACACCCCGGCGATCCGCTCCACGGCACGGTAGGCGGCGTCGCGTTCGTAGTTCCAGTTGACGGTGCCCCGCAGGGTCACGACGTGGTTGCGCACCTCGGCCTGCACCGTCGTGTGGGGAACGTCGGAGGTGTAGAGCAGCGCGTTGTTCACCGCCGTCGCCACCTCCGAGTCGCTGATCGCACCCTCGGTCGGCTCACGGATCTCCAACTGGTCGACGACGGTCGACACCCCACGCACGCGCAGCGCCGCCCGCGTAGCGGCCGCACGCTCGGTCGGGTTCACCTCGCCGGAGAGGGTGACGACTCCGTCGTGCACCGAGACGCCGATATCGGCCGGCTCGACGTCGGGGGTCCAGGTGAGTTCGTCGACAACGGCGGCCTGGACCTCGGCGTCGCTGTGTCCGTTCGCTGAAGTGGTCATCTGCCCAGCCTCGACCCGCGTGCGGGCGGAACGTCAGGGCCGAAGGTCCCCGGTCAGTACTCGAAGACGAGTCGGGCGGGCACCTTGCTCGAGAGGACTTCGGCCATCGCGGTATTGACATCGTCAAGGCGGCGGGTCTCGGCGATCACTCGCGTGTGGCCGGCCGCGTGCAGGGCGAACACCTCGGCGAGATCCTGGCGGGTACCGACGATCGAGCCGATGATCGAGATGCCTTTGAGCACTGTCTCGAAGATCGGGATGCTCATGGTGAGCTCGGCGGGGAGCGCCACGCAGACGAGGCGGCCGCCTCGACGGAGGGAGGCGAAGGCCTGCTCGAACACGACGGGAGACGCCGCGAGAACGATCGCGACATCCGCGCCGCCGATCTCCTGGATGGCCTTCACCGGGTCAACCTTCGCCGCGTTCACGACGAACTCCGCCCCGAGCTCGGTGGCGAGGTCGAGTTTCGCCTCTTCGATGTCGACCCCGATCACCGACCCGCCGACGATGCGCGCATATTGAACGGCGAGGTGGCCGAGACCGCCGACACCGAACACGGCGACGCGTTCCGTCGGGGTGATGCGGGCGACCTTGACGGCCTTGTAGGTGGTGACGCCGGCGCAGGTGAGCGGTGCCGCGTCGAGCGGGCTGATGCCGTCCGGCACCGCGACGACATACTTGGCGTTGGCGAGCGCGTACTCCGCGAATGCGCCGTCCACCGAGTAGCCGCTGTTGTGCTGCTGCTCGCAGAGCGTCTCCCGGCCGTCGATGCAGTAGCGGCACTCACCGCACGCATAGCCGAGCCACGGAATCGCCACGCGATCGCCGATCGCCCTGGTGTGGACGCCGGCGCCGAGCTTCTCGACGATGCCGACCCCCTCGTGACCGGGTACGAAGGGCAGGCTGGGCTTGACCGGCCAGTCGCCGTGGGCCGCGTGGATGTCGGTGTGGCACAGGCCGCAGGCCTCGAGGCGAACGAGGATCTCGCCCTCGGCGGGTTCGGGGATGGCCCGATCGACGATCGTGAGCGCGTCCGTGAATCCGGTGACGACTGCTGCCTTCATTGGCTGTGCCTTCCTGTTGGCGCGGCGGTGAACCCGATCGAGTGGTGGGGCGGGACCTGGCCGCGCGACGGCCTCCGCATCTCAGAATCTGTCACGCCGGCGGGACTCTGGTAGGGACTTTCGGCCCTCCAGGGATGGCGGGGCGGGCAGACCATGAGCCATGGACACGACACAGACGCATCAGGATTCCCCTCGAATCGTTGTGGGGGTTGACGGGTCGGCCTCGTCGATCGACGCGCTCCGGCGCGGCGCCAGGATGGCGGAGGCTCTCGGCGTGCGTCTCGAGGCAATCACGGTCTGGCAATACCCCCTCGAATTCGGCGGGTACGTCACCTCGGAATGGTCCCCGGAGACGGACGCTCGGTCCGTGCTGGACGAATCGGCCCAGGAGGTGTTCGGGGGGACCCCGCCCGACTGGCTCGTTCCCGTGGTGTGCGAGGGGTCGACGGCGCAGGTGCTCATCGACGCGAGCAAGGGCGCGGAGATGCTGATCGTGGGCAGCCGAGGCCATGGCGGTTTCGTCGGGCTGTTGCTGGGTTCGGTGAGTTCCCGGTGCGCGGAGTACGCCCACTGCCCGGTGCTGGTCGTGCACAGCGGTGACCGGGAGGTCGCTCCGGCGGCCGTGGCGGAGGCCGTCGCCTAGAATTGGAGCCTCACCTGGAGGCCCCAAGATTCCCGTCATCGAGATCACCGATCTGGCCGATGCCCGCCTCGGCGACTACTCCCACCAGACCGATGTCGCCCTCAAGAAGGCGCGCGGCACGGAGCACGGGCTCTACATCGCCGAGTCGGCGCTCGTGCTCGAACGCGCCCTCGCGGCCGGGCATCGGCCGCGGTCCGTGCTCGCGCTCGGCGGATCGGTGGATGAGGCGCTCGAACTGCTCGGCGACCGCGACGTGCCCGTCTTCTCCGGTCCGGCGGTGTTGCTCGAGGAGCTCACCGGCTACCTCCTGCATCGCGGCCTCATCGCCGCGATGCACCGGCCGGAGCTGCCCGCTCCGGAGTCTCTGCTCGCGACGGCCAGGCGCATCGTGATTCTCGAGAACGTCGCAGACCCCACCAACGTCGGCGCCATCTTCCGGTCGGTCGGCGCAATCGGCGCGGACGCCGTGCTTGTGACGGCGCGCTGCTCAGACCCCTTCTACCGCCGCGCGATCCGCGTGAGCATGGGCACGGTGCTGCAGGTGCCGTGGACACGCGTCGGCGACTGGACATCAACGAGGGAGCTGCTCTCGGCATCCGGTTTCCACATCGCGGCCCTGGCCCTGGGGCCGGATGCCGTCGGCCTGCGGGACTTCGCCGCGAACGCCCCCGAGCGGGTCGCCTTCGTGCTCGGCGCGGAGGGCGACGGCCTCACCGCGGAGGCGCTCGCGGCCGCGGACACCATCGTGACGATCCCGATGGCGCACGGGATCGACTCCCTCAATGTCGCCGCCGCGAGCGCCGTGGCGATGTGGGCGCTGGCCGACTGAGCCAGCGGCCTCCGGCTAGACGAGCAGCTGGCGTTTGGCGAGGTCCTTGTAGAGGGGCGTCGACTTGACGAGCTCGGAGTGCGTGCCCACCCCCACCACGCGGCCGTGGTCGAGCACCACGATCTGGTCAGAGTCCACCACCGTGGAGAGGCGGTGCGCGATCACGATGAGCGTGCGGTTGTCGGCGACGGCGTCGATGGCCTCGCGCAGCAGTTGCTCGTTGAGCCCGTCGAGGCTCGAGGTCGACTCGTCGAGCAGCAGGATGGGGGGAGCGGCGAGCAGGGTGCGCGCGATGGCGAGGCGCTGGCGTTCGCCACCGGAGAGCATGATGCCGTCTTCGCCGACCGGGGCGTCGAGACCGAGCTCGTTGCGCTCCAGCACTTCGGTGAGATTGACGTCGTGCAGCACCTGGATGCACTGTGCGTCCGTTGCGTCGGGGGCGCCGAGGGTGAGGTTGTCGCGCAGCGAGCCGGCGAGCACCGGGGCGTCCTGCTCCACGTAGCCGATCTGGGCGCGGAGGGCCTCGCGGTCGAGGCCGCGCACGTCGAGGCCGCCGATGCGCACCACGCCGGCCGACGGGTCGTAGAAGCGTTCGATGAGGGCGAGGATCGTGCTCTTGCCGGCGCCGCTCGGGCCGACGAGGGCGGTGCGCTTGCCGCGCGGTGCCTCGAAGCTGATGCCGTGCAGCACGGTGAGATCCTTGCGGGCCGGTGTCTCGTCAGGCTCGTCCGTCTGGGTCGGCCTCGCCGCCTCCGGGTAGGTGAAGTGCACGCCGTCGAAGGTGATCGCGGCATCCGTCTCACGGGGGGCGGCCGGCTCGATCGCCGCGTCGAACTCGTCCTCGCTCGGCAGGGAGATGATCTCCTGGATGCGGCCGAGGGCGCCGAGGGCCTGGTTGACGGAATTGATCGCCCCGAAGGCCTGGCCGAGCGGCATGATCATCATGAACAGGAACAGGATGAACGCCACGAGGCTCGAGATGGTGATCGCGCCGCTCGCCACCCGGAAGCCGCCGACGCCGAGCACGACGAGGAACGACACCTGCAGCGCGATCCCGGCGATGGGCACGACGAGCGCAGAGATCTTCGCGACGCTGATTCCCATGCGCCAGGCGCCCTCCGCGTCCTTCTCGATCGCCGCGATCTCCCGCTCGGTTGCGTTGGAGGCGCGCACGGTGCGCACCGCGCTGATGGCGCGCTCCACGGAGGCGGCGAGGTCGCCGACCTTCTCCTGCTGCTTGCGGCTCGCGACGCGCACCCGGCCGCTCAGACCGACGACGGTGATCACGGACGCCGCGATCACGAGCACGGTGAGGCCGAGCAACACCGGGTCGATGATGAGCATCGCGATGAGGGCGCCGACGAAGACGAGGGCGCCGCCGACGGCATCCACGAGTCCCTGGGTGATCACGGCGTAGAGCAGGGTCGTGTCCGAGCCGACGCGGGAGACGAGGTCTCCCGTTCGGCGGGTGTCGAATTCGCTGATCGGGAGGCGCAGCATCCGGCGCACCAGCTGTCGCCGAGCGGAGAGCACGACGCTGGTACCGGTGCGTTGCAGGAGGTAGTGCTGGAAGCCGCTGAGCAGGCCGGAGACCACGACGAGGCCCACCAGCAGCCAGACGAGGGTGCCGAGGTTCTGCCCCTTCTGCACGACGGAGATCACCTGGCTCACGAGCAGCGGCTGGGCGAGCGAGGCCGCGGCGCTCAGCAGACTCAGGCCGATCACGACGCCGAGGATGCGCTTGTGCTCGAGCAGGTAGGGAAGCAGCTGGCTGAAGCGGGCGCGCGGCCCGTCGTCCTTCTTGCCTCGGCCGAAAGGGCCGGACCGTGGGGTCTGCGTCGTGGAGCTCATGATTCCTTAGTCTTTCGTGGCGCGCGGCCGGATCGGTACTCCGAGCGGCGTAACTTCGCTCTAGCGACGCCCGTACTTTTTGTGCACCGCCTGGCGGGAGACGCCGAGGGAGGTGGCGATCATCTGCCAGCCCATGCCGAGGTTGCGGGCCCTGTGCACGAGCGTAGCTTCGTGGCGATCCAGTTCGACACGCATTTCGCTCACGGCATGAAGAGCTTTGAGCGGATTCTCGTCCCCGGCTTCGGAGCTGAGGGTGCGGAGGGCGTCTGACACGGTGTCAGCCGTGGTTGACAGGCCGCGACTTGTCAACGTGGGTTGACGTGGGCGCGAGTGGGTGCTCGTTTCGCGGTGTCAGTTCGGCGTGACATCACGTTCACTTGTCAACGCGAAAACGGGGAGCACCCGCCGGGGTCACGGCCGCGAGTGGCGGTGACGGCGGCATTGGCTAGGGTGGAGAACGATGTCTCCTCCAGTGATCACAGCGAAGTCGCTCACGAAGAAGTACAAGGAATTTGCCGCCGTCGACGGCATCTCCTTCGAGGTCGCGCCCGGCGAATCGTTCGGGCTGCTCGGGCCGAACGGCGCCGGCAAGTCGACGACGATGCGCCTGGTCGGCGCGGTGTCCACGCGCACGAGCGGTGACCTGTCGATCCTCGGGCTCGACCCGAACGAGCACGGCCCGGAAGTGCGTTCGCAGCTCGGCGTCGTGCCGCAGCAGGACAACCTCGACATGGAACTGCGGGTGCGCGACAACCTCATCGTCTACGGCCGCTACTTCGGCATGAGCCATGCGCAGTGCGGCAGGAAGGCGGATGAGCTGCTCGAGTTCGCGCAACTGACCGACCGCGCCAAGGCGAAGGTCGACGACCTCTCCGGCGGCATGAAGCGACGCCTCACCATCGCGCGCTCGCTCATGAACGACCCGCGCATCCTGCTGCTCGACGAACCGACGACGGGACTGGACCCGCAGGCGCGGCACATTCTCTGGGATCGGCTGTTCCGGCTCAAGGAGCAGGGCACCACCCTCGTGCTCACGACCCACTACATGGACGAGGCCGAGCAACTCTGCGACCGGCTCGTGGTGGTGGACAAGGGCAGGATCATGGCAGAGGGGGCCCCGGCCGACCTGATCAAGCAATACTCCACCCGCGAGGTCGTGGAGGTGCGCTTCGGCTCGGACCGCAACGCCGACGTGGCCCGCCGCCTCGCCGGGGTCGGCGAACGCCTCGAGGTGCTGCCCGACCGCATCCTGATCTACAGCGAGGACGGAGACGCGGAGCTCGCGCTCATCGCCGAGATGGGGCTCGAGCCGATCACGAGTCTCGTGCGCCGCTCGAGCCTCGAGGATGTGTTCCTCCGCCTCACCGGACGGAGCCTGATCGAATGACGGCGGTCACCGAGCCCTTCGCGGCCGAGACGACCGGGCGCGCGCTCGCCGGGGGAGTCAGGCCGCGCCGGTACGGCTCCTGGTACGTGGCCGAGCACCGCATCCGGGGTATGCGCTCGTACCTCAAGACGCTCCTCGTGACGAGCGTCGGCAACCCGCTGGTCTACCTCTTTGCCCTGGGCGTCGGCCTCGCCAGCCTCATCGACAAGAACCTCGGGCCGAACGGCTTCAACGGCGTGAGCTACCTCGCGTTCGTCGCACCGGCCCTGCTCGCGACCGCGGCCGTGACCGTCGCGGCCGAGGAGTGCACGTACCCGATCATGATGGGGTTCAAGTGGAACCCCATCTTCTTCGGCATGAACGCGGCCCCGATCACAGGCAACCAGATCGTGAACGGCGTGTTCATCTCGGTGCTCGTGCGCATCATCCCCACCTGCGTGGTCTACTTCCTCGTGATGCTGCTCTTCGGCGCCGTGCCGTCACCGTGGGGTGCCCTCGACATCCTGGTGGCGACCTTCACCGGGCTGTCCGTCGGTCTCGTGATCGCCGCGTACACGTCGCGGATCGTCGACGACAAGGGCCAGATGGCCATGATCATGCGCTTCGGCATCACGCCGATGTTTCTCTTCTCCGGCACCTTCTTCCCGCTCAGCCAGATGCCGATCTTCCTGCAGTGGATCGGATGGATCTCTCCCCTCTGGCACGGGACGCAACTCGGGCGCGTGCTGAGCTACGGTGCCGTCGAGCCGACCTGGCTCACCGTGCTGCACGTGCTGTACCCCGCCGCCCTGTGCGTCTGGGGCTGGACGACGACCCAGCGGGTCGTCACGAGGAGGCTCAACAAGTGACCTCCACGCCCGCCCTCACGCCGACCCGTCCGCCCTCGAAGCCGCGCTCTGGCGGCATCGGCGCGCTCTACGCCGGCAATGCGCGCTCGGTGGTGAGCCGCGGCCTCCTCGCCACCAGGAGCACCAACTACCTCATCGTGCTCAGTGGTTTCTTCGAGCCGGTGTTCTACCTGCTCTCGATGGGCCTGGGGCTCGGCGCCCTCGTGGGGAACGTCGCCACGAGCACCGGCGAGCACGTGCCGTACGCGGCGTTCATCGCCCCGGCCCTGCTCGCCGTCTCCGCGATGAACGGCGCGATCTACGACTCCACCTGGAACGTCTTCTTCAAGATGCAGTACGCCAAGCTCTACGAGGGAATGCTCACCACCTCGCTCGGCCCGCTGGACGTCGCGCTTGGCGAGATCCTGCTCGCGCTGCTGCGCGGAGCCCTCTACGCCGGCGGCTTCATGATCGTGATGCAGGTGCTCGGCCTCAACCTCGCCTGGACGGCGATCCTCGCCCTGCCGGCCGTGCTGCTCATCGCGTTCGGTTTCGCGAGCCTCGGCATGGCGATCACCAGCTACCTGAAGACGTTCCAGCAGATGGACTGGATCACCTTCGTGATGCTGCCGATGTTCCTCTTCTCGGCCACCTTCTACCCGCTGAGCGTCTACCCGACGGCGATCCAGTGGGTGATCCAGGCGCTGCCGCTCTGGCACGGGGTGGAGCTCGTGCGCGGTCTCACCACCGGCGCCCTCAGCGTGGCCATGCTCTGGCACGTGCTGTATTACGTCGTGATGATCGCCATCGGGCTGGTCTTCACCACCCGGCGGTTGCGCGCGCTGTTCCTCGACTGAGCGGCCGCCCCGGGGCGCCTGCCAGAGCGTGACCGCGATGATCGGCGCAAGCGCTGCACCGAGGATGCTCGCCAGGTTGTAGCCGATCGCGCTGCCGCTGTAGCGCACGTTGGTGGGGAAGAGCTCGGAGAGTTGCCACTCGTGGCGGCCCTCTCGACCATACTCTCGTGCGGTGGACCGGCTAGCGCACGCTCCTGATCGGCAGGATCGCGAGCCCGCCGACGGTGGCCGCGATGGCCGCCGAAATGAAGAGCGCCTGGAACCCGCCGAGGGACGCGACGATGAACGCTCCGAGCAGCGGGGCGACGGCCTGCGGCACGGCCGTGGCGATGTTCATGATGCCGAGGTCCTTTCCGCGGGTGTGCGAGTCTGGCAGCACCTGGGTGGCGAGGGCCTGGTCGACCGCCATGAAGCATCCGTACCCGAGGCCCAGCAGGCCGGCGGCCGCCATCGTCACCGGCAGTGCTGGCACCAGGGCGAGCAGCAGCGCGGCGAAGGCCTGGAGATAGGCGGCGATATAGACGAAGACCTTGCGCTGGCCGATCCGGTCGCTGAGCTTGCCGAACCCGAGCGCCGATCCGGTGAAGAACACCAGGTAGATCAGGGTGAGCACGAGCAGGTCGACCTGGGCGGTCGCACGGCGGTCGAGCCCGAACATGAGGAAGTAGAGCAGCAGAGTGGTGCCGAGCGCGTTGCCGAGGTTCACGAGGATGCGGCTGAGAAGTGTCCAGCCGAAGTCCGGGAACCGCACGGGGCTGATCCAGAAGCCCTTCACCAGGCTCGCCACCGTGAACGGGGCTCGAAGCACCCGCGGCAGCACCTCGTCTGGGACGAGAAGCACGAAGGGAATGACGAGCAGAACGAGCAGCGCAGCGACAATCGCGTAGCCGGCCAGCAGGCTGAGACTCAGCGCCAACACGAGGGCGAGGCCGAGCACGATGCCGATGGCCTGGGGCGCGGAGACCCAGCCGGAGACGAACCCGCGCTGGTTCACCGGCACCTGGTCGGAGATGGTCGCGGTGATCGCCGCGGTCGCCATGCAGAAGCCGACGAGGGACAGCGACCAGAAGACGCCGACGCCGACGAGGGTCGACTGCAGGCCGAGGATCAGAAGCGAGACCGCGAACACGCCGGTGCCGGCGATGATCCACGGCCTCCGACGCCCCAGCCGGGATGTCGTTCGGTCGGAGAGAGCGCCGGTGAGCGGGTAGGTGATGAGGGCACACCCCCCGGCGATGCCCGAGATGATGCCGAAGGCCACCACGCTCTGCGTCCAGCCGGTCTTGCCGAGAAGGTCGCTGATCTGCTGGGGAAGCAGAAGCTGGATGGGGGTGAGCTGCGCCATCCAGATGCCGAGCCAGGCCGTCGCGAAGAGGGCGATCCACCGGCCGGGGACCAGCCGCTTCGGCTCGGCGAACGGTGTGAAGGCGGCGGGAAGGGTGGTCGGTGCGGTCACGCAACTGCTCCTAGGCTCTGTCGGCGATGCGCACGGACGGAGTCGGGAGTAGTCGTGCAGAAGCCCCCGAAGACCGCCCGCCGAAGCCCCATCGGGTAAAGCGAGTGCCGCAAGAGTACCGTGCGCCGCACCGGGGCGAAACCTCCCGTTCAGGGGGTGCAGTGCCCTCGCCGGGCTCGACGCCGCAACACGCCGGATCGCACGGCCGCGCGGGGCGTCAGGGCCCGCTGTCGGCGATGCGCCAGCCCACGAAGAGGGCCGTCGCATCCGACACGAACGTGCCGCCGGCCACCGGCTTGCCGCAGTCGTAGATCTGTAGCTTCTTGGAGGTGGAATCCGTGAAGTGCAGGGTGATGCTGGTGGCCAGGCCGCCGGTGCAGTCGTCATTGAGGGACTCGTCGAAGTTGCGCACATCGATCGAATAGTGCCGCACCAGCGCGCGGAACTCGTCGACCCGCTTCTCGTCGGAGATGACGTGAACGGTGTCGGAGAAGTTCGGCACCGCCTGGTACTGGCTGAACTCGATCTTCTCGATCGGCGCCAGGGAGACGGGCCGGGAGAACAGCTGCACCGCGAAGAACACCGCGAGCCCCACCGCGATGACGGCGGAGATCCAGACGATGGTGCGGGGCGGGTCGCCGAGTTTAAAGGATCGTGCCGACAAGGGTCGCGCGCCCGATGCTCTCGATGGCGCTTGGGTTCACGAAGACGAAATACACGAAGCCCACCGCGGCGGCGATCGCGATGACGAGGGCCACGACGATCATCAGCTTGAATTGATTGAGCACGAAACCACTCTACCGAGCGATCAGCCTCTCAGGTCGCGGATGAGTGCGGCCGTCGCGAGGGCGGCCTCCGCGGCCTCGGCCCCCTTGTCTTCCTTCGACCCCTCGAGGCCGGCCCGGTCGAGACCCTGCTGCTCGTCGTCGAGGGTGAGCACACCGAAGCCGACCGGCTTGCCGGTGAGCACGGTCACCTGGGTGAGCCCGCTCGTGGCGGCGTCCGAGACGTACTCGAAGTGCGGTGTCCCGCCCCGGATGATCACGCCGAGGGCGACCACGGCATCCGCTCCGTTGTCGAGCGCCGCCTTGCTCACCACCGGCAGCTCGAAGCTGCCGGGCACCCGCACCTCGGTCACTTCGGCCCCGGATGCCGCGAGCACCCGCCGGGCCCCGGCGAGCAGGCCGTCGGTGATCACTTCGTGCCACCGGCCGGCCACGATGGTCACCTTGAGCCCCGTGCCGTCCGTGGTGATCTCTGGTGCTCCGTCGCCGCTCATTTGATGTGTCCTTTCGGGGTTTCGAGGAGACGCTTGTGGGCTCGCGCCGCGCCCTCGAGTTCGGTGTTGTTGGGGAGGATGTGGCCCATGCGGTCGCGCTTGGCCCCGAGATAGCTCTCGTTGAAGCTGCCGACGCCCACGACCAGCGGCACCTGCTTGGTCACGGTGATGCCGCGCTCGCGCAACTGGCGCAGCTTCTCTGGGTTGTTCGTGATCGCGCGCACCTCGGAGATGCCGAGGTCCTCGAGAATGGCGACCGCCGCGCTGTAGTCCCGGCCGTCCGCCGGGAAGCCGAGGGCGATGTTGGCGTCGAGGGTGTCGAGCCCCTCCTCCTGCAGACGGTAGGCCTTGAGCTTGTTGATGAGCCCGATGCCGCGGCCCTCGTGGCCGCGCATGTAGATGACCACTCCGCCCTCCGACTGGATCTGCTCGAGGGCGGAATCGAGCTGGGGGCCGCACTCGCACTTGAGCGAACCGAACACCTCGCCGGTGAGGCACTCGGAGTGCACCCTGAAGAGCGTGCCGTTCGTCGGGTCCCCGGAGATGATCGCGAGGTGGTCCGCTCCGGTCATGCGATCGCGGTAGGCGCGAAAGCGGAACTCGCCATGGGTGGTGGGGATGGTGGTCTCCACCTCGAATATCACCCGCGACGTCTCGGGGATCGGCATCGCCGTCGGCACCTTCGTGTCGCAGTGGGTCTCCTGGAGGTGCGCGATGAGCGCCTCGATGGTGACGACCAGCACGCCCTCGCGCTCGCCGAGCTGGATGAGCCCCGGCAGGCGCATCATCTCGCCGTCGTCGGCCACGATCTCGGAGATTGCCGCGACGGGCATCAGCCCCGCGAGCTTGAGCAGGTCCACCGATGCCTCGGTGTGGCCGTCGCGCTCGCGCACGCCGCCGTCAACTGCGCGCAGCGGGAGGATGTGGCCCGGCCGGTGCAGGCTCGTCGGGGTGGATTCGAGGCTGGCGAGAACGCGCAGCGTGTGGGCGCGGTCGGCGGCACTGATTCCGGTGCTCAGGCGGTCCGCGGCATCCACCGACACCGTGTAGTTGGTGCCGCGCGGGTCCTCGTTGTTCACCACCATCATCGGCAGTTCGAGGCGGTCGGCGATCTCGTTGGTCATCGGGGCGCAGATGAAGCCGGACGAGACGCGCACCATCCAGGCGATCCACTCCTGGCTGGCGAGCTCCGCCGCGATCACGACGTCTCCCTCGTTCTCGCGGCTCTCGTTGTCCACAACGATGACGGGGCGGCCGTCGCGCAGGGCGTCGAGGGCCTGGGGGATTGTGGCGAGGCTCATGACCCGCTCCTTCTGTTGGTGAGGCTGTTGGTGACGTCGAGCATTCGCTCCACCTGGCGGGCCAGAATGTCGGTTTCGATGTTGACGGAGTCGCCAACGGACTTGAGCCCGAGGGTCGTCGCGGTGAGGGTCTCCGGGATCAGCGAGACCTCGAACCAGTCGTCGCCGACGTCGCTCACCGTGAGCGAAACGCCGTCGATGGCGATCGAGCCCTTGCGCGCGACGAGAGCGGCCAGCTCGGGGTGAAGGCTGAAGCGCAGCACCCGCCACGCGCTGCCCTCGGCGATGCGGAGCAGCTCGCTCGTGCCGTCGATGTGCCCCTGCACAATGTGGCCACCGAGCCGGTCGCCCAGCCGGGCCGCCCGCTCGAGATTGACGCGGGCGCCGGGGGCCACGGTCGCGAGGGTGCTCATGGCAATCGTCTCGGACATCACGTCGGCCGTGAACCAGTCGTCGCCCTTGTCGACCACGGTGAGGCAGACGCCACTCACCGAAATGGAGTCGCCGTGACCGGCGTCGGACACCGCGAGCGGGCCGCGCACGGTGAGGCGCGCCGCATCCCCGGTTCGGGTCCAGTCGACGACCTCGCCGAGCTCTTCGATGATTCCAGTGAACATGGTCACTACTTCTTTCCGGTGGTGGGATTTTCTGCACGCACGGGACGGGCGACGACGAGCAGGTCGTCGCCGAGTCGCTCGACCGAGTCGATGCGCAGTCGGCGGGCCTCGCCGATCGTGTGGACGCCGATGTCGCCGGTCGCGAGCCGGTCCCCGCCGATGAGCACTGGCGCGAGGTAGACGAGGTATTCGTCCACGAGACCGGACTCGACGAAGGCGCTCGCGAGGGTCGGGCCGCCCTCGACGAAGGCATGGCGGATGCCGCGGTCGAAGAGGTCGGTGAGAATGCCGGGCAGGTCGCGGCTCGCGGTCACGATCGCGGGTTGCGGATGGTGGAGCACCTTCGCGCCGGCGGGAATCGCCGTCTCGCCTACCACGACCGGGATCGGCTGGTGGGGCATGAGCTCTCCCGCGTCGCCGCGGGCGGTGAGCGACGGGTCATCGGCGAGAACCGTGCCGGTGCCGACCAGGATCGCGTCCGACCTCTCACGCTGCTCGTGCACCCTCTGGCGGGCCGCGGTGCCCGTGATCCACTTGCTGGTGCCGTCGGCGGCGGCAGATCGGCCGTCGAGGCTCGAGGCCCACTTCAGCGTGACGAATGGACGACGCAGGCGCTCGGCGGTGAGCCAGACGCGCATCGCCTCTTCGACCTCGTCGACCAGGACGCCGGCCTCCACCGTGACGCCGGCTCCGCGCAGCCGCTCGGCGCCGCCGCCGGAGCGCTGGCCGGGGTCGGACACCGCGTAGACGACCCGCCCGACCCCCGCCGCGATGAGCGCCTCGCTGCAGGGTCCCGTGTGGCCGAAATGGTTGCAGGGCTCGAGAGTGACCACGGCGGTGGCGCCGCGAGACTGCTCGGGGGAGAGCTTGGAGAGGGCGTCGACCTCCGCGTGCGGGGTGCCGACCCCACGGTGCCAGCCCTCGGCGATCAGCTCACCGAGCGAGCCATCGGCCGCGGCGGCGAAGATCGCGCAGCCCACCCGGGGGTTCACGCCGAACGCCGGCCCGTGCGCGGACAGCGACACGGCGTGGCACATGGCCTGCTCGATCGCTGCCTCGGTCATCCGGTCCTCTGTCCCTGCCACTGGTGTGGCGTTGAGACGGGCTCCGGGATTTGTGGTCGACGGATCGACCCGCACCGGCCCGCCCCAAGACGGCTCGAACCCGTGCGCGTGCTTCCTTCCATCCGGACTGAGAGATCCTGCGATCTCATTACCGTCGGTCTCGGAGTTTCACCGAATCAACCGCTGCCTCGCACTTGTGTTCACACAGGCCAGAAGCCGCGGGTCGCGGACTATCACCGCCGGTTCGGACTTTCACCGACCCCGGAGCACGTTCTTACTCTTACGAGTCTAGCCAACGCTCCCGGGCGCACAGTATTCCCGCTGCGCCCGCTACGGAATGTGTCGGTTGAGCCTGTCGGTCAGGCCATGTCGGCGAGTTGGGCCGCGGTGACCTCGTCGATCACCAGGTCGGTGATCACGCCGGTGGCGACGGCCCCGCGGATGGCCGGGAGCTTGGCCTGGCCGGAGACCACGCCGATGCGTCGCGGCGTGGCCCTGAGCGAGTCGAGCCCGGGCCCGCTCGAGCGGGCGTTGAGCGGGATGTTGTCGAAGCTCCCGTCACCGCGGAAGAACACGGTGGCGATGTCTCCCACGACCCCGGAGCGGGAGAGCGCGTCGTAGTCCGCCCGATCGAGGTAGCCGCCGGCGTAGACGTGGCTCGGCACATCCGCGTTCGGCGACCCGATCCCGAACAGGGCGATGTCCATGCGCTTCTGCACCGCGAGCACTCGGGCTGTGCTGCGCTCGCGCCAGAGGGCGTCCTTGGTGGCTGGATCGTCGAAGAAGGCCGGCACGGGGAACTGCTGCACCATCGCCCCGAAGGCCGCGCCGAACCGGCCGATGATCTCGCTCGCGTAGACCAGTCCCGTGGTGTGCGCGTTGCCGGCGCCATTGAGCTGAACGACCTGCACGTTGCGCACCGGCTTGCGTGAGAGGTGGCGGCTGACGGAGGCGATGGTCGACCCCCAGGCCACCCCGAGGATCATGGTGGAGTCGACGAAGTCGGTGAGAATCCGTGCAGCGGAGAGGGCGACGCGCTCGAGCCGGTCCACCTCCGTAGCCGCGTCGCTCGTCGGCACGATGTGGGCGGTGAGCCCGAACCGATCGTGCAGCTGGTTCTGCAGCTGGGACACCTGGTCGAGCGGGGAGTGGATGCGGATCTCCACGAGCCCGGATTCCCGGGCGAAACTGATCAGCCGCGACACCGACGAGCGCGAAATGTGCAGCTCGTTGGCGATCGCCTCCATCGTGAGGTCCTGGATGTAGTAGAGGTGGGCGGCGCGCAGGGCGTCCGCCACCCGGTCGGCGGTCCTCGCGGGCGGGGACCCGGCATCCTGCGTCATCTGCACATCCGTTCAATTGGCTTGAACAGTCTTGCACGCCGCCGCACGATGGGTAAAGACCGAAGTGTCCCACTGCAGAAAGCTGAAGAAGCCATGAGTGAAAACCTCCCCCACACCAGCCGTCCGGCCCGACGCGATGTCGCGGCGCTCACCGGGCATCCCCGGTCGCAGGTGCTCGTGATCGGCGGAGGCATCAACGGGGTCGCGACGTTCAGGGAGCTTGCGCTGCAGGGCGTGGATGTCACCCTGATCGAACGCGGGGACTACATCTCCGGGGCGTCGGCCGCCTCGTCGCACATGATTCACGGCGGAATCCGCTACCTCGAGAACGGCGAGTTCCGGCTCGTGCGCGAGGGGGTGCAGGAGCGCAACCGCCTGCTGAAGACCGCGGCCCACTACGTGAAGCCGTTGCGCACCACCATCCCGATCTTCTCCATGTTCTCCGGCATCGCATCCGCTCCGCTGCGCTTCCTCACCCACAGGCAGGGCAGGCCCAAGGAGCGTGGCGCACTCCTGATCAAGGTGGGGCTCGTGCTCTACGACGCCTTCTCCCGAGACGGCGGAAGCGTGCCCCGCCACCAGTTCCTCGGCCGAGCGAAGTCCCTCGCAGCACTGCCGGGACTCAACAGGAGCCTCAAGTACACCGCCACCTACTACGACGCGGCCATGGTCAACCCCGAACGGCTCGGCCTCGACGTCGTGCTCGACGGCAACGCCGCGGGCGACAACGCCCGCAGCGCCAACTACGTGGAAGCGGTGGGAACCGTCGACGGCGGGGTGCTCGTGCGCGACCGGGTGACCGGCGAGGAGTTCGTGCTGTCGGCCGACGTCGTCGTGAACACCTCCGGGCCGTGGACCGACCTCACCAACGAGGCCCTCGGGCAGCCGACCCGGTTCATGGGCAGCACCAAGGGCTCGCACATCGTGCTCGATAGCCCGCAACTGTTCGACGCGACGCAGGGCCGCGAGCTCTTCTTCGAGAACGAGGACGGGCGCATCGTGCTCATCTACCCGATCAAGGGTCGGGTGCTGGTCGGCACCACCGACACGGATGCGGATCCCCGCGACCCCATGTTCACGACCGAGGACGACGTGGACTACTTCTTCAAGCTCGTCTCGCACGTGTTCCCGGACATCGCCGTCGACCGCTCGCAGATCGTCTTCAGCTTCGCGGGCATCCGTCCGCTTCCCCGCCACGACGACGAGACCCCCGGCTTCGTCTCGCGCGACTACCGCATCGAGAAGTCGACGCTCGGCGGCTCCGCGCTGCTGAGCCTCGTCGGCGGCAAGTGGACCACATTCCGCGCCCTCGGCGAACACCTGACCAACGAGGTGCTCGAGATCCTCGGCCGCCGCCGCTCGGCGTCGACCGTCTCGCTCGCGATCGGCGGCGGCAAGGGATTCCCGACCACGGATGCCGCCCGCGACGCCTGGGTCGCGGACAACGCCGCCGGCCTCCCGCGCGAGCGCGTGCTGCAGCTGCTCGAGCGCTACGGCACGCGTGCCGCCGCGGTCATCGAGGCTATCTCGCGCTCGGACGACCGCACCCTCGAGAGCACCCCGCTGTACTCGACGGCCGAGATCGACTACCTCGTCGACCACGAGTCGGTCGTGCACCTCGACGACGTGCTGTTGCGACGCACCGACATCGCGTTCCTCGGCACGGTCACCGCGGAGACGATCAAGGAGATCGCGGACGTGGTGAGCGAGAGCCTCGGCTGGACGCCCGAGCGCCGCGCGGCCGAGGTGGCCGCAGCTCGGGAGACGCTCACCACCTTGCACGGACTCGTCTTCGCGACGCGGTCAGCAGTCCTCGGCTAGCCCCGCCCCGCACAGAGCAACGCGGCGAGCTCGCCGAGCGACGCGATGGCGACGACGCCGGAGGCCCTGGCCGCGCGGGAGTCCTCGGTCGATCGAGTCGCGTTCCGGTCGACCCAGACACCCCGAAGCCCTGCTCGTGCGGCTCCGAGGGCGTCCGTCTCCAGGCGATCGCCGACATACACGGCGTCCGACGGCGCAACCCCGAAACGGGCGCAGGCGTGCTCGAAGATGCGCCGGTCGGGCTTGGCGAACCCGAGATCCCCGGAGGCGATCACCTCGTCGATCATCGAAGCTAGTCCTGCCCGTTCGATCTTCGCCCGTTGGAAAGCCAGCTCGCCGTTGGTGATGATGCCGACACTCAGGCCAGCGCCACGTAAGCCCATGAGGCAGTCGATCGCATCGTCGTGGAGGCTCCACGACGATTCGTAGTGCACGAAGTAGCCCTCGAACCACGCATCAGCGTCGTCATCTGTCGCGAGATTGTGGCCGTAGGGCGCGACGAAGCCCCTGGCGCGCGCTCGCCGCTGCCCCAGAAAGTCGAGTTCCCCGGCGAGGTAGCGGTGATAGTGCAGTTCCTCGAGTGCCCGCCAGCGTTTAGCTTCCGTGCTGTCGTCATGTCCGGGACGGCTGCCCAGGTGCTTCCGGTACACCGTGATGGCTTTCGCCACGGCCTCACTGTGTGCGAACAGGGTGTCATCGAGGTCGAACAGCACCACGGCGGGGCGGCCCGCCCGGGGCGTCGGGCGCCGCTGCGCGGACGGGATCACTTCGAGTCCAGGAGAACCCGCGGCGTCGCCATCGGACAGGTTTCGCGCAGCTCCGCCTCGAGCGAAGGGCTGGCCGTATGGACAGTCGGTGTGGGTTTCATCAGCGTCACAATCCTGCAGAGGGGGACGATGTCCGAGTCGTCGAAAGTGCCGGTGGCCCGATATTCGCGATAGGCCACGAAGGCGACAGACCGCAGTTCGGGATCGCCGACGAAATCCCCGCCCCTCGTCACCAGCACCCAGAAGTCGATCATCGCTTCATCGGGGTCGCCGGACTGCCACAGGATGCCGGAGGCGCGCGGATCGGATAGGGTCAGGATCTGGTCTGCCGCCCGGTCGCCGGTGTGCCAGATCGATCCGCTGAGAATCCGTGTCATCGGCTGCCGGATGACTGTCTCCGACCAGCTGTCGACCGGCATCGCCCCGCACGCGAGCAGCACCGCAACGGTCACTGCCGCGATACCCGCGAGCGCGAACCGTCGACCGGAGGCCACCGCGGCGACAGTAGACACGGCGAGGGACAGCGCGACGATGGCGAGGAAGACGGAGAGGATCCAGGCGAGTTTCGTCGGATAGTAGGCCGACCAGGGGTCGCCCTGGCCGCGGTCGAGGTAGAGCAGCATTCCGGTAGCCGCGATGGTGGAGCAGACGATTGCGATTATGCCGGGCAACACGGGAAGTGAGGTTGTTCGCCGCACGAAAAGCGCTAGCGCAACCAGGGCGATGAGCAGCAATGGCAGGGCCGGCCATGCCGAGGGAAATCCGTGGCCGGGGATCTCGAGAGCATCCCCCTGGGCCAGGAAGGTCGGCACCGTCACGATCCCTACCCAGGACAGAACCTGCGCTGCGCCGAGCCCGAGGGCGAGCGCCGCGGGTCCCTGGAGCGACCGGATGCGTTTCCAGTCCCTCACGAGGATCACGATTCCCAGCGCCCCGGGCACGAGCACCAAGGGAGCCCAGGTGGCAAGTACCAAGGTGGTGAGCCCGGAGAGCACGACGAGCGCAACCAGCGGGAAGCGACGCGACGCGAGAAACGCCAGCCAGGTCGCCAGGAGAACCGGCAGCACCACGTTCGCGTTGAAATAGCCCCACTGCACAGGAAGTCCCGCCACGTACCACGTGAGGGGAAGGAGCGACCCGAGCGCGCTGGCGACCGCGACCGCCCGAGGGTAGCGCGCTGGAATCGCGGAGGCCACGACGGCGCCCGTCAGAATGCACGTCGCCGCGAGAATCAGCGTCCAGACGAGGGTGAACGAAGCGAGATCATGTGCGAGCAGGTGGCGGTCGGCGATAGTCGCCCGCCCCGGAGCCATCGCGAGAGCCAATAGCGACGCGGGCAGTGGAACTGGATTCTCGGACTGACCGATCGCGAGACCGCGGGCAGAGAGGATCACGTTGCCGTAGAAGAGATTGTTGAAACCATCGCCGTTCATGGCCCAGCTGAGCCTCGCGGCGCCGGGAACGAACTGCGCGGCGACCAGGATGCCGATCCAGCCGAGCGCACCGAGCACGGGTGAGACCCACAAGGCGACCGCGTGTCGACCGGGCCTGCGGAGCGCGCCGGGCGTGTGCCACAGCACCAGCACACCGGCAGCGGCGAAAAGAAGCCCACCGACCACCTGCGAGATGACGATATCGAGCTGCGCGGCACGGGTCACCAGCAGCACGGCGAGGGCGAGGAGGATGGCCGCGGCAGCAGTGCCAGGCACCGCGACCAAAAGCCCGAAGCGCTTGCTCAGCGCGAGAAGCCACGGCACGCCGCCGAGCGCGAGCAGCACGAAGATGATGATCACCGGCAGCCCAGAGCTGAGGGGTCAGGACCAGGCGACTGCGCGCCCCCGGTCACGCCGGCCACCCTGGCCGCTCGACGCGAGGCTCGCCGGCCCGAAGCACTCCGTGCCAGGCGGCAGGGTGCAACCCCGAGCTCGCCCGAGGCGATCACGTGTTCGATCCGGGGCGTGAGCCCCATCCGGTCGAGCTTCGCCAGCTGGAAGTGCAGGTCGCCGTTGGTGATGATGCCGATGCGGACTCCCCGCGAATCGAGTTCGTCGAGGCAGGGGAGCGCGTCGTCGTGCAGCGTCCAGGCGAGCTGGTACTGCACGAGGTAGTCGTCGAACCACTGGTCGGCCTCGTGGTCGGCCGTGAGCTCGAGTCCGTACGGTTCGACGAAGTCGCGCGCCCGATGCCTGCGCTGTTCGAGAAAGTCGAGCTCGCCGGCAAGGTAGCGCGCGTAGTGGTGCTCCTCGAGGTCGTGCCAGCGGGCGAGTTCCGCGTCGTCGTCGGCCTCGGCGAGAGGCGCGCCGATCGCCCGGCGGTGCGCCGTCACCCCCAGTCCGACCGCCCGCTGGTGGGCGAAGAGCGTGTCGTCGAAGTCGAAGAGCGCCACGGGGGGAAGTGTCACAGCGGCCAGCCGTCCGCCGGGATCCGCGAGTCCCCGCGCAGGAGGCTCGCCTGCCAGGAGTCAAGCCGTTCCCCGCGGTGCACGAGGGATCCCCGCATGGTTCCCTCGAAGTGGAATCCGGCCCGTCGTGCCACGATTGCCGACCCGATATTGTCCACCACGGACTCCCAGTGGAGACGCTCGAGCCCGAGCCCGTCCGGCTCGAAGCCGTACTCCGACACGGTCTGCAGCGCCTCGGACATGATGCCCTGGCCGCGCCACGGCATGCCGAGCCAGAAGCCGACGGTGGCCGAATGCACCGGCTCGAGCCGCAGCTCGATGACGCCCGCGAAGGCGCCGTCCACTCGAATCGCCCAGAGAATGTCCGTGGCGGATGCCGCGGCGGCGCCAGCGTAGTTGGTGACGTACCCCTCTGCATCGGTGATCCGGTAGGGAGCGGGCACCGGCACGAAGCGTTGCAGGTCGGCGTCCTGACAGTACTCGAAGACCGCGGCCGCGTCGCTCGGCAGCACGGAGTCGAGCAACAGCCGTTCGGATTGGATGACCGGTGATGTCACGTTCACCGCCTCGGCAGCAGCCCGACGCGGTCGTACACCGTCGCGAGGGTGGCGTCGGCGATCTCCGCGGCCCGGTCGGCGTTGCCGGCGAGGACCCGGTCGAGCTCGGCCGGATCGGCCAGGAGTTCGAGGGCGCGCGTACGGATCGGCGCGAAGGTATCGACCACCACGTCGGCGAGGTCCTTCTTGAAGTCCCCGTACCCGCGACCGGCATACTCCGACTCGAGCGATTCGATCGGGCGACCGGACAGCACGGAGAACACGGTCAGGAGGTTCGAGACGCCCGGCTTTCCGGCGACGTCGTAGACCACCTCGCGCCCGGCATCCGTCACTGCGGACTTGATCTTCTTCGCGGTGACCGACGGCTCGTCGAGAAGCCACACGACGCCGGCGGGGGACTCCGCGGACTTGCTCATCTTGGATGTCGGGTTCTGCAGGTCGAAGATGCGCGCGGTCTCCTTGAGGATGAGCGGCTCCGGCATCGCGAAGGTCTGCCCGAAGCGCGTGTTGAAGCGGTTGGCGAGGTCACGGGTGAGCTCCACGTGCTGCTTCTGGTCGTCGCCGACCGGCACCGCGACCGCGTTGTAGAGCAGGATGTCGGCGGCCATGAGGGTGGGGTAGGCGAACAGCCCGACCGACGCGGCATCCGTCCCCTGCTTCGCGGCCTTGTCCTTGAACTGGGTCATGCGACTGGCCTCGCCGAAGCCGGTGATCGTGTTGAGTATCCAGGCGAGCTGCGGATGCGCCGCCACGTGCGACTGCACGAAGAGGGTGGACACCTCGGGGTCGATCCCCGCGGCGATGTACTGCGCCGCGGTGCGCCGGGTGTTCTCGCGCAGGGCGGCCGGGTCCTGAGCGACGGTGATCGCGTGCAGGTCGACGATGCTGAAGATCGCGTCGTGCGTGTTCTGGAGGTCCTTCCACTGCAGGAGCGCACCGATGTAGTTGCCGATGTGGAGCGATTCGGCGGACGGCTGCATGCCGGAGAACAGGCGGGGCTTAGAACTCATGAGTCCAGTCTTTCAGTAGGAGTGGGATGCCGCGAAGTGATGTACCGGTCCGAGCCGACGAGCGACGACGTCGCAGCGTCGCGGCGAATGGTAGTGCCGGCGGGGGCGTGGTGGGCCTCTATGGGCGGAGCCGGCACAACCGTTTGCCGCGACCCCCGAGTGACAAGACGAAGAACCTAGACGAGGTAGTCGACGACAACCGGAGCGTGGTCCGACCATCGGGTGTCCCACGCCGACGCCCGGTCCACCGAGTAGTCGGTGACGGTTGCCGCGAGTTGGGGGGAGGCCATCTGGTAGTCCAGTCGCCAGCCGGTGTCGGTGTCGAAGGCCTGCCCGCGCTGGGACCACCAGGTGTACGGGCCGTCGACCTCGCCGGCCCAGGCGCGGCCGACATCCACCCAGCCGAGCCCGCGACGGGTCTTGCCGTCCACGCAGGCGACGTTCTTGCCGGCCGGTCCGAAGAACTTGTCGAAGTAGGCGCGCTCCTTGAGGAGGAATCCGGCGCTCTTGCGGTTGCCCCGCCAGTTCTTGATGTCGAGTTCGCGGTGCCCGACGTTGAGGTCGCCGACGACGACGGCGAACGGCGTGTGCGCCGAGAACTCGGGCAGGCGGCGCGACATCGCGTCGAGGAACTTGTACTTCTCGATCATTTTCGCCGGGGTGTCGGCGTCGCCGGAGTGCACGTACGTGCTCACCACGGTGACGACGGCGTCTCCGACGCGGTAGTCAGCCTCGAGCCAGCGACCCGCACTGTCGAACTTCTCGTCTCCGAGGTCCACGCGGTGGATCTCCGCCTTCCCGCGGCTCGCCAGCGCCACGCCGGCGCGGCCCTTGGCGGTGGCCGCGTCGTGGAGGATGTTCCACTCCGGCCCGAGGAGCCCCTCGAGGTCTTCGGTGGCGGCGCGCACCTCCTGCAGGGCGAGGATGTCGACTCCTCGACCGTCGAGCCAGTCGCCCATGCCCTTGCGGTAGGCCGCTCGCACCCCATTGACGTTGACCGTGGCGATTCGCAGGGGGGTAGGCATACCCAAAAGTTTAGCGAGCGCGACCGACAGCCCGAGCCCGGCGAGCCCGGAGCGGGCGCGGCGGCACCCGCACCCCGCCCCGTTTGGAGAAGGTCGACGCGTCTTCGCCATGGTCGGCCATGTCGACGGCGATCCAGGTGGCGGAGATGAGAAGCACCTGGCAGATGAGGCCGAACCAGATCAGCAGGCCGAGGATCACGGCAAACGAGGCGAGCAGGGGGTTGCGACCGGCGCCGCCGATGATGGTGGCACCGAGCACCTTGAGGATTCCGAGGGCGACCGCCCCGAGCACCGATCCGGTCAGCAGTCGCCGCCACGGCAATCGCTGGCCGGCGAGCACCCGGAACAGAGTGGCGAGCACCGCCGTGTCGAGCACCAGTACCACCGTGAGGCCGATCACGCGGGCGGCGGCGTCCGCGAGGCCGGAGTGGCCATGGATTCCGATGAGGTCGAGCAGGAAGGAGAGCGCGCTCGTGCTGAACACGGAGATCGCGGCGGACAGGATCGTCACGGCACCGAATCCGACCACGAGGCCCAGGTCCCTGAGCCTCAGGAGCAGGAAGAACGTCTTGTCCGGCGGGAGGTCGAACACGGTGCGCACCGCGGCGCGGGCAGCGCCGAACCAGCCGAGGGTCGTGAAGAGGAGCGCCACGAGGGCGATGACGCCGCTCAAGGTGAGGGAGCGGGAGGTGAAGAGGTCGTCGAGGTTGATCGCGCCACCGCCACCGCCACCGCTGCCGGTGTCGATGAGCCCGGGCACGGAGAGGGACACGGTCTTCACCACCGCATCCCGCAACTGCGGGTCCGCCTCCAGAAAGAGGCCGAAGATGGTGAATCCCACGTACAGGCCGGCGAACACGCTGTAGAGGGCCGTGAGGCTCAGCCCGGCCGCGAGGATCGGGCCGTTCTTTTCCGAGTAGTGCACGAACACCCGCGTCACGCGCAGTCGCTGGATCCGTGCGATGAGGCGCTGGATCCGTGCGTGCAGACGCTTGACTCTCGCGACCATGGGTACCCTCTCCACTCGCTCCAGCCTATCCAGCGGCCCGGTAGAGTGGCGCAAGCAGCAGACTCGAGGGAGGACACCCGTGGATTTGCATGGCATCGGCGTGGGACGTGGCATCGCGGTCGGCCCGATTGTGAGGATGCCCGACCCGCTGCCAGAGCCGGCCGACGTGTCGCGCACGGCCGACGCGAGCGCGGAGTTCCGGGCGGTATCGGAGGCCCTCGCCGCGGTCGCCGTCGAGCTGCAATCGCGGGGCGAGAAGGCCGGCGGCGCCGCCAAGGACGTGCTCGAGGCGGCGGCGCTCATGGCCCAGGACCCGTCGCTGGTCGACGACATCCAGCACCGCATCGATGCGGGGAAGACCGGCGAACGCGCGGTCTTCGAGGCGTTCGGGGCGTTCCAGGACATCCTCACCGGCATGGGCGGCCTGATGGCGGAGCGCGCCGCCGACCTTGCCGACGTCTCCCGGCGCATCATCGCCCACCTGCGCGGGGTACCCGCCCCCGGCGTCCCCAGCTCGGACCGACCGTTCGTCCTGGTCGCCCACGATCTCGCCCCGGCCGACACCGCCCTGCTCGACCTCGGCAAGGTGCTCGGCCTGGTCACCCGTGACGGCGGCCCCACGAGTCACACGGCCATCCTGGCGAGGGCGAAGTCCATTCCGGCCATCGTCGGGGTGGCGGGTGCGCTCGACCTGGCGGACGGCACCGTGGTGATCGTGGATGCCGGCGCCGGCCTCGTGCGGGTGGCTCCGAGCGAGGCGGACCTCGAGCGCGCACGGGCAACCATCGCCGAGCGGGCCGCTGTCGTTGCGGCGCCCATCACTCCGGGTACGCTCGCCGACGGCACGGCCATCCCGCTGCTGGCGAATCTCGGGTCGCCGAAGGATGCCGCCGCCGCGATTGCGCTCGGCGCGGAGGGCGTCGGCCTGTTCCGCACCGAGTTCCTCTTCCTCGACGCGAAGACCGCGCCGTCCGTCGACGAGCAGCGCGCGCAGTACGCGCAGCTGCTCGCCCAGTTTCCCGGCAAGAAGGTGGTGGTTCGCGCCCTCGACGCCGGGGCCGACAAGCCGCTGAGCTTTCTCAACGAAGCCCGCGAAGAGAACCCGGCCCTGGGCCTCCGGGGTCTTCGCGCCCTGCGTGCGAGTGAGCCGATCCTGCGCGACCAGCTCACCGCGCTCGCCCTCGCCGACGCGGAGACCGATGCCGAGCTGTGGGTGATGGCGCCGATGGTGTCCGACTCCGAGGAGACCGAGTACTTCGTGTCGCTCGGCCGGGAGCTGGGCCTCACGACCGTGGGGGTGATGGCCGAGGTGCCGTCCCTCGCCGTGCTGGCCGACCAGGTGCTCGGGGTCGCGGACTTCGTGAGCATCGGAACCAACGATCTCACCCAGTACACGCTCGCCGCCGACCGGATGCTCGGCTCCGTCGCGCAGTTCCAGGACCCGTGGCATCCGGCCGTGCTGCGCCTGGTGAAGCTCCTCGGCGACGCCGGAGCCGCTGCCGGCAAGTCGGTCGGTGTCTGCGGCGAGGCGGCAGCGGATCCGCAGCTCGCGGTGGTGCTCGTGGGACTGGGCGTGACTAGCCTCTCGATGACCCCGGCGGCGCTCGCCGACGTGCGCGCGGAACTCCGCACGGTCACCCTCGCCGAGGCCCGCGAGCGTGCGACGAGGGCCATCGCGGCCCGCACGGCTGCAGAGGCGCGCGCCGCCGCAGCCGCCTGACCTGCCCGGTCCGCCGGCCTCCCGATCCGCCGGCCTCCCGATCGGATTCGCCCAGCCGGCTGCCCCGCCGTCCCCGCCCTGGCGCCCACCCGCCGGGTCTGCCGTGCGCCCGCGCGGTGTGCATAACTCAGGCTGTTTTGCGACGGCAGCCTAGACCGGCCTGTGTTTGCAGGGGCGGACAGGCGTCGCGGCGGAACTAGCCTGAGTTATGCGCACGGCGCCGCGCGCACGCGCCGCCGGCCAAAAGCCGCACTGGCCGAGGAGAACGGGGGAAGTACCTACGGCTTGCCGCGCAGGATCGCTGCCTTCACCTCGGCGATGGCCTGGGTCACCTGGATGCCGCGGGGGCAGGCCTCGGTGCAGTTGAAGGTGGTGCGGCAGCGCCACACGCCCTCCTGGTCGTTGAGGATGTCGAGGCGAACCTCGGACCCCTCGTCACGAGAGTCGAAGATGAAGCGGTGCGCGTTCACGATCGCGGCCGGCCCGAAGTACTGGCCGTCGGTCCAGAAGACCGGGCAGCTCGAGGTGCACGCCGCGCACAGGATGCACTTGGTCGTGTCGTCGAAGCGCGCACGCTCCACCGGGCTCTGCAGGCGCTCCTTGTCGGGCTTCGACGAGGCGATGAGGAACGGCTGCACCGCCTTGAAGCTCTCGAAGAAGGGATCCATGTTCACGATCAGGTCCTTCTCGAGCGGCAGGCCCTTGATCGCCTCGACGTAGATCGGCTTCGAGATGTCGAGGTCTTTGATCAGCGTCTTGCAGGCGAGGCGGTTGCGACCGTTGATGCGCATCGCATCCGACCCGCACACGCCGTGCGCGCACGAGCGACGGAAGGTGAGCGATCCGTCCTGCTCCCACTTGATCTTGTGGAGGGCGTCGAGGATGCGGTCAGTGCCGCGCATCTCCACGTCGAAGTCCTGCCAGCGCGGCTCGTCATCCACCTCGGGGTCGAAGCGGCGAATGATGAGGGTCGCCGTGAAGGTCGGGATGACCTCGGGGACACTCGGGGAGTTGTCCAGGACCGCTGTGCTCATTAGTACTTTCTCTCCATTGGCGGGTAGTTCGTGATCACGACGGGCTTCCAGTCGAGGCGGATGTGCTCTCCCGCGTCCGCGGACTCCGGGTCGCCAGTGAGGTAGGCCATCGTGTGCACGAGGAAGTTCTTGTCGTCGCGCTCCGGGTAGTCCTCGCGCATGTGGCCGCCGCGGCTCTCCTTGCGGGCCCTGGCCGAGTACACGAGCACCTCGGCGAGGTCGAGCAGGAAGCCGAGCTCCACGGCCTCGAGCAGGTCGGTGTTGAACCGCTTGCCCTTGTCCTGCAGCGCGATGTTCTTGTAGCGCGCCCGCAGGGTCTCGATGAGCTCCGTCACTTCCTTGAGCGAATCGTCGGTGCGGAAGATCTGCGCGTTGCGGTCCATCGAGTCCTGCAGCTCCTTGCGGATCACCGCGATCCGCTCGGAACCGTCGCCGCTGCGCACCATGTCGAGGATCTTGCGCACGCCGGCCGCCGGGTCGTCCGGCAGCGGAACCCACTCCGCCGTCTTCACGTACTCGACGGCGTTCTTGCCCGCCCGCTTGCCGAACACGTTGATGTCGAGCAGCGAGTTGGTGCCGAGTCGGTTGGAGCCGTGCACGCTCACGCAGGCGCACTCGCCGGCGGCGTAGAGGCCGGGAACGACCTCGGTGTTGCTGCGCAGCACCTCGGCGTTGTTGGTGGTCGGGATGCCGCCCATCGCGTAGTGCGCGGTCGGCAGCACGGGCACGGGTTCGGTGTACGGCTCGACGCCGAGGTAGGTGCGGGCGAATTCCGTGATGTCCGGCAGCTTCTCGTCGATCACCGCCGGCTCGAGGTGTGTGATGTCGAGGTAGAGGTAGTCCTTGTCTGGACCGGCACCCCTGCCCTCGCGGATCTCGGTGGCCATGGACCGGGCCACGATGTCGCGCGGGGCGAGGTCCTTGAGGGTCGGCGTGTAGCGCTCCATGAAACGCTCGCCCGTGGCGTTGCGCAGGATGGCGCCCTCGCCACGTGCCGCCTCGGAGAGCAGGATGCCGAGGCCGGCGAGCCCGGTCGGGTGGAACTGGAAGAACTCCATGTCCTCGAGCGGCAGGCCCTTGCGCCAGATGATGCCGACGCCGTCGCCGGTGAGGGTGTGCGCGTTGGAGGTGGTCTTGAAGATCTTGCCGAATCCGCCGGTCGCGAAGATGATCGCCTTCGCCTGGAACACGTGCAGTTCGCCGGTGGCGAGCTCGTACGCGACGACCCCGGACGGCTGCTCGGTCTTCTGGCCGAACGCATCCTCCACCTCGGTCATCACCATGTCGAGCACGTAGAACTCGTTGAAGAAGTTGATGCCGAGACGCACGCAGTTCTGGAAAAGCGTCTGCAGGATCATGTGGCCGGTGCGGTCGGCCGCGTAGCAGGCGCGGCGCACGGGCGCCTTGCCGTGCTCACGCGTGTGGCCGCCGAAGCGGCGCTGGTCGATCTTGCCCTCCGGCGTGCGGTTGAAGGGCAGGCCCATGTTCTCGAGGTCGATGACCGCGTCGATGGCCTCCTTCGCGAGGATCTCGGCCGCGTCCTGGTCGACGAGGTAGTCGCCGCCCTTGACGGTGTCGTAGGTGTGCCACTCCCAGTTGTCCTCCTCCACGTTCGCGAGGGCGGCGGCCATGCCGCCCTGCGCCGCGCCGGTGTGCGACCTCGTGGGGTAGAGCTTGGAGATCACCGCGGTGCGGGCGTGCGGGCCCGCCTCGATGGCGGCGCGCATTCCTGCGCCTCCCGCCCCGACGATCACGATGTCGAACCGGTGGTAGTGCACTCCGTCGATGATCGAGGAGGTGCCTTCCGCGTCTTCACCCATTGCGCAGCGCCCTTAGCCGGCCGGGCAGAACGACGGCAGGAGGTCGGCGGGCGAGCCGGCGGGACAGGGGTCAAAGGTGTAGATCACGAGGGTTCCCAGCACGAGTAGTACGACGGCGGACGCGATGAGCGCGCCCTTGAAAATGACACGGAGAAGGCGGTTGCTCGCATAGTCGTTCACGATGGTGCGCATGCCGTTCGCGCCGTGGATGAGGGCGAGCCAGAGCAGCAGGGTGTCCCAGATCTGCCAGAACGGCTGGGAGAGCTTGCCTCCGACGAAGGCGAAGTCGATCGCCTTGACGCCCTCGCCCGCGAAGAGGTTGACGAAGAGGTGGCCGAAGATCAGCACCACGAGCACGACGCCGCTCGCCCGCATGTAGATCCAGCCCCACTTCTCGAGGTTGAAGCGGCGCTGACGTCGCACCGGCTGGGGGGCCCGGGGTGTTTCGATTGTCGCGCTCATGATCACGCACCTCCAAAGATGTGCATGAACTGTCTGGGCACGAATCCGATGAGCAGCAGCACCCAGACCACGACCACGATCCAGAACATGAGCCGCTGGTGCTTGGTGCCCACGCTCCAGAAGTCGATCAGGATGATGCGCAGCCCGTTGAGGGCGTGGAATCCGATGGCCACGACGAGCGCGGTCTCGCCGAGCCCCATGATGGGCGTCTTGTACGAGTTGATCACCGCGTTGTAGGCCTCGGGGCTCACCCGCACGAGGGAGGTGTCGAGGATGTGCACCAGCAGGAAGAAGAAGATCGAGACTCCGGTGATGCGGTGCAGCACCCACGACCACATTCCCTCTCGGCCCCGGTACAGGGTTCCTCGCGGAGCCCGTGGCGCCGAGATCTTGGGAAGTGGATACTTCTTTTCTGGCCTGGAAGCGGCCAGGGCCCCCGCCGACTTCTCTGGCACGAGCAACCCTCCTTGACGAGTGGTGTCCGCCCCGGCATCGGGGCGGGTGACTGTTCGCGAGGCGAACGGATTCCAGTCTATTCCCGCACGAAACGGTCGTCTGCCAAGGCTTGCCTAAATATCTCGAGATCGAGATATCTCGGAGCGTCTATGGTTGACGGCATGGCTGAGCAACAGGATTTTCTCGAGCGTTTCTACAGCGTGATCCCGGCCGGCGGGATCGGATCGCGGCTCTGGCCGCTCTCGCGGGCCGATGCCCCCAAGTTCCTGCACGACCTCACCGGCTCGGGCAGCACACTGCTCCGCGCGACCTGGGACCGGCTCGCCCCCATCTCGGGCCCCGACCGCATCATGGTCGTCACGGGCCGCGCGCACCGCGCCGCGGTCGAGGCCCAGCTGCCCCAGCTGACGGATGCCAACGTGGTTCTCGAGAGCGAGCCCAAGGACTCCTCGGCGGCGATCGGGCTCGCCGCGGCGATCCTGGTGCGGCGGGAGCCGGATGTGATCATCGGGTCGTTCGCCGCCGATCACGTGATCGCGGACATCCGCGGTTTCCGGCGCGCGGTCGTCGAGGCCGTGGCGGTGGCGGATGCCGGCTACATCGCCACCATCGGCATCACGCCCACCGAGCCGGCGATCGGCTTCGGCTACATCCACTGTGGATCGAGGCTCGACATCCCGTCGGCGCCGACCGCGGTGATGGTCGATTCCTTCGTGGAGAAGCCCGACCTCGTCACCGCCCAGGGCTACGTCGACAGCGGCGACTACCTCTGGAACGGCGGCATGTTCATCTCCCGCGCGGACGTGCTGCTCACACAGCTCGGCGAGACCGAGCCTGAGATGCTCGCGGGACTCACCGAGCTCGCCGAGGCGTGGGACACCCCGCGACGCGGGGCGGTCGTCGATCGCGTCTGGCCCGGCCTGACCAAGATCGCGATCGACTACACCGTTGCCGAGCCCGCCGCGAAGGCCGGGCGACTCGCCGTGATTCCCGGCGAGTTCGACTGGGACGACGTCGGCGATTTCGCGGCGATCGCGAAACTGCATTCCGGGGGACGAAAATCCGACCTCGCGATTCTCGGCGAGAACGCGCGTGTGCTCGCCGACGCCTCCACCGGCATCGTGATCAGTCAGACCGGGCGCCTCATTTCGCTCATCGGAGTCACCGACATCGTGGTGGTCGACACCCCGGACGCTCTACTAGTCACGACGAGTGCAAATGCACAGCGCGTGAAGGCCGTGGTCGACGCGCTCAAGCTCTCCGGCCGGAGCGACGTTCTCTAAGCAGGGAGCGGCGACCGTACCCCCCGTTTGGCTGGGATTCCGGTGATTATTTCTGCAACATTTCGCGACCGTCGCATCTTTGTAACCATTGGCCAACCGGGTACAAATACCCCCCGATGCGGCGCGTAACATTCGGTAACCTGTACACCACTACGGCCCCCGCAACCGTGCCGGGGCAGCACCTTGGAGGACACCTTGAGAATCACCTCACGAAAGGCCGTGCTGAGCGGTCTGGCCATGGCCGGAATCGCAGCAGTGCTCGCCGGATGCGCAGCAGCACCCGACGCCACGAAGACCACGGCCGCGGCCTCGAAATACCTCCCATGCATGGTTTCCGACTCGGGCGGATTCGACGACAAATCGTTCAACCAGCTGGGGCTCGAAGGGCTGCAGGCCGGGGCGAAGGCCATCGGCGCCAAGGAGAAGCACGTCGAGTCGAACGCCGACACCGACTACGCGCCGAACATCGACAGCCTCGTCGCCGCCAACTGCAACCTGATCATCACCGTCGGCTTCAACCTCTCGGCGGCGTCGCTCGCCGCGGCCAAGGCCAACCCCGACATCCAGTTCGCCATCATCGACGACGCGGCAGACGCGAACTTCGACGGCAAGGTCGACGAGCCGAACATCAAGCCCATCGTCTTCGACACCGCCCAGGCCGCCTTCCTCGCCGGCTACGCGTCGGCGAGCTACAGCAAGTCGGGCATCGTCGGAACCTTCGGCGGCATGCAGTTCCCCACCGTCACCATCTTCATGGACGGCTTCGCCGACGGCGTTGACTACTTCAACAAGCAGAAGAGCAAGAGCGTGAAGGTGGTCGGCTGGGACGTCGCCTCGCAGAAGGGCTCGTTCACGGGCGGATTCGCGGCGAACGACACGGCCAAGAGCACGGCGAAGAACCTCATCGACCAGGGTGCAGACGTGATCTTCCCGGTCGGCGGGCCGATCTTCCAGAGCGCCGGGGCGGCCATCACCGACTCGGGCAAGGACATCGCCCTGCTGGGCGCTGACGCCGACGTGTTCAACACCTTCACCACCTACGACAAGCTCTACCTCACATCGGTGCTCAAGGGCATCAAGCCGGCCACCGAGGCCGTCGTGAAGGCCAGCGCCAAGCAGGCCAAGGGCACGTTCGACAACGTGGCATACGTGGGCAACCTCAAGAACGACGGAGTGGGCATCGCCCCGTTCCACGACTTCGCGTCGAAGGTCGACCCGAAGCTGCAGGGTGAGCTCGACACGATCAAGGCCGACATCATCAGCGGCAAGATCACGGTCAAGTCGTACCTGTCCGGCAACTAACCCACACAGTTCCAACGGTCGGGGGGACCAGCGTCGCTGGTCCCCCCGATTTTCTGAGACCGGACCCCGGTGGAGCGCTGCACGTCGAGGCGCGCGATCGGGCCGGATAGATTGGGAAACATGAAGCTCGAACTTCGGGGCATCACCAAGACGTTTGGTGCCCTGGTCGCGAACGACCACATCGACCTCACGGTGGAGCCGGGCGAAATCCACTGCCTGCTCGGAGAAAACGGTGCAGGCAAGTCGACCCTGATGAACGTTCTTTACGGCCTCTACCAGGCCGACGACGGAGAGATACTGCTGGACGACGTCGTGCAGCACTTCGCCGGGCCCGGCGACGCGATGGCGGCCGGCATCGGCATGGTCCACCAGCACTTCATGCTGATCCCCGTGTTCACGGTGGCGGAGAACGTGATGCTCGGGCACGAGAAGACCAAGGCCGGCGGGAGGCTGGACATCGCCGCCGCGCGCGAGCAGGTGCGCGCGATCTCGACCCGGTTCGGTTTCGACATCGATCCGGATGCCCTCGTCGACGACCTTCCGGTGGGCGTGCAACAGCGCGTCGAGATCATCAAGGCGTTGTCCCGTGACGCGAAGGTTCTCGTGTTCGACGAGCCGACGGCCGTGCTCACGCCGCAGGAGACGGATGAGCTCATGGCGATCATGCGCCAGCTCAAGGACGCGGGCACCTCCATCGTGTTCATCACCCACAAGCTGCGCGAGGTGCGCGAGGTCGCCGACCGCATAACCGTGATCCGGCTCGGCAAGGTGGTCGGCGAGGCCAGCCCCACCGCGACGAACACCGAACTCGCCTCCCTCATGGTGGGCCGCGCCGTCGAACTCACGGTGCACAAGGACCCCGCCAAGCCGGGGAACGCCGACCTCGTCGTGAAGAACCTCTCGGTGATCGATCACCGCGGCCAGCTCGTGGTCAACAACGTGAGCTTCGAGGTGCATGCCGGCGAGATCCTCGCGATCGCGGGCGTGCAGGGCAACGGGCAGACCGAGCTCACCGAGGCCATCATGGGCCTTCAGCCGCGGGTGACCGGTTCGATCATGCTCGATGGCAATGAGCTGCGGAAGGCGAGCGTGAGAACCGTTCTGGATGCCGGAGTCGGCTTCGTGCCGGAGGACCGGTCGGAAGACGGCCTGATCGCCGAATTCACCATCGCCGAGAACCTCATGCTCGACCGCTCGGACGGCGATCCGTTCGTGAAGGCGGGCACCCTGCAGCTCGGGGCGCTCGCCGAATTCGCCGAGAAGACGGTGGCCGAATTCGACATCCGCGCCCAGGGCATCGGCACGCACGCCGGCAAGCTCTCCGGCGGCAACCAGCAGAAGGTGGTGCTGGCCCGCGAGCTGTCGAGGAACCTGCGGCTGTTCGTCGCCGCGCAGCCGACCCGCGGTCTCGACGTCGGCTCGATCGAATTCGTGCACACGCGAATCATCGCCACGCGGGATGCTGGGACGCCGGTGCTCGTCGTCTCCACCGAGCTCGACGAGGTCGTCGCGCTCGCCGACCGCATCGCGGTCATGTACCGCGGAGGCATCGTCGGCATCGTGCCCGGTACGACACCGCGCAGCGTACTCGGCCTCATGATGGCCGGCGAACTGCCCTCAACCCCGGAGGTGGCCGCGTGAGCGACTGGCAGATTCCCACGCAGGGCCAGACCCCGACCCAGGTGGAGGAGCCGGCCCCCGACACTGCCGAGCAGCCGTCGCGCTTCTCGGGCGTGCTGCGGGAGATCGCCTCCGGCAACGCCCTCATCTCGGTACTCGCCGTCGTGCTCGCGCTCGTGGCCGGGGCGGTGCTCATCGCCATCACCGACCCGGGAGTGCGTGCGGCATCCGCCTACTTCTTCGGGCGCCCCCTCGACACGATCAATGCCATCTGGTCCGCCGTGAGCGGGGCGTACACCGCGCTCTTCCAGGGCTCGATCTACAACTTCGGTCGGCCAACGTTCGCCGCCGGTATCAAGCCGTTCACCGAGACGCTCACCTTCGCCACCCCGCTCATCGCGGCGGGTCTCGGAGTTGCGCTCGCCTTCCGTGTCGGGCTGTTCAACATCGGTGGTCGTGGGCAGATGCTCATCGCCGCCGCCGCTGCAGGCTGGGTCGGGTTCTCGTTCGACCTGCCATGGGGAGTGCACCTCATCGTGGCCCTCGTCGCCGGAATCGTCGGTGGCGCCCTCTGGGGCGGCGTCGTCGGACTGCTCAAGGCGCGCACTGGCGCCCACGAGGTGATCGTCACGATCATGCTCAACTACGTGGCGTTCTACCTCATCGCCTACATGCTCCGCACCCCCGGGCTGCTGCAGGCGCCGGGCTCGAGCAACCCGAAGTCGCCGGCGATGAAGCCGACGGCGGTGTTCCCGCACATTCTCGGGCCCTCGTACAACCTCACCCTCGGGTTCATCCTCGTGATCATCGCCACGATCTGGGTCTGGTACCTGCTCTCCCGATCGAGCCTCGGGTTCAAGTTCCGCGCCATCGGCGAGAACCCGCACGCCGCCCTCGTCGCCGGCATCAACGTCAAGAACATGTACGTCTACGCGATGCTCATCTCGGGAGGGCTCGTGGGTCTCGCCGGGGCGAACCAGGTGCAGGCGTCGATCACCTCCGGATTCGGGTCGGGCATCGACGCTGGAATCGGATTCGATGCGATCACCGTCGCGCTGCTCGGGCGCTCGAGACCGTGGGGAGTCTTCGTTGCCGGCATCCTGTTCGGCGCGTTCAAGGCCGGCGGATTCACCATGCAGGCCTCGCAGAACGTGCCCATCGACATCGTGCTCGTCGTGCAATCTCTCATCGTGCTGTTCATCGCGGCGCCGCCGCTGGTGCGGGCGGTGTTCAGGCTCCCGGCTCCCTCGGCGACCCCGCGGGTCGCGCCGGCGAAGATTTCGGGCAAGAAGGCGGTGGTGACCAAGTGACGACGGTGTCCGGCAACATCGCCACCCCATCCTCGACTCCTGCGTCGAAGATCGTGCTCGCGACCGCGGTCGTGAAGAGCTGGAAGAGCCCCATCGCTCTCGGCATCATCGCGCTGGTCTCGATCGTGCTCTTCGGCGTGTTCGGGCGGGACGGCACGAGCAGCTTCCGGCTGTCGTCCGAGACCGACTTCCTCCAGCTTCCGGTGCTCGCGCTGCCGACCAGGGCCACGGGGATCGTCCTATCCGTCGTGCTCGTACTGCTCGCGGCATACGCCACCTGGCTCGCCTACCGGGCGCGTCGAGTGAACCTCTGGCTCATCGTGGTCTTCGCCGTCATCTTCATGGTCGCGTTCCTCTCCTGGGCATCCGCCGGCCACACGATGCCGGTCACCGGACTGCTCGTCGGTTCGGTGGGGCTGAGCGTGCCGCTGATCTTCGGTGCGCTCGGAGGCGTCATTTCCGAGCGGGTCGGCGTGGTCAACGTGGCGATCGAGGGCCAGCTGCTCGCCGGAGCCTTCGTCTCGGCGCTCGTCGCCTCGGCCACCAGGCAGCCGTTCCTCGGCCTGGCCGCGGCGATGGTGGCCGGCGCACTCGTCTCCTCGGTCCTTGCGGCGTTCTCGATCAAGTACCTCGTCGACCAGGTGATCGTCGGTGTCGTGCTCAACGTGCTCGTGACCGGGCTCACCAACTTCCTCTACTCGACGGTGTTGAGCCCGGCCAACGAGACCCTCAACAACCCCGGTATCCTTCCCCGCCTGCCGATCCCGCTGCTCAGCGGCATCCCGATCATCGGGCCGGTGCTTTTCCGGCAGACCATCATCATCTACATCATGTACGTGGCCGTGATCGTCGTCTGGTACGGGCTGTTCCACACGAAGTGGGGGCTGCGCCTGAGGTCGTCCGGCGAGCACCCGCAGGCCGCGGACACCGTGGGCATCAACGTCAACCGCACGCGGTTCTGGAACGTGTCGCTCGCCGGCGCGATCGCCGGGCTGGGCGGCGCGTACTTCACGCTCGGATCCATCGGAGGATTCAGCAAGGAGATGACGGCCGGAGCGGGCTTCATCGCCCTCGCCGCCGTGATCTTCGGCCGCTGGGATCCGATCAAGGCTACCTTCGCGGCGCTGCTCTTCGGGTTCGCGACGAACCTGCAGAGCGTGCTCGCGATCATCGGCTCGCCCGTGCCGAGCGAGTTCATGCTCATGCTGCCGTACATCGTCACGATCGTGGCCGTCGCGGGCCTCGTCGGACAGGTGCGGGGACCGGCCGCGGCCGGCAAGCCGTATGTGAAGTCATGAGCGAGATCGACTGGGACTCCCTGCGCGCTCTCGCCAACGAGGCGAGGACCCACGCCTACGCGCCGTATTCGAACTTTCCGGTCGGGGCCGCCGCGATCGTGGACGACGGCCGGATCATCACCGGCGCGAACGTGGAGAACGCCTCGTACGGGCTCACGCTGTGCGCGGAGTGCGCGCTGGTCTCCAGCCTGCACATGACCGGCGGCGGGCGCCTCGTGGCGTTCACCTGCGTCGACGGCCACGGCAACATCCTCATGCCCTGCGGCCGCTGCCGCCAGCTGCTCTACGAACATTCCGCACCGGGCATGCTTCTCGAGACGGTGTCGGGCGTGCGCACCATAGACCAGGTGATCCCGGACGCGTTCGGGCCGCGCCAGCTCGCAGAATACGACAACTCGGGAGACTGACCGTGGCCATCGAAGCATTCGACGTCGTCGACCTCATCCGCGTGAAGCGGGATCGCGGCGTGCTCAGCACCGAGCAGATCAACTGGCTCATCGACGCGTACACGCGCGGTTTCGTTGCCGATGAGCAGATGTCGGCCATGACGATGGCGATCTTCCTCAACGGCATGGAGCGGAGGGAGATCCGCGACCTCACCCTCGCCATGATCGCGAGCGGCGAGACGATGGACTTCTCCGGCCTCTCGAAGAAGACCACGGACAAGCACTCGACCGGCGGTGTCGGCGACAAGATCACCCTCCCGCTCGCGCCGCTCGTCGCCTCCTTCGGTGTGGCCGTTCCCCAGCTCTCCGGCCGCGGCCTGGGGCACACGGGAGGCACGCTCGACAAGCTTGAGTCGATCCCCGGCTGGCAGGCCAACATCGGCCCCGCTCGGATGCGCGAGATCCTCGAGGAGGTGGGCGCCGTCATCTGCGCCGCCGGCTCCGGACTCGCTCCGGCCGACGGCAAGCTCTACTCGCTGCGCGACATCACCGGCACTGTCGAGGCGATCCCGCTCATCGCCTCGTCGATCATGTCGAAGAAGATCGCCGAGGGAACGTCGGCGCTCGTGCTCGATGTGAAATTCGGCTCCGGCGCGTTCCTCAAGGACATCGAGCAGTCGCGCGAGCTCGCGCGCACCATGGTGGAGCTCGGCGTGGATGCCGGGGTCGCGACATCCGCGCTGCTCACCAACATGAACGTTCCGCTCGGCCTGGCGATCGGCAACGCCAACGAGGTGCGGGAGTCGGTGGAGGTGCTCGCCGGCGGCGGACCGTCCGACGTGCGGGCCCTCACCGTGGCGCTCGCGCGGGAGATGCTCGCCCACGTCGGGCTGCCGGACGCCGACGTCGAGGCAGCCCTGGACGACGGCCGCGCGATGGACAGCTGGCGAGCGATGATCACGGCGCAGGGCGGCGATCCGGATGCCGCGCTCCCGGTCGCTCGGGAGTCCCACGTCGTGGTCGCGCCGCGCTCCGGGGTTCTCGTCGAGCAGCAGGCGCTGCCGTTCGGCATCGCCGCGTGGCGGCTGGGGGCGGGACGAGCCCGCAAGCAGGACCCGGTGCAGCACGCCGCGGGCATCGACCTGCATGCGAAGCCGGGCGACCGGGTGACCGAGGGGCAGCCGCTGTTCACCCTCAGCGCGGACGAGCCCGAGCGTTTCGCCCGGGCCATCGAGGCGCTCGACGGGGCGTACCGGATCGGCGATGCCGGCGACGACATCGTCACGGGCGGCCCGCTCATCGCCGAGCGCATCGGGGCCTGATGTCGGTGCGGAAGACGTTCGACTGGTGGTTCCGTAACCGTCAGACCGGGCGGATCACCCTCGGCCAGTCGCCCAACCTGCCGATCACGATCTTCGCGGCAACGACCGCCGTGGGCGTGCTCGTGCCGCGAGGACCGGCGCGCGCGGCCACAGCCGAACTCGCGGTCGGGGTGCTGGCGTGGTGGGCCGTCGACGAGATCGTGCGCGGGGCGAACCCGTACCGTCGGCTCCTGGGCGCGACGGCGCTCGCCTCGCTCGCACTGCTCGCGGTCCGCGGCGCGCGCCGCCGTTAGACCCTTCGCGGGTGCGGGCTACTCCGGGTCGCCGATTCGCTCGAGGGCGTCGACGATGAGCGCCCAGAACTTGCCATGGTCGAGGTCGGTCGCGGCGTAGGTCGTGCAGTCGGCCGGGGCCGGCGAGCGGAAGTCGGCGACCGTCATGCCGAGGGTGAGTGTGCCGGTGAGCTCGATGTCGAGCGGCACGCGTACGACGGTCATCACCGTCGGGTCGATCACGAGGGCCACCGCGCACGGATCGTGCACCGGCGGGTGCTCGAAGCCCTGCGCCTCGCGGTAGGTCCGGCCGAAGAAGTCGAGCAGCTCCACCACGAAGCGCGCCGGGGCGGTGCCGACCGCGGCGATCGCGGCCACGACATCCGGGGTCGCGAGCGCCTGGTGCGTGAGGTCCAGCCCCACCATAGTGAGCTTCCACTTCTCGTTGAAGACGATGTGGGCGGCCTCGGGGTCGATCACGATGTTGAACTCGGCCGCCGCGCTCCAGTTGCCCACGTGGTAGCCGCCGCCCATGAGCACGACCTCCTTCACGCGCGCCGCGATGCGCGGCTCCTTGCGCACGGCGAGGGCGATGTTGGTGAGGGCACCGGTCGGCACGAGGGTGACCGTGTTCGGCTCGTTGGCCATGATGGTGTCGATGATCAGGTCGACGGCGTGGCGGGCGTCCGGCACGAGGGTCGGCTCGGGCAGAACGGGTCCGTCAAGGCCGCTCTCGCCGTGGATGGATGGCGCGGTCTCCGCCGCGCGCACGAGCGGTCGGTGCGCCCCGGCGGCGAACGGCACGCCCGTGATCCCGGCGATCCGCGCGACCGCGAGCGCATTGCGGGTCACCCTGTCGATCGTCTGGTTGCCGTGGACTGTGGTGACCGCGAGCAGCTCGACCGCCGCGTTGCCGTGGGCGAGGATGAGTGCGATCGCGTCGTCGTGGCCGGGGTCGCAGTCGAGGATCATCTTGAGCGCCATATCGGCAAGGTTAGCGGCCAGCCGTAGCCGGTAGATTTGGAGCATGAACTCAGCCCCCCACGACTTTCTCCTGCCCGGTGGCGCGAACATCACCGCGCTGCCCAAGGTTTCGCTGCACGACCACCTCGACGGGGGCCTGCGGCCCCAGACGATCATCGAACTCGCCGAGTCGATCGGGCTCGACCTGCCGGAGTCGGATGGGGCGGCCCTCGGAGAATGGTTCGCCGAGAAGTCCGACGCCGGCTCGCTCGTGGAGTACCTCAAGACCTTCGACATCACGATCGGTGTCATGCAGACCGAGGAGGGCCTGATCCGGGTGGCACGCGAGTTCGTGCAGGACCTCGGGGCCGATGGCGTCATCTGGGGCGAGGTCCGCTGGGCGCCCGAGCAGCATGTCGGCAACGGCCTCACCCTCGACCAGACCGTGGAGGCGGTTCAGGCCGGGATCGAGGAGGGCATCGACGATGTGCGCAACGCCGGAGGGCGCATCCGCATCGGCCAGCTCGTGACCGCGATGCGGCACGCGGACCGTGGGCTCGAGATCGCGGAGCTCGCCGTGCGCCACCGCGGCAACGGCGTCGTCGGCTTCGACATCGCGGGCGCCGAGGCCGGCTTCCCGGCCGGCAACCAGCGCGAGGCGTTCGACTACCTCGCGCGCCACTTCTTTCCCACGACGGTGCATGCGGGGGAGGCCGACGGCCTCGAGAGCATCAGGGGCGCCCTGTTCGACGGCCGCGCCCTGCGGCTCGGGCACGGAGTGCGCCTCGCCGAGGACATCACCGTGGACCGCGAGGACGACGAGAACACCTACGTCGAACTCGGGCGCCTGTCACAGTGGGTCAAGGACCGGGAGATCGCGCTGGAACTGAGCCCCTCATCCAACCTCCAGACCGGGGCGATCGCGCAGTGGGGCGACGACCTCATCGACCACCCGTTCGACCTGCTCTACCAGCTCGGATTCCGCGTCACCGTCAACACCGACAACCGGCTCATGAGCCGCACGAGCCTCAGCCGCGAGCTCGCGCTGCTCGCCGAGACGTTCGACTACGACCTGAGCGACCTCGAGGTGTTCCAGCTGAACGCGGCCGCCGCGAGCTTCCTGCCGCTCGAGGACCGCGAGGAGCTCGTCGACCTGATCACCGACGGCTTCGAAAGAGCCTAGACATGCCACTCCCGCCGCTTTCGGAGTCGGCGATCATCCTGGGCGCGGACGCCGCGGACTGGCGGGCGGCCGTGCGCCTCGCCGGGCGCGCGCTCGCCGCCTCCGGTGCGGCGCGCCCCGGCTACGCGGACGAGATGATCCGCATGATCGACGAGCACGGACCGTACGTCGTGATCGCTCCCGGTCTCGCCCTCGCCCATGCGCGGCCGGGCCCCGAGGTGCTCACGGATGGGCTCGCGGTCGTGACGCTCGCCACCCCGGTGGCGTTCGGGCATCCGCACAACGACCCGGTGAGCGTGGTGCTCGGGCTCGCGATCAGTTCGGTGTCCGCGCACCTCGAGTCGATCGCGGAGCTCGCAAACGTCTTCAACGATTCGACGGCCATCGCGGACCTCGCGGCCGCGAAGACCGCCGACGAAGTCATGAGAATCATGGGGAGTTCAGAGTGAAGATTGTTGCCATCTGCGGTGCGGGTATCGGCAGTTCCGGGATCCTCAAGGTGAATGCCGAGAGGGTGCTCAAGCGGCTGGGCCTCGAGGCGGATGTCACGGCCGCCCACCTCGGAAGCCTGCTGACGGATTCCGCTGACGCCCAGATAATCCTGACCTCCGCGGAGTTCGTCGACGCGATCGGCAAGACCTTCGCCGACGTGATCGTGATCGAGAACTACTTCGACACCGACGAACTCTCGCGCAAGCTCGAGGCCGCGCTCGGTTAGATTTCACCTATGAAAGTTACGTTCATATGTGCAAGACTCTCTTCAGCCGGGTCAGGTTCCCCGGCTGGAGGGAGTCCCCGTGACCGAGCAGGAATCCGATCTCGTCGAGCGTGGCGAGAGGCGGCTCGAGTGGACGCGGTCGCGCATGCGGCTGCTCGCCGACGCCCGAACGGCCTTTGAGGCGTCCCGCCCATTCGCCGGGCACCGGATCGGTGTCGCCATCCACCTCGAGCCGAAGACGGCGGTGCTGCTCGAGGTGCTCGCCGCCGGCGGGGCGGAGATCGTGGCGACCGGAAACCACGGCTCAACCCAGGACGACATCGTCGCGGCGCTCCGTTCGCGCGGACTGACCGTGCACGGCCGCCGGGACGACACGATCGAGACGCACCGCGACAACCTCGCGCGAGTGCTGGACGCCGCGCCCGACATCATCCTCGACAACGGCGCGGACCTCATCGCCGGTCTCGTCTCCCGCGGCACAGCCTCGTCGATCATCGGCGGCACGGAGGAGACCACCTCGGGTGGCGACCGACTGCGCGGAGAACTCGAGGGCTCGGTGCCGTTCCCCGTGATTGTGATCAACGACAGCCCGCTCAAGGCGATCGGCGAGAACCGCCACGCGGTGGGCCAATCGGTCGTGGAGAGCTTCATGCGCATCACCAACCTGATGATTCCCGGCCGCCGGTTCGTGGTGGCGGGCTACGGATGGTGTGGCCGCGGTGTCGCGCAGTACCTTCGGGCGCTCGGTGGCCGGGTCGCTGTCGCGGAGATCGACGAGCTCAAGGCCTTCGAGGCGGCGCTCGACGGGTACCGGGTGGCGCCCATGAGCGAGCTCGCGGGCTGGGGCAACACGTTCATCACCGCGACCGGTCGGCCCGGGGTGCTCGGGGCAGAGGAGTTCGCCATGATGGAGTCCGGCAGCGTGCTCGCTAACTGCGGACACTTCGCCTGGGAGATCGACGTGCCGGCGCTCAAGGGATCGGCCGCCGGCGTCGTCGAGGTGGATGACGCGATCGAGCGGGTCGAATTCGCGGACGGTCGACACGTGGTGCTCATCGCCGACGGACGGATGTTCAACCTGGCCGGGGGCGAACCGAAGGGCAACTCCCTCGAATCCATGGACCTCGGCTTCCTGCTCCAGGCGCTCTCGCTCGAACGGGTGGCCTCCGGGGTGGCCCTGCCGATCGGTGCCCAGCCGGTGCCGGACGACCTCAACCGACTCATCGCCCGTCGCATGGTCGCCGCCATGTCGGCGTCGCGCTGATCGTCCGTCGATGACGAAAGAGGCGGGGTCGAATGAGGCGGGGTCGAGTCAGGCCGGTTCGAGTCAGGCCGGTTCGGTCGAGGCCGACGCCCCCGGGGCACCCGAGCC
>NZ_DATCQQ010000024.1:0-9960 GCF_036569425.1 Lacisediminihabitans sp.
GGGCTCGGCGTGCGGCAGCGTCGACGCCTGCGCGAGTGGCTCGATCGCCGGGAGAATCGCGGTCAGGAGCAGGAGCAGGAGCAGGAGCTTGCTCGTCTCGTGGTGCTCGCCGGCCCCACCGCCGTCGGCAAGGGCACCGTCTCCACGTACATCCGGGAGAACCACCCGGACGTGCACCTGTCCGTCTCGGCGACGACGAGGTCGCCCCGCCCGGGCGAGGTTGACGGGGTCAACTACTTCTTCGTGAGCGACGAGCAGTTCGACCGGCTGATCGAGACCGGGCAGATGCTCGAGACGGCGACGGTGCACAACGCGTTCCGCTATGGCACCCCTCGGGAGCCCATCGAGGAGGCGCTCGCGCGCGGCCAGAGTGTGCTGCTCGAGATCGACCTCCAGGGTGCACGATCGGTGCGCATGGCGATGCCGGAGGCGGTGCTCGTGTTTCTGCTGCCGCCGACGTGGGAGGAACTCGTGCGCCGGCTGATCGGCCGGGGCACCGAGGATTCGGTCGAACAGCAGCGCAGGCTCGAGACGGCGAAGGTCGAATTGGCCGCCCAGGACGAGTTCGATTACCGGGTCGTCAACCACGAAGTCAGCCAGGCCGCCCGCGAGGTCGTAGACTTGATGGCAATCCCCAAGAAATAACAGGAGTATCACGCATGGTTGAACGCGCCAAGGGCATCATCGATCCGCCCATCGACGAACTGCTGTCGAAGGTCGACTCGAAGTACGCGCTCGTGATCTTCGCGTCCAAGCGGGCCCGCCAGATCAACGACTACTATGCCGACCTCCACGAGGGAAGCCTCTTCGACAACGTCGGACCCCTCGTCGACTCGACGATCGACGACAAGCCGCTGTCGGTCGCAATGCACGAGATCAACGAGGACAAGCTCGTCGTGAAGGCGCTCGCCGAACCGGCCGAGTAACTTCCCTCTAGGCTCCTCGTATGAGTGGCCAGCTGAACATCGTCGTCGGGATAACCGGCGGCATCGCGGCGTATAAGGCCGTGGCCGTGGTTCGTGCCCTCGTGCTCGCCGGGCACGACGTGCACGTGGTGGCGACGGATGCGGCGCTGCGATTCGTGGGCAAGCCCACGCTCGAGGCGATCAGTCGCAACCCCGTGCACACCGACCTCTACGAGGGGGTGGCGGAGGTGCGGCACGTGGCGATCGGGCAGGCAGCCGACCTCATCGTCGTCGCGCCGGCCACCGCCAACACCATCGCAAAGCTCGCCGTCGGCCTCGCCGACGACCTCCTCGGCAACACCATCCTCGCGAGCCGGGGGCCGATCGTGCTCGCCCCGGCGATGCACACCGAGATGTGGCAGAACCCCGCGACCGTCGCGAACGTCGCCACCCTGAGATCCCGGGGCGTGACGATCGTCGGACCGGGCGTCGGACAGCTGACCGGCGCGGACTCCGGGCCGGGCCGCATGGTCGAGCCGGACGACATCGTCGCCGCCGCCCTCGCCGTGCTCGTTCCGAAGGACCTCGCCGGGCGCCGGATCGTCGTCAGCGCCGGCGGCACGCGGGAGGCCCTCGACCCAGTGCGCTACATCGGTAACCGCTCGAGTGGCAGGCAGGGCGCAGCCATTGCGATCGCGGCCGCCGCGCGCGGGGCCGACGTCACGCTCGTCGGGGCGAACCTCGAGATCGACGCCCCGGCATCCATCCACGTGCAGCACGTCGTGTCCACGCTCGAACTGGCGGATGCCATGGCGCTCGCGGCGCAGACCGCCGACGTGATCATCATGGCGGCCGCCGTCGCCGACTACCGGCCGGAGAAGATCGCGGAGTCGAAGATCAAGAAGGACGAGCACGGCGATCGCCTCACGCTCGAGCTCGTGCGCAACCCGGACATCCTGGCCTCCCTCGGCGAGAACCGCCGCCCGGGCCAGGTGATCGTGGGGTTCGCCGCGGAGACCGAGGCCGACCGTGATCGACTGCTCGAGCTCGGCCGGGCGAAGGTGGCGCGAAAGGGCAGCGACTTTCTTGTCGTCAACAGGGTGGGTTGGAACGAGGGCTTCGCCACGGAAGGCAACACGGTCATCGTGCTCGACAGGCGCGGCGATATAGTGATTGAGGCTTCAGGCAGCAAGGCGTCGGTCGCTGGTCGTATTCTCGACGTTCTGGTGCGTCCCGGGGGATGATCGACTCAGCCGTTCGCCCTGCCGCATGACACGAGACACATTCCTAGCGAGGCAGACATGACCGCATCAGCGCACGTACCCCTACGCCTCTTTACGTCAGAGTCGGTGACTGAGGGTCACCCGGATAAGATCTGCGACCAGATCTCGGACAGCATCCTGGATGCCCTGCTCGCCGTCGACCCGCACAGTCGCGTGGCCGTCGAGACCCTGGTCACCACCGGTCTCGTGCACGTCGCCGGCGAGGTCACCACCTCCGGTTACGTCGACATCCCGACGATCGTGCGCGACCGCATCTGGAACATCGGCTACAACTCCTCCGAGGTCTGGTTCGACGGCCGGTCGTGCGGCGTCTCGGTGTCCATCGGCGGCCAGTCACCGGACATCGCGCAGGGCGTCGACGACGCCTTCGAGAGCCGCGAGGAGTCGAGCGGCGACGACCTCGACCGGCAGGGAGCCGGCGACCAGGGAATCATGTTCGGCTACGCCACGACCGAGACCCCAGAGTATATGCCGGTGCCGATCTGGCTCGCCCACCGCCTGGCCGAGCGGCTCGCCGAGGTGCGCAAGACCGGGGTTGTGGACTACCTCCGGCCCGACGGCAAGACGCAGGTGACGATCGGCTACGACGGGATCGTGCCGCGCACCGTCGAGACCGTGGTGCTGTCGACCCAGCACTCGCCGCTCGTGAGCACCCAGACCCTTCGCGCGGAGATCGAGGAGCTCGTCATCCGCCCGGTGCTCGACCGCATCGAGCTCGACAGCGTCGACCCGCGCGTGCTCATCAACCCCACCGGACGGTTCGAGATCGGTGGCCCGCAGGGCGACGCCGGGCTCACCGGCCGCAAGATCATCGTCGACACATACGGCGGGGCCAGCCGCCACGGTGGAGGGGCCTTCAGCGGCAAGGACCCGTCGAAGGTCGACCGCTCGGCCGCCTACGCCATGCGCTGGGTCGCCAAGAACGTGGTCGCGGCCGGGCTGGCCGACCGCCTCGAGGTGCAGGTGGCCTACGCGATCGGCAAGGCCGCGCCGGTCGGGCTCTACGTGGAGTCCTTCGGCACGGCGCACGTGGCGGAGGCGTCGATCATCGATGCCATTCGCGAGGTCTTCGATCTGCGCCCGGCGGCGATCATCCGCGACCTCGACCTGCTGCGCCCGATCTACGCCGCCACCGCCACCTACGGCCACTTCGGGCGCGAGCTTCCCGAGTTCACCTGGGAACGGCTCGACCGCGTGGACGACCTGCGCAGCGCTGCCGGGCTTTAGCCGTGTCCGCCTCGGCGCGAGTCGCCCGGGTGCTCATCGATTCGCCGCTGCCGCAGCTCGACCGGCTCTTCGACTATCGCATTCCGTCGGAGCTCCTCGCCGAGGCGGTGCCGGGCGTGCGGGTGAAGGTGCCGTTGCGCTCGGCGGGGCGCGTGGCCGACGGGATTATCGTCGAGGTGGGGGATGCCGGCGGCTACACCGGTGTGCTGAGCGACCTCGACTCCGTGGTGTCCCCGGTGCGCATCCTCACCCCGGAGGTCTGGTCCCTCGCGCGGAGACTCGCGGATCGCGCGGCCGGCAACGCCAGCGACATCGTGCGTCTCGCCGTGCCCAGGCGGCAGGTGCGGGTGGAGAAGGCCTGGCTGGCCGGCGAGTCGGTCGAGACCGCCGTGCCGGTGCACACTGTCGCCGTCCCCGGCTTCGACACGGCCCGGTTCGAGTCTGCCCTCGCCGGGGGCGAGCGGCTCGCCGTCGATTCCGTGCCGATCGTGGTGGAGGTTCCCGGCGGTCGCTGGGTCGGCCACTGGGCCACCGAGATGGCGGCGACGGCGACGCTCGCGCTCGCGCGGGGCGGCTCCGCCATCCTGTGCGTTCCCGACTACCGCGACCAGGAGCAACTCGTGGCCGCGCTCGAGGCGGTGCTGCCGCCCGAGCGTGTCGTGCACCTCGACGCGCGGCAGTCAAACCCCGACCGTTACCGCGCGGTGCTCGCCTGCCTCGGCGAGACCCCGCTCGCCATCGTCGGCAACCGCTCCGTCGTCTACGCCCCGGCCGCGAGGCTCGGCCTGATCGCGATCTGGGACGACGGCGACCCGCTGCACGTCGAACCGCTCAGCCCGTACGTGCACGCCAGGGATGCCGCGCTCGTGCGCCAGGAGCAGCAGGGCAGCGCGCTGTTCTTCTTCGGCCACGCCAGGAGCACCGAGGTGGAGCGGCTCGTGGAACTCGGCTGGCTCGGCGAGGTCGGGCCGGAGCGCTCGTACCAGCCGCGGGTGATCCCCACCTCGCAGCAGCCGGGGCAGGACAGGCTCGCGGCCCAGGCCCGCATCCCCTCGAGCGCGTGGCGGGAGGCGAGGGCGGCCCTCGAACACGGCCCGGTTCTCGTGCAGGTGGCGCGGCCCGGCTACGCCCCCCGACTGTCCTGCGGCACCTGCGGCCAGACGGCCCGCTGCGCCAAGTGCGACGGCCCGCTCGGACTCCGCAGCGCCCGCGCCGTGCCGTCCTGCGGCTGGTGCGGGGCGATCGCCGCAGCCTGGGCCTGCGGCAACTGCGAGGGAACGAAGCTCCGCCTCGTCGGCCAGGGCGCCGGCCGCACCGCCGAGGATCTCGGCCGGGCGTTCCCCGGCGTGCGGGTGATCATCGCCGACGGCGAGCGGCCGATCCTCACCTTAGGGTCCGAGCCGGCGCTCGTCATCGCCACCCGGGGAGCGGAGCCGGTCGCGGCCGGGGGCTACCGGGCCGTGCTGCTGCTCGACGGGGAGCGGATGATCGCCAGGGAGAGCCTGCGGGTGGGCGAGGACTGCCTGCGCTGGTGGTGCAACGCCGTCGCCCTGGCCGCCCCGGGCGCCACGAGCGTGCTGGTCGGCGTGGGGGGAGCGCTCGCCTCCGCTCTCGCCACCTGGCGGCGCTCGGACTATGCGCGGTCGGAACTCGCCGACCGCCGCCGGCTGCGGTTCCCGCCGGCCGTGCGCGTGGCGACCGTCACCGGCGGGGAGGATGACGTGCAGCGGGCCGTCGAGTCCATCGCGGGCATCGAGCGGGTCGACGTGCTCGGCCCGGTGGAACTTGCGGCGGGCGGCGTGCGGGCCATCGTGCGGTTCGACTACGGGGAGGGCGCGCCCGTGGCATCCGCCTTGCGCGCCGAGGTCATCCGCAACGCCACCAATCGCCGAAAGCGCGCGGGTGGGGCGGCGGGGCGCGCGCCACTGCCTACACTTAAAGTCCGCTTCGACGACGCACTGTCGTTCGACAACACCGAGCAGGTTCTCGGCTGACTACCGGAACGAGCTGACGAATGAGGGAAATGGAGCTGGTCTTCGCCGGCAGCCCGGCGGCCGCCGTGCCGAGCCTCGCGGCGATCGCGGCGAGCCGGCACGAGCTGCTCGCGGTCGTCACCCGCGAGGACTCGCCGCAGGGCAGACGCGGGGAGCTTACGCCGACCCCGGTCGCGGCGGCGGCGGCCGAACTCGGCTATCCGGTGATCAAGGCCAATCGCCTCGCGGGGGCTGCCACCGAGGCGGTCGCCGAGCTCCGGCCGGACCTCGGCGTGATCGTGGCATACGGCGGGCTCGTGCGCGAACCGCTGCTGTCGCTGCCCCGGCTCGGCTGGATCAATCTGCACTTCTCGCTCCTGCCCCGCTGGCGCGGTGCCGCCCCCGTGCAGCGGGCGATCATGGCGGGCGACGACCTGACCGGGGCATCCGTGTTCCAGCTCGTGCCGGAGCTCGACGCCGGGGACGTGTTCGGCCACCTCACGCAACCGATCGGCGCGCACGAGACCGCCGGGCACCTGCTCGACTCGCTCGCCCTCTCCGGCGCCGAGCTGCTGCTCCGCGTCGTCGACGCGCTGGCCGACGGCACGGCGCGTGCCGTTCGGCAGCACGGCGACGTGACCCTCGCTCCCAAACTCGAACTGGAGGATGGCCGCATCGACTGGACGGAACCCGCGACGACCGTGCTGAACACGATCCGCGGAGTCACTCCGGAACCCGGCGCGTTCACCACCCTGGACGGGCTGAGACTCAAGGTGCTCGACAGCCAGATCGCCAGGGACGAGCCGCGTCTCGCGCCCGGGCACCTCGCGCTGTCCGGGCGTCGGCTGCTCGCCGGCACCGGGAGCGAGCCCCTCGAACTGCTCTCGGTGCAGCCGGCGGGCAAGAAGGCGATGCGCGCCGCAGACTGGTGGCGCGGCCGCGCGGCCGGCTCGTCGCTGGTGGCCCAGTGAGCGGCGTGCGCGGCGAACGCCGCCGAGACGCCCGGCCGCCCGCCCCGGTCGGCCGCGTGCAACCCGCGCGCCGGGTGGCGATCGAGGTGATCATGGCCGTGCGGGAGTCGGATGCCTACGCAAACCTCCTGCTTCCGGTGAAGCTCGAGCGCGCGCGACTCGGCCAGCAGGACGCGGCGCTCGCGACGGAACTGACCTATGGCACCCTGCGCCAGCAGGGCTACTACGACGCCGTGATCCGACTCGCGGCCAACCGCCCGACCGAGGAGATCGACTCGCCGATCCTCGACGTTCTGCGGCTCGGTGCCCACCAGCTGCTGTCGATGCGGGTGGCCCAGCACGCCGCCGTCGACGAATCCGTGTCCCTCGCCCACGAGGTCGGAACACGTTCTGCCGCCGGCTTCGTCAACGGGGTGCTGCGCACAATCTCACGCAGCACTCCGGACGAGTGGCGCGCGAGAGTGATGGCCAGCCCCCGCAGCGACGACGAGCGACTGTCGCTCGAGCATTCGCATCCGGTGTGGGTAGTTCGGGCCTTCCGCCGGGCGCTGGCCGCCGAGGGCAGGGCCGAGGAGCTCGAGGACCTGCTCATCGCAGACAACTTCGCCCCGCGGGTGAGCCTCGTCGCCCTTCCCGGCCTCGCCACCATCGCCGAGATCCGAGGCGCGCAGAAGGCGAAGTACTCCCCGCTCGCCGCGGTGAGCGACGGCGGGGACCCTGGGCTGTGGCCGGCGGTCGACGAGGGGCGCGCGCGAGTGCAGGACGAGGGTTCGCAGCTCGCGGCCCTCGCGCTCAGCCGGGCGAAGCCGATCGTGCCGGGGGAGCGCTGGCTCGACCTCTGCGCCGGTCCGGGCGGCAAGGCGGCTCTGCTCGCGGCGGAGGCGCTCGAGGGCGGGGCGACGCTGGTCGCCAACGAGGTCACCCCGGCGAGGGCCGAACTGGTGCGCAAGGCGCTCTCGGTGTTCGCCGACCCGCCCCAGGTGCTCGAATTCGACGGCAGGACGGTCGGCGCGCGGTTGCCCGGGCAGTTCGACCGCATCCTGATCGACGCGCCGTGCACGGGCCTCGGGGCGCTGCGGCGCCGACCGGAGGCGCGCTGGCGCAAACAGCCGAAGGATGTCGCTGAGCTCGCCGTGCTGCAGGCCGAGCTGCTGGAGTCCGGCCTCACGGCGCTCGCGCCCGGCGGCATCCTCGCCTACGTCACCTGCTCGCCTCATCTCGCCGAGACCAGGGTCGTCCTGGACACCGTGCTCGCGAAGACGGACGGGATTGTCAGGCTCGATACCCCGTCCGTGCTCGCGGGGGTGACGAAGCGCCCGCTCGACCTCGGCGACACCGGGCTGCACGTGCAGCTGTGGCCGCACCGCCACGGCACGGACGCCATGTTCATCTGCCTGATGCAGCGTTCCCTCTAGGCTCGACTCATGACCGTGCGAATCAATCCGAGCATCCTGACGGCCGATTTCGCGAACCTCGAGCGTGAGCTGGGCCGCATCGCGACCGCGGATCTCGTGCACGTGGACGTGATGGACAACCACTTCGTGCCCAACCTCACCTTCGGGCAGCGGATGGTCGAGTCGCTGCAGCGGGTGACGCCCCTGCCGCTCGACGTACACCTGATGATCGACGATCCTGACCGGTGGGCGCCCGGCTACGCGGAGGCCGGCGCGTACTCGGTGACCTTCCACGCCGAGGCGGTCGGCGATGCCGTCGACCTCGCCAGGCGGCTGAGGGACATCGGCGCCCGCGCCGGCCTCGCGGTGAAGCCGGGCACGCGGATCGAGCCGTACCTGGAACTGCTGCCCGAGTTCGACCAGGTGCTCGTGATGACGGTTGAACCAGGATTCGGCGGCCAGAGCTTCATCAGGTCGACGATGCCCAAGCTCGGCCTGCTCCGCGACGCCGTGTCCCGGCTGGGGCTGGACATCTGGCTCCAGGTGGACGGCGGCATCAACGAGGAGACCATCGTGGCCGCCGCCGAGGCGGGGGCCGACACGTTCGTCGCGGGGTCGAGCGTCTTCAACGGCGGCGACTCGGCAGTGCAGATCGCGGCGCTCCGGGCCGCAGCGGCCGCTCACGCACACTGAACATGCAGTCGCGCCGACTCTGCTTGAATTGACCCATGACTGAGTCCAACAAGACCAAGCCCGAGATCGAGTTCTACGACGGGGAGGCTCCCGTCGAACTCGTCATCAGCGACATCGAGATCGGCACCGGGGCCGAGGCAAAACCGGGCGACACCGTCGACGTGCACTACCTGGGCGTCGACTTCGAGACGGGGGAGGAGTTCGACTCCTCCTGGAACCGCGGGCAGTCGGTCGACTTCCCGCTCGCCTCGCTCATCGCCGGCTGGCAGGTCGGAATCCCCAGCATGAAGGTCGGCGGGCGCCGGCAGCTCATCGTGCCGCCCCACCTCGCCTACGGCGAAGCGGGTGGCGGGCACCGGCTCTCCGGCCGCACGCTCATCTTTATCATCGACCTGCTCGGGGTGCGCTAACCCCGACGTCGAGAGCGGACGGCGGCGCGGCAGCGCTCAGCCCCGGCTCCACGGCAGGGCGACGGTCTCGGCCGCCTCGCCGGCCTGAACGCCGGTCGGCGGCACAATGAGCACTGCCGCGGCATCCGAGAGGCCGCGCATCATGCCGGAGCCGAGCCACTGGTTGGCGACCGCGTGGCCGTCGAGAACGCGGTAAGGCACGAGGATGCTCGACCCGGGCCGTCCAGGCAGGGAGTCGGCGGTGGCCACCGAGCCGACCGTTGGCTCCGGCCTTCCGCCGAGCGCGGCGATCACCGGTTCGACGAGGGTGAGCAGGCCCATCATCGCGGCGAGCGGGTTGCCGGGCAGGCCGACCAGCAGGCGCCCGTCCGGCAGCCGAGCGAGCAGGCTGGGGCCGCCAGGGCGCATCGCAACCCGGGTGATCAGCAACTCCGCGCCGAGCGACCGAAGCGCGGCATGGATGTGGTCAACGGGCGAGTCTCCGGTGCCCCCGGTCGTGATGACCAGGTCGGAGTCGTGCTGGCCATCGCCGAGCGCGGCGACCGTTGCCGCGAGGTCGTCGCGCACGCGACCCTCCGAGATCACGATTCCGCCGAGCATGCCGAGCACTGCCGGAAGTTGCGGCCCAAAGCTGTCCCGCACCTGGCCAGGGCCGGGGATGCCGGACTCCACCACCTCGTCCCCGGTGAAGAGCAGCGCGATCCGCGGTCGCTGGATCACCGAAAGCACATCGTGGCCACCCGCCGCCGCCACGGCGATGTGCGCCGGGTTGATGAGCGTGCCGGCGGCGATCAGAACATCGGAGAGCCGTGCCTCGCCCCCCGCGGCGCGAACGTGCTGGGCCGGGCGAGGCTCGTCGGTGGTCGACGAGAGCACGGACCGACCAGCCTGGTCGCGCACGCTGCCGCTCTCGCTGCGCAGCACGGCATCCGCGCCATCCGGTATGAGGCCGCCGGTCTGCACCACCGACGCCGTGCCCGGGGCGAGGGCGCCGGTGGTGATGGCCCACGGGCCGTCGCCACGTACCGCCCAGCCGTCCATGGCCGACGACGCGTAGTGCGGCAGGTCGCACAGTGCGAGCACGTCGGCGGCGAGCACGCGGCC
>NZ_DATCQQ010000025.1:0-3232 GCF_036569425.1 Lacisediminihabitans sp.
CATGATCCCCAGGGCGACCTCCGTGATTCCCAAACGTCGCTGCGTGACCGCGAGCTGCCGGCGGAGACGCGCGATCTCGGCCTGTTCCGGCGTCAACCGGCCGATCTTCTCGCCTGGGTTCCTGCCCGCGAGAACGCCGGCATCGCGGAGTTTGCGCCACTCGGTGATCTGGGACGAGTAGATGCCCTCCTGCCGGAGATACGCGCCGCCCTCGTTGCGGAGGATCGCGTCTTCGTAGCCGGCGAGGTGGTCGAGTTTCTGGGCCGGGGTGAATGTTCGCCGGGGCCTCGGGCCTCCGGCGCGGGGCCCCGGGCTGGTGTTGGTCATAGGTCTATCGTCGCGCAGAGCCGACGGGGATGAGCTGGACATGATCGGGGTATTCCTGGTTCTCGCCCTACATCAGACGGGAGACTTGCTCTGAGGTGCTGGCCTCATCCAACCCTGACACGTAGGGCAGGGCGACTGGCGGGACGTCGTCACGACGCTCGTCGCCGAGCGGGGCGATGCCCTCACACGTTACGCGCACCTCCTCTGCGGGAGTTCGGATGACGCGGCCGACCTCGTGCAGGACGCCCTCGTCAAGACCTTCGGTCGCCTGCGCAACGGCTACACCGTCACGAGCGGCGAGGCGTACGTGCGGCGGGCGATCCTCAACACCTACCTCGACCGCGGGCGGCGCACGACTCGCTGGCGCAAGATCGCGCACCTCACCGTGGTGCCCGAGGCCGACGACTCCGCGGTGCCCGCCGCGGAGAGCAGGCTCGACCTGCACGGCGAGCTCGGCAAGCTGAGCCCGCGAGAGCGCGCGTGCCTTGTGCTGCGCTACTACGAGGATCTCAAGGTCGACGACATCGCCGAGTGGCTCGACATCAGTCCAGGCACCGTCAAGCGGTACCTGAGCGACAGCCTCGCGAAGATGGCGGTCGCGATGGCGGACGACGAGCATCCCGGCACCGGTCGCGCCACGACCGGTACACCCACCACCGACCAGGGAGCAGCGCATGTCCGCAGAGTCTGACCTGAAGGGCCTGTTCGAGGCGGCCGGAACCCCGAGCGGGCAAAGGATCGACACGGGCCTCGTGATCCGTCGCAGCTCGCGCAGGCGCCGGGTGCAGCAGCTCGTCATCGGAGGGGCGACGACCCTCGCCGTCGCGGGCATCGGTGTCGCGAGCGTCGCCGGCCTGCGGGCCATCATCCCGTCGGCGTCGACGATGAGCACCGGATCGAGCACCTCGGACTCCGGCAGCACAGACTCCGGGCTGCGCGGCCCCGATGTCGCCAAGGGAAGCGAGCCGGGCATCACGCGGGCCCCCGCCGAGAAGCTCAACCTCTGCGGCGGCGAGCTCGCGCGGGTGGCCCCGAACGCCGCGGGCCTCGTGCTCACCGCGAACTTTCCCACCGCGCCGGCGGCATCGGAGGCCATCGAGGGCACCGTCACGCTCACCAACACGGGCTCGACCCACGTGCGCGGGACGACAGCGGCGGCGCCCGCCATCACCCTCTCGAAGGATGGCGTCACCCTCTGGCACAGCAACGGTCCGATGATCGCGATGGCCGCCGTCGTCGACCTCGCGCCCGGGGCATCCATGACCTACCAGGCCACCCTCGTGCCGGTGGTCTGCGGCGTCGAGGACGACTCGGCGGCAAGCTTCCGCAGCGCCCTTCCACACGTGGCGCCCGGCGTGTACCAGGTCTCGGCAGCAATCGATCTCGTGAGCGAGGGTGACACCGTCACGAACGACCTCGTGACCGGCCCGCTCGCCCCCATCGTCCTGAACTGACCTAACCTCTCCATTAGCCCCGTCGCGAGCGCGGCCGACCGGGTCGGCCCCCGCGAGCCGATTCGCGAGACTCGACCTCGCGGTCCGGGAACAACCCGGGCAGCGCGTCAGTTGCAACCGCCATGACAACTATCGGAATCATCGGTGCAGGAAACATTGGCGGCCAGCTCGCGCGCAAAGCGATCGAGAACGGCTATGACGTGGTCATCAGCAACTCACGCGCACCGGAGACCCTCTCCGCGCTCGTTGACGAGCTGGGGCCGAAGGCCCGAGCGGCGACCTCGACCGAGGCGGCAGAGGCGGGCGACTTCGTGGTCGTGACCATTCCGTTCAAGAACTACACGGATGTACCGGTCGAGCCCCTCGCCGGCAAAATCGTGATCGACACCAACAACTACTACTTCGAACGGGACGGCCACTACCCCGAACTCGACAACGGCACCGCGACCGTCTCCGGGCTGCTCCAGGCCCACCTTCCGCGGTCGAGGGTCGTGAAGGGGTTCAACCACATCACCGCGGCAGACGTGACCGCCGATTCGAAACCCGCCGGGTCGCCCGACCGCCGCGGCCTCGGTGTCGCCTCCGACTTCGACGACGCCGCCGAGCTGCTCACGAAGCTCTACGACGAATTCGGCTTCGATGCGGTCAACGCCGGTGCCCTCTCCGAGAGCTGGCGTTTCGAGCGTGATCGCCCGGCGTACGTCGTGCGCCAGAACGCGGCGGAGCTCGCGGCAAACCTCGCGATCGCGCCCCGAACCATCTAGCGGTCGGCGAAACACCCCCGGTGGCAGCCATACTTGACGTGTGGCTGCCACTTTTCTCGTCGTCCCCCAATGGCAAGGCTCCGGCTCGTCGCGCGCGATGCGACTCGTGGATGGGGCGGAGGCGATCCTCGGCGACCTCCCCGGTGCATCCACCGTCTCGGTCGAGATTCCGCTCGGTGCCGGCAGCGACGAGGGAACGCTCGTCAATCGCCTGAGCGCGATCCAGTCGGTGCGAGACGCCCAGCTCACCGCGCTCGGCGCGGTGCGTGGGCTCGCCGTGACCATAGGAGGCGACTGCGGAGTCGAGCTCGCCGCAATCCAGCATGCCGCCGGCGCGAACGACGGCATGGCCGTCGTCTGGCTCGACGCGCATCCCGACCTGCACACCCCGGAGACCTCTCCCAGCCGCGCCTTCCACGGCATGGTGCTGCGCACCCTGCTCGGCGAGGGCGAGCCGTCGCTCATCCCGGCCACACCGCTGGAGGTCGGCCGTCTCATCCTCGCCGGCACGCGCGCCCTCGACGATGCCGAGGCGGACTTCGTCGACTCGGCCGACCTGCGCCTCATCACACCGGACACCCTCACCCCCGCGTCGATCGCGGAGGCTCTCGGCACCTCCGGCGCCACCTCCGTCTACCTCCACGTCGATCTCGACGTGCTCGACCCGGCCGAGTTCGACGGCCTCGG
>NZ_DATCQQ010000026.1:0-122691 GCF_036569425.1 Lacisediminihabitans sp.
CCAAGTCGGCAACAACTTCGCCAACATGGCATACGGCATCGCCGACACCATCACCTACAACCCTCTCCTCACCCTGTTGGGTGCCTCCAGCTGGAGTGAACTGTGGCGCCACGCACTCGTACCAAACATCGAGTGCTACACCCCCACGAACGGGTTCCATACCTTCGCATCAGTGTGGACTGGGCTAGCAGTTGGCGGAATCGCCGGGGCGATGGGCGCGATCAGCGGCGGGCTCGTTGCTACGGGAACCGGTGGAGCTCGATTCGCGGTGAATGCCGCTGGCGAAGCGACTATGTCGCTTCGGGCTGGTTCGACGTCGCTCGAAGTGTCTGAGCACGCCGCACTACGCTTGACGCAGCGAGGGATTTCGATCGATGAAGCTGAAGCTACACTGGCTCAAGATTCCTTCCAGTACCTACACCAAAATGTCTGGAAGACTGGCTACTACGATTCGACGACGCGCATCTTCCTCGGCTCGGTGAGTGGGAAGGTCACGACTGTGATCAAGGATGCCAGCCTCAAATACATCAACAACCTGAAGGCAGCGAAACCATGAGGGTGACCTACGATGCAGACGTTGACGCGGCATACATCTATCTTGTTGGAGAGATCCCTGCACGCGGCGTAGCCCGAACCATTCCAGTGGATCCGAGTGAGATCAACGGGATGATCAACCTAGATTTCAGCGCTGAGGGTTTACTGGTAGGAATCGAAGTTCTCGACGCGAGCCGCTTCATTAGCCCGGAGCTGCTGCGGTCTGATTCTCCATCTTGACCTTCCCTCGACTACTGCTCTCCAGGGCGAGCCCAAATTCCCTATTTCGCTAGTCCCAGTTGGGTCTACCTGTTGTGTCTGCTGAGCGGGCCCGATCGTGATCTTGACCGGGCAGCAGCCGTAACATCGCCTCGTAAGGGAGCCGACTTCCCTGAGGCGAATGCGAGGTGGAACGGTTGGGCGTCCATTGGGCGGTTTCGTTAGCGGCGGTCGTCTGCGGCGCCCTGATTAGATCACTTAGCCGTCTCGAAAGCGGTTCGACTGGAGGGAACTGCCTCGCAGACCGTTCCCAAGTGACACAGCATCGGCCCGCTCGGCAGCGGCGTGGAACGGCAAGGGATCTGCCGCAAGCCGTTGGTGGCTCGGACTTGAGCCTTGTCAGCGGATCTCCGGCACTGCGTACTTGAATCCCACGTGCGACGCCGTAAAGCCGAGCCGTTCATAGAACCGGTGCGCATCGACGCGTGCGGCGTCAGAGGTGAGCTGAACGAGTTGGGCACCGAAAGTCGGAGCATTGTCCACAGCCCAACGAATCATTGCTCCGCCAATTCCGCGGCTCCTCTGATCAGAGCGAACCCGGACGGCCTCGATCTGTAAGCGGGAGGACCCGACTCGAGCAAGTCCTGGAATGATGGTGAGCTGCATCGTGCCAAGCACCTCGCCCTCAATCGACGTCGCGACAAGCAGCTGCTGGGCCGGATCTTCATCGATTGCGGCGAAAGCTCGCTCGTATGCCGGACGGTCCTCCGATCGACCGGTGTCGCCTCGGGAGGCACTGATCGGATCATCTGCGAGAAGCCCAAGAATTGCCGACAAATCGTTTCGCGTAGCACGCCGGAGTACCGCCGAGCCAGAGGACAGGGTGAGCGTGACGTCGACCATCCTTCGAGTATCCCAAACGCTCAGTTCCAGAGCGGACAGCCTTCGCGGCGAACCTGCCCCGCAAGCCGTTCTGCTTGCGGGCATCCTGGCCGACTTTCCCCAGCGGCCAACAGTCGGATGGCTCTATAGGGTAGGGCGGCTCTCATAGAGCGGACCGTGGGGCGAGTAGGAATATGCTGCCCGTGATCAGCTGGACTGCGACCAAGGCCAGTGTCAGCGCCAGTCGGGGCCACAGAGTTCGGCTCCAGTTCGCGGCCAGAATGGGGATCGATCCGATGAGCGCGCTGACGATGTAGTTCTTGACCGATCCTGAGTAGAAGTCTTCGATTTCTGCTCTACTCGCCCGGTAGAACTCTCCGTAGTGATAAAGCCCAGCTTCGAAGTACCACATCGCTGCGCAGACCAGGATGCCGAGCGGGAGCGCCCACAGGAGATGCCTGGGGTTCGGTGGGGACCGATGCTGGTTCTCAGACAACACGTCCCTGTCGGCCAACATGTCCCTGTCGGCCCAACGGCGTCCAAGAAACCGATACGAGATCACGAAAACCGCAGTCAATGCCACCCAAAACCATGGAGCGAGAAAGAACCACGAGACGATAGATACGACGAGGATAAAGATCCAGCCGCGCCCAGCGGACCGCGTGCGAGCGGACGTCGCATTCATCGGTGTATCCGTGGTGCGGGCAAACAGACCTCTTGGCGTCATTGGCGAGAACCTCCGATATAGACACTGGAATCGGCCGAAAGTGGCCCGTAAGACGGTTCACTTGCGGTACGCGCGAGGTGGCTGATCAAAGCGGCGGTTCCGTTTCCGTTGTCGGTGCGCGCAAGTATTTGTTCAGCGCGCGGATTCCGAGCACTCCAACCCAGATCCCTATGACCAGAAGCGCAATCAACGGTGCGTAAATCAAGAGGGGCAGAATCGGAAACATTGAGTACATCTCTTTATTCTGGCCTACGCGATCTCATCGCGACTATATCGACGGCCAGTACATTTCCATGGTCCACTTTGCGTTCGCCGTTAGGGGTTCCCTGATCGGGATGTATTTGCTTGTCCTTGCAATGGCGTTTTCCTAATCTTTACTCATGGCCCTTTATCTTGAGGAGATTGTCCAGGCAGACGCGTTCGCCACGTCGGGGGCAGTGAACCTTGGCTAAAACAGCAGGTGCAAACAATCGGACGGGATTCAGCAGATCGGCGCTACACCTAATCTGGACGCTGCCGCTCGCGCTTCTGATCGGATACCCGCTCTGGTTTGCGGCCCGGTTGGGCTGGTGCGGCTACGGCGGATGCTTCGGCTCGCACGAGCCGGATCAGCAGGCGAACCTTGTAATGGGCATCGGCCTCGCGATACTGTGCGCACTGCTGGTGATCGCCGCAATCACGATCCCACCATGGTTCCACCCGTGGTGGGTGCGACTGATCGCGGCGATCGTGCTTGCGGTTGCAGTCTCCTACGTCTTCGGGTGGGGGCGCGCGCCGTCGGTCATCCCCTTCCTACCCACGATCCCGTTCGGCGGCATCCAGTTCTGACTACGCTCAGATCCGGCGGTAGTCCGCGTCACTGACGTGCTCGAGCGAGGTGGCGTCCACACATCACCTACTTGGGGCTATAGGAACCGCGCACTGGCGGAGCTCAACCGGAGACGTATGTTGGGCTGCCATCGGCCGTCATCAGCTCTCGGAACCCACGACTGTTCAATCCATGCACCCGGGGGAGCGGGTTGAATTTCGCACTGATCAAGTTCTCCGGGTGGGTTGCTCTCCTCGGGGTACTTGCGGTCTTAGTGATATGTGTTGGGCTAAGTCCGGAAATACAAGCGCGCTCGGCCGACTTGGTGGATTCCCCTCGCGGGGATTGGGCATCACTGCTTGTAATGCTCGTATCGATCGGTCTACTCCAGTGAGGAGTGGGACCGATAACCGGATAGCGCGCTTCCCTGCGCCCAGGATCGCCCGCGAAGGGTCCGGCTTGCGGACGCTGGTGCGTGCGTTTATGAAGACACATCAATCGCCGTCATCGGTGGCGAGCGCGCCAGTGGCTAGTCTCGCCGCGATCTGAGCGCCCGCCGGTTGGGAAGGACATTCTCAAGGCCGGAGCCGAAGCTCGGTTCAAGGCTTTGCGCTGTCGCGGTGAGGTCGGCAATTATTCGTGCGCCCGGATAGGTGTTCCAATCTGGATACAGCCCCTCATACCTGTACCTGTCGAACTCGTTCCAGTAGCTCACGCACTGTCGACAGAGTCGTGAAAAGTGATCCTCGTTCGCAATCAAATAGGCGGCAAAGTGCGACCCGAATTCCCCTGGTAGCCGACCTTCGAGTACCTGCAGGATCTCCACCACGTATTCGCCAACGGCTTCGACGAGATACGGGACCGACCATGGGCGAGGCTCGCGCAACAGTGCCTCAATGCTTAGTTGCCGCAAGTACCCGTCATGGCTTCTAGCGCCGAGGCAGGCGGCAACGATCGCGCCGTCGTCCGAACCTCCGATTGCGGCATCGACCAGCTCAACGGAATAGTAGACCCGCCGTGGCACGATGAGCGTTGCGCCCTCGAACTGGACAGGTATGGGGCTGAGCAAGGTACTCAGAAACGCTGATGCTGCCAGGCTCTCGATAACTTCGAGATTGTTGGCGACGATCTCATCGGGGAACGCGTGGGCTGTCTCGAGACTTGCCACGGCGACAACTTTCTGTTTCCACGAAGGCGTGGAGAGTCAGCCTAGTCTTCCCAGCGACCGGTGTGCCTTGTTTCAAATCACGAGATCTAGCGAAGGCAGCCATCCGTGTGAGGGAGTCCCAATTGCCCTTCCCAAAAGACACAGCATCGGCACGTTCGGTCGTTGCGGGGGTTGGCCCCAGAGTTGTCGCGCGGGCCGTCCCGGCTACGGCCGGAACCACAGCGAGGCACGCTGAGTTCGCCACTGGCTTAAGCGGAAGTAGACAGCCTGCCTATGCCGAGGAGGTGATGAGCCGTGCCATACAGTGGCCTCATGCCAGCGGACCGATCTACATTTCCTCCCGGGACGCCGAGGCGTTTCCGGATCATCCCAGACGACTACCACGTGCCTTATGCGGGGATTACGGGCGACGGTAAGCAGTTCTTCCTGAGCAATGAGCTGTTCGGTGGCGACACGGCCGGGGTGACGTCGTTCATCGGGCTGTTCCTCTGGAACGCGGACGGAAGTTTCGAGTCGGTGGAAGTCGACGCTGTGAGGCGACCAGAGGGGATCCCGCTGATGCAGGCGGTCGCCGCTGGCTCAGAGGAAGCAATGAATCTCGCCCTTCAGAGACTTGGTAACTACGTCCTCGAATCGATCGAGGTCGAGCCCTTCGCGGTGGACGTTGAAGGGGTGACGTTTGGGTTTGTCCCAGAGAACATTGGAGACGAAGAGGTCTCCATCAATGTGCAGCCGGGCGACTTCATCGCGTACTACGAGCCCTGGGACGGGGAAGACTACGACACCTAACGGCGGCGCCGCAACTCCTGCTGAAAAGTGGAAGACGATTCGCAGAAACCTCGCTCCGCATCGCTCGTGATAATGGTCCGGCTAGTGAGCCGAATCGAACTAAGGGGATCGGGGTGAAGGTCGCGGCACTGCTGGGTGGACTTCTTGAAGTCGCAGTTGGCCTTCTCTGGATTCTGGGGCGTCGGAGGATTGCATCGAACCTTCCCGCTGCTCGCAAGCCGTCATGGCGGGTGTCGCCGGGATCGGTCGCTGCGGTCGGGGCCATTTTTGTATGCCTTGGCCTGTTCTTGATTGGATTCTGGGGCTTCCTGATTTCGTGACCAGGAACTTCTTCCGAGTGGTTCTCGCTGGCATGAAACCCAAGCGCAATCGGCCTACCCCACGACCTTCCCCAAGATGTCATCGATTCGGAGTCTGTCGAAGGTCCGGCATCCGGTCCATACGAAGAGCTGGTCCGTTCGACCTCGGCAGAGCAGCGCTCGTGGCGGCCAGGCTCTCGCCTGGTGTCACATTCGGGACCTGAGCACGTCGATCTCGCAACCTGGCCGGAACGGGTCGAAGCCGTGCTCAATCAGCCAGCGAATCGCCAGCAGGCTTCTCAGAGACCACCACGCCCGAATCACGTCGAGGTCCGCGTCGCCTCCGTAGCCAGCGATGACATCTTCGAGGTGCTCCTCGCGTCCGAGCGTCAACGTGGCGAGATCGAAAAGGGGGTCACCCGGCCCTGCCTCAGACCAGTCGATAACGCCTACGATGACGTCACCGTCGATGAAGACGTGGGAACTCTGCAGGTCGCCATGCACGAATACCGGGGCAAACGGCCGGAACGTGGCCTCGGCAATCTGGCGATTGCGCGTAACAATATCGGCCGGAAGGACGTCTCTCGCGACGAGCCACTCGCATTCACCGTCGAGGTCCGCTGTGGCGCCCTCGTGGCGTTTGGCGGGCCATGGTGGCAGCGGTGCGTCGTGGAGCGTCCGTACGGCGGCGCCAGCCGCTGCCCACGCCGCTGAGGAGGCGGTCGATGGTTCGCCGAGACGGCCGAGCGCGAATCCCGGGAGCGCGGCGAGTGCGAGGACGTGCGGCTTCCGCCACAAGATCTGCGGAGTCGGGGATCGGGGCAAGCGCCATAGCTTCAGCCTCGGTGTCAGTGTTCGTCGGATCAGCGTCGATCTTCAAGAACGAGTCTCCGACTCGCACTGTCACTCGCTCGTGATGGGCGACGACGACCTCGACCTCATTCATGTCGGCCATTGTCGCACTTCGGATGCAAATGACGGGCGGTAGGCGTTCCTGATACGGGAACACGTTAGGAGCAACGGTCAGCCGGGCGTGGAGCGCCTTGGCGGTTCAAACTTGGCCCAATTGATCGGAGCACATTGACCCACCGCGGTGTCGACTCTCGTCGGCAAAACGCGATGAAGTAGTGGGTGAAATGTAGGCAGCGCGCGTAGGGGGTCCGGATGAAACGGGTCCTCAATCCAGGACCTGCGAGCTTTCAGGTCTGCAACTTACCCATCGCTTAGTGCCCACATCCAGGCTCGACTAGGGCGCTTACCCATGTTGATTTCAAGCAGCCCAACCGTTACGTAGGCCCCGAAAATCAGCTCATTCGAGTCGGCTGGCCGTCGAGGATCAGCAGTTGGATGCTTTGTAGTAACCATTCTTGATAGCGCTCTAGAGGCCATCCGGAGTCCTCGACGAAGTAGAGGAATGATTCCTCGGCGGTCAGGAAACCAAGCACGTCTGCGGCGATGTTCTGGTTGGAGGGGTCGACCAGCCCGCGGCTTGCGAACCAGCCGGCGCCGAGTGCGAGATCGGCTCGGCGCCGAGCATCCTGGGCGGATGCCGCTGCCCGCACTTGGGGATCGGCATCGGCCGCCGTCCGCATGGCACGCCAGATGCCGGCCCCCCGGGCGTTGGCCTCGACGACGAACGCGACGAAACGGGTCAGTGCGACCGTCGAGTCCGGCTCGGCAAGGATCTGCGCCATTGCCGGGCGTTCGAGTAGCGAGTGTGCGCCTTCGTCGCCAGCGAACGCGTGCTCCCACGCCGCGAGCAGCAGGGACGACTTCGGCCCGGCCAGGTGCACCGATTGCACCGAGACGCCCGCTTCTGCCGCAATCGCCCGCATCGGCGTTGCGAAGTAGCCGTCGCGAGCGAACAAGCGTCCCGCCGCGGTGATGATCCGCTCCCGAGTCTCGGCAGCGTCGCGGTCCCGGACGCTCGAATTGTATGTGCGGGAAATTGACACATTCGCTCCTAAAGTCGGTTAGAGTGTCGCTCTAGCGAATTATACAGGAGCGTTCGGATGGCGACTTACCTGATCTGCAGCACGCCGGTTCTCGGCCATGTCGCACCGATGCTCGGCATCGGCCGCCATCTCGTCTCCCGCGGTCATCAGGTGATTGTCCTGACGGGGAGCCGCTTCGCCGATCAGGTAACCTCTCTCGGGATCGAGTTCCGGGCGCTGTCGGGTCTTGCGGACTTCGACGACCGGGACCTCGACAGCCATCTCCCCGACCGGGCGAAATACCGTGGGTTCGCCCAGATTCAATACGACATCCAGACCATGTTCGTGAACACCATTCCTGCCCAGTTCGCGGCCGTCCGGGCGATCCTCGAGGCCGATGCGCCGGATGCGATCCTCGTCGACTCGGCATTCGTTGGAGCAGCGCCGCTACTCCTTGACGGCGCCGCGGTACGGCCAGCCGTCCTCGGGGTGGGGGTGGTCCCGCTCAGTCAGTCCAGCCGGGATGTCGCCCCATACGGAATGGGCCTGGCGCCCTCCTCAAGCGCGCTCGGCAGGCTTCGCAACCGCGGCCTCAACCTGCTGGCAGCAAAAGTGCTCTTTCGCAAAACACAACGCTCAGCGGAGCGTATCTTTGCCGCGATCGGTGGGCCGCCGCTTGAACAGTTCATCATGGACGTTTCCGGCGCCTACGACAGGTTCCTTCAGCTCAATGCGAGAGAGTTCGAATACCCTCGCAGCGATCTCGCCGCGAACACCAGCTTTGTCGGGCCGGTGCTGCCACTGCCGGCCAAGATGCCGATGCCTGACTGGTGGGGCGAACTGGACGGTTCGCGGCCCGTCGTCCACGTCACCCAGGGCACCATCGATAACCACGACCTGACGCGGCTGATCCGTCCGACAGTCGAGGGACTAGCCGACAGTGACGTCATTGTCGTCGTGAGCACCGGAGGCCGTCCCATCAACGACGTCGGTCCTGTGGCCCCTAACGTTCGGCTGGCAGAATTTCTGCCCTACGATTTACTGCTGCCGCTCACCGACGTGTATGTGACGAATGGCGGATTCGGCGGCGTTCAGTACGCGCTCAGCCACGGAGTGCCCATGGTCGTTGCAGGAGACACCGAAGACAAGCCCGAGGTCGCGGCCCGGGTGAGTTGGTCAGGCACAGGGATCAACCTGCGCACCGGCAAACCAACAGCCGAGGCCGTTCGGAACGCCGCACACCGCGTGCTCGCAGAGCCGCAGTTCCGAGGCCGAGCAGCCGAAATGGCGGAGGCGATCGCAGGGTACTCGGCCCTCACCTCGGTCGAAAACGCTCTGGCCGATGCGATCGCGATGCGATCATAGAACCACCCGTGGCCGATCGAGCCGACCACCGCACCCGTTTACTCCGGTCGATGCCCGCCGGGATCAGGCCACCGCACTTCTCATGCTGGTGGTGGCCGCGATCGCCGATAGTCAAACGGAGCTCGCGGGCCGACTGCTTGATAGAGCTCAGCCAGAGTCGCCGGACAATACCGCTGCGGAGGTGTCGAGCTGTATGGGGATGGCATTGGGGTTACTCGATGACTGGTTGTCGGGCCAGCATCCGGACGCGCCCAAGAACCTAGTCGACGACGTTCGCCTTCCGGCCGGGCACTTGTTTGGAGAGCGGGCCGCGTCAAGCGGCCGGAAGCGTTCCGTTTTCGGGCTGCCCGCTGAGGGTTCCGTCTTACGGGCGCACAGCTCGACGCCTACCCGAGCAACATTCTCCTGGCACCAAACATGCGGCAGGACTGGAGGGACGAGAAGGCCCCTATCGCGCGAGGGCTCGGAGCAGCGGTTCTAGGGCGCCGGTGACGAGTCGCGCTGGCTCGTCCGAGGCTAGACGATGTCGCACGCCAGCGGTTTCAAGTTCGCCGATTTCGAGCCCCACGACCTCAGTGTGGGCAAGGGCTCGGGCACACGCGGACAGCTGCGCAAGGGACATGCCTTCGGGGACGGCGTAGTCGGTGGGTACAGTCCCTGGTTCGAGGACGTCGCAGTCGACGTGGACGTAGACGGGCCGGCCTGCGATCGTTCGCAGAAGATTCCCTGCCATGTCCTCATCGACGGGTATCAGGGCAATGCGGCCTGCGTCTATGACGTCTTGTTCTGGGCGGTCGATGTCTCGCGTGCCGGCGAGGATCGCGTTCGCTTCCGCGAGCCCGCTTCCCAGTCCCGAGTTCCAGAGCCCAAGCGGCCCGGCTAGCGCGAGCCCGCCGAGGTATCCGGTGCTTGAGTTCTGTGGGGTGTTGAGATCGGCGTGGGCGTCGAACCAGACCACCACGGCGTCGGGACGGTGCTTGGCGACCATGGGCAGGGTAGCCAGAGCTACGGCGCACCGGCTGAGTACCGTCACCGGGGACTGACCAGCAGTTAGGAGCCTGTCGTAGTGGGCGGACATCTGTAGCAATGCAGGAAGCGCAGAGGCGAGTTCTGTATCCCAGTTCGCAGAGAGCGCCGGTTGGGGTTCGCCGATCACCATGGCGTTGATGCGAAGACGCTCCCCGAGGACGGTTGTGAGGAGCGGGGTCGCTTGCATGGCGCGGTCGTTGTGGTCGCCAGCGCGGGCGGCGAAGTGGGTGAGAGCGATAGGCACTGCATGTCCTTATGGGTCAGTCGGCGCACCGAACGTGGCGCATGCCCACGCTAGAGACCATCGATGTGGTCGCGCAATCGACAAACTGCATACAGACTGCGGTCTGGTTAATCAGTGTGACGGGCGCGCTTAGGCTGATTGTGTGATTGACGACCTTGACCGACAGCTGATCTCCCTGTTACGCAGCCAGTCAAGGACGCCTGTCGCGGCCATCGCACGCGAGCTGGGTGTCAACAGATCCACAGTGACGGCCCGCATAGACTCGCTCACCCGCTCGGGCGTGATCGAGTCGTTCACCATCAGGTTGAGCGATGAGATCGACCGCGACTCTGTTCGAGCGATCACCCTCGTCCTCAGCGAGCCCCAACGCGGGCAGGATGTCGTCCGGACCATCCGAGGCTTCCCCGAAGTCGAGCGTTTGCACTCGACACTAGGCACGTGGGACCTCGTCGTGCAGCTCCGAGCATCAACAATGGCCGAGTTCGATGCGGCTCTGGAACGGATACGAGCTATCCCTGGCGTGAGGGACACGCAGACAAGTCTGCTCGTCAACTCTCTCACCGGGTAGTGAATAGCGGACTCCAGACTCGGGGCGAAGTACATGCCCGGAGAGGGATCGGTCTACGCGGGCGGTAACCTCACACTCAACTCGGCCCCCAAGGTCACCGGCAGCGTGATCGCAGGTGGTGACATCTCAATGCAGTCCACAGCGACCATCGGAAAGGACGCCGTCGCGGGCGGCACTTTCAGCTCAAACGACGGTCAGACTGTCGCACAGCTGAAGACGACTGGAGCTCTGGGCGGTGACGCCTACCCGGGCTCCACGGTACCGGCAGTGTCGGGAGACCTGCCGCCGCAGACCACCCCGGCCGACTACACGACCGGCCAGACACTCACCTGGACCCAGTTGATGAACCAGACTGCTCAAGCCAATAACGCCCCGAGCTGGTCGCAAGGGCTCACCTCAAACCCAGGATGCACGATGGCGTCGTGGGGATCGAGCGTCAATGGGTCAACCGTTTCGATCTCCGGGAACACTCTGGTCGACGCGACCGGTTCGGGATGTGCCACAGTTGCCTTGCAATCAATGACCGTGAAACTGAGGGGTGATTTGACGATCTATGCGAACGGGTTCTCGACGATCAACGGGACGAGCTTCGTCTCCGGGGACGGAGCAGTGCACCGGGTCAGTCTCGTGACGACCGGCCCGCGCGGATGCAGCACATCCGGCAACGTTTCGCTCTCGAACAACACGACGTTGAGTTCGTCACTGCTCAGTGTCGATGCCGCCGGAAAGCTCACAATCGACGGGACAGTTGATGTCAATGGCAAGGTCACTGCGGGTTGCTTCACCGGATCTGGCGCCGGTGTGGTTGGAGCGCACTAGATGAAACTGCAGGAGCTCTACCGGTCCCCTCCGAAAAGGAGCCACCTATGCTGGGCGCTCCCACTTGGCGTTTTGGTCTGCGCAGCGATGTGGTTCTTCGAAGTTTGGGTGTATGACTTCGGCTACTACCGTGCAAATAGATCAGAGATCGACTCGTTGTACGCAGGGGCGGTTAAGAACTACATCGTCAGCGCGCTCATCGGATCAATCCCGATTCTGGTCGCGAACTGGAGCCGAACTCTGTGGCCCCGCCTGGCGGTGACACTGGCGTTGGTTGCCGTCCAGCTGATCACGGGCAACATATTCGTACTCGCCCCCCGGGGCGCCTGAACTCGGGCGGGGGTGAATTTCGCGTTCTCACCGCCGCCTATGAAGCGCAAGGGGTTCCGCCTGCGGGCACCGGCCGAAGTGATAAAGGCGCTCAAATCTGTCTCGGCAAGCACAGTGAATTGCGGCCCGTTGATCGTCCTGCTTGCGGGCAGCAAGCCGGGATGTTCGCCAGGGCACTTCCTAGGTCCCCGGTAGCCAGAGGGTCATGCGGAGCCCGTCTTCGGGGAGGTGGAGCACTTCGTATCGTCGAGCGATGGTGTCGCCGTCCGTCGCGCGAATGTGCTTGATGGAGGTGCGCCGTCGCTCGACGATGTGCTCGCTCCACCATTCCTCGAAAAGTGCACTGTGCTCACGCAATTCCGCAACGAGCGCCTGCAGTTCGGGGTCGTGCAGGTTGTCGGCGTTGGCGGCCCGAAGGTGGGCGACTGCCCCGCGTGCGATCTCTTCCCACTCGAGGAAGATCTCTCGCGCGCGGGGGTTGGTCATCAGGTAGCGGCAGGTGTTCCGCTGCCGGGGTGAGATGTCTGCGAAGCCGTCATAGAGTGTGAGTCCTTCGGGGTTCGCTGCGAGCATGTTGCTCAGCCGATCTAAGACATATGCGGGGTTGGGTCGAACTGCCTCAACCAAGGTCGCCATGCGCTCGGCGAGCAAGCCTTCATCCCCATGCGGGTTTCGCGCTAGCGAAGGGTTCGGTCCGCGAACGCGGTAGAGGTGTTCTGTGGCGTCGGGCGCTAGGTGGAGTACTCGGGCGAGGGCGTCCAAGACGGCGTCGCTGGGGTGGTTTTCGCGGCCTTGCTCGAGACGCGTGTAATAGTCAACGCTGATCCCTGCGGCGGTGGAGACCTCTTCTCGCCGCAGGCCGGTGACGCGTCGTCGGCCGCTCTCGTGGCGGGTCGGGGACCCCAGGCTGGCGTCAGCACGTCGGGCCCGAAGGAATTCGCCAAGCTCGTTGGACACGGAGCAACCTCCTCGGAATCCGCCCGGTGGGTGGGTGCAGGGCTCATAGGAAGACTACGGTCTTCCTACCCGCCACCCTTCCGCAGAGACTGAAGATTGAAGAACTCGACGATCTGAAGGAGGTCCCGTGGCGGGTTACACACACGGTTATCACGAATCCGTATTGCGGTCCCATCGTTCGCGCACTGCGGAGAATTCCGCCGCGTATTTGCTTCCGCTGCTGCGGTCCACCGATAGCCTGCTCGATGTTGGAGCGGGTCCTGGCACGATCACCGCGGATCTTGCTGGACTTGTCGCGGAGGTCACCGCAACGGAGATTGGGCCTGATGAATTGCAACTCTCCCAGGCGACTGCGGTGGAGCGGGGCACGGCCAATATCGACTTCCGAGTCGCGGACATTCATGCCCTCGAGTTCGACGACGGGAGTTTCGACGTCTCTCACGCACATCAGGTGTTGCAGCACATCGCCGATCCGGTCCAAGCCCTGCGCGAGATGGCTCGCGTCACTCGGCCCGGTGGCATCGTGGCAGTGCGCGACAGCGATTACAGCGGATTCTGCTGGTGGCCGCGGATGCCCGAACTTGATACATGGCTCGATCTCTACCGAACCGCCGCCCGCGCCAACGGGGGTGAACCGGATGCCGGACGCCAGCTACTCTCCTGGGCTCACGCTGCCGGGCTCACTGACGTCACGGCAACTTCAAGCACCTGGTGCTACGCCACCCCGACCGAGCGTGCCTGGTGGGGAGGAATGTGGGCTGACCGCATCGTAAATTCAGCGATCGCGCGTCAAATCACCGATTCCGGCCTTGCCACAAAGATGGAGCTGCAAGAAATCAGCGGCGCATGGACGAAATGGGCAACAGATGATGACGGCTGGTTCTCCATTCTCCACGGCGAGATCATCTGCCGGGTGAAGTGAACCGCAATCGTCGTCGGCGGACCTAATCCCTTGGGCCGGCCGGCCGCCCAGCGGCTGCCGTACCTCAACGCCTGGGAAAGCTGATTCGTCTGACCCCACGTCGAATGCCAGGAACGATTTGAGCGCTACTACCGAATCGCGCGCTGGTCCGCGCCCGCAACGGTTCCGCGGCATGGTGATGATCTCCGACCGGCCACCCGAGATTGAAGACCGGGCCGTTCCCGGCCACTGGGAAGGTGATCTGATCATCGGTTCGACATCGACGAAGTCTGCGATCGGAACCCTCGTCGAGCGGACCAGCGGGTATCTGATGCTCCTACACCTCCCCGGCGACCACACCGCCCGCACCGTCGCGGGCGCGATGATCGCGGCGATGAATACCCTTCCTGAACAGCTGCGCCGGTCGGTGACCTGGGATCAGGGAGCGGAGATGTCCCGACACCAGGAGATCACCATGGCGACCGGCATGCCGATCTACTTCTGCGATCCGCACTCGCCCTGGCAGCGCGGCAGCAACGAGAACACTAACGGGCTCCTGCGCGAATACTTCCCGAAGGGCACCGACCTGTCCTTCCACGGACCCGGGATCCTCGAAAACGTTGCCGCGGAACTCAACCACCGCCCTCGCAAACGCCACGGCTACCTCACCCCAGCAGAAGTCCTCGCCACGCTAATCTCGAACCCATCAAATCAAAACCGGTGTTGCAGACACCGCTTGAATCCGCCCGTCTCGAAACGCATGGGATACGAGACGGCGGGCCAGCTGCAGAGTCTCGTGGAGTCAGCTCGATGCGCGCCACCTAACGATCACAGAATGCCGCCAAAGAGCGCCGAAAGTCACAGGCCGGGTGGGCGATCGTCGGCGGAAATCCGGCGCGCTTCCTGCGGGATCGCCGGGCGCCGAAGACGCCGGCGCCGCACGACGGGCTCGCCCGGCGGTCTGGCTGACTTCGCCGACCGCGCGCGAGCGCACGCGGACGCGATCATCGAGAGGAGCTGGGAACCCGACGTTCTCTCGGCGAACGGCGAGACCCCCGGCCGCTACGTCGACGCACCGGGTGCGCCGGCGTCGCTGCGCCCGCACGCGACGCCGTGGAGATCGGAATGCTGCTGAACGGGCGTCCGCCCGTGCAACTGGATGCGGCCGAGCACATCCGGAGGCTGCGCCAGAACCAGGACCCCGTCACCGGCCTCACACCGGATGTCGACGGCGACGGACGCCACGGCACAGCTCCGACCGGATTCACCGATGGGGCCGCCCAATACCACCTGCTGAGCCACGGCTACGCGCTCGACCTCCTCGGGTCGAGCCTCGAGCATCCGATCCGAGCGGTCGCGCGGATGACCCAGGCCGACATCGTCGAGTTCTGCGAGACCCAGCCCTGGGCGTCGGCCGGCTGGTCGTCCGGCGCGGCGATCGACAGCCTCGGCACGTCCCTGTTCCGCAACCTGGCACGGGGGGACGGCGACGATCGGGCGACGCGGCGCAACCTGGACACCCTGGTCGGCTGGCTGCACACCCACGCCTCTCGCGACACCGGGATGTGGAGTGCGGCACGGCTGTCAGGCGGCCTCCTGCAACCCGTGAACGGCATCTACCGCGCCTCGCGGGGCACGTTCGCCCAATTCGGCCTGCCGATTCCGCGCGCCGAGCGGGTGATCGACACGGTGTTCGGCCGCCGCGCGGACGACCGCCACTTCGGGCCGGGGCGAACGACCGCCTGCAACATGCTCGACGTGGCGCATCCGCTCTGGCTGGCGCGGCACACGGCACATCGTCGCGAGGAGGTTCGCGCCTTCGCCGCCGAGAGCATCGACCGGATTCTCGGCCAGTGGATGCCGGATGCCGGGTTCGGGTTCCGGTTCGCTCCGCTGAGCGAGCCGAACGCCGTCGAGCACGTGCCTGGTCTCAAGGGCACCGAAATGTGGCTCGCCACCGTCTGGTACCTCGCCGACCTCGTGGGAATCGCCGAATCACTCGGCTATCGCCCCCGAGGGGTGCACCGTCCGGAACCGGCCCACGACCTCGGCCGGTGAATGCCGGCTCAGTCGCCGCGCAGCTTTTCCTTGGCCTCGTTGCGGCGGTTAACCGACTCGCGCTCCGCCTCGGCCTGTTTCACCTTCGCGTCCGCCTTGAGCTCGGCGGCCCTGTCTTCCACCGTGTCTACGGCGTCCTCCACGGCTCGGGCTGCGCGCGTGGCGGCGGCCTCCGCTGTCTCCTTGGCGTCTTCGATGAATCCCATGGCGATCTCCTCTTTCTCTCGGGTGCCCGAGGCCGGCCCACAGCAGAGGGCCCTCGGTAGAGGGTAGGACGCCGATGGCACGTGGAGACGTGCCGAAGGTCCCACCCCCGCCCGAGGGCGAAGCCGGGGCTGCTGGTTAGCCCTGGTCGCTGATCGCGAAGTGGACGGAGCCGTCGTCCTCGGTCTTGGCGTCGAGGATCTTGCCGTCGAGCGCGATGGCCGCGTTCTGCTCGAGGAAGACCTTGGCCCCGTCGCTCTCCACGACGGTGTCGTCGGGCTCCGGTGCCGGGGTGATCGCGACGGAGAACTCCGTGCCGCCGATGGGCTCGGTGCTGATGCGCAGGCCCGCCGCGTCTGCGTCTGCATTGCGCTCGGCGATGGTCTTGACGGCGGTGCTGGCTGAATGCGTGAGTGTAAGCATGGTTATTCCCTCTCGGTTGCCTGCGGTTGAAGGGGGCCACGCTTCCGCATCCGCCGCGGTCGTGCAAGCCCTGAGGGGGGACTGTGCGGCAATTCACACCTTCGCCGGAGCTTCGGAAACGCCCACTGTCGGCCGACCCGATCGTTTCCGCCGCCCGCGCACCAGTACCCTCGATAGGGTACCGACCGATGGGAAACCGACTCTGTGACTGATTTCAGCTTGCGCCTGCCGAGCACGCGGTTCCGCGCCGTGCTCAACCTCGGCGAAAAGCGTGCGGCATCCGTCGCCCTGCCCCCACGCTTCTCCAAGCCGGAGCTGTTCGCCGACTGGGACGACGACGAGGCGACGAGCGCGATCTATGTCGCCTTCGACGACGGTCAGCTTCACCTGGAGTGCCGAGGGTCGGACGTCGCGTACCACTTTCACCGCGGGGAGGACGAGGCCAGTGACACGAGCCCGTGGCCGGCCGAGGACACCGCGGTGCTGATGGAGTGGGGCACGACCCTCGCCCTCGGCTTTCACGAACTGATGCCGGATCTGATGGATGAGATCGAGGAGGCGGGCGCCTGGCACGATGCCGGGTACTCGATCTACGTCTGCGAGACCGAGCCTGCCCAACTCGACCTGCTCGAGGTGGAGGTGGAGGGGGAGCTGCTCACCCTGCCCTGGCTCGGGGCCGGACACGTCGACAACGAGCACATCGACGGCGACAACCACCCGATCGTGCTGCTCTGGACCCCGGGGACGGACGACCCAGACCAGCCGATCGCCGAGGCCTGGCTGGACCCGAAGACCGAACACCCGGTGACCCGCGCCCTGCCCGGCGTGGACTGGAACGCGGTGGGCCTGCCGGCCGACGAGGTGCAGTCCTGGCTCGAGGGGATCTACCTCAATCACCATGTGATTCCCGACGCCCAGAGCGCGCTGCTCGCCGCGGTGCTGGAGCGGATGGCGGGGGTCGACGGCGTCGACGCGTCCTGAGTACGTTGGTCACATGGCCAGCGAAGCAGTCACCCTCACCGTCGACGGACCGCACGGCGCCCGGGAGGTACGCATTTCGAGTCCCGGGCGCATGCTCTGGCCCGAGCCCGGCATCACCAAGCTCGACCTCGCCCGCTACATCGTGGAGGTCGGCGCCGCCTTTGTGACGTCGAACGGTGACCGACCGGTGTCCCTCCAGCGCTTCCCAGACGGCATCGACGGCGAGCAGTTCTTCTCCAAGAACCCTCCCAAGGGTGCCCCGGAGTATGTGCGGGCGGTGACGGTCGTCTACCCGAGCGGGCGCAGCCATCCGCAACTCGTGATCGACGAACCGGCCGGCGCGGTCTGGGCCGTCCAGATGAACACCGTGGTGTTTCACCCGTGGCCGTCACGCGCCGAGAACTCCGACAATCCGGATGAACTGCGCATCGATCTCGACCCGCAGCCCGGCACCGACTTCGACGATGCGATTCCCGCCGCGATCGAGCTGAGGTCGATTCTCGCCGAGGCGGGACTCACCGCGTTCGTGAAGACCTCGGGAAACCGCGGCTTGCACGTGTTTGCCCCGATCGAGCCGGTGCACGAGTTTCTCGAGGTGCGCCATGCGGTGATCGCCGCCGTGCGCGAACTCGAGCGGCGGATGCCCCAGAAGGTGACGACCGCGTGGTGGAAGGAGGAGCGCGGCGAACGCATCTTCCTCGATTTCAACCAGGCCAATCGGGACCGCACCATGGCCGGGGCATACAGCCCGCGCGCCATCGCCCACGCGCCGGTGTCGTGCCCGCTTGACTGGGATGAGATGGAGAACGCCGATCCGAAACGCTTCACGATCGGGACCGTGCCAGAGCGGCTCAGGACCACGGGCGACCCGTGGGCCGGGATGCACGACGAGCCGGGCACGATCGACGGCCTTCTCGGCTGGTGGGCGAGGGATGCGACCGCCGGTCTCGGCGAGCTGCCGTTCCCGCCCGACTTTCCGAAGATGCCGGGGGAGCCGCCGCGCGTGCAGCCCAGTCGGGCGCGCACGCGGCCCTAGGAGAGGACTTCGGCGAGGTCGTAGGCGATCGGGCGCTCGAGCTGATCGAAGGTGCAGGAGCTCGCGTCGCGGTCGGGGCGCCAGCGAAAGAACTGCGCGGTGTGGCGAAAGCGCGCGCCCTCCATCTGGTCGTAGCGCACCTCGGCGACGAGAGTGGGCCGCAGCCGCACGAAGGACACGTCCTTGCCGGCGGAGAACCGGCTGCGCTCCGTCTCCCCCCTCACCAACTCGCCCGAGTCGTCCCGCTTCACGAGCGGCGCGAGTTCGTCGATCAGTTCGAGCCGGCGGGCGTCGCTGAACGCGGATGCCCCGCCCACGTTGCGCAGGACCCCGTCGTCGTCGTAGAGGCCGAGCAGAAGCGAGCCGACCCCGCTGCCGCTCGCATGCAGGCGATAGCCGAGCACCACGACATCCGCCGTCCGGTGATGTTTGGCCTTGAGCATGAGGCGCTTGCCCGGGGCGTAGGCGGCGGCCAGCGGCTTGGCAACGACGCCGTCGAGGCCGGCGCCCTCGAATTCCACCAGCCAACGGCGGGCGGTGTCGACGCTGTCGGTGGAGCGGGTGAGGTGGATCGGGTCGCGCAGTTCGGCGGCGAGCGTCTCGAGGCCCGCTCGCCGCACGCTGAACGGCTCGTCGAGGTATTCGCGGTCGCCGAGGGAGAGCAGGTCGAACGCCACGAACGCCGCCGGCGTCTGCCGGGAGAGCGTGAGCACGCGGCTCGCGGCCGGATGGATGCGGGCGGAGAGTGCCTCCCAGTCCAGTCGTTCGTGCCCGGGCTCGCCGGTTCGCACGACGATCTCACCGTCGAGCACGCACGGCGCCGAGAGCTGTTCGAGGAAGGCCGCTTCGAGCTCCGGGAAGTAGCGGGTGAGCATCCTGGACCCCCGGCTGCCGATCTGGCAGGTCTCGCCGTCGAAGTAGACGATGGCGCGGAAGCCGTCCCACTTCGGCTCGTAGCTGAGCCCGCCCGGCACGGTCGCGGGGTCTGGCACGCCGTCGACGGCCTTCGCGAGCATGGGGGAGATCGGGGTGGCGGACGAGAGTGTCATGGTCCGATCCTGCCTGAGCAGTGGGCGTAGCGACAGGGGGATCCGTGAGACCGAGGCTCAGTCGCTGGCGCGCAGCCGGAACTCCGCCTCGCTGACCTGGCGGCCGTCGAGCCACCACTGGTGGTGACCGTCCGGGCAGTGGACGGCCGGTCCGTCTTCGCGGTGTTCGCGCCCGTTGCGATGCCAGCTTCTCGAGCCGTCGGCACCGACGAAGGACGGCCCGTCCTCCCGATGCAGCTGCCCGCGCAGCAGGTAGGACACATTGCCGTTCGGCCACGTGACCACCTGGTCGTACCCGCCCGTCGGGTGAGGTGATTCGAGTCGGTTGGCACGGGGTCGGGGCACCGAATAGTCGATCGTCATCATCTAGAGTCTGCACCGAGTACGAATGTTTGTCATGTTCCCCATACGGGGGGTGGGGACCCTTGTGCTGACGGCGAACATCGCCCAGAGGGCCGCCCGCGAGGCGCACTAACAGATCGTGGCGAATGACGAGGTTGATGTATGCGCACTCCCGCACGGTCGTGGACGTGGCCGAGCGGGTTCTGCCGAGCGTCGCGAGCCTGCGGGTGAGCGGCCCGCGCGGGCAGGGGCTTGTCGAGTTCGGCGACGTCGGCCGTGGCTGACAGAACGAGCACGGCTCGCCGTTGCGCTGACGTGGGCATTGCGGCCTCCAGGGGTGCGCCGACCGCCGACGACCGGCCCGCCACGCTCGAATTTACCCGGTCAGACCCGCGCTTTCACTCGCGGATCGATGAGGCCGTAGACGAGGTCGACCGCGAAATTCGCGAGCACGATGAGGAACGCGGCGAAGAGGGTGAAGCCTACGACGACCTGCAGGTCGAGGGTGTGCACAGCGTCGATGAGCAGGGCTCCGAGGCCCTGCATCGAGAACACCTTCTCGGTGATGACCGCGCCGCCGAGGAGGCCGCCGAGGTCGAGCCCGAAGATCGTCACGACGGGGATGAGCGCGTTGCGGAGGCCGTGGCGCACCACCACTCGGGACTCGGTGAGACCCTTCGCCCGGGCGGTGCGGATGTAGTCCTCGCCCATCACCTCGAGCATCTGGCCCCTCGTGAGCCTGGCGTAGACGGCACCGCTGATGAACGCGAGGGTGAACCACGGCAACACCAGGTGGCTGAGCCACTGGAGCGGGTCGTCGCCGAACGCGACGTAGCCGCCTGAGGGGAGCAGGTGGAGGGTGAAGGAGAAGAACAGGATCGCGAGGAGCCCCACGAGGTAGCTCGGCGCGGACACCCCGGCGATGGCGACGGTCATGATGCCGCGGTCGATCGCGGTTCCGCGGGTGAGTGCCGAGGCGACACCGCTGCCGACGCCGACGACGAGCCAGACCACGGCGGCACCGACGGCGATGGAGGCGGTGACCGGGAATCGGGAGACGATGAGGTCGGTCACCGTGGTGTTGAGCTGGAACGAGTAGCCGAAGCACGGGCTCCCGCACGTCACGGCCCCCGCCCCGCTGCCGTAGGTGCGGCCGGCGACGATCCCGCGCAGGAAGTCCCAGAACTGCTGGTACCACGGCAGGTCGTAGCCCATGAATTGTTTCACCCTGGCGAGGTTTTCCGGCGTGCACGGTTTGCCGCAGCTCAGCTGAGCGGGGTTGGTGGGCAGCAGGTAGAAGATCGCATAGGTGATCGCGGCGATGGCCAGCAGCACCATGAGCATCCCGGCGATCCGGTAGGCCACGAATCCGGCGGTCTTCATCGAGGCACCGCCCCCCGCCGAGGATCGAGCGCATCCCGCAGGCCGTCCCCGACCACGTTGAAGGCGAGGGTGACCAGGAACAGCGCGGCCCCGGGGAAGACGAGGTAGATGGGATCGGTCTGCACCCAGGTGACGGCGTCGCCGATCGTTCGACCCCAGGACGGGGTCGGGGGAGGCACGCCGACGCCGAGGAACGACAGCGCCGCCTCCACGCCGATCATGCTCGGGATGGAGATGGTCGCGAACACGATGATGGTCGCGCTTACGTTCGGCAGGACCTGGTGCGCGATGATGTGCCACGGCCCGGCACCCATCGCGTTCGAGGCGACGACGAAGTTGCGTTCGCGCAGGGAGAGGGTCTGGCCGCGCACCACCCTGGCGATGGACGGCCAGCCGAAGAACCCGATCACGAGGATGATGAGCAGCGGTTTGGGGAAGCTCGTCGGCACGATCGCGGTGAGCGAGATCATGAAGACGAGACTCGGGAAGCCGAAGAGCACGTCGATCACCCGGCTCAGGGTGCGGTCGTACCAGCCGCCGAAAAAGCCCGTCGTGATGCCGACGAGCACGCCGACGACAACGGCAAGCACCGTCGCGCTCACGCTCACGAGTATGGACGTGCGCGAGCCGAAGACCACGATGGCGAAGAGGTCGCGGCCGGTGAGCGGTTCGACGCCGAACCAGTGGGCGAAACTGATGCCCCCGCCGAAACCGAGCGGGGAGCCCGAGTCGTCGAGCCTGTCCAGATGGTAGGTGTACGGATTCTGCCCGCTGATCGCGGTGAGCGGCCCCGCGAAGACGGCGGCAACCACGAACAGCCCGATCACGACCAGCCCGGCGGTTGCCCAGCGATCGGCCCTGAGCCGGCCCGCTACCCGGCGCAGCCCCGTCGGCGCGTCGACACGCGCGGACCCGACGGCGGTCACGAGGCGCCGCCCGACGCGCTCGGCGCGAGGGAGAGTGCGCGCCACGCCTCGCGTCGCGCGCGCTGGTCGACGGGGTCGGCCACGGGCGCCGCCGCCAGCAGGCGCCGGGTGTAGTCGTCGGCGGGGGAGCGCAGCACGAGCGCCGCCGCTCCGCTCTCCACGATCCGGCCGCGGTGCATCACCGCGACCTCGTCGACGAGTTCGTGCACCACGGCGAGGTCGTGGCTGATGAACAGGCACGCGAACCCGAGTCGGCCCTGCAGGTCGCGCAGCAGATCGAGCACGAGGGCCTGAACGGACACGTCGAGCGCGCTCGTCGGTTCGTCGGCGATGAGCAGCGCGGGCCCCAGCGCGATTGCCCTCGCGATCGCGACCCGCTGGCGCTGCCCGCCGGACAGTTCATGCTGGTAGCGACCGGCGGTGTCTGTCGGCAGTTGCACGGCGTCGAGCAGCTCGGCCACGCGCGCTCGCTGCCCCGCCCGGCCGAGGCTCGAGTGCAGCCGGAGAGGTTCGCCGATGCTCTGCTCGATCGTGAATCGCGGGTTCAGGGACGAGGCTGGGTCCTGGAACACGTACCCGATGCGCGCCCGGGCCGAGCGAAGCGTGCGGGCGGATGCCGCCCCGAGGTCGACCCCGGCGACGTCGATCGACCCGGCCGCGAGCGGAACGAGCCCGGCAATGGCGCGACCGACCGTGGACTTTCCCGATCCCGATTCACCGACGAGGCCGAGACTCCGCCCCGCCCGGATGCCGAGCGACACCCCGTCGACGGCCTTGGTGCCGGTGCGCCGCCAACCGCGCCGGCCGTAGATGACATCCGCGTTCGAGAGCGTGACGGCGGCTGGGGTGCTGGCCGGCGTCGCGAGGGCCGGCGGGGGTTCGGCCGCGCGATCCTTGAGGACGACCCGGTCCGTGCCCGGGCTGTCGGGGCCCAGGGAATCGGGGGTCAGGGAATCGAGGGCCAGGGAATCGAGGGCCAGGGAATCGAGGCGGGGCACGGCGGCGAGCAACGCCCTGGTGTACTCCTCGGTGGGCCGGGAGAAGAGGGTGCCGACGTCCGCGCGTTCGACGACCGCCCCGTCCCGCATCACGACGACGTCGTCCGCGAGGTCGGCGACGACTCCCATGTCGTGGGTGATCAGCAGCACCGCCATCCCGGACCGGTCGCGCAACTGCCGGATGAGGTCCAGGATCCCGGCCTGAACCGTCACGTCGAGGGCAGTCGTCGGCTCGTCGGCGATGAGCACCGCCGGGTCGCCGGAGATGGCCGTGGCGATCATCGCCCGCTGGAGCTGGCCACCGGAGAGCTCGTGCGGAAACGCCCGAAGCACCCGCCGTGGGTCGTCGATCCCGACCGAGTCGAGAAGATCGACGATTGCCGCGTCGACGGAGGCTCGCCCGAGGCCCTTCGAATGCGCCCTGAGCGCCTCGCCGATCTGGGCGCCGATTGACAGCACGGGGTTGAAGGCGCTCATCGGCTCCTGGAAGATCGTTCCGATGCCGCCGCCGCGGATCTCCCGCAGCCGGGCGGGGTCGGCGCCCAGCAACTCCTCGTCGCCCAGGCGGATGCTGCCGGTGACGCGGGCGTTGCGGGGGAGCAGCCCGAGCGTCGACATTGCGGTGACGCTCTTGCCCGACCCGGATTCGCCAACCAGGGCGAGCACCCGACCGCGCCGCAGCTCGAAACTCACGTCATCGACCACGGCGTGGTCGGCGTCTGGTGTGGCGCCGGTGAACGAGATCGAGACCCCGTCCACCGACAGCACGACCGGTGCCGATCCGTCGGTCATTTCGCGAGCGAGAGGGTGAGGTAGTTCGGGTAGGCCGGGAACGACGCGACGAAGAAGTTCTTCACGTTCGATCCGCGCAGGAACGACTGCTTCGCGTAGCTCAGCGGCACCACCGGGGCATCCTGCATGATCCGCCTGTCGGCCTTCGCCCACAGCGCCTGGGCCGCCTTGTGGTCCACCTCGGCGGTGGCCTTCGCGATGAGGGCGTCGACCTCCTGGCTTGAGTACCGTGCGACGTTGTTGCGGCCCTCGCCGATCTCGCTCGACGCGAAGAGGGGCTGGATGTTGCTGTTCGCGCTCGGGAAGTCGGGCTGCCAGCTGTACAGGGCGAGGTCGTAGCTCGCGTCGGTGGCCGTCGCGTCGGAGTAGAACGAGTTCTCGTCTTCCGAGTTGATGGTGACGGTGATCCCGGCCCGCTGGATTCCCTGCTGGATCGCCTGCGCCTTGGCGAGGGATGCGGCGTCGTTCTGCACGAGGAGCGTGAGGGACAACCCGCTCGACTGGCCGGCCTTCGCCAGCAGCGCCTTCGCCTTCTTCACGTCGCCATCCGCGCCTGCCGGATAGAGATCGTAGGCCTGGCGACCGGCGATCCCGGGGGTGATCAGCGTCGTCGCGGCCTCTCCGGCCGCCGCGCCTCCCGAGGCGATGAGGTAGGCCTTCCTGTCGACGGCGTATTCGATCGCCTTGCGCACGTCGAGGTCCTTGAGAGCGCCGCGCTGCGTATTCAGGGCGAGGTAGGAGAGCGGTCCGGCCTGGGAGGTCGCGAGGCGCGCCTTCGCGGCCGGGTCGCGGTTCACCTGGGCCAGTTGGGCAGCGCCGAGGAAGGCAGCGCCGAATGCCGCCTTGGTGTCGCCGGCGTCGGAGATGAGGCTCTGCGCCGTGGTGCTCGGATCCTGGCTCATGCGAAAGACCACGGAGTCGGGCCCGGCCGCTCGCACGGTGTCGGTCTTCGCGCTCCAGTACTTGTTTCGGGTGAGGGTGAGCGCGGTTCCCTGTTTGTTCGACGCCACCTGGTACGGACCGGAGGCGACGGGATCCTGGCCGTAGGTGGCCGGGTTGTCCTTCGCCTTGGGCACCGGTGCGAAGGCCGGCATGGAGGCGATCCACGGCCAGTCGCCGTAGGCGCCGGTGAGATGGAACACGATCGACTTCGGGGTCGGAGTCTCGATCGACGCGAGGGCGGATCCCGAGTACGGGCCGTGATAGTCCGCTCCGCCGACGAGCAGAGACTTGTGATAGCTGAGACCGCCGGAGAGCTCGTCGGCGAACGACCGCTCGATGCCGTACTTGATGTCGGCGGTGGTGATGGGAGAGCCGTCGGCGAACTTCAGACCGTCCTTGAGGGTGAAGGTCCAGGTCTTGCCGCCATCGCTCGGGGTTCCGGTGGTGGTCGCGAGGTCCGGCACGACGGTCGCCGGCTTGCCGGCACGGATGTCCCAGGTCGTCAGGCGGCGCTCGATCAGTCCCAGCGTGGTGATCGCGAGGTTCTGGCTCTTGGCCGGGTCGAGGTCGATCTTGGTGCTCGGGGTGAGGATCGTGAGCGTGCCGCCCTTGCTCGCGCCCGCCGCCGTGCCGCCCGAGGCGGACGAGCACCCGGTGATGAGTAGTAACGCTGCGATCGCGACGACTCCCGCGCGTGTGAGATTCTTCATTTCCTGACCTCTGTCTGTTGTTTTCGTGCTGTTCGTTCTCATGTCGTGGCGCGGGCACACCGCACATGAGGAATCCGCTGTCCGTCTGGCAAGCGTCTGCGCCGACGTGATCCCCGAACCCCGGGGGCAATGTTTGTCTGCCGGCGGAGGGGCGCCAAATCGTATGACGATTCGTGGCGGTCAGGTGAGCGGCCGCTGGCCTGACGTCGGTTCGTGGTTCGGCCGCCAGCCGAGAGCCGGAGCCACGTGCCGGGCGATCGTCTCGAGCAGGTGTGTGTTGTAGTCGACCCCCAGCTGGTTCGGCACCGTGAGCAGCACGGTGTCCGCCTCCCGCACGGCCGCATCCTGGCCGAGCGCCTCGACTATCGCGTCAGGCTCGCCCACGTAGCTCTTGCCGAATCGGGCGACCCCGCCGTCGAGGTAGCCGACCTGGTCGGAGTTCTCGGCGGACCTGGCCCCGAAGTACCGACGGTCGAGGTCGGTCACGATCGGCAGAACGCTTCGGCTCACCGAGACCCGGGGCTCGCGTTGCCAGCCGGCCTCCGCCCAGGCCGCCCGGTAGATGGCGATTTGCTCGGCCTGCAACTCGTCGAACGGCACGCCGGTGTCCTCGGTGAGAAGAGTCGAACTCATCAGGTTCATGCCCTGCTCGGCGGTCCACCGGGCGGTCTGGCGCGTGCCGGAACCCCACCAGATGCGGTCCACCAGCCCGGGCGACTGGGGCTGGATCGCGAGCGCCCCCGAGGTGCCGGTGACCTGCGGGTTGGCCATCGCGACGCCGGCGCCATCGATGGCCGCCCGAAACAGGGCCGTGTGCGTGCGCGCATCGTCGGCATCCGTTCGCCCGTCGGCAGGCACGTAGCCGAAGGCCTCCGAGCCGCGCAGTGCCGTCTCGGGAGAGCCGCGGCTCACTCCGAGCTGCAGCCGCCCGCCGCTCAACAGGTCGGTGACCGCCGCCTCCTCGGCCATGTAGAGGGGGTTCTCGTAGCGCATGTCGATCACGCCGGTGCCCACCTCGATGCGGCTCGTACATGCAGCCATGGCCGCGAGCAGGGGGAACGGGGAGGCGAGCTGGGGGGCGAAGTGGTGCACGCGCAGGTAGGCCCCGTCGATTCCGATCTCCTCGGCGGCGACGGCGAGTTCAACCGTCTGCAGCAGGGCGTCCCGCGCCGTTCTCGTCTCGGATCCCGGCACCGGTTGCCAGTGGCCGAAAGACAGGAATCCGATGCGCTTCACCTGATCAACAGCACTCGCGCCGCCGCGTGTATTCCCACCCGTGCAGCGCGAATGCGGTTTTTCAAACAGAATGCAGCCATGGCATCCCTGGTGCGAGGCATTCGAATTGCCGTGGCGGCGTTCACCCGCACGCGGCTCTTCCGGCGGTTCGGGCCGGCGGTCATGCCTCCCCTCGAGCGGGCGATGAGCGTTCTGACCCGCGGCACCGTGCAGTTGAGCGGGCTGCTCGTGCCGTCTCTCGTGCTGCGCACGACCGGAGCGAAGTCGGGACTCGAGCGCGAGACGACCCTCATGTACTGCCCGGAGGGACGGGGGCGGATGCTCGTGGTCGGCAGCAACTTCGCTCGCGAAGACCACCCGGCGTGGACAACGAACCTGCTCGCCGACCCCCGGGCGACGGCGAACGTGCGGGGCAGGAGCATCCCGGTGCTGGCGACCATCGTGGCCGACGACGAGCGCGAGCGGGTCTGGCGGCTCATCGAGGCGCAATGGCCGAACTATCGCGAGTACGAACGGCAGTCCGGTCGAACCCTGCGCATCTTCCGACTCGAGCCGGTGGTGTATTCCGCTCCGACGTCGCGGCAGGCGTGAGCCTGTCGACCCGCGGCCGCCGGTCTGGGTAGAAGGACCCTACCCGTCGTTGGTGGCGCGCGTACGGTCGAACCATGACCACCACCGCCGCGCTCCTCGTCGCCGCCTTCGATCGAGTCAGGGACTCCGTGCATCACGCCGCCAAGGGGCTGAGCCCCGAACAGCTCTCCGCGCGTGTCGAGGATGGTGCAAACTCCATCGGTTGGCTGCTCTGGCATCTCTCCCGGGTGCAGGACGACCATGTCGCGGCGGTCGCCGGCACCGAGCAGGCGTGGACTGCCGACGGCTGGGCCGAGCGGTTCGCGCTCCCCTTCGAGGTGAGAGCGACCGGATACGGGCACACCTCGTCCGATGTCGCCAGGGTGAGCAACATCAGCCGGGACAGGTTCATCGGGTACCACGACGACGTGCACGACCGCACCGTTCGCTACCTCGCGGCCCTGTCAGACACCGACCTCGACCGCGTCGTCGATCGGCACTGGATGCCGCCGGTGACGCTCGCCACGCGTCTCGTCAGTGTGATCAGCGACGACCTTCAGCACGTGGGCCAGGCGGCCTTCGTGCGCGGCGTGCTGGAGAGGCGCGCACTGCGCGACTAGCGCCCGCTGCGGCACCGGGACCAAGGTCCCGGTGCGGTGCACGCCGCGGGAATACGGTTCGAATCACATGGTTCGCATCCGGAGGTCCGCATGAACAGTCTGCTCGCACTAGCCGCCGGTGAAAGCCCGGCAATCTATCTGGGCTGGGGTGATTTCGTCATCCAGCTCGGCAACTTCGTCGTCATCGTCGTCATGCTCGTGCTGTTCGCCCTCGCCCTCGTTTTGCCGTTCCCCGCCGCAAAGAGGCGCAAGTGAGCGCGCCGACCGGATCATCCGGTCACCACGCCGAGTCCGAAGAGGAGTTCTACACCTGGACGGGTAAGACGCGTCGCTGGGTGCTGAAGAAACTGCCTCCGGACAAGCTCCTGCCGCAGGACCAGCCGAGTTACGTCGCCTCGTGGATCTACGTGTTCGGGATGGGGGCGATCGCCTCGCTCGTGATCGTCATCGTCTCCGGGGTGATCCTGAGTCTCAACGGGCCGCTGTGGTGGCACGTGTCCGGTGTCGGGCACTTCATCAACAGCACCCACCTGTGGAGCGTCGAGTTCTTCTTCCTCTTCATGGTCGTGCACCTCTGGGGCAAGTACTGGATGGCAGCCTGGCGCGGTGGACGCGTACTCACCTGGATCACCGGCGTCGTCTCGTTCGCCGTGTCGATCGTCGCGGCCTTCACCGGCTATCTGCTGCAGACCAACTTCGACTCGCAGTGGATCGCGTTCGAAGGCAAGGATGCGCTCAACGCCGTGGGCATCGGAGCCTGGTTCAACGTGGCGAACCTCGGCCAGATCTTCATGTGGCACATCACGCTGCTTCCGCTCGCCGTCGCCGCGATCGTCGCGTTTCACGTGATCCTGGTGCGCGTGCACGGGGTGGTGCCGCCGCTCGAAGCCGCGGAGACAGACGCGCAGTTGCAGCCGGCGCCGCGGCCGGTGCCGCAGCCGCAGGCGCACGCGCCCCAGCAGCCGACCGAGGAACCGACGGAGGTCGTACGATGAGCAAGCCCCTCAGCCCCATGTCCTGGCGCAAGGGCACCGGCATCGCCGGTCGCCCATGGAAGGGCCAGCTGCGCGAATACGACCTGTTCAAGGAACTCACGATCGGAGTGATCGTCGTGACCGTGCTCGTGGTCGGCGTCTCCCTCATCCTGGGTTCGCCGGACGACCCGAGTGTCACTCTCAAGTCGTGGGCCAACGCGAAGCCCGCCGACTTCGTGGCGACCGCGACGGCCGAGCTCGGCGGAACCAGCGAGACCGCCGGCTACGGCCCGCCGTACAACTCGACTCCGGATGCCACGCAGACTCTTGGCCCGATCGACCTGCAGAGCTTCTCCGGAGTGCGCATCCCGATCGACACGGCCGAGGATCTCGTGATCCACCCGCTGTCGACGCTGCCGAACGCGCCCAAGGAGATCGCCACCTGGACCGCCGCGAGCGACACGCAGCGCACCGACTGGACCGCGGCCTACACCAAGGCCCTCGACAAGGCGCCGGGCAACGACCCGGCGAAGGTCGCCGACGGATCGTACGGTCCGGTTCCGGAACTCACCGACAGCCTCCTCACGATGGCCCAGCAGGGCTCCCTCGATGGCGTGCTGCAGTCTCGGGGATCCTTCTACAACACCGACTACACCCCGACGATCCTGTTTCTGGGCGACGGTACCTACTTCCCGGATCTGGCGACTGCACAGCATCTCACCGGGGACCAGTGGGGCATGATGAACGAGACCGGCAACTACCCCGGGCAGTCGTGGCTCTGGCTCTTCTCGTTCTTCTACCAGGTCGAGCCGGTGAAGTCGGCGGCGAACGCCGACGTCCTCGTGGTGGTGATCATGGGGGTGCTCACGCTGCTGCTGGCGCTCGTGCCGTTCATCCCCGGTCTGCGCACCATACCCCGGTGGATTCCGCTCCACCGGCTGGTCTGGAAGGACTACTACAAGAAGCGCTGACCGACACCGGACGACCGAACGACCGCGACCATCGAGTCGCGGTCGTTCGTGTTTCCGTGCCTCCAGACGATCGGCAGCACTTCCTCAGGCTCGCCGGTAAAGATCAGCTGGCTGACAATCTGCTGGGGCTCCCGCTACGAACGCGTGACGGGAGTACCGTGCGGTGCAGAGTGAGCGCAGGACACCGATGCCTGCCCGTGTCGACAGTCACGACCCCGGGGGCCCGAGAGGTGGAACGACGTGGGAACCCCAACCAGCCGTGACCTTACCCGGCAGGCCGCATCGATCGTCTAGGGAATTCGCTCTGCGGATGACCTGACGGTCGCCGCCAGCCGGGAGGGCGGCACGAGAGCGGTTCGCCTGCTCACTCAGGCACTGCTGGGCCACACGTGTCGCGCTAGGCGACGGAGCGCACCGAATTCGCCCGGCTCGACAACTCGACTCGCCACAGCCCGTCGGTGAGGTACCAGACGCGCTCGCCCTCGCCGGTGTCGTAGGCGTACTCCGTCATGTTGAGGGCACTCGCCCACAACTCGCAGAGAAAGTCCGGGTCGCTCGAGTCGAGGGGTGGACGACCCTCGATGACGGTTCCCTCGGGGTACGACACGATCACCCAGACCAGGGGGACCAGGCCGTGATCAAGCCCACCGCGGTTCAGTACATCGATGATGGCCATGTCGAGGGCTTTACCAACCCGAAACCGATTACGCTCGGTCATTTGGTACCCTCCCAGAGATATCCATCCTGCGACTCGGCGACCGAGGTCTGGGGCAACCGTAATTAACGATACTCTCCATTCGCCCAATCCGACAGGGGTCCGCCCTGGCGCGACTCGGCCGCGCGTTGGCCTGACCGGTCGGTACCGACCGCCCGATTCAGTCCTCGCCGATGTCTTCGTTCCAGAGCGCCGGATGGTCGTGGATGAACGCGCCCATCATCTCAATGAGTGCCGGGTCGTTGATGACGGTGAGCTCCACCCCGTTCTCGGCGAGCCAGTCCTGGCCGCCGAGATAGTTCCGGTCGTCGCCCACCACCACCCGGCCGATGCCGAACTGCCGCACGAGGCCCGAGCAGTACCAGCACGGCGAGAGCGTGGTCACCATCACGGTGTCTCGGTAGCTGCGCTGCCGACCGGCATTGTGGAACGCATTCGTCTCGGCATGCATCGCGGCATCGCCGTCCTGCACGCGGCGGTTGTGCCCGCTGCCCAGCAGCGTGCCGTCGGACGCGAACAGCGCGGCACCGATCGGGATTCCGCCCTCGTCCGCCCCGATCTTGGCTTCCGCCGCCGCGACGGCGAGCTTCTCGGCGTCGGTCGCGTAGATCTCGCCGATCGTCATGCCGAGTCGTCCGCTGCATCGATTCCGACGGGCACGTCCGGCGCCTCGCCCAGCGGGCCGCCGAGGCGGGGCCGGATGGCGAGGAACAGGAAGTAATATGCGGCGGCGGAGAGCACGAGACCGACTATCGCGGTGAGGTCGCCGACCGCGCCCCACGTCTTGGGCACGACGCCGACGTAGAACTGCTGGTTGGAGAACAGCACGATCGACACGACGAGGCCGAACAGGAACGCGGCGATTCCTGCGGCGTTGCGATACCTGGCCTTGTCGGCGACGATCGAGGCGATCTCGGTGCCGCGCCGCAGGTAGCGGTCGACGAGCACGACGCCGAGCCACGGGGCGATCCAATAGGCGATCACCAGCAGGAAGTTCTCGTAGGTGTGGCCGGCGTCGGGCAGCGCGATCCACGCGATGAAGAAGCCGACCACGCCGAAGCCGAGGGCGATGATCGCCCGGCGCCAGGCGAACGGGATCTTGATGCCGGCCGCGAGGAACGACATCGCCCCGGAGTAGATGTTGAGCGCGTTGGCGGCGATCGCACCGACGGTGATCGCAACGAGGGTGAGGTCGCGCACGATCACCGGCATGGTCGCGGTGAACGAGGTCGTCGGGTCGCCCGGGTTGAAGCCGGCGATCGTGGCGGCGGCGGCGCCCGCCGCCATCAGCACGATGCAGGACACGAAGTTGCCGAGTCCGGCGGCCCACGCGATGGTGCGCCTGCTCGTGGCCGCCTTGAGATAGCGGCTGTAGTCCGAGGCGTACGGGTTCCAGCCGGCCGCGTAGCCGAACGCGGCCCCGGCCGCGAGAGTGAAGCCGGCGATACTGAAGTTGCTTCCGCCCTTCTGCACGAAGCCGAGGTCGGCGTGCATGAAGATCGTGGTCGTGGCGACGAGGAAGATTGCCCCGAGGATGTAGCTCGAATAGCGCTCGAAGAGCTGCACGAGGTCGTGGCCGACGAAGGCGACGGCCACCTCGATCACGACGACGATGAGCAGAGAGAGCACGGTGGGAATGCCGGTGAGCGTGGTGAGGGCGAACGCGCCGCTCACCGAGTTGACGGCGAACCAGCCGAGCCCGGCCATCACCGTGTTGAGGGCGGCCGGCAGGATGTTGCCGCGGTACCCGAACGCGGTTCGGCCGAGCACCATTTGGGCGAGGCCCTCACGCGGACCCCAGGTGGAGAGAAGCCCCTGGCTGATCGCGCCGGCCGCCGTGCCCAGGGCGAGCGCGAGGATCGCCTGCCAGAACCCGAGGCCGAAGAACGCGACGGCGATCACGCCGACGAAGATCGTGGCGAACTCGAGGTTGGGAGCGGTCCAGGTGGCGAACAGCTGCCAGGGCGACCCGTGTCGTCGGTCGGCGGGAATCGCCTCGATTCCGCCGGGCTCGACAATGGTGGGTCTGGCGGGCGCGATGGTCGCTGTTGCTTCGGTCATTCCGGCATCCTAGGGAGATTGGGCGGCCCAGACGAGCCGAAATGGCAACGGAAACATGCTGTTTACACGATACGACCCCCACCGCGGCGGCGATCGCCCCGAGAGTCGGGTAGGAATGAGGCATGTCACCTCGTCTCATCGCCGCCTGCGTCGTGCACGCCCTGCGGGCGGATGCCGGATCCGAGGGCGTCACCGCAATCGACAAGCGTCCGGTCGACGGCCCGGTGCGGGTGCGGACCCTCGGCCTGTACGGCGACGTGCAGGTGAGCCGCAAGCATCACGGGGGTGCCGACAAGGCTCTCTACGCCTACTCGCGGGACGACGCCGACTTCTGGGCGCAGCAGCTCGGCCGGGAGCTGTCGGCCGGCTGGTTCGGCGAGAACCTTCGGGTCGATGGTGTCGACGTCTCGGCATCGAGGATCGGCGAGCGCTGGCGGATCGGCTCGACGGTCGTCGTCGAGGTGACGATGCCCCGCTCTCCCTGCGCCACCTTCGCAAGGTGGGTGGGAGGCGCGGATGAGCGCGGCTGGGTCAAGCGCTTCGCCGACGAGAGGCGCCTGGGCGCATACCTGCGGGTCGTGAAGACGGGCGTGATCGAGGCCGGCGACGCGATCGAGGTCGTGAGCGCGCCGGCCGGCGCCCCGACGATCACCGAGGTCTTCGCCGGCTGAACCCGCGCATCCGGCCGCATCGCGGCATTCTGGGACCGGCGAGTCAGCGGCCGCGGAGCTTCTCGAGGTCGCGCCGCTCACGTTTCGTCGGACGCCCGGCACCGCGGTCGCGGTGGGCGGTCGCGGCGACCTCCTCGCGTGGCGGCGGAGGAGGGGTGAGGTCCTCGAAGCACTCGACGGCGACCACGGCGCCCACGCGCTTGGCCACGAGTCTCGCCACCCGCAGGGTGCGCTCCGTCTCCGGACCGCGCACTCGTACCTCGTCGCCGATCCTCACCGGCTGGGCCGCCTTGGCCCGCTCCCCATTGACCTGCACATGGCCGGCGCGGCACATGGCGGTCGCGGCCGACCGGGTCTTTGCGACCCGCACGGCCCAGATCCAGCTGTCGACTCGCGTCGTCGCGCCCGGTTCCATGCTCAGACTCTAGCCACCGGCGCCGGATTCCGCCCGTCAGGCTACCCGCCCGTCAGGCATCCGGCTCGTCAGGCATCCGGCTCGTCAGGCACCCGGCTCGTCAGGCACGGGCGAGGCTGCTCTTCCAGCCGACGAGTCCGCGCACCACGTCGCTGTCGTCCGCGGCCAGGGCGCCCATGACGTCCGCCGGCACGAAGAAGTTGAGCGCCAGAAAGCCGCGGACCCGTTCGGACGGGTCGGCGGCGAGGCCGCGCAACACATCGCATGGCGTGCCCTCGTTGCGGGCGACGCACGAGCGCACCCCCTCGTCGACGTCCTTCGCGAGGATCGCGAGCAGGTCATCCGGGGCGTGCGGGCTGCTCGCCACGCTCTCCCGGATCTTGGGGTTGGTGTGCACGGCGAGCGTGCGCAGGCGGGCGATCTTGCTCTCGGTCACGGGGGGAGCCGGGTGCAGGGACGCGGCCTGGTCGCTCGTGAGCATCACCGGGCGGTGATCACGCATGGCCTGGCGCTGGGCCGGGGTGTTGAAGCGGATGCACGACATGCCTCGACGCTACCCGCTCTCCCCGACAGCGGGGCGAAGGCGCCCCGACTACGCTCGGAGGGTGACACAACGAGGCCTTGGCGATCGGTTCGAACCGCTCTTTCGCCGACTCGACCGCATCGCCGGCGGCAAGACGGCCGCGTACACGATTCCCGAGGAGATGCGCGAGCATCCGTCCACCCGGCGGGCGTTCGTGGCCATCGCCTGGCTGCTCGCGGTGGAGGTGCTGCTCGGCGTCGGCGCGGTGGTCGTGGTGATCGTGCTCACCCTGCGCGGATCCTCGGTGCCGTGGGCGGTCTGGATGCGGTCGGGGGTGGTGCTCGCGATCACCGTCACCCTGTTCTACTTCGCCTGGCGGGCGCAGCGCGGCTACTACTGGGCCTACAGCCGGCTCAAGCTGTTCAGCAAGATCTTCCCGGTCGTCACGCTCGTGATCGCGGCGATCCCGGGGCTCTACCCGTTCTGGATGGTCACCGAGCAGATCGTGTTCAGCCTCATCCTGATCGGCGTCTCCGACTACCTTTCGTCGGACCACATGCGGGCGGCGTTCCCCAAACCGAGCTAGAGCTCAGGCCCGCGCGGCCTTCGGCACCGGTCGGGGCGGCCACGGCACGACCGCCGAGGTGCGCGCCTGGTAGTGCGCGTACTCGGGATACCGCCCGAGCGTGATGCGTTCGGTGAACGCGGTCGATCCGATGAACAGCACGGTGAGGAGCAGCGCGCCGAGCACCGTCCACTGCGCGAGGGAGCCGGCCGCGATCGCGCCGAAGAGGAAGAGCGCCCACCACTGGGCCTGCTCGAAGAAAAAATTGGGATGGCGGGAGTAGCGGAACAGCCCGGACTGCAGAAAGCGAGGGCTCGGGGCTCGGCCGGCCGCCATCTGCGCTTTCTTCCAGCCCTGGAAGCGCCACTGCTGCTGGTCGGCGATCGTCTCACCCACGAGAAAGGCGATGAAGACCGCGGCGACGAGCCCGTCGAGGACGCCGAATGGGGTGCCCCGATGCTGGAACGCCGTGAGGGCAGGCAGAGTGATCAGCACGAGCAGGATGTTCTGGTAGATCACGATGAAGAACAGGTTGAACAACTGGAATTGCCAGTCAGTCATGCGCGAGCGGAGCACGGGCCAGCGGTAGTCCTCCGCCCCGGAGTAGCCGCCCTTGCGGGCGAAGTTGAAGGTGAGCCGCGCGCCCCACAGGGTGACGAGCACGGCCATCAGATCGAGGCGGGCGTCCCGCAGTCCCGCGAAGCCGGCGAACACCCACAGATAGGCCACCGGCACGATCGACCAGATGCGGTCGACCCAGGAATTGTCCCCGGTGAGCAGGGAGGCGACCCAGGTGAGCGCGCAGACCAGGCCGACGATGACGGCGATGACGACGAGTGGCGACATGCAATGAATACTAGGGTGACGACCTCCCACACGGGAGGTTGAAAGCTAGCCGCGCAATCGATCGGGGGCGCCGCCAAAGTCTGCTACCTTCAAGTTAGCTGTATGTTGTCCCGGATTGCCGCATGGCTTTCGTGCGATACTGAAGCGAATGTTGAAAAAAATCTGGTCCAAGATGGAGCCGCTTCAGCGCCGCACATCCCATTCTCCTGCTAAACGTCGCCATCTCCGCGCTTCATTTTGGTCGGTTCCTACGTTTCTCCGAAGCCCCCGAAGTCGTATTCTTCTCGGTGCCGCGGCCACGGTAGCGGTCGCAGCACTCGCTATGCCTGCGGTTGCAGCCGGCACCCCCGGGACCAACGCTGCACGCACGAACACGGTCCTCGCGAAAGCTACAACGGGCACGAATTCCCTGACCATCCCGGCCACCGAGGCGACGTGGACTTCGAGCCGCTATCCGACCTCGCCCCGCACGGCGCAGCCGTACTTGAGTGCCACGAAGACTGCGGATGCAAGCTTCCTGAAGTTCGACACATCGAGCCTGGCCGGTGCGACCGTGGTGAGCGCATCACTACAGTTGCGAGTCGCAAGTACAACCGCGACCAAGGCGGGCGTGCAGGTCTTCCCGACTGCGACGACGTGGTCCGCCGCCACCCTCACCCAGAAGACGCTTCCTGCTCGCACCAGTGGTCTCGCAAGCAAGGCCTCGGTGCCCGCCGTAGTCGGTAAGACCATCTCGATTCCACTGGCGACCACCGCTTCGCTGTGGTCAGAGTCACGCGCGTCATTCGAGATTCGTTACTCGCAGGCGTTCACGAGCAATACCTTCTACCGCACAGGCACTTACGGTCCCAAGCTCGTGGTGGTGCTGTCCGACGGATCGACCGTCTTGCCCACTCCTGCGCCAGTGCCCACCATTCCTGCTGCGCAGCCGGCCCCACCGGTCAATGCAGATCCGGGCCAGTACGGGAACCTGGCGTTCGCCGTGGCAAAGTCCAACAGCTCCGCCAAGAAGGTCTTCGCCCACTATTTCCCGCCATACCCTGTGTCGTTCGACAACCAGCCCCCCGCGAGTGACTATTACGCCAGGAACTACCTGACCGCTACCGGCGAGGGTGGTGCGCACGTCCAATCCGGCGGCTTGCTCCGCGATCGCCCCGAAGGACGCGATCCTCTGCCGGGCGACTGGCAGCTTGCCGATATGAAGTCTGAAGTGAATGCTGCGGCAGACGCGGGAATCGACGGCTTCAACGTCGATATCCTGAGCCTCAGCGGCAACAACTGGGACCGTACCGTCCTGCTCATGAAGGCAGCGCAAGAGTCTGGCCGCAAGTTCACGATTGTGCCGAATCTCGACGCAACAGCGAGTGCGGGCAACGCAGACATCGGCACCGTCGCCGCAAAACTTGCGGAGTTGTACAAATACTCTTCGGCCTACAGGCTGGCCAGCGGCGAGTATGTGCTTTCGTCCTTTGCCGCCGAGCGCCAGAGTCCCTCCTGGTGGACGCAGCTCAAGAACACGCTGTCGAGCAAATACGGTGTGAAGACCGCCTTCATCGCCATCTTGCTCAGCCCCTCTGACGCCAACCTGAAGGCGTTCGCGCCCATCAGTTATGCGATCGGGGATTGGGGAACGCGCACCGCGCAGACCATCAAGAATGCCCCGGGCTATGCGGCGAAGGTGCACGCGCTCGGCGTCAAGTGGATGGCGCCGGTCGCCGTCCAGGACGAGCGCCCGCGCAGCTTCCTCTATGCGGAGGCGAACAACACCGAGACGCTCCGTGCCTCGTGGGACCGTGCGGAGTCGGACAGCGCCGACCTCGTGCAACTCGTGACCTGGAACGACTATTCGGAGGGCACGTCCTTTGCCACCTCCGCGGGCCACGGTGAGTCGTTCCTCGACATCAATGCCTACTACGCCACGCGTTTCAAGACCGGGTCGTCACCGGCCGTGACGGGGGACGCGATCTACGTCACCAACCGCATCCAGGCCTACGCGGCCGTACCGAGCACGTCCCAGCAGTTGATGGCTCCGACCCTCAGCGGCACCGCCGTCAAACCCCGTGACGCCGTCGAGGTTCTCACTTTCCTCACAAGCAGCGCCACGGTCACGGTCAAGATCGGCAACACGACGGCGACCTATGTGGCTCCTGCCGGGATGTCGGCGAAGACCTTCCCCATCGCGGTCGGCGGGATCTCTGTCACGGCTGTTCGATCGGGTGCCCAGATCGCGCAGGTCGTGTCGACTCATCCGATCGAGGCGAAACCTCGCGTGCAGGATCTGGCGTACTACGCCAACAGCAGCCGCGAGCAATAAGCGGAACGTGCCCGAGGAGGTATGGGAGAGCGAAAGCCAACCACACCTTCCTGGCACCTGCGCGAGGGTTCCTGACCCGCGGAAGGGTCCCGGTGGCCCGACCAGAGGTCGGTGACCGGGACCGAAAAGTACCGATCCAGAGGTCGGCAGGTCGTCACTCGGTGTCTAAGGGGGCGGCGACAGCGGTTCTACTCCGCCGCGGACTCCGACACAGTGGGCACCGTGGTGGAGTGATCCTTGCGCACGTAGCTCGCGCGGAATCGTCCGAGCGAACGCGCCGGAGCGCGGTTGAACACCGTGCCCACCAGAGTTCCACCGGCGGAGCCGAGCAATTCGAGGGACCGGCGGAGTTCGCGGGTCTCGACCCGACCGGCGCCCACCACGAGCAGAGCGTGCCCGACGATGTTCGCGAGAACCGCGCCATCGGTCACGGGAAGCAGCGCCGGACTGTCGACGATGACGAAATCGAACTCGAGCAGCAATGTCCCCATCAACACGACCGCGGCATCGGACGCGATAAGTTCACTCGCATTCGACGGAACCGAACCGGCGGGGAGGATGCTGAGAGTGGTCGATCCCCACACCTGCAAAGCGTCCGCGACGGCGGTGCCATGCTCGAGTACCTCCGCGAGTCCAGGCCGTGCGGCATCGAGACCGAACAGTCGAGCGACCGCCGGCGTGCGGAGATCCGCATCCACGAGGCAGACGCTCCGGCCGGTCGCGGCCATTGCGATAGCGAGATTCGCCGCCGTGACGCTCTTTCCTTCGCGCGGAATCGACGAAGTCACCAGGATCGCGTGATTCGGGTCGGCCCTTTCCAGCGCAAGCAGGCTCGTGCGCAACTGGCGGAACTCCTCCGAGCGCACGGTGCTTGGGAGGTCGGCATCCAGAAGAGGCCCGTGGGCGGCTGCCCGGTCGTTGACGACCGTTGCGAGGATCGGCGCGTCGGCCACCTCGAGGATCTGGTCGGTGCTACGCACCCTGGTGCTGGCGATTTCGCGAAGGATGATGAGCACGAGTCCGACGACCAGGCCGGCGAGCAGCCCGAGAAGTAGCGAGATTCGAGTGTTCGGAGCCGAGGGTGCCGTGGGGACCGTGGCGTTCTGCACCGGTTCGAGTCGCACCGGAGTCGTGCCGTCACTCTTCTTCGGCACGAGCTTGACGACCTCGTCGACCAGGCTCGACGCGACGGCGTTGGCGATCTTCGCGGCCCGGCTCGGAGAGCTGTCGGTGACGACGATCGAGATGATCGAGGTGTTGAGAGGCACGGTCGCTGAGACGCTGCGAGCGAGTGCATTCACACTCGAGTCGAGTCCGAGCGACGAGATCACCGGATCGAGCACGAGTTCCTTCGTGGCGATCGCGCTATAGTTCCGGGCCTGTTGTTGCGAGAAGGTGGCGCCCTGCGCCAGATCGCTCGTGTTGTCGACGCCTGCCGCAGAAACGAACAGCTCGGATTCGGCGGTGTATTCGCGCGGTGTCGCTAGCACGTAGGCGGATCCGGCGATCAGGCCGATCAGGGCAAAGGCGATGAGAACGATCCAGCGAGACCGGACGAGGTTCCAGAATTGACGATGATCCATCGGATCACCACCCCCCTCCAACTGAAGTGAGCGGTTGGGTCCGCGCATCGCTTCGATGATATCAACGACATCGAGGGTCGCCGCGTCTCCCACTAAATGAGTGAGTCCTAATCGGGGCTTGGCCGCGTGGAGGCTGTTAATCGTTGGCGGAGGGTGTTAAACCCTGTGTGTGAAAACCGACCTCAACACCCGGCATTGTCAAGTGGTGGGGGCAACGCGGGTGGTTATGCTGCGGTGAGCAACTGGGTGAGGTGGTGTTTGGGGGTCTCGAGGCCGAGGGTAGGGCGAGGCCTGTTGTTCAGGATCGACGCGACCCTGCGGAGGTCTTGGGCGGTGTGACCGGAGAGATCTGAGCCCTTCTCGAACCAGAATCTGAGGAGCCGGTTCGTGTTCTCGTTCGTTCCGCGCTGCCACGGCGAGTGGGGATTACAGAAATATAATGACAGGTCCAACGCTGTCTGGATGCGCCGATACTCGGCCAGCTCAGTGCCCCGATCCCAGGTCACTGTCTGCAGCAGGTGGCTGGGTAGTAGCTTCATCTCCCGGATCATCGCGGTCGCGACCTCGTCGGCTGAGTGCCCGTCAGGCAAGTGCAACAAGATCGTGTAGCGAGTCGTTCGTTCGACCAGTGTTCCGATCGCGGAGTACCCATCCGTGCCGATGATCAGGTCCCCTTCCCAGTGACCGGGGACTGCGCGGTCCTCGACTTCGGCAGGCCGGTCACTGATCGTGAACGCTTCTTTGTATGGACTCGACGAGGCCCGCCGCGTGGCCGGATTCACGCGTTGCTTCCGTTTCAAAGACAGGTTCTGGTTCAGGTTCGCCCGCAGGTTTCCGCGGGTCTGGACGTATAGCGCGTGATAGATCGTCTCGTGGCTCACCTGCATAGTCTGATCATCGGCGAAGTAATAAGCCAACATCTTCGAGATCAGTTTCGGGCTCCACCCGTCGTCCATCCAAACCCCGATCAAGTAGCACAGGGCGTCGTTTGCTCCGAGTTTGAAGCCCTTCGGCCGGCGCCGGTTCTGGTGCGCCCGGGTATGAGCAACAGAGGCGTAATACACGCCGTCCGCCGAGGTATTCCGTTTCACCTCACGCCAAATCACCGTCTTGTTCCGGCCGATTTCCTTCGCCATCTGACCGAAACTATGCCCAGTCCGAAGGCCGAACTGGATCATGCCTCGCTCGTCCAGAGTCAACGCCCGATCACCGTCCTGACCACCATCAACGAAGGGATCGGCCAGGCCGCCACCCGATCTCGGAGCTCTAAAATCCATGCCTCCAGACTGACGCCACCAGTTCGTCCCGGTCATCCCCGACGCGCCGACCGCGCCAGCAGCAGCCTGGAGACTCAACCCTGAACAGACCAGATCAAGAAAACTCGACCGGCTACCCTCGGGAAACATCTTGACCATAAAACGCTCCTTCAATGAAGCGTTGCTCTGACCATATGACTTTGCCCCCTCCTGACCACACTTTACGTCCATCTCGACGACCGGATCCTGCCCGCGCTCGGCTTTTCGCGTGATCATCATCCTGGCCGCAAGCCCGTTCTCAACGACGTTGAGCTGCTCTGTCTGATCGTCGCCCAGCATCTGCTCGGCATCGCTTCGGAGCGGAAGTGGATCCGCTATGCCCACACGCATCTGCTTGGCATGTTCCCGCATTTGCCGCAGCAATCCGGGTGGAGCAAACGCGTCCGACAAGCCACCGGACTGCTGTCAGCCGTGATCACCGAATTGGCCCGCGACACACCCTCCTGGGGCGAGATCACGAGGCTGATCGACTCCACCCCCGTGCCGTGCGGGAAGTCCCGCGAGACCGTGAAACGCTCCGACCTCGCCGGACATGCGGGCTATGGATACTGCGCCTCACACTCCCGCTACTTCTGGGGATTTCGCCTCTACCTGATCTGCACACCCGACGGAATGCCCGTCGTCTGGGGACTAGCGAACCCGAAAATCGGCGAACGGGAAGCCGCCGAAACGATGCTCCGCCACGACCGCCATCTCATCCGCCCCGGCCAGATCATCATCGGCGACAAAGGCTTCGCTGGGAAAGACTTCGAGAACTTCATCACCGGAGAACTCGAAGCGGAACTGATCCGACCCGACCGAAAAGACGAGAAACCACGGTTCGGGAAACTCGGCGGAATCCGCCAATGGGTCGAGTCCGTCTTCGACACGATGAAAGGCCAACTCACCCTCGAAGAACACGGCGGCCGCACCATCCCCGGCGTCTACTCCCGCGTCGCCGGACGCCTACTCGCCCTCGCCGCCGGAATCTGGCACAACTGGCTCACCGGCCAACCCAACAAACGATCCCTCATCGCCTACGACCATTAGGACTCACTCATCTAAGGGGGGTTTGCCTGTTATGCGAGGATGGGCGCATGATCGCTTTAATGGAGGCGGAGACACGGTGACGATTCGGGTCCCCACGCGTGCCCCGGCAGCGACGGCCGCCGGAGGTCTCCGATACCTGTGGTTCGCGGTTTCGGCTTTCGCGCTGTCGGCTTTTGTTCCCTTGCTGCTGCTCGCCCAGGTCGAGAATGTCGGTCGAAGTGCAGCCTGGATCATTACTCTCGCGATCGCGGTATGGACCGGCCTGCGAATGTCGGCGATCATCGCGGCCGGCCGTCCGATGTTGTTCGACTTCTTCTTTCTGATGTTCTGTTACGTCTTCATGGGGCTAGCGCCCACCGTGCAGATTCGCAGCGATCTCATTTCGACGACGACGAAGGGCATCGACTCCGGTTTCGATGTGCCGACGGCGATTCTCGTGGTCACCGGGATCGCGTGCTATGAGATTGGGCGCCTGGTTCGTCACCTTCGGGAACGGGCGAGCCTGGGTCGAGCGCACGGCGGTGCGGCTGAGGCGACAGCCATTCGTCGCGCGCGAGACAGGCAGTTGACCAAAGTCTCTCGAGTGCGCTCATTTCTGCTCATCGGCTTCGGCATAGCGTTCAGCGCCTACTTCATCTCGAAGACTGGCATCGGCTCCCTCTTCGCAAGTCGAGACCAGGCGTTCGCCGCCCGGTCTGCCGCCTGGCCGGACCCCGCCATCCGTTCGGTCATGTACTCCCTTGCCATTTATCCCCTGCTGGTGGGGATCGGGGCGATAACCCAGGTACGCAAGGGCGTGCGACGCGGGCTCTCCGGGTGGTATCTCGTCGTGATCCTCGCTGCCGTGCTGGTGCTGCTCACGATCATCAACCCGATCAGCAGCGCCCGATACAGCCTGGGAACCGTGCTTTTTGCCCTCGCCATCTATGCCGGTGCCATGCTCACGGCGCGCAGGGTTCGTGTCACCCTCGTGGCTGCGATCGCCGGTCTGATCTTCGTCTTCCCGCTCGCGGACGCGTTCCGCTCGCCAACAGTCAACCTCGTCAGAGCCGGATTCTTCGGAGAGTACAAGAGCAATCCTGACTACGACGCCTTCTGGCAGATTGCCAATGCGTATTCCTTCGTGCTCGATGGTCTCGTTCACGTGGGGCAACAGGCCCTCGGCAGCCTGTTCTTCTGGGTACCCCGGGCCGTCTGGCCAGACAAACCGCTTGACACCAGCATTCTGCTCGCCAACTATCGCGGCTATTCCTTCACGAACCTCTCAGCGCCGCTGTGGGCGGAATTTCTCGTCAACGGCGGCATTCCGCTGTTGATCATAGGCTTCCTGCTCACGGGTTATCTCCTTCGCCTGATGGACATGAGGTTGCTCCCGGCCTTCGGCGGAGCGGGTTACTGGGCCATCGTCGGAGCCATATTCCCCGTCTACATGACCATCTTGCTGAGGGGATCGCTGTTGCAGGCCACGGGTGCGGTGGCGGTCGCGCTCGCGTGCCTTCTCATCGTGCGGAAGCCGCAGCGAAGTTCCCCCGTCCGCGCCCCGGTTATGCCTGGTAGGCGGCTTCGAGACGATCCGCTACCGCAGCCATCCCAAAGCGTTCGCGACTAGCGACGCGACCCGCCTCGCCGAGTGTCCTGGCCAGTGCGGGGTCGTCGAGAAGGGTCTCGATCGCGCCGGTCAAATCCTCGACCGTATCGTTGACGACGATGCCGCATCCGATCTCGCGGATAGCCGGGGCGAGCCCGCAGCTCTCGGTGACGATCACCGGCAGGCCGACCGACATCGCCTCGAGCACGGACATCGGGTATGGCTCGTCGACGCTCGGCAGGACGTAGATGGATGCCAGGGACATTCGACCGATTGTCTCCTCCGGAGAGCGCGGCCCTTCCCAGTTGATCGCGTCAGAGCCCGCTGTGACGATCGCTTCTGAGACGGCGGGGCCCTCACCCTCGTCTGGCCCGACAAGCGAGAACTCGACAGTCGGATGGGTCGCGGCCAGTCTCGCTGCAGCCTGGACGAAAGCGAGGGGTCGTTTTCTGGGAGCCAGCCGCGCAAGGTAGAGAACCTCGACGCCCGCGCCCCGCTCGGCCGTGTCGAGTTCGCTGGATGGAACACCATTGCCCAGTTCGACGAGCGGAAGGTCGTGCTCGGCGACTCGGATGAGGTCGTCCCGCTCGCGGTCGGTGAGGTAAAAGACTGCTTTCGCGTGGGTGAGGATGCGCCGGGTGAGCGCGGCGTCGAGCGGCCGGGCCAGGGGATTCCCCGAAATATCGATCATCCCGTGAGTCTGCAGCACGTAGGGAACGCGATGCCGTCGCGCCCAGTCGGCGGCGGGAAGCGTGACGAAGTCGCGCGCAGCGTGGATGTGCAGGATGTCCGCCGAACCGCCCTGACGACGAAGCCAGCGCTGAAGACCTGGCGCGGCGAGACCCGCGAATCCGATGCCGGGAATGATCGTGCGCGCGGCAAACAGGTGAACCGGAACGCCATCGATCTCCGTGGGGAGCGTGTCACCGAAACCTCGTGCGCCTCCCACCACCCGTGCATCGTGGCCCGCTTCCCGCAGGGCTCGCGCTTGATTGAGCGCCACCCGCACCGGGCCGCCGTATTCGCCGTCGGGACTGACGAGCGTGACGATCGAAAATATCCTCATCCGGTCGGTCGTTGCGATTGCCGCTGTGTCCTTGTGTTCGACGCCGGTGCCAGGACGATGGCCCCAGGAGCAATGTCGCTCACGACGAGTGCGGTCGCGCCGACGACGCTGTCGGCTCCGATCGTGCATCCACGAAGAATTGTCGCTCGGGCGGCGACCCAGGCGCCGTTCTCGATCACGATCGGAGCGTTGTCGAACTCGAACGTGGGGGAGCGTCGAAGGTGGCTGCCGGTGCAGAGCAACACACCCTGTGAGATGCAGACGTCGGAGCCGACGGTCACAGGCTCGAGATTGAGTATCCACGTATCCTCGCCGATCCAGGAGCCGTCACCGACGGTGAGTTTCCACGGCCAGTGGATGCGTACGCGGTGGCGGATGAGCACTCCGTCGCCGATGGTCGCGCCGAATGCCCTGAGGATGCGATTTCGAAGCGGCGCGGGGCACCACCACCGGGTGACGATGAGGCCGGAGACGAGCATCCATGCTGCCTGCCAAGCGGAACTGCGCCCTTTGTCGTAACCCGCGCCGGTGAATCCGCGCAGATTGTGGCGGACCGGACCTGGCGCGTCCGTCGTCCCTTCTTCGTTCGGCATTCTGGCTGGTCGCTTCCCAGTAGCTCTCGGCTACTTCTTTATCGATTCTTCGATTCGAGCGGCGATTGCTGCATGACCGGCGTCGTTCACGTGTGCCCGATCGGGGGAGATGAACGTCGGCTTGACGACGTTCGGTTCGAGCAAGCTCACATAGGTCGCGCCCACCCGCGCGGCGGCGGCGCGCACGGCGGCGTCGAATTCCAGGATCTTCTTATTCACCGTTCCCGTCGTTGAAGGACCGATGGCATAGATGGGAGTGTCAGGAAGGCCGACACGCAAAGAGTTGTATGTCGCGTCGATCGCCGTGATCACCGATGCGGGATCTTTGAGAAATGCCTCGAAATCGCTTTGGCCCCCTGAGACGAAAACGAAGTTCGGTTTGTCGGCGACTGCCAGCGGAACCATGCCGACGTAGTTGAGGCACTTGATCTTTCCACAATCGGATGGTGCCCCCGATGACAGGTAACCCGTGCCGCTGCGACCGAGGTTCTCGGGCTCCCAGCCCTCCTTCACCGCGACGAGGGTGACCCATCGCGAAGCGGGACTGGATGCGCCGACCCCCTGCGTGTAGGAGTCGCCGATGAAGACGGCATCGGTGAATTCGGTGACTCGGATTGTCGAGCTCGGTTCCGCAGCAGCAATCGGGCTCTTGGGGACGAGGGCGAGAGTCGCAAGCACGATCGCTGCGATTGCGAGGAGGGCGAGGGCGCCGAACACCAGCGTCGCCCCGACGGTCGGCGTCAGCCTCAGTTGCGGTCCAGACATTGCGATGCGCCTGCTTTCGGAAGGAGAAAACGGAACGGGTTCAGGTTAATCCATCGTGCGTCTACTCACCAACACAATAGCGGCGAGCGGCGAGTCATTCCTATCCCGCAAACCGGGGGTTGCCGAATTGGGTTGCTGGGGTGAAGCGGACCCTGCGCATCCGCTCCCGGCCCGCGCCGGGAAGAGTGCTGATAGCTTGGGGATCTATCCTCCGGTCTTCGATGATCCCGACATTCGACTGAACCATCCAAAGGGGTGATGAAAAGGCATGACGACGGCAGAACCCGATGACCGACGCGTTCCACGATTCGGGCGCGCCCGAAAGGGTCTGTTCACGATCGCCGGCTACGGATCATCGATGGTGTTGCTCGCGATCTCCTCGCTGGTCGCGATCCCCGCCATGGTCGCGTCGAGCGGTCCGCATGCCTGGGGTGCGATCGCTGTGGGCCAGTCGATCGGCGGTGTCGCCGCAGTGATCATCGCGTACGGTTGGGGGCTTTCCGGCCCTGTCGCGATCGCACGAGCGGATGCTCTCGGACGCATGAGGGAGTATGCAGAGTCGGCCGTCGCCAAGATCCTGTTGAGTATTCCGGTTTCCGGCGTCGCCTTCCTCATCGCCTGGATCGTGGGCCGCGATTTCGCCCTCTTCGCCGGTGTCGGTGCGATTTCGATGGCGAGCATCGGGCTCACCGCCGGCTGGTTTTTTGTCGGGCGCGGCCAGCCGTGGCGAATGCTGCTCTTCGAGACCGTGCCGCGAGTCGGCGGTACCGTCGTCGGCATCCTGCTCATGTACGCCGGGTCATCCGCGCTGATCGGAGTGCTCTGGCAGCTGCTCGGCATGGTCGCCGCGTTCACACTGTGCAGCCTGGTGATTCTTCGACCATGGCGATTGCGGGTGCTTCGGTCCATTGCCAGAAGGCCGGTGCGGCGGGTTCTCCTCGACCAGCGCCAGGGCATCACTTCTTCCATTCTCTCCTCTCTGTACGCATCGACCCCGATCGTGATTGTGACCATCCTGGCGCCGGGTGCCCAACCGGTGTATGCGGTCGTCGAGAAGGTGCAGCGCCAGGTGATCGTCGCTCTCGGACCCTTCGTCACCGTGCTGCAGGGATGGATTCCCCGTGCCCGGGGTGCCTCAGCACTCCACCTGCGGGTGCGACAGGGCACGCTGGCGACGGCGGTACTCGCGATCGTCCTCGGCGCCCTGATGCTCGCCGTCGCCCCGGAACTGATCCAGTGGCTCGGTGGCGGGCTCATCCGGCCGACATTCGCGATACTGACGCTGATGGCCACCATCACGGCGGTGAGCCTGTTCGAGTCTGTGGTGAGCAAGGCCGCTCTCTCCGCCCTCGAGCGGCTCGACGTCGTCGCGAAGTCGACCGCGATCGGATTGCTCGTCGGTCTGCCTCTGGTGGCCGTCGGCACGCTCACGCTTGGCGCCTTCGGAGCTCTCGTCGGCATCCTCGCGGGGCTCGTTCTTCGTCTCATTCTCGAACTCGTCGGCATGCGTTCGGCTCTGACCGCAATCGGAATCGCGCCTGCAGATCCGGACCACCCCACAGTGGACACCGTCGTCGACCCCGAACTCGGATTGGACATCGCATGAACCGCTTGAGGACACTCGTCGTCGCGTTCGCCTGGATTCTGCCGGCGAGTCAGACCAAGAATCGGCTGCTTCGACGGCTCGGCCATTCCGTGCATCCGTCCGCCATCGCCCGGTCGAACTTCGTGCTGAAGGTGACGCGCATCACGATGGGTCCCGGCAGCCGTATCGGCAGATGGAATGTGATCAAGGATCTCCGACTCGTTTCGATCGGCGAAAGGTCATCGGTGGGTCGCCTCAACGTGATCTCCTCCCATCCGGTGTACAAGCGGCTCTACCCGGATGGGGCCTCGCTCGTGGTGAAGTCGAATGCGTTCATCACCAGTCGGCACCAGCTCGATTGCTCCGGATCGATCACTCTCGGTTCCTTCTCCACGATCGCCGGGCACGAGACGAAGATCCTGACGCACAGCATCGACGTGCGCGAGGACGTGCAGGTGGCGCACCCGGTCGTCATCGGCGACCGGAGTTTTGTGGGAGCACGTTGCCTCATCCTCGGCGGCGCTTCACTCCCGGATCGCTCCGTTCTCGCGGCTGGCTCGGTATTCGCACGATCGAAGTCGGTTGGCGAACCCGGGCTCTATGCCGGCGTGCCGGCCCGTTTCCGTGGTCCGGTGGAGGGAAAGTGGTTCAGTCGCGCGACCACCGGAACCAGCAGGGTATTCATCCCCACAACGGGGACGACCATCGAGGATGCGCTCTAGGCGATCTCGGGTGCGGAGAGCGCCCGGAACCACTTCGACAGCAGCAGCGTCATTATCACCAGGTTGGCGATGAAAAGCAGGCCGTACACGATGGAGAACAGCCACGGCCATCCGAGCAGCACGAAGCTCATCGCGAGGATGCCGTAATCGGCAGGCAGAAGGGCCACGGCTCGAAGCATCGATGGCTCGCGTTGCGTGCGGGGAGCCCCCGATGTGGGGCGCAGGTGCCGCTCGAGCTCCCCTCCGAAGAACGTCACGATGGAAACGACCTGGAAACCGAGCGGCACCAGTAGCCACGCGCCACCCACCGGGAAGTATCGGAACGCCACGACGAGGATCGCTGCGTGTATCGAGACGATTTTGGCGGCATCCACCACATGGTCTAGCCACTCACCCGCGGCGGAACCTCGACCCGTGAGGCGGGCGACCTGCCCGTCCGCCGAATCGAGAGCGAAGCCCAGCGCGAGCAGGAGCGCGACCGCCATCGCCCGAACTGGATGCGGCGGCCCAGCGAGCAACACAACGATGCCAAGAGCGGTAATCACCGCTGAAGCCGCTGTGACCTGATTCGGGGACATATTGAGTCTGTAACAGAGGGCGGCGAGGATCCGACCGATCGGCCGATTCACAAATCGGCTGTAGAGCGAGACTCCGCGTTTTGACTTCTGAGCGGACGTCAGATCGCTGAGCGCTTGGCGGAATGATCGGGTAGTCATAGCTGGGTATCTCGTTTTCGAGTAGGGGACCGTGACATCGGCGGGATGGCTCTTATTCCTGGCTCGACCCTAATCGACCCCGCCGCGATCCCCAGATAGCCCCGTCGGGAAAGAGGCGGCAATGCCACCCCTTCGGGGGGTTTGTGGCACGCCCCCTCTTCGAGCTACAGTATGCGGAGCTAGACCCAGGACATTTACGCTTCCCACCCAGAAGTGATCAGGTCCGTGTGCTAGCTACGCTATTCACCTGTTTACCCGCAGCGACAAACCATACCCGTGGCCTCGCTGCTTACCCGAGGGATAAATAGACATGCGCAAGCCTGCCTTCACTTTGTCGACCATTGCGGTCGTCGGCGTATTAGTTCTTTCGAGCTTTTCCGCTGTGCCCGCATCCGCTCTAACGCCAGGCGTCGCATTCAGCGCCGATGACCTGTCGACCTGGCAGACCAATGGCGTCGTCTATGCCACGGGAACGGTCAGCGGGAAGGTTCTCGCTGGCGGAACGTTCTCCCAGATTTCGCCGCCATCCGGCGGAAGCGGAACTACCCAGGCACGCAACGCCCTGGCGGTCTTCAACGCCGAGACCGGAGCTCCCGACTCCTGCCAGTACACCGTCGCTTTCGCGGGCGGCACGCCATCGGTGCGTGCCATCGTCGCGTCCCCCGACGGCAAAACGGTCTATGTCGGCGGAACGTTCACCTCGATCAACGGTGTCGCTGTCGCGCGCCTCGCCGCCCTTGACCCGGTGGCCTGCACGATTAAGGCCCTCCGTACCCCCGCAATCGGCGGCCCCGTCTTGGGCTTGGCTGTGACCGACTCCACCGTATTCCTCGCCGGCCAATTCACCACCGTCGCGAGCCAGGTTCGCGATCGTCTCGCGGCGGTCGATTCGACGACCGGCGCGCTGTTGCCGTGGGCGCCGGATGCCGACGGCATCGCGCGTGCGGTAGCCGTGTCGCCCGACGGCACGAAGGTCGCCGTCGGCGGTGACTTTTACAACGTGAACGGGAACGACTCCCACGCGATCGCCGTCGTCGACTCGACCGTCGGGGCGACAGTGCGGAGTTACCCGGTCGATCGTTTCAACTCCTCGGCAATGACCTACTCCCAGAGCGGCACCGGCGCGGCTCCCAGTGTGCAACAGAACACCGTTGTGAAGGTGATCATCACCGACGCCGCGAGCAATAGCTTCTACGTTGGCAACGAGGGAACCGGTGGAGGTGTCTTCGACGGCCGCACCGCGCTCAGCTGGGACACGCTCGACCAGCGCTGGCGCGACACGTGCCTTGGAGCGACCCAGGCACTCGCGGTCTATCAGGGCACCCTCTACTCCGCCAGCCACGCCCACGACTGCTCGAGCAACAACGCGTTCGGCGACGGCAAGCGCAACTTCTTCATGGCACAGACGACGACCGATGCAAGCATCCTGCAGTGGTTCCCGACCGCAAATGACGGAATCGGCGAAGGTATCGGCCCGCGCGCACTGACGGTCGCAACCGGCGCCACCACCGGCAAGAAGTACCTCTGGTACGGCGGAGAGTTCACCCAGGTGAATGGCCACACGCAGCAGGCCCTCACGCGCTTCGGGCCCGATGACCTCCGTGTTCCTCCGACCCCGGTTATCGCAGCCGAGGCGCTGACCTCAAACTCGGTGCAGGTGCGTTTCCGTACCGTCGTCGATCCGGATGACGGGATTCTCACCTACAACGTCTATCGAAACGGTGGAGCGACTCCGGTCTGGAGCGGAACGGCGAGTTCCTACTGGTGGAGCCGGCCGCAGGTGACCTTCGTCGACACCAACGTGACGCCGGGGACTCTCTACACGTATCGCGTATCGGCAACGGACGGGATCAACACGAGTCCCCTCTCCGGCTCGGTAGGAGCCCGGCCAGTGACCAAGGCGGCGAACTACCCATCGACCGTCATCGCTGACGGCGCAAACCTCTACTGGCGATTCGACGAGACCAGCACTCCGTGGGTGCAAGACAAGTCCGGCGTTGCTGCTCCCGATGTCGCCAAGACGGCCGGCCTCAACGGGCTGTACCAGAACGGAGTCACGCTCAATGCTCCCGGCGCCATCGCCGGGGACTCTGACACCGCAGCGCAGTTCAACGGAACTGACGGTTACGTCTACAGCGACCAGCAGAAGCAGGGGCCGACGACGTACAGCATCGAGACCTGGGTCAAGACCACGACGACGAGCGGTGGAAAGATCATCGGCTACGGCAGCGGCGTACCGAAGACCAACAGCGGCATCGCGAGCCTGAGCGGTAGCTACGACCGCCAGGTTTACATGGACGACTCCGGCCGTCTCACCTTCGGCATCTACAGCGGGGGAGTGTCCGCCATTCGTTCGGCGAACGCGTACAACGACGGAACCTGGCACCACATCGTGGCGACGCAGGGATCAGGGGGCATGAAGCTGTTCGTGGACGGAATCAAGGTCGGCCAGAACTCGGTCTCCGCCAACCAGTCATACGCCGGAAACTGGCACGTGGGCGGTGACAACATGAACGGATGGCCGAACAAGCCCTCGAGCAACTACTTCGCAGGCACGATCGACGACACCGCCGTGTACCCCTCCGTGCTTTCCGCACAGCAGGTGGCAAACCACTACCAGTTGGCCGGCGGCAGCGTCACGGTACCGGTTGCTCCTGCCGACGCTTACGGCGCCAAGGTGTTCTCGCAGAGCCCCGACCTGTACTGGCGACTCGACGAGACGTCCGGCTCCACGGCGAAGGACTCCTCATTCTCCGCTCAGTCCGACGGAACCTACGGCTCCGGCGTAACCCTCTCGCAGGCGGCCGGAATCCAGTCCGGCACGGCAGTCGGGGTGGATGGCAGCCAGAACGGACTCATCTCTACCAAGGTGGCTGCCGGTGCATCCGCCCAGGTCAGTGAAGAGGCGTGGTTCAACACCGGTACGACCTCCGGGGGCAAGATTCTCGGCTTCGAGGACACCGCCACCGGAACGGGTAATAACTACGACAAGCAGATCTACATGACGAACGACGGCCGCCTTATCTACGGCGTCTACGTCGGCGGGGTGAGGTACGCAGAGACATCCGCGAGCTTCAACGACAATCACTGGCACCATGTCGTGGGAACGCTCGGACCAGACGGACTGAAGCTCTATGTCGATGGCGCCCTGGTGGGCTCTGACAGCATCACCGCCAGCCAGTCGTTCGATGGCTACTGGAGGGTCGGCGGAGGCAACCTCAACGGATGGCCCGACCAGCCGTCGAGCTACTTCTTCAACGGACGCCTCGACGAGGTCGCGGTCTACCCGATCCAGCTCACGGCCTCCGATGTTCTGAGCCACTACCAGCTCGGAACCAACCAGGCTCCAGACACCCAGGCGCCGACCACGGTGACCGGGGTCACAGGAACGGCAGCCGGTTCGTCGGCATCCGTCACCTGGACAGCAGCCACGGATAACGTCGCGGTCACCGGTTACTCGCTGTACCGCGGTACGACGGCGGGTTTCACCGCCGATGCCTCGAGCAAGATCGCCGACACCACGACGACGAGCTACTCGGATTCATCGCTCGCGGTCGGCACCTACTATTACAAGGTCATCGCGACGGATGCCGCTGGCAACCTGAGCACCGTGTCCGATGCATCCCCCGCGGTTACGATCGCGGACTCGACGCCGCCGACCACTCCGACTGGTCTGGCGACGACAGTCACCGGCGGGTCGGTGGCGCTCAGCTGGACCGCATCGAGCGACAACGTCGGTGTGACGGGATACTCGGTCCACCGCGGCACGACGGCTGATTTCACGGCAAGTGCCGCGAACAAGCTCGCCAACGTCGCGACCACCTCGTATATCGATTCCAATCTCGACCCCGGCACCTGGTATTACCGCGTCATCGCCCTCGATGCCGCATCGAACGCGAGCACGCCGTCAGACGTCGCGAGCGCCGCAGTGTCGGACTCGATCGCTCCGACCGCTCCGACCGGAGTCTCGGCCACGGCCACGGGAACCTCGGTGGCAGTCGGTTGGACGGCATCGACCGATAACGTCGGCGTCGCGGGCTACTCGGTCTATCGCGGTATGACGAGCAGTTTCACCGTCGACGCTTCAAGTAAGATCGCGGATGTTTCTGGCACGTCATATGCGGATACCGTTTCCGGGGCAGGAACCTTCTACTACCGGGTGACTGCAAGCGACGCGGCAGGCAACGTGAGCGCGGCCTCATCCGCGGCATCCGTGTCGATCCCTGACACGACGGCACCGAGCGTCCCGTCCGGACTGACCGCGTCGGTAGCAGGTTCCACCGCGACCCTCTCGTGGACGGCTTCGTCCGATGACGTCGCTGTGACCGGATACTCGGTCTACCGCGGAGCAACGGCCGACTTCACCGCTGATGCATCCACTCGGATCGGTGGCACGAGCACTCCGTCGTACACCGACTCCGGTCTTGCGGTTGGCACGTACTACTACCGCGTGATCGCCCTCGATGCCGCGTCGAACGCGAGCGCGGCCTCAGGATCGACATCGGTCACCGTGGTCACGCCTCCCGCCCAGCCGACGGTCCTGACAGTCAATCCGACAGAGGACGCGGCTACCTATGGAGCCGCACCGACGAACAACTACGGAACGGACAACCAGCTGTCCTCGCGGGGAACCGGCACCAACTCGCCGATCTCCTCGTACCTGAAGTTCGCCATCCCGGCGGCCCCGGCCGACACCACCCTCACCGGGGCGACGCTTCGGGTGCGTACCTCCACCGATGCAACCGCTGCGTCGGCCGACCCGCACGCGTTCTCGATCGTCACCGGCGCCTGGAGTGCCGCGACGGTGACGTGGAACACCCGGCCCACCGGTGCTGGAGCACAGCTCGGTGTCCTGACCGGGGCGAGCGCGACCAACACCAACTACACGGTGACGCTCGATGCCACCCAGTTGGCTGGACTGGTGGGAACCACGGCCGCCTTCTCGGAGACGAGCGTCGGAAGCGACAATGTGCGGCTGTGGTCGAATGACTCGACGATCGCTGCGTATCGTCCGCTCCTGACGCTGACCTACACGCCGGGAACGGTTCCCCCGCCGGCCCCAGACACCGTGGCGCCGAGCGTTCCGACGGGAGTGACGGCGACGTCGCCCTCCGCCGGTTCGGTGGCAGTCACCTGGACGGCGTCGACCGATAACGTCGGCGTCACCGGCTACACGGTGTACCGCGGTGCTTCTGCCGACTTCACGGCCGACGCCTCCTCGAAGGTGGCCGACGCGACCACGACGTCGATCTCGCAGAGTTCGGTGGCGGCGGGAACCTACTACTACAAGGTGGTCGCGCTCGACGCAGCGGCGAATGCGAGTGCTGCATCCGCCGCCGGCTCGGTGACGGTCGCGCCGGTCGTGACGCCGCCCACGGTTCTCACGGTCAACGCGTCGGAAGATTCGATGGTCTACCAGGTGCTGCCGACGACGAACTTCGGAGCTGACCAGCAGTTGTCCTCTCGGGGTCCGGTCTCCGGAGCGTCGATCGCCTCCTACGTCAAGTTCGCCGTGCCGGTCGCACCGGCGGGATCCTCCCTCACGGGTGCGACCCTTCAGGTGCGCACCTCGACCGATCCGACTGCCGGCTCGGGCGATGCTCATGACGTCTCCGTCGTGACAGGGCCGTGGACCGAGGCGACGGTCACCTGGAACACCCGACCGGTCGGTACCGGCCCGAACCTGGGGACTCTGACCGGAGCGACCGGAGTGAACGCGTTCTACACGGTCACGCTGAGCGCGGTCGAGGTCGCGGCCCTCGCGGGAACAACGGTGACAATGGTCATCAGCAGCACCGGCACCGACAACTTGCGGCTATGGTCGAATAACGCGACCGTGGCGGCCAACCGCCCGGTGCTTTCGCTCACCTATACCTTCTAGTGAGTTAGATGTCCCGTGATGTCAACGGGCGCGGCGCGGCCGAAGGTGACCGCGCCGCGTTCGGCGGTTCGCTGAATCGCCGCCATTTCCTGCTCGCGGGCGCGGGCGCGCTGTTGCTCGCGGCGTGTGGGAAGCTTCCGGAGAATCGCGGCGGCCCGTCGGCTGTTGCGGTATCCACGATCGATTCGCTGATCGGTTCGACACCCTTCTACATCGCGCACAGGGGTTCGGGCGACAATTGGGTGGAACATTCAATGGACGCCTACCAGCACTCGGTGGCAATGGGCGCCAAGGCAATCGAGGTGTCGGTAAACGCAACTTCGGACGGGGTGCTGGTCTGCCACCACGACGTGACCACTAAGCGTCTCGCCGGCAAAGATGTGAACATCGCTGACGTCACCTTCGCGCAACTGTCGCGGATACTCAACTCGTCGACCGATTGGCTCGGCCCCGCCGCAAAACCTCAGCCGATTCCGCGTCTCACCGATGTGCTCGATCGTTACGCCGCAACCCATGTGATCTTCCTCGAGGACAAGCAGGGTACGAACACCCGATCGCTTCTCGACACCATGTCCAAGTATCCGAAGTCGACCGAACACCTTGTCTGGAAGACCTGGGCCGGTGCCAGTCAATATGAGCTCGCGAAGTCCGCCGGGTATCGCACCTGGGGATACTTCACCGACGAGCTGTACGCTCGCGCCGACGAGCTGGGTCCAAAATTCGACTACCTCGGCGTGTATTCAACAGCGGCCGATGCTCAGATCCGGCAGATCGTGGCCTTCGGTAAGCCGGTGATCGGCTGGGAGATCCACTACCGCTCGATGCGCGATCGCATGTCCCGCCTGGGTGTCACGGGAATGATGTGCTCCAACGTTCCCTACGTGACGACGACCACGGCGAGCGCCACCTCCGATGCTTTCGACACCGGGCTTCGCGCGGCGGGGGATTTGCCCTGGACCACCGACCTCGGCACGGCGGTGCAGCCGACCATCGATCAGGCCAAGGGATCCGTGTCACTGGCGTTTGCAGATTTCCAGAGCTATCTGATGGGTTCGATGTGCCCCGTTCCGGAAAAGCGCCACACCCTCGCCTGTGAACTGCGTTGGCCCGAGGCGCTTCCGGACGCAAACGAGCATGTCGGCGTTGCTTTCGGACAGCAGGACGACAGCACTTATCGCGTCAGGATAGCGAGCCCTGTTTCGGGATATCACGTCGTCGTACGGGCGAACGGAATGATCGAACTGTTCAGTCGTGAAGCCGGGTCGATCAACGGGGTGAGGCTCGGTTCCGTCAAGACGGATGCGCCCGTCGTCGGTCAATGGATCCGCCTGCAGATCGAGGTTTCGACCGACCACGTACGCGTCTATCGACTAGACGGCGCGTCCTGGGCTCTCGAGACGACCGCAGTGGTTCCTGCCGGTGGATATTTCTGGTTGTGCAAGAACTATCCCGCCCCGATACCCGTGGAGTTTCGGGCGGTCTCGGTCGCCGCGTGATCGACACCGGTCACCGACGGTGCACACATGCGTGAGACGATCCTTTCGAAGGTCTCGATCGCCGGCCCGGGGGTCAGCAATCGTTCGCTGAAGAGCCGCCCGGCGGAGCCGAGATCGCGGGCGAGCTCCGGGTCTGCAGCCAGTCGTTCCGCTGCCGCGACGAGGGCGCCGGGGGAGTCAGCATCCACGCGGAGGCCGCCGCCGGACAGTTCGAGCTCCTGCGCTGTCACGCTCGAGCTGTCTGTCGCGGCGATGACCGGGAGTCCGCTACTGAAGTAGGACGTGAGCTTGCTCGGCACGGACATCTCTGTCAGCCCGGGACGTTCGTTCACGAGAAGGACGTCCGCGGCCAACAGCGTCGCCATGAACTCGTTCTCGGCCACGGGATCGAGGATATCGAGTTTGGCGTTGCTCCCCATCGCTTCGAGCATCGGTCGCTGGTTGCCATCGCCGAGCAGAACGAACCGAACACGCGACCCGGACGATGAGGCAACCCGTGATGCTTCCACGACATTCTCGAGACCCTGCTTGGCGCCCATGTTGCCGGCGTGGAGCACGATGATGTCGTCGTCTGCCCAACCGTGGGCCGCCCGCACATCGGATCGAGACGAATGGGGGGTGGTGTCGAGGTGAGACCAGTTGCGCACGACTTCGACTCGACCTGCCTCGAGCCCGAGGTCTTCGACCAGATAACGTTTGAACCTCTCATGGATGACGACGACGGAATCTGCAGACCGAAGAACTGCTCGCTCGATTAGGCGGAGCACCTTGCCGGCGAACCGGCCCCCTGTGCCGCTCTCCGAGACTCCGAGGGAGTAGATGTCTTGCACCCAGATGCTCGCCGGGGTTCGCGTCAATTTCGCCTTCAGCATCCCCAGCGCCACAGAGAAGAGAGCGGGACTCACGAAAAGCAGTGCGTCAGGTCGGCGCCAGCGTGCTAGCAGGGACTTCAGGCCGAAGTCGACTTCCATCAGCATGCGGTTGGCGAGTCGAGGTTCGGCGGGAACGAATTGACGCACGCGGTGAACAGTCACGCCCTTTTCGCGGTCGGTGCGCGAACGGCCTTCGTAGCCCGGGTACACCTTCCACTGCGGGTAGTGCGGATAGCCGACGATGGCGTAGATCTGGGATCCGCGATCGGCAAGACCTTCAGCGAGACCAGCGGTGTACACGGCGATCCCGGTCGGTTCCGGGGAGTAGTTGAGCCCGACGATGGTGAGCTTCATGAGCGGAGTCGGCGAAACGCCTATCCCTCGTTCCGCACCAGGGCGGACTCATCGGTTTTGTTCGAGGCGGAGCCGGCTGAACGGTCATTCAGGGCGCGGAGAGCGCGGCGAAGCACCGTGCTCGACGTGGCGACGGTGTATGGAAAGTAGACGACCTCCACCCCGACTTCGGCGAAGGCCTTCTCCAACCGGATGCCCTTCTCTGAGCCCTTCCAGTCGTCGCCCTTGAAGTAGATGTCGAATGGCCGCGCGCGCCAAGTCGCGAGCTTGTCGAGTTCCACTTCCGCGATCACCTCGTTGACGAAATCGATATGACTGACGATCTCGAGGCGCTCGGCGAGTGGGACCACCGGCCGCGCGCCCTTGGTCTGCTCGAGCATGTCATCCGACACCACTCCGGCGATCAGGTAGTCACACTGGCTCTTGGCATGACGCAGGATGTTGAGATGTCCGACGTGGAACAGGTCGAACGCTCCACCCGCATACCCGATGCGGGGACGGTCCGCGGTGGTGGCGTTCGTCGTTGCAGGGGTTGTTTCCATTCTCAGTACGCCCCTATCGGGTTGACGAGCACGCGGAATGTTCTCCAGATGATCACGAGATCACCGATGAGGGACCAGTTCTCCACGTAGTAGAGGTCCAGGCGCACGCTCTCGTCCCAGTCGAGGTTCGAACGCCCGTTGACCTGCCACATGCCGGTGAGACCCGGTCTGATGTAGAGGCGACGGTGGACTCGGTCGTCGTAGTTCTGCACCTCTCGCATGAGGGGTGGACGAGGCCCGACGAGGCTCATTTCACCGACGAAGATGTTCCACAACTGGGGCAACTCGTCGAGGGAGTACTTGCGAAGGATCCGGCCGGTGCGAGTGATGCGCGGATCATGCTTCAGTTTGAAGAGAACCCCGGCACCCTCATTCTGATCGAGGAGTCCGGCGAGATCGTCTTCCGCGGTCTGCACCATTGACCGGAATTTGAGCATGGAGAACGTTCGCCCGTCTTTTCCGACCCGTTCCTGATGGAAGAGGACCGGACCTTCGCTGTCGCGCCGGATAAGCAGGGCGATCACGAGCATCAGAGGGGACAGGAACAGTAGGGCCGTGCCCGATGCCGCAACGTCGAAAGCACGCTTGAGCAAGTGCTTGCCCCCTGCGTAGTGCGGGAGCTCCACATGCATCAGAGGCAGACCTTCGACGGGACGGAAGTGGATGCGCGGACCGGCAACATTGGTGAGTCGCGACGCGACCACGAGTTCGGCGCCGGTGCCCTCCAAGTCCCAACCGAGGTCGCGGATGAAGTGATCGTCGTCTCCGGGATGGCCGGCGACGATGACGGCGTCGACGTGAAGCTCACCGGCTACTCGCGCGACCGAGTGGAGATCGGACACGATTGCGACGGTACGCGAGTCGACGGTGATCGTGTCGCGGCCGTCGATGTCAACAGCGGCGCCGATCACCTGGTAGACCGATACCGCCTTCTTCTCTATTTGGCCGATGACGTACTCGACGTCACTCGTCTTGCCCACGACGATCGCCCGAGAAACAAACTGGCCGCGAGTTCGCTGCCGAACGAGCCATCTGCGCCACAGCCAGCGGTTGACCAGGAGGCCGAAGAGGCCGAATGGCAGGGCGAGGACGAAGAACCCACGAGCGACTCTCAAATCGAGCACCGAGAGGGTGATCGCCAGGAGACCGAACGAGAGCACGCTCGCGCTTACAACGTTGCGGTACTCGGCCACCCCGATGCCGAGCAGCCTCGGGTTTCGAGTGTGCATGGCGCACAGCGCGATGGCCCAGGTGATGAAGATGACGGCCGCGAGCATCCAGTAGGCCGCTGCGAACTCAGGGAGGTGGGCCGCATCGCCATCCCACCAGAATCGCGTTGCGAAGGCGCCGACCACTGCGACAAGGATCACGGAGAGATCAGTAGAGACGAGCCTGGTGCGATACCGGCTCGCCCAAGTGGGTGCGCCAGGCGACACCGGGGCAACTGCCGGATCGATGGTTGGGAGGGTCTCTTCGACGAGATGGAGCGCTGGGCGCTCGTGTCGCAATCTCGAAGGCTGGGGCAGAGCCGAACGGCGGACCTCGCTCATGAGATCTCGCAGCATGAGCCGGCATTGCGCCTCGCCAAGCGGACTCGCGCACGCTTCGCGATGGGAAGGGGGAAATGCACATCGGGTTGATGCATTATATTCGCCTGCGTTTCGGGTAAACAGGTGTTCGATACAGGGTTCGCACTGAGCTGCGCTCCGGCGCTTGGGTTAGCGCCTGGCAAGCTGATTTGCGTAGCCTGGAGTGCGTACTGAATCGTTTGGGATTTTGCTGGGTCGCGCTCGGTCGTGCTACCACTCGGGTAGAAGTGGCATCGCGGGTGGGTGCCCGATTGATCTAGATATCCTATAACAGGTCGAGGTGAACTCTTGCCCCTCCTTTGGGGGCCAAACGGTGAATTTCGTGTTCTCTTATTCCCGATGCGTGCAGCTCGATTCGCCTCAGTTAGGCTCGGGGGGTGGAGCCCGAGCAGAATCACCCCGAATACTCGACGTTCTCGCAGGTGCCGCCGGTGAGTTCCCGGATCTTCACGATCCCGAACATCCTGAGCTTCCTCCGGCTGCTGCTCGTGCCGGTCTTCCTCGTGCTCATCGTGCTCGCGCAGGACGGCTACGCGTTGCTCGTGCTCGTGGTCTCGAGTATCACCGACTACCTCGACGGCATCCTCGCGCGGCGACTCAACCAGGTCTCCCGGCTCGGTCAGCTCCTCGATCCGGCCGCCGATCGGTTGTTCATCTTCGCCGCGCTCATCGGCCTCGCCGTGCGCGGGGTGATCCCGTGGTGGCTCGTCGCGATCATCGTCGGCCGCGATGTGATGCTGCTCGCCCTCGGCATCACCCTCGCGAATTTCGGCTATGGGCCCCTGCCGGTGCATCACCTGGGAAAGGTGGCCACGTTCTGCCTCTTCTACGCCCTGCCCATCCTGATGATCGGCCAGGCCTTCCCCGCCGCCGCGTGGGTCACCGCGCCGGTCGGCTGGGCCTTCGCCCTGTGGGGTGCTTTCCTCTACTGGTGGGCCGGCTTCATCTACCTCGCAGAGACGGTGCGATTGGTCAGAATTCCCCGTGTAGACGCGCAGTCCGAATCCGATACGCTTGGGCGCTAAGGAAAGCAAGGGAGGTTCGACATGGGTGATTCCGGAAACCAGGATCACAATGACGAGAACCGGCCTCGCGAGGACGACACAACCCTCCACTTGACCAGTGATTTCGAGGCGCAGCTTGCGGCGCTCGAGGGAGAGGTTTCGCCGGAGGAACAGCGGGCCATCACGGCCCTGCCGTCCGGTTCAGCGTTGTTGGTAGTTCGTCGGGGGCCGAACGTGGGGGCACGTTTTTTGCTGGATTCGGATGTGACCACCGCCGGTCGCCATCCGAATGCGGATATTTTTCTCGATGACGTCACGGTCTCGCGTAGACACACCGAGTTCTTGAGGCACGGGACGACTTTCGAGATCAGGGATCTCGGGTCGCTCAACGGTACATACTTCGACGGCGTGCGCATCGACACGGCGCTTCTCAGCGACGGGGCGGAGGTGCAGGTGGGCAAGTTCCGCCTCACCTTCTACGCGTCCCGAGTGGATCTCGCGCACCTGGCGAGCAAGTAGTGGCGCGGTCGTCCGCCCAGGCTCGCGAGCCTGGGGCGCCGACGCTTCTCAGTATCGGGCAGGTTCTTGCCCGGCTCACGGCCGAATTCCCCGACCTGACGCCGTCGAAACTGCGATTTCTCGAGGAACGCCAGCTGATCTGCCCGGCGCGCACCGAGTCCGGCTACCGCAAGTTCTCCCCGTTCGACCTCGACCGACTGCGGTTCGTGCTCACCATGCAGCGCGACCACTACCTGCCGCTCAAGGTCATCAGGGGCTACCTGGACGATCTGGATGCCGGACGGGCACCCGAGTTGCCCGGCGGGTCCACATTCGCGTCACCGTCCATCCTGTCGACGGAGAGACGGTTCCAGCGCGACGAGCTCGTGCGTGAGGCCGGCGCGACCCCGCAACTGCTGAACGACGCCGTGTCGTCGTCGCTGATCGCTGCGACCGACCTCTACGGCGAGGAGGCCCTCGCGGTGCTGCGGTCCCTGGTGGAGCTGCAGCGCTCCGGGATCGAGCCGCGGCACCTGCGCGGATTTCGAGCAGCGGCCGAGCGGGAGCTCGGACTCATCGAGAGCGCGCTCATTCCCGTCGCACGACGGAAAGACGCGTCGAGCCGGGCCAAGGCGGGCGAACTCGCGCGTGAGATCGCCGGTCAGCTCGAGATTGTGCGCAGCAGCCTGATTCGCTCGGCGCTCTCGAGGCTCGACCCCTAAACTGGAATTCCTTGGGAACGACGGTGTAACCCGCGGGTCCGCACCGACACGCCGATGACGTTCTTGGCCAATGTCACCGATCCGGGTGAACCCATCGGTAACGTGGAACAAGACAGAAGTATCAACCACTCCTTGAATGTTGAGGATGGTCGACAAGGCGGAAGGCAGTCAGATGAGCGAGCCAAACACACGGAACGAGGATTCTCGTTACGACCTCGGTTTGCTCTTCACCGACGGTCTTCCCGACCTCGATGGCTCTGCCGGTTATCGCGGCGCCGTCGCGGCACGCGCCGCCGGCATCAGCTACCGCCAGCTGGACTACTGGGCTCGCACCGAACTCGTCGAGCCGACGGTGCGGGGCGCGGCCGGATCCGGCTCGCAGCGCCTCTACGGCTTCCGCGACATCCTCGTGCTCAAGCTCGTCAAGCGACTGCTCGACACCGGAATCTCGCTGCAGCAGATCCGCACGGCCGTCAATCAGCTGCGCGAGTCCGGCGTGAACGACCTCGCCCAGACGACGCTCATGAGCGACGGGGCGAGCGTGTACCTGTGCACCTCGAACGACGAGGTCATCGACCTCGTAAGCCGCGGCCAGGGCGTCTTCGGCATTGCCGTCGGCAAGGTTCTGCGCGAGGTGGAGAACTCCCTCGTCGAACTCGACTCCGAGCGCCCGGACGTCACGGACGAACTCGCCGCTCGCCGCTCCATCAAGGCCTCCTAGCCCCGGTCCTCGCGCCTCGGCCGGCCGGCCCCTCGCCTGCCAGCCGAAAACGCAGGAGATTCGCCACGAACTAGGTCCACTTGCGCCACAGGAGGCGGTTTGGTGGCGAATGTCCTGCGTTTTCGGCTCGAGTAGGGGGACGGATGCTCCTGGTCCGGTGAAACCCGGATCCGGAACTCGGACCCGGTCCTGGGCTACGCGGTTACGGCGTATTCGCCGATCTTGGCGGTGCGGAGCACGCGGTCCAGCAGCAGGTCGAAGTTGTGCGCCATCTCCTGGGCACTCTCGCCCGGCCAGACGTGCAGCGGCTTGGCCGCGCCCTGGGCCTGCTGCAGCGAGGTGCGCTCCGGCAACTGCGGGCTGAGAACGAGGGGCCCGAACATGTCCCGCAGTTCCTTGATTCGGAACTGGTGCTCGAGCGACTGCACGCGGGCGCGGTTCACGATGATGCCCAGGGGCTGCAGGCGGGGGGAGAGGCCGCGGCGAATCTCCTCGATCGCGCGGAGGGCGCGGTCGGCGGCCGCCACGGAGAACAGGCCAGGCTCGGTCACCACGGTGACCCGGTCCGACGCCGCCCAGGCGGTGCGGGTGAGGGCGTTGAGCGATGGTGCGCAGTCGATGAGCACGAGGTCGTAGTCGGCTTCCACGTTCGAGAGCGCTTCCTCGAGCTTCCAGATGTCGCGGATGCTCGGGTGCGGTCCGTCGAAGTTGATGGCGGCCGGGCTGCCGATCATCACATCGATCTTGCCGGCGCGACCCTTCGTCCATCCGCTCGGTGCGATCGCGGCGCGCACGATCTTCTCCTTGGGCGACGCGAGAACGTCCGCGACGTTGAGGTGGCCGGCGACATTGATGTCCATACCGGTCGACACATCGGATTGGGGGTCGAGATCGACGACGAGGGTTCGGAGACCTTTCGAAAACGCTGCGGAAGCGAGTCCGAGCGTCACCGTGGTCTTGCCGACCCCGCCCTTGAGGGAGCTGACGCTGAGTACATGCACAAGTAGAGACGATACCTTCACTAGTCTTAAAGAACCTAAATGTTGGCGTGGCGGAGTGGCAGTGTACCGGCGGGTCGCGTGCGATCCTGAAATTCTGCTGACTCGTGTTCCGGAAGGACCAGATGTTCAAGAAGATCCTCGTTGCCAACCGTGGCGAAATCGCAATCAGGGCCTTCCGTGCCGCGTACGAGCTGGGAGCGCAGACCGTGGCGGTCTTCCCATACGAGGACCGCAATTCGATGCACCGGCTGAAGGCGGACGAGGCGTACCAGATCGGCCAGCCCGGGCATCCCGTGCGTGCCTATCTCGACGTCTCGGAGATCATCCGGGTGGCGAAGGAGTGCGGGGCAGATGCGATCTACCCCGGCTACGGCTTCCTCTCCGAGAACCCCGAGCTTGCCGAGGCCGCGGCAGCGGCCGGCATCACCTTCATCGGCCCAGGCCAGCACGTGCTCGAGATGGCCGGCAACAAGGTCACTGCCAAGGAACACGCGATCTCCGCCGGGGTGCCGGTGCTCAAGTCCACGCCAGCCTCGAGCGACGTGGACGAGCTGCTTGCCGGCGCAGACGCGATCGGCTTTCCGATCTTCGCGAAGGCCGTCGCGGGCGGTGGCGGCCGGGGGATGCGGCGGGTCGAGCGCAAGCAGGACCTGAAGGCGGCGCTCGTCGAGGCGATGCGCGAGGCGGACAGCGCCTTCGGCGACCCGACGATGTTCCTCGAGCAGGCCGTGGTGCGCCCGCGCCACATCGAGGTTCAGATCCTGGCCGACGCCACCGGGGAGACCGTGCACCTCTTCGAGCGCGACTGCTCCGTGCAGCGCCGTCACCAGAAGGTGATCGAGATCGCCCCGGCCCCCAACCTCGACGAGAACGTGCGGCAGGCCATGTACCGCGACGCGATCGCGTTCGCCAGGTCGATCGGCTACGTCAACGCCGGCACCGTCGAGTTCCTGCTCGACACGGCGGGGGAGCGCAAGGGCCAGCACGTCTTCATCGAAATGAACCCGCGCATCCAGGTGGAGCACACCGTGACCGAGGAGGTCACCGACGTCGACCTCGTGCAGTCGCAGATGCGGATCGCCTTCGGCCAGACGCTGCAGGAGCTCGGTCTCGGCCAGGACAGCATCCGCCTGCGCGGCGCGGCGCTGCAGTGCCGCATCACCACGGAGGACCCGGCGGCCGGGTTCCGCCCGGACACCGGCAAGATCACCACCTACCGTTCGCCGGGCGGTGGCGGCATCCGCCTCGACGGCGGCACCATCGACCCTGGCACCCAGATCAGCCCGCACTTCGATTCGATGCTCGTGAAGATGACCTGCCGCGGCCGCGACTTCCCGGCCGCCGTCGCCCGCGCCAAACGCGGCCTCGCTGAGTTCCGCATTCGCGGGGTGTCCACCAACATCCCGTTCCTGCAGGCCGTGCTCGACGACCCGTCGTTCGTCGCGGGGGATCTCAGCACCGCCTTCATCGAGGAGCGCCCCGAGCTTTTCCTCACCCACCAGTCGAAGGACCGCGGCACGAAGATCCTCAACTGGCTCGCAGATGTCACGGTCAACCACCCGAACGGCGACGGGGCCGGCATCATCAGCCCGGCGATCAAGCTGCCGTCGCTCGACCTCTCGGCGCCCGCTCCGGCCGGGTCGCGGCAGCGCCTGCTCGAGCTCGGACCGGTCGGCTTCGCGTCTGCCCTGCGCGCCCAGACCGCTCTTGCCGTCACCGAGACCACCTTCCGCGACGCCCACCAGTCCCTGCTCGCCACCCGCGTGCGCACCAAGGATCTGCTCGCCGTCGCCCCGTATGTGGCGCGGATGACGCCCGAGCTCCTCTCCGTCGAGGCGTGGGGCGGAGCGACCTACGACGTCGCGCTGCGCTTCCTGGGCGAGGACCCGTGGGACCGGCTCGCCTCTCTGCGTGAGGCCCTGCCGAACGTGGCGATCCAGATGCTGCTGCGCGGCCGCAACACCGTGGGCTACACCCCGTACCCCACGGAGGTGACCGACGCGTTCGTGCGCGAGGCGGCATCCACTGGCGTCGACATCTTCCGCATCTTCGACGCGCTCAACGACGTGTCGCAGATGCGGCCGGCCATCGACTCCGTTCTCGCGACCGGGAGCGCCGTCGCCGAGGTAGCGCTCTGCTACACGGGCGACCTGCTCGACCCGGCCGAGACGCTCTATACCCTCGACTACTACTTGAGGCTTGCCGACCAGATGGTGGAGGCCGGGGCGCACATCCTCGCCATCAAGGACATGGCCGGCCTGCTGCGCGCCGGTGCGGCCGAGAAGCTCGTCGCGGCGCTCCGGGAACGCTTCGACCTGCCCGTGCACGTGCACACCCACGACACCGCCGGCGGCCAGCTCGCGACGCTGCTCGCGGCGAGCCGCGCCGGGGCGGATGCCGTGGATGTCGCGAGCGCGCCCATGGCGGGAACCACCAGCCAGCCGTCGGCGTCGGCGCTCATCGCGGCTCTCGCCCACACCGACCGGGACACCGGGCTGTCGCTCAGGGCGGTCTCCGACCTCGAGCCGTACTGGGAGGCCGTGCGTCACGCATACAAGCCGTTCGAGTCCGGCCTGCCCGGCCCGACCGGCCGCGTGTACCGGCACGAGATCCCCGGCGGCCAGCTCTCGAACCTTCGCCAGCAGGCCATCGCTCTCGGGCTCGCCGACCAGTTCGAGAAGATCGAGGACCTCTACGCCGCCGCGAACCAGATCCTCGGCCGGCCGCCCAAGGTCACGCCGTCCTCGAAGGTGGTCGGCGACCTCGCGTTGTCCCTCGCCGCGGCCAACGCCGATCCACGGGACTTCGAGGAGAACCCGGACAAGTACGACATCCCCGACTCGGTGATCGGCTTCATGGCCGGGGAACTCGGCGACCTGCCGGGTGGCTGGCCGGAGCCGTTCCGCACCAAGGTGCTCGCGGGGCGCAAGGTGAAGATCGGCGTCGAGGAGATCTCCGACGCCGCCCGCGCCGGGCTCGCCGGCGACGCCACATCTCGGCGGGCGACCCTCAACCGGCTGCTCTTCCCCGGGCCCACCAAGCAGTTCGAAGACGTGCGGGAGCTCTACGGCGACCTGTCGGTGGTCGACACCGTCGACTACCTCTACGGTCTGCACCAGGGCACGGAGCACGCGATCCACATCGATCGAGGCGTGAGCCTCTTCGTGGGGCTCGAGGCGATCGGCGAAGCCGACGACAAGGGCATGCGCACCGTGATGACGATCCTGAACGGACAATTGCGTCCCGTCTTCGTTCGGGATCGGGGAATCACCGTCGAAAGCAAGGCGGCGGAGAAGGCGGATCCGGCCCGACCGGGCCAGGTCGCCGCCCCGTTCTCGGGAGTCGTCACCCTGCAGGTAGCCGAGGGTGACGCGGTCGAGGCCGGGCAGGCCGTGGCCTCGATCGAGGCGATGAAGATGGAGGCGGCGATCACCACGCCGGTCGGCGGAATAGTGCGCCGCCTTGCCGTTCCGAAGACCCAACAGGTGGACGCCGGCGACCTTCTGCTGGAGGTGACGACCGCCTGACGCGGCCTCCCGGTCCACACCCGGAACGGCCGCGCCCCCGGGTGGGGCTGGCGTGAGGGTAAAATAAGGGGTTCTCTAGTAGCGAAGGGCGGTGTTGTCATGACAACTAAACGCGATGAGTCGGACGACTGCGAGGCAAGCCTCGGCGCCGACAACGCTGCTTCCGTCGACCTGATCGACTCTCCAGCGCGTGACATCGCGTCGCAACTGCCGGAGAGTCTCACGATCGAGGTGAGCCTTCCGACCACGATCCACGCCGCGCCGGAAGACGAGCTCGCCGTCGCGATCGTGGAGGTTCCGGTGAATCCGGGAGCCATCGAGACCGCCGAGCCGTCGACGATGTCCATCACCGTCGTGCCGCCGAAGGTGGTGGAGAAGAAGCCGGAAGCGCCGGTGATTCCCGAACTCCCCGCCGGCGACGATCGGGGCTCGACGCGCCGCGGTCGGATGCGCGGGGAGGTGTCCACCTCGCCCGAGGCGGCATCCATGCTTACCCCGGACCGCCTCATCGACCGCAAGCGCCGGTTGCGCGGCCGGCCGGAGGGCGGCTGGAACGCCTTCGTCTATGCCGTCACCCTCCATCTCGTGAACCTCGGCGACTCGCCCAAGGTGATCGCCCGCAAGGCGGTCGAGGCTCGCATCGACAAGAGGTTCGAGGGCGGGGCCCGATTCATCCCGGTGCTCACCCGCAAGGGCGGTGTCGGCAAGACCACCATCACGGCACTCCTCGGCATGGCCCTGGCCGAGACCCGCGAGGACCGCATCATCGCGATCGACGCCAACCCCGACCGAGGCACCCTCTCCGAGCGGGTCAACAAGCAGACCCGGTCGACCGTGCGGGATGTCGTGACGATGGCCCCGACGATCACGAGCTTCAACGACTTCACCACCATGGTGTCCAGGGACGAGACCCGGCTCGACATCCTCGCCTCCGACACCGACCCGCTGCTCTCCGAGGCGTTCGACGAGAACGACTACAACGTGGTGGCCGATCTCGCTGCCCGGTTCTACTCGATCGTGCTCACCGACTGCGGTACCGGCATCGTGCACTCGGTGATGCGAGCCACGCTGCAGCGTGCGGACTCGGTCGTGATCGTCTCCGGCGGGAGCGTGGACGAGGCGCGCCTCGCCTCCGAGACCCTCACCTGGCTGGAGGCCAACGGCTACGGCGACCTTGTGCGCAACGCGATCGTCGCGCTCAACACCGCAACACAGGGCACCAACCTCGTCAAGCTCGAGGAGATTGAGGCGCACTTCAAGTCGCGCGTGCGTGAGATCGTGCGGATTCCGTACGATCCGCAGCTCGCCGCCGGTTCGGTGATCAACTACAAGGACCTGAAGCCCCTCACGAGGGCCTCGGCGCTCGAGCTCGCGGCGCTCGTGACGGACGGTCTGCCCTCCCATCAGGGTGGCTGACCGCTCCGCGCCGTCGGCGTGGCGGTTCGACCTCGCGGTCGCCGGCGGGGCAACTCGACCGACGACGTGGTGATGTCGCTTGCCACCGGCGCGGCCGCTCGCCACACGCCAGTCGCCCTGCACACAGAACGGAACTCCACGGCATGACGGAACGACAGATCAGGATCTTCGGAGACCCGGTGTTGAAGACGGTCTCCGACCCGATCGGGCCGTCGGATGACGTGGCCGGGCTCGTGGAGGATCTGCTCGACACCGTGAAGATGCCAGGCCGGGCGGGCGTGGCCGCGCCGCAGATCGGCGTGAACCAGCGGGCGTTCAGCTACAACGTCGAAGGCAAGATCGGCTACATCATCAACCCGGTGCTCGTGGAGGTGTCCGGCGAACCGGAACTCGTCGACGAGGGCTGCCTGTCGATCCCCGGGTTCTACTTCGAGCGGCTGCGGTACCCGTTCGCGCGCGTGACGGGGACCGACATCCACGGCACGCCGATCGAACTGAGTGGCACAGGAGTGATGGCGCAGGCGCTGCAGCACGAGACCGACCATCTCAACGGAAAGCTCTACATCGACGGCCTCGAGAAGGACGTCAGGCGCGAGGCGATGTCGCAGATCCGCCAGGCGCCCTGGTTCTAGGCGCGGCCGGTCGACCCGCGAGACCGTGCCCTCGCGCTAGCTCGCGATGCCCTCCGTGGCCGGTGCGCCCTGGTACATGCTCTCGATTACGTCGCGGAAGTCCTTGAGGATCTCGTTGCGCTTGATGCTGAGCTTGGGCGTCAGGTAGCCGGTCGCCTCGGTGAAGTCCTTGGGCAGGATCACGAACTTGCGGATCGACTCCGCGCGGGACACGGTGGTGTTCGCGGCGTCGACCGCACGCTGCACCTCGGCGATCACCTTGGGGTTCTTCCTTGCGTCGTCGATCGACTGGGTCGCATCCTCGCCGATGTTTTTGAGCCACACGGGGAGCATTTCCTCGTCGAGCGTGACGAGCGCCGAGATGAACGGCTTCTGCTCGCCCACCACCACCACCTGGCTGATGATCGGGTTCGCCCTGATCGGATCCTCGAGCTGGGCGGGGGAGACGTTCTTGCCGCCGGCCGTGACGATGATCTCCTTCTTGCGGCCGGTGATCGACAGGTAGCCGTCCTCATCGAACTCGCCGATGTCGCCGGTCTTGAACCAGTCACCGTCGAAGGCGTCGGCCGTGGCCGTGGGATTCTTCCAGTAGCCGTCGAAGACGTTCACTCCCTTGGCCTGGATCTCGCCGTCCGCGGCGATCCGCACCGAGACGCCGGGCAGCGGCGGGCCCACCTTGCCGATCTTGAACTTGGAGGGAAGATTCACCGAGATGGGCGCCGTCGTCTCGGTGAGCCCGTAGCCCTCGAGGATCGTGATGCCGAGGCTGCGGTAGAAGTGCCCGAGTCGAAGCCCGAGCGGGGCGGAACCGGAGACGGCGAACTTGACCTTGCCGCCCATGGCCGACCGGATCTTGGAGAGCACGAGCCTATCGAGCACGGCGAACTGCACCTTGAGACCGAAGGGCACCGACCCGGCGTCGAGCGCCTTCGAATGCTCGATCGCCACGGCCGCCGCCCGGCGGAAGATCGCGCCTTTGCCGCCGGACTCCGCCTTCTGCTCCGACGAGTTGTAGACCTTCTCGAACACGCGCGGCACCGCGAGCAGGAAGGTCGGCTTGAATGACTGCATCGCCGGCAGAAGCTGCTTCGTGTCCGACTGATGGCCGACCTTGACCCCGCCGTGCACGCAGAGCAGGGAGATGAAGCGGGCGAAGATGTGCGCGGTGGTGATGAACAGCAGAGTGCTCGAGTTCGTGTTCACGACCTCGGGGATCGCCTTCGCCGAGTTACGGCATAGCTCGACGAAGTTGGCGTGGGTGAGGATGCAGCCCTTGGGCCTACCGGTCGTGCCGGCCGTGTAGATGAGGGTGGCGAGATCTGCGGCGTTCGCGATGGTGCGCCGACGCTCGATCTCCTCGTCAGTCACGTCGACGCCTGCCGCGACGAGCTTGTCCAGGTCGCCGAGGTTGATCTTCCACACCTTGTCGATCAGGGGAAGGTCCGCGTACACCTCGTCGAACCGTGCGAAGTGGTCTGGGGTCTCGGTGATCATGGCGATCGCGCCGGAGTCGGAGAGGTTCCACTGCACCTGCACGGGGGAGGAGGTCTCGTACACCGGCACGAGAACGGCGCCGGCGAACCAGGTGGCGAAGTCGATGAGCGTCCACTCGTAGCGGGTCTTGCACATCAGCCCGATCTTGTCGCCCGGCTGGATTCCGGAGGCGACGAGTCCCTTGGCGAGCGCCACGACCTGGCGAAGGAATTCGGATGCCGTGACATCCGTCCACCCGCCGTCGGCCGTCGGGAGCGCGAAGAGCGCAAGGTCCGGGGTGGCGGCGACACGGTCTATGAGCAGGTCGGTCGCGTTGGCTTGCGGGTCGGCCTCGACTACGGCTGGCACGTCGTACTGTTCCACGGCAACTCCCTCGGCACCGGTCAATTCAATGATTCAAGCCTACCCGGCGCGCCCGGGCGAACCTGTGCGCGTGGCGGGGAGCTTTGCTCGTTGCCTAAACTCTAGGTGGCGCATCCGGGCGACCATTCACCGCCGGTCCGGTGCCATTCCCTCCGTAACACCAAGAAGAGGTCTCGCGCTCGTGCACGCAATTGGAATTGACATCGGCGGAACAAAGATCGCCGGAGCCCTCGTGAGCGAGGAAGGCGAGATCATCGCCGAGGACCGCGTGGCAACGCAGGCCGGCGACTCGAACGCGATCGTCGATGCCGTCGTAGCGATGATCGAAAAGCTCCGCGATGGGCACGAGGTGGCCGCGGCCGGGGTTGCCGCACCCGGCTTCATCGACGCCGCGCAGTCGATCGTCTACTACACGCCGAACATCAGCTGGCGTCACGAGCCGCTTCGGCAGCGACTGACCGAGCGCCTCGACCTCGACATCACCATCGACAACGACGCGAACGCGGCCGGCTGGGCCGAGTTCCGCTTCGGCGCCGGCCGGCTCGTAAGCGACATGACGATGCTCACCATCGGCACGGGCGTGGGCGGCGCCATCGTCACTCAGGATCGCCTGTTCCGGGGCGGCTTCGGCGCGGGTGCCGAGCTCGGCCACATGCGCGTCGTGCCAGACGGCCTCCCCTGCGGCTGCGGCGCCCGCGGCTGCATCGAGCAGTACGGCTCCGGTCGCGCCCTGCTCCGCATGGCGAACGCGATCGCGGATGTCGGCGGAATCGGTCTCGGTCTCGCCACCGTGCGCGAACAGAAGGGCACGTTGACCGGACCGGACGTCGCGGCCCTCATCGTGGCCGGCGACGCGGGAGCCCTGCAGGCGCTTCGCGAGCTCGGACACTGGCTCGGCGAGGCCTGCGCGTCGCTGAGCGCCGTGCTCGACCCGCAGGTCTTCGTCTTCGGTGGCGGGGTGGCCGTCGCCGGCGACCTCCTGCTCGACCCGATCCGCGAGGCGTACCTCTCCCATCTGCCCGCCCGCGGCTTCCACCCGGAGCCCGCCTTCGTGATCGCGGAGCTTGTGAACGACGCCGGCGTGGTCGGCGCGGCCGACCTGGCGCGGCTGCACGCGGCGAGTCGGGGCTGACCGCGGGGAACGCTCCCTCCGACACTCCGGGCCGCGCAGGCACCGCTAAGCTGGGTTTTGTCTCTCAAAGGTGGTGTCGATGTTCTACTGGTTCATGAAGAACCTGGTCGTAGGGCCGATTCTCAAGACCGCCTTCCGGCCCTGGGTCACCGGCCACGACAACATCCCCCGCACCGGCGGCGTGATCATGGCGAGCAACCATCTCTCGTTCATCGACTCGGTGTTCCTTCCGCTCGTGATCGACCGGCGCATCAGCTTCCTCGCCAAGAGCGACTACTACACGGCCAAGGGCATCAAGGGCTGGTTCATCCGCAACTTCCTCACCGCGGCGGGGATGCTGCCCATCGACCGCTCGGGCGGCAAGGCGTCCGAGGCGTCGCTGCAGACCGGTCTCGGCGTGCTCGCGCGCGGCGAGGTGCTCGGCATCTATCCGGAGGGCACCCGCAGCCCGGACGGCAGGCTGTACCGCGGCCGCACCGGAGTCGCCCGCATGATTCTCGAGGGCCACGTGCCCGTCGTGCCCGTGGCGATGATCGACACCGAGAAGGTGATGCCGATCGGACGCCGGCTGCCCAAGGTGCGCCGCATCGGCATCGCGATCGGCGAGCCGCTCGACTTCTCCCGCTTCGAGGGGATGGAGGGCGACCGTTTCATCCTGCGCTCCATCACCGACGAGATCATGTACCAGCTCGACCGCCTGAGCGGGCAGGAATATGCGGATGTCTATGCCTCTTCGGTTAAGGAGAAGCAGGGCTCGGCCAGCCGGTAGGCTGGCAAATCGGGCCATGTGGCCCCACACCCACCGCCAGCACCGTTGCATTGAGGAATTCCTTTCGTGCTTAATCGTTTCGAAGATCCCGTGGTTATTGCCGATCCTTCCGTGATCGCCGGGCTCGACTATTGGCGCACGCTCCCCATCAAGCAGCAGCCGCAATGGCCGGACTCCACGACGCTGCAGGCCGCCTCCGACGAGATCGCGACCCTGCCGCCGCTCATCTTCGCCGGCGAGGTGGACGTGCTGCGCGAGCGGCTCGCCGCCGCGGCCAGCGGCAAGGCGTTCCTGCTGCAGGGCGGGGACTGCGCAGAGACCTTCGCCGGGGCCACCGCCGACCAGATCCGCAATCGCGTGAAGACGGTGCTGCAGATGGCCGTGGTGCTCACCTACGGCGCGTCGACCCCGGTGATCAAGATGGGCCGCATGGCCGGCCAGTTCGCCAAGCCGCGCTCGAGCAACACCGAGACGCGCGGAGACGTGACGCTGCCCGCCTACCGCGGCGACATCGTCAACGGCTACGACTTCACGCCTGAGTCGCGCGAGGCCGACCCGCGTCGCCTCGTGCAGGGCTACCACACCTCCGCCTCCACCATCAATCTCGTGCGCGCCTTCACCCAGGGCGGTTTCGCCGACCTGCGCGAGGTGCACCGCTGGAACCAGGGCTTCGCCCGCAACCCGGCCAACGTGCGCTACGAGCAGATGGCCCACGACATCGACAAAGCCATCAAGTTCATGGAGGCGGCCGGCGCCGACTTCGACGAGCTGAAGCGCGTGGAGTTCTACACCAGCCACGAGGGCCTGCTCATGGACTACGAGCGCCCGATGACGCGCATCGACTCCCGTAACGGCACGCCGATCAACACCTCCGCCCACTTCCTCTGGATCGGGGAGCGCACGCGGGACCTGGACGGCGCCCACGTGGACTACATGTCCCGCCTGCGCAACCCGATCGGCGTCAAGCTCGGGCCGACGACCAAGATCGACGACATGCTGCGCCTGATCGATAAGCTCGACCCCGAACGCGAGCCCGGTCGTCTCACGTTCATCACTCGCATGGGCGCCGGCAAGGTGCGGGATGCCCTCCCGCCGCTGCTCGAGGCCATCACGCAGGCGGACGCGAATCCGCTCTGGGTGACCGACCCGATGCACGGCAACGGGCTCACCACCCCGAACGGCTACAAGACCCGTCGCTTCGACGACGTCGTGGATGAGGTCAAGGGCTTCTTCGAGTCGCACCGCGCGGCGGGGACGTACCCGGGCGGCATCCACATCGAGCTCACCGGCGACGACGTCACGGAGTGCCTGGGCGGCTCGGAGCAGATCGACGAGGCCGATCTCGCCACGCGCTACGAGTCGCTCTGCGACCCCCGGCTCAACCACATGCAGTCGCTCGAGCTCGCATTCCTCGTGGCCGAGGAGCTCGGCGCGCGCTGAAGCCCCGCATTCCCCTCGCGGAGGGGGACGCCGCGCATCGGCGGGGGTTACGCCTCCCGCCGCGACGCAGTTTCCCCGCCGCGGGGTGCGCTGTCTCCCTCCGCGAGGGAGACGACCCGTCCCGGCTAGCCGCCCGATCCAAAGGTCGCGGTGCTGACCTTCACTACCGAGCCCCTGTCAACGGTCTGGCCGGCAGCGGGGTTGGTCTTCGTCACCGTTGTCTGAGCCGGAAATGCATCCGCGACCGGGCTGTACTTGAGCACGAACCCTGCATCGCTCAGAATCTTCTTCGCGTCTGTCCAGGTCTTGTTCGTCACATCCGGCACTGCGACCTGCTCCGGCCCCCGCGACATCGTCAGCCGTACCGTGTCGTTCGGGCGGATCGGCTTGTCCTTGCCCGCGGCGTCCTTGGGCGTCTCGATGCCGATCACGGCATCCTTCGGCACGTCGGCGCTGAAGGCATCCACGCCCTTGGTGGCGGTGAGGCCGGAGGCCTGAAGGAGTTTTGACGCATCGTCGAAGCTCAGCCCGGCGACGGCGGGCAGCGGCCCGGCCGAGATCACGAGCGAGATCTTCTGCTGCTGGCCGTACTGCTTCACCGCGGAGAGGTCGGTGCCATCCGCACCGAGCGCCGCGATCACCGTGCCGAGCGGCGCCTTGCCGTCGAACTGCTGGGCCGACTTGGTGCCGTCGTAGGTGAAGTCGAGGGTCTTGATCCTGTCAATCGCCTGCTGCTCGGGCAGCCCGCGCAGGTCGGGGAGGTCGATGAGCTTCGGGCCGGTGGAGACGAGGAGCTTCACGACCGTGTCGCGCACGATGAGGCTGCCGCTGGGCGGATCGGTGTTGACCACCGCATCCTTCGCCACGGTGGGCGAGTCGGTGGGCACGACGGTCGGGTCGACCGTGAGCCCGAGCTTCACGAGCGCGGCGGTCGCATCGGTTGGTGACTGGCCGGCCAGGTCCGGGATGCCGATGCGTGCGCCTGGCCCGGCGCCGAAGTACCAGCCGGTGCCGCCGGCCAGGGCGGCGAGAAGGATCACGAGGCCGAAGAGCCAGAAGCCCCTGGACCGGCGCCGCTCGGCCTTGTTCGAGAGCGTCGCCGCCGACTCGGTGAGGATCGGGCCGGTGCGGTGTCGCGCCTTCGCGGCGAAGATCTGGGTCTCGGCGGTCGAGGAGGCCGAGGCGACGGCGGACGGCATCACCACGGTGCGCTGCACGGCGGTTGCCGCGGTCGACGTGTCGTCCTGGCGAAGAACGGCCTCCGTCTCGTGCAGTTGGTCGAGCATCGTCTTCGCGTCGCGCGGACGCTGGTCAGGGTCGCGGGCGGTGGCCCAGAGCACGAGCTCGTCGAGCTCCGCGGGCACCCGCGGGTTCTTGGTGCTCGGCATCGGCACAGTGTCGTTCGCGTGCTGGTGCGCGATCTGGAACGCCTGCTCGCCCTTGAACGGCTGCTCGCCGGCGAGCATCTCGTAGAGCATGATGCCCACGGCGTAGATATCGCTGCGGGTGTCAGCCACCCCGCGGGTGACGAGTTCGGGGGAGAGGTACGCGATGGTGCCGAGCAGCGCATTGCCGGTGGCGGTATTGGCCGATGCGGCACGAGCAAGCCCGAAGTCCCCGATCTTGATGCGCCCGTCATCCGCGAGCAGCACGTTCTCGGGTTTGAGGTCGCGGTGGACGATGCCGTTCTTGTGCGCGGCGGCGAGCCCGGAGAGGATCGCCTCCATGATGTCCATGGCCTGCACCGTCGTGAGCACCTTGTGCTCCTGAAGCAGGTCGCGCAGGGTGATGCCCGGGAGGTACTCCATCACCAGGTACGCGGTCTCGCCATCCTGTCCCTGGTCGTAGACGTTCACGACATTCGGATGCGCGAGTCGCGCGGCCGAGCGGGCCTCCTGGATGAACCTGGCCTTGTATTGCGAGTCGTCCGCGAGGTGGCCGTGCATGACCTTGATCGCCACCCGGCGCTCGAGGCGCAGGTCGGTGGCGAGGTAGACCGTGGCCATGCCGCCGCGGGCGATGCGTGAGCGCACCTGGTATCGGCCGTCGATAAGACGGCCGATGAGGGGATCGGTGCTGTTGGTGCTCACTGCACGAGTCTAAAGTTGGCCAGCCCAGAAGGCCTGCCAAAACACCGTGAAGCCAGCTTTAGCCGAGGTCTTTGAGCCACGCACGGGCCCCGGTCTCCCACTTCGCATACGCGTCGGGGAACGCGGAGAGCTGTACGGACTGCGCGGCCTGGGTGACGGTACTCGACTGCCAGCCCGGGATGTCGAGCAACCCGCGCGTGTTCGCGGCGTTGGGGTTCTGCGGGCCCCCGAAGAAGAGCTTGGCGGCGTATGTCGTGTCGAGGATCTGCGCGGGGGTTCCCCAGCCGGTGCTCGGGCGCTGCTGGAACAGGCCGAGCGAGTCGCGGTCCCCGTAGTTGAGGTTGCGGAGCCCGGATTCCTGCGCCGCGGCCGCGAGGGCGACGACGAGACCGTAGTTGGGCACGCCGAGCGAGCGACCGACGCGGATGATGGTCTTCGCGTTCGTGGCCATCTCGGCGGTGAGCACGATCGACGGCGTCACCGACGCGGCAGGAACGATCGGCTTGGCCGGGATCACGAGGCTGCGTCCCGTGTAGATGATGCTCGACCAGTTGAGACCGTTGGCCGCGAGCAGCGCCCCGGTCGTCACGCCGAAGCGGGACGCGATGCCCGCGATCGTGTCTCCGGTGGCGATCACGTATGCGCCGGGTGCGACCGAGGGCTTCGCGGGAGCCGGTGCCGCCACGATCGGGGTGGAGGAGACGGCGGCGGTCGACGCTCCGGGAATGGCGAGGGTCTGCCCGGGGTAGATGATGCTCGCCCAGCCGAGACCGTTCGCGCTGAGCAGGGTCTGCACACTCACTCCGAAGCGAGCGGCGATGTGGCTGATCGTGTCGCCCTTGGCGATCGTGTAGCGGGAGGTGGGCGACCCGACGACGGGCGCCGCGACGGGAACCGCCCCACCGCTGGTGAGCTTGAGCACCTGACCCGGGAAGATCACCGACTTCCAGCCGAGGCCGTTGAGCGCGAGCACGGATGCCGTGGCCAGGCCGAAGCGGCCGGCGATGCTGCTGACGCTGTCCCCGGCGGCGACCTTGTAGGTGGCCGGAGCGGCCGCGATGCTGGTCTGCGCCTCGGACACGGTGACCGGAGTCGGGTTGGCGGCGGCGCGGGTGGCCGCGGCGAATGCCTCGCGGATGGTCTTGCCCAGTTCCGTCGGGCTGGACCGCGGCTTGGCGGGCGGTTTGGCGTCCGCGGTGTCGATCGGGCCGGTGAGATTCATGCTCATGGCCATCGATCCGGCGAGCACGATCGGCAGTGTTGACATCAGATTCTTGCTCAGTCGGCTGCGCTCTGTGGGCGCCGCGTGTCTCGCGCCCTGTTCGGATGTGCTTGTCATTTGTGGTTCCCCGTCCATCTCCCCGGCCCCGAGAAGGTCGTTACTCAATCAAACAACGCTGACACAGAAGGTACTCAGTGTCAATTATCGTGGCTGGTGGGGTTTGGGGTAACATACCCGAAACATTTACTGAGTTTGCGCTGGCGTCCAGTTCTGGCACCATTGCCTCGTGACCATTGCTCCAGAAACCCGCTGGCTGACCATCCCCGACCTCGTTGAACTGCTCGGAATCGGCGTGAGCAAGGTTCGCCGGCTCATCGAGGACCGCAGCCTGCTCGCGGCGAAGGTGGACGGGGTGTGGAAGGTTCCGGAGTCCTTCATCCGCGACGGGGAGCCGCTTCCCGAGCTCCGCGGCACGCTACTGGTGCTGCACGACAGCGGCTTCAGCGACGAGGAGGCCATGAACTGGCTGCTCACCTCGGAGGAGAGCATCGGCATCCCGCCCGTCGACGCGTTGCGGGCCGGCCGGAAGGCGGAGGTTCGCCGGGTCGCCCAGGCGCTCGGCTTCTAGAGCCGCCCTGTTTCCTGCACCTGCCGGCGTCGAACGGTTCGCCCTACGCCGAGCGCTTGCTCACGGTGGCTGCGAGCTGTACGAGCTGCTCGCGGGCGGCGGCGCTCACCGGGGCGTTCTCAATTGCCTCGATGGCGATGCGCACGTTGTGGTCGATGATTCGTTCCACCTGCTCCACAGCCCCGCAGTCCCGGATGGATGCCTGCAGCATAGACACCTGCTGCGCGCTGAGGTCGGTGTCGCCGAGTAGCTCGTCGAGCAGGCGAGTGGCGTTGGGCGCCAGATTGGTGCGCGCGAGAGCGATGAGCACCGTGCGCTTTCCCTCTCGCAGGTCGTCGCCGGCCGGCTTGCCCGTGGTCTGCGGGTCGCCGAACACGCCGAGCAGGTCGTCGCGAAGCTGGTAGGCGATGCCGAGGGGGAGCCCGAACTCCCGAAGCGCAGACATCTGGGCGATGCTGCCACCGGCGAGCGCGGCGCCGATGGCGAGCGGAGCCTCGATGCTGTACTTGGCCGACTTGTAGACGATCACGCGGTGCGCCCGGCCCAGCAGCTCGGGTTCCGGATACGAACGCCATGACCGTTCCTCGAGGATGTCGAGGTACTGGCCGACGGTCACCTCGGTTCGCATGCGGTTGAATTCGAGCCTGGCCGCCTCGCGCGCGGCAAGGTCGGGCAGTGCCCGGAGTCCGGAGTCGAAGAGCTCGTCACTCCACCCGAGCAGCAGGTCACCGAGCAGCAGGGCAGCGGACTGGCCGAAGGTGCGCGGGCTTCCGTTCCAGCCGCCGTCGGAGTGCAGGGACTCGAATCGCTTGTGCGCCGCTGGCATGCCTCGTCGCATGTCCGAGTTGTCCATGATGTCGTCGTGCACGAGGGCGGCGGCGTGGAAGATCTCGAGCGCGCTCGCGGCCTTCACGACGGCGGCGAGGTCGCTGCGCTCCTTGCCGTCCTGCGCCTGGTCGAAGCCCGTGGAGTGACCGCTCACCGACTGCCAGCCCCAGTAGCAAAACAAAGCTCGAAATCTCTTTCCGCCGCGGAGAAGATCGCGCGAGAAATCGATCAAGGGGAACAGGTCGGGGCCGATCGAGGACAGAAGCGGTGCCCTATCGTCGAGAAAGGCATCGATATCAGCCTGAACTAGGTCAACTAACCGCGTACTCTCAGCCACGGTCCTAGCCTAGCTTTGCTCGGGAGCATACAATTGAGAGTTACCATCGATCGGTCTCGAGCCCGAAAGGAGTCACCATGCCGTTGTCGGAACAGGAACAACGTCTCCTGGAAGAGATGGAGCGAAGCCTCTATCACAACGATGCTGACTTCGTCGCCACCGTGGGTAGCCGCCACGGGCGGCCTTCGTACCGTGCCATCGTCGTCGGAATCCTCATCGGCCTCCTCGGGGTCGGGGTGATCGTCACCGGCGTGATGCTGCGCCAGCCGCTCATCGGGGTCGCCGGGTTCGTCGTGATGTTCGTGGGAGTGCTCATGTCCATCTCGTCACCGAAACGGTTGACGTTGCCCGAGGCGCCGGCGGCGCCGAAGCCCAGAAAGGTGGGCTTCATGGATCGCATGAACGACCGCTGGGAGAAGCGGCAGGACGACCGCCACGAGTAGCCCCGGTACTTGTAACCACGGTACTTATAACCACGGTATTTATAACCACGGTATTTCTCTGCAGGCGCGCACGTCGCTCTAGCTAGCAGCAGTCAAGAGGTCGACCGAAAGGTCGGCCTTTTTTCTTGCCCAAAATCGGGGAAATTCCCTCCACCGTCCTCCACCCGTCAGATCCCTGTAATTCCGGGGCAAAATGCCCCAGTCCGAGGGACTCACGCCCCAATATCGTTGTTTTGTGGTGGGAAGTGGAGTAAAGTGGAGCTTACCTGAATCCAGGCCGGAGAAGGAGGGGGAGTCGCCGATGTTTCTTGGCACGCACACCCCCAAGCTCGATGACAAGGGCCGCATCATCCTCCCGGCCAAGTTCTGGTCGGAACTCGAGTCGGGCATCGTGATCACCCGCGGCCAGGAGCGCTGCCTCTACGTGTTCAGCACCCGCGAGTTCGAGGAGCTACACGACCGCATCCGCCAGGCGCCGGTCACGAGCAAGCAGGCGCGCGACTACCTGCGCCTGTTTCTCTCCGGAGCCAACGCGGAGGTGCCAGACGGCCAGCACCGCGTCACCATCCCCGCCGCCCTGCGCGCGTACGCCGGCCTCGGCCGCGACCTCACGGTGATCGGGGCGGGCAACCGCGCCGAGATCTGGGACACCGCCGCCTGGGAGACCTACTACGCCGAACAGGAAAGCGCGTTCGCCGACACCACGGAGGAGGTGATCCCCGGACTCTTCTAGCGCCTTGCCCGTGACTCCCAGCCGATCGCATGCCCTGCCACACTTCCCCGGTGGCAGGTCGGACCGGATGGGGATCAGGGGAAAGGGGCCGGAACACCGGTCATCATGGTCGACAACCAGATCCATACCCCAGTGATGCTCGAACGCACGATCGAGCTGCTCGCTCCGGCGCTCGCCAGGCCCGGTGCGGTGCTCGTCGACGCCACCCTCGGCATGGCAGGGCACGCCGAGGCGTTCCTGCAGCGCTTCCCGGAGCTCGTGCTCGTGGGCCTCGACCGGGACACCGACGCCCTCGCGATCGCCGCGGAGCGCCTCGCCCCATTCGGCGACCGCGTTCATCTCGTGCACACGGTCTACGACCGCTTCACCGAGGCGCTCGAGGGGCTCGGCATCGGCGAGGTGTCCGGCATCCTCTTCGACCTCGGCGTCTCGTCGTTGCAGCTCGACCGGGTGGAGCGCGGATTCTCCTACTCGAAGGATGCGCCGCTCGACATGCGCATGGACGCCACCTCGGAGCTCACGGCCGAGAAGATCCTCGCCGAATACAGCGAGAACGAACTTCGCCGCATCTTCTGGGAGTACGGCGAGGAGCGGCTCGCGCCGCGCTACGCGCAGCGGATCGTGGAGAGGCGGGCCACCGAGCCGCTTGTGCGCTCCGCCCAGCTCGTCGAACTCATCACCGCGGCCACCCCGGTCGCCGTGCAGCGCAACGGTCACCCGGCCAAGCGCGTATTCCAGGCCCTGCGCATCGAAGTCAACCAGGAGCTCGCCGTGCTGGCCAGGGCGATCCCGGCGGCGCTCGATTCGCTCGAGGTGGGCGGCCGAATCGTCGTTCTCGCCTACCAATCTCTCGAGGACCGCATCGTGAAGCGCGCCCTCGCTGCTGCGGCAGCCTCGAAGGCGCCGGCCGGCCTTCCGATCGAGCTGCCGGAGCACCGACCGGAGTTCGCGCTGCTCGTTCGTGGCGCCGAGCTCGCATCCGATGCCGAAAAGGCAGAGAACCCCAGAGCCACCCCCGTGCGACTGCGCGCGGCAGAACGACTGCGGAGGGCAGCATGACCACCAACGTCGCCCTGGCGCAGCCCGAGCTGTTGATGCCGGCTCGATCTCCCCGCGAGGTCGAGGAGCACCCACGTCACATCGAGATCGTCACGACGCGCAGCCAGCGCCGGGCACGCCCTCGGGTGGTCTACGCGCTCGTCGCCGTCGCCGGGCTCTTCGTGATCCTCATTGCCCAGCTCTTGCTGAGCATTGTGCTCTCGCAGGGTTCATACGACATCTCGGCGCTGCAGGCGACCCACAAGGAACTGTCGCGCGACCAGCAGGCGCTCAGCGAGAACCTCCGGGTGCTCGAGTCGCCGCAGAACCTCGCCGGGCGCGCCGAACAGCTCGGGATGGTGCTGAACACCAGTGGCTACGGCTGGCTCAGGCTCTCCGACGGCGCAGTACTCGCCGCCCCGACGGCCGCCGACGCCGCGAGCACCGTCGGGGCGAACAGCGCGGCGCTCATCCCGAACGTGCTGCTCACGCCGGAAATGCTCGCGAGCCAGGCAGCGGCACCCGGAGCGACCGGCACGACCGCCACCGGCACGACCGGAACGGCCACTGGCGCGCCTGCCACGGCTGGTACCGGGGCTTCGGTAGCGTCACAACCGGGAGCCATCCCGGCACCCAACACCCACTGATCCCGCGCTCCGGCTTCTCGAAAGGACCGCCCGTGAATCCCCTGCGCAGCAGCCGTCGGCGCCTCGTGATGGCGATCGTCATCTGCTTCGCCGTCGTCGCCGCCTTCACGGTGCGCCTCGTGGACATCCAGGTCGTGCGGGCCGACGAACTCAACAAGGACTCGCTCAGCAAGCGGGCGATAGCGGTGACGAGTTACGCCCCGCGGGGCGACATCGTCGACGCCAACGGCGTGCTCCTCGCGACGAGCGTCAACCGCTACTGGATCATCGTCGCCCCGCGCAACGTCGACTCCTTCACTCGCGTCGACAAGAACAGGGTCACGTCCACCATCACGGTGATGGATGCCGCGAACGAGATCGCGGCGGTCACGAAACAGGACCCGGCCGTGGTGTTCCAGGCCCTCACCAAGGACCCGAACTCCAACTACTCCGTCGTGTCCAAGGGGCTCGACACCGCGGCATTGCGCGAGGTGCGTGCCCTCAAGATCCCCTGGGTCGGGTTCGAGACCCACTCCAAGCGCACATACCCCAACGGGTCGGTGGCCGGCAATCTCATCGGCTTCGTCGGCACGGACGGCCCGCAGGCGGGACTCGAGGCCGCCGACGACAAGTGCCTCTTGAGCACGAACGGCAGCCTCACCTACGAGCAGGGCGCGGACGGCGTGCAGATACCGGGCAGCACGGTCACGACCAAGGCGGCCAAGCCCGGCGGCACTCTCAAGACCACGATCGACAGCGACCTCCAGTGGTTCTCCGCCCAGGCGGTCGCCGAGCAGGCCATGGCCATCGGCGCGAAGTCCGCCACGGTGAGCGTGACGCGCATCAAGGACGGCCACCTCATGGCCCTCGTCGATTGGCCCGCAGTGGACCCCAACGATGTCAACGGAACACCGGTGGCCAACCTCGGCGCCCTGTCGTTCAGTACCCCGTACGAGCCGGGCTCCACCTTCAAGGCCATGACTGCGGCGATGCTCATCGACTCCGGAGCCGCTAACCCGCTCACTCAGGCGACCGTACCCGCACGCTGGACGACTCCGGAGGGTGGCTTCATCCGCGACGCTACCGGGCACCCCACCGAGCGCCTCACGCTCACCGGCGTGCTGCAGCAGTCGTCGAACGTCGGCATTTCGATGATCGGCTCCAGGCTCGCCCCGTCGGTCCGGTACGACTACATGCGCAAGTTCGGGCTCGGCGAGAAGACCGCCATCAACCTGGGCGGAGAGCAGTCAGCCGGCATCCTCGCCAAGAAGTGGGACGACCAGACCAAGTACAACGTGATGTACGGCCAGGGCGTGTCAGCGACCGCCGTGCAGATGGCCGGCATCTACCAGACTCTCGGCAACGGCGGCGTTCGGTTGCCGCTCACCCTCGTGGAGGGCTGCCAGCAGGCCGACGGCACCATGACCGACCTGCCGTCGACGGCCGGGGTGCGCGTCGTCTCCGACCAGTCGGCCAAGACCGTGGTCAACATGCTCGAGAGCGTGGTGACGGGCGGCGAGCTCTCCAAGTCGCTCAAGATCCCCGGCTACCGCATCGCGGCCAAGAGCGGCACGGCCGAGGTGGCCGTGAACGGCCGGTACACCGGCGATCGCGTCGTCTCGGTCGCCGGGCTCGCGCCGACGGAGGACCCCCAGTACTCAGTGATCGTCACCTTTACGAAGCCGGATATCATGAAGAGTTCCGCCGCGGCGGCGCCGACGTTCCACAAGATCATGAGCGAGGTGCTCACAAAGTACCGGGTGCCCCCGTCGACGACACCATCCACCAGTCCAGCCACGACCTGGTGACGCGACACGATTCAGTAAGGGAGGGGACGCCTTGACAGCACGGATCCCCCCGGTTCTCAGACCGGAACATCCGCTAGCCAGGCCTCTCTCGGGACTCGTCACAGAGTTCGGGTTGGAGTACGTCGGCGACATCGACGGGGTCGAGATCACCGGCGTGACCCTCCGCAGCACGGAGGTGGAGTCGGGCGACCTGTACGTGGGCATCCGCGGGCTGCACAGCCACGGTGCGGAGTTTGCGACGCTCGCCGCGGAGAGCGGAGCCGTCGCCATGCTCACCGACCGGGTCGGGGCCACCCTGGGTGCCGACAGCGGCCTGCCGATCGTGATCGTCGACTCGCCGAGAGCCGCGCTCGGCGACGTCTCGGCGTGGGTCTACCGCACCAATGAGCATCCGCCGCTGCTGCTCGGCGTCACCGGCACCAACGGCAAGACCTCGGTCTCCTACCTCGTCGAGGGCATCCTCAAGCAGCTCGGCCTCGTCACAGGACTCAGCTCCACCGCCGAGCGGCACATCGGCGATCTCACGGTGGTCAGCCGGCTCACCACTCCGGAGGCCAGCGAAATGCATGCCCTGCTGGCGCGGATGCGGGAGAGCGAGGTGCGCGCCGTGGTCGTCGAGGTGAGCGCCCAGGCTCTCACGAGCGACCGCGTGGACGGGCTGCTCTTCGACGTCGTCGCGTTCACCAACCTCAGCCACGACCACCTCGACGATTACGCGACCATGGAGGACTACTTCGCCGCCAAGCTCGCGTTCTTCGAACCGGAGCGCGGCAAGCGCGGAGTGGTCTCCCTCGACACGCCATGGGGCCAACGGGTAGTCGAGGGCTCCCACATCCCCGTCACGACGATCTCGGCGACACCGGGCGTCTTCGGCGAGTGGAACGTGGAGATTCTCGACGAGAAGGCGGCGTACACCGAGTTGCGCCTCACCGGTCCGGAGAACCGATCCCTCGTCACCCGGGTGCCGGTGATCGGCTGGCACATGGCCGCCAACGCCGGGCTCGCGATCGTGATGCTCGTTACGGCCGGCTTCGAACTCGAGGCCATCGGCCAGGCGATCGAGGGCGGCATCGAGGCGTACCTGCCCGGCCGCACCGAGCTCGTCTCCGGGGAGCGCGGGCCCTCCGTGTACGTGGACTTCGGGCACAGCCCGGCTGCCTTCCTCAACACCCTCGCCGCCGTGCGCAAGGTGACCCCGGGCAAGGTCATCATGGTCTTCGGTGCCGACGGCGACCGGGACGCGACCAAACGACACGAGATGGGGCGCGTCGCCTCCGAGGGCTCGGACATCCTCGTGGTCACCGACCACCATCCGCGCTTCGAGAACCCGGAGTCGATCCGGGCCACCCTCGTCGAGGGAGCGAACCTCGCCGAGCACCCGGCAGAGCTGCACGTCGTGAGCCCGCCGGAGCGGGCAATCCGCTTCGCTGTCTCGCTCGCCGAGGAGGGCGACTCCATCCTCTGGGCCGGACCCGGCCACCAGGACTACCGCGACATCCGCGGCGAACGCACGCCGTACTCGGCGCGCGAGGAAGCGCGCGACGCCCTGCGCGAAGCGGGTTGGTCGTAGTGATCGCCATGACACCGGCCGAGATCGCCGCGGCCGTCGGGGGAGTGCTCGAACTACCCTCCGGCGTCGAGCCCACCTCGGTCTCCGTCTCGGCCACCGCACAGACCGACTCCCGACTGGTCGAACCCGGGTCGATCTTCTTCGCCCTGCGTGGCGAGACCACCGACGGACACCTGTTCGCACCGGCCGCCGTCGACAACGGCGCGGCGCTGCTCGTTGTCGAGCGCAGGCTCGAGCTGCCGGTGGTGCAGGTGGTCGTCGACGACGGCCTGGAGGCTCTGGCCGATCTCGCACGAACCGTCGTCGCGAGGGTGCGTTTGGCCGGCGTCCTCAAGGTCATCGGAATCACGGGCTCGAATGGCAAGACCACCACCAAGAACATGCTGCGCGCCGTGCTGTCGGCGGTCGGACCGACGGTCGCTCCCCGAGGGTCGTTCAACAACCAGGTCGGCGCGCCCCTGTCGATGCTCTCGGTGCGGGACGACACCCGCTTCCTCGTCGTGGAGATGGGGGCGAGCGGCGCCGGGGAGATCGCCAGGACCGTGGGCATCGCGATGCCGGACATCGCGGTAGTGCTCAAGGTCGGTCTTGCCCACAGCGGCGAGTTCGGCGGCATCGAGTCGACCCAGCGGGCCAAGGCCGAGATCGTGACCGCGCTGCCGCCGGAGGCGGTCGCGGTGCTCAACGCCGACGACGAGAGGGTCGCGGCGATGGCCGCGCTCACCCCGGCGCGCCCCGTCTGGTTCGGACTGGATGCCCGGGCCGAGGTGCGCGCGGACGACCTCCGCGCCACCGCGACCGGAACCCGCTTCACCCTGATCACGCCGGAGGGGCGCGCCGAAGTGTCCCTGCGCATCCTCGGCGAACACCACGTGATGAACGCCCTCGCGACCCTCGCGGTCGCCCGCGAGCTCGGCATCCCGCTCGACGGGGCCATCGCGTCCCTCGAGGCGGTGGAGCGGGCGGAGCGCTGGCGGATGGAGCTGCTGCGCCGGGCGGACGGCGTCATCGTGATCAACGACGCGTACAACGCGAGCCCGGACTCGATGTCCGCCGCCCTCAAGACCCTCGCTCAGATCGTGGAGCCGGGGGAGCGGTCGATCGCCGTGCTCGGCGAGATGGCAGAGCTCGGGGACGACGCGAACGAGGAGCACGACCGGATCGGTCGCCTCGTCGTGCGGTTGAACATCCAGAAGCTCGTCGTGGTCGGCCACGGCGCCCGCCACATCCACAATGCCGCCGGCCTCGAGGGCTCGTGGGACGGCGAGTCAGTGCTCGTCGGTTCGCTCGACGAGGCTTACGATCTGGTGAACCAGGATCTGAGGGCCGGTGATGTCGTGCTCGTGAAGTCGTCGAACTCTGCCGGCCTCCGGCTGCTCGGCGACCGGCTGGGCGAGGTGCCCGCGTGATCGCCCTGCTCGTGGGCGCCGGTGTCTCGATGGTCTTCACCCTGCTGCTCACCCCGCTCTTCGCGCGGGCGTTCCGGTCGTTGAACCTCGGCCAGTTCGTGCGGGCAGACACCCCGACGGCCCACGTCATGAAGCGCGGCACGCCGTCGATGGGCGGCATCGTCTTCATCACGGCGTCGATCGTCGGCTATTTCGTCGGCCATCTCGCGGCGCGGGACTCCGTCTCCGGAGCGGGGCTGCTCGTGCTCGCCATGATGGGCGGGCTTGGGCTCATCGGGTTCCTCGACGACTTCCTCAAGGTCAAGCGGCAGAACAGTCTCGGCCTCGCCGGCTGGTACAAGATCCTCTGCACGGTCATCGTCGCCATCGTCTTCGCGGTGATCGCCCTCACCTATCGGGATGCGAACAAGCGCACGCCGGCGTCGACGGCGATCTCGTTCGTGCGCGACCTCGACTTCAACTTCGTGAAGGTGTTCGGCCTGACCGCCGGGGTCATCTTGTTCGTGGTGTGGGTCGTGCTCATCACCACGAGCGTCTCCAACGCGGTCAACCTCACGGACGGCCTCGACGGCCTTGCCGCCGGCTCGTCGATCTTCGCGATCGGCTCCTACGTGATCATCGGGTTCTGGCAATCGAACCAGTCCTGCTTCAGCCCCACCATCGACCAGGACAACCTCTACAAGTGCTATCTGGTCTCCCGCCCGCTCGACCTCGCCGTCGTGGCCGCCTGTATCGCCGGCGCTCTCGTCGGATTCCTCTGGTGGAATACGTCGCCCGCCCAGATCATCATGGGCGACACGGGATCGTTCGCCCTCGGCGGCGCCCTCGCCGGGCTCGCGATCCTCTCCCGCACCGAGCTGCTGCTCGTGCTCATCGGCGGGCTCTTCCTCGTGGTCACTGGCCAGGTGATCATCCAGCGCATCTACTTCAAGCTGACCAAGGGCAAACGGATCTGGCGGGCCAGCCCGCTGCACCACCACTTCGAGATGAAGGGCTGGGCGGAGATCACGATCGTGGTGCGCTTCTGGGTGATCTCCGGGCTCTTCGTCGCCCTCGGGGTGGGGATCTTCTACCTCGAGTGGGTCTCGCGCTGATGCGGACCGCAGAGCAGATTGCGGGCCTCACCAGTTGGCACGCCGACTGGAGAGGGCTGCGCGTGGCGGTGCTCGGCCTCGGGGTGACCGGCTTCTCGGTGGCCGACACCCTCGCCGAGCTCGGAGCGGAAATCCTCGTGCTCGCGAACCGGGCGGACGAGGAGACGGCTGACCTGCTCGGCGTGATCGGCGTGCCGCTCGCGCTGGTCGGCCTCGACGAGGCGTTCGACGCCTTTGCCCCGGAACTCGTGGTCGTGTCTCCCGGCTTCGCGCCGCACCATTCGCTCGTGGAGCGGGCGACGTCTCGCGGCATTCCGGTGTGGGGCGATGTGGAGCTCGCCTGGCGGCTGCGCGACAAGACCGGCAGGGTTGCCGAGTGGATCGCGGTCACTGGCACCAACGGCAAGACCACCACCGTGCAACTCGCCACGGCGATGATCGCCGCCGCCGGCAAGCGAGTCGTGGCCTGCGGAAACGTCGGCGTGCCGGTGCTCGACGCCGTTCGAGACCCGATCGGTTTCGACGTGCTTGTCATCGAGCTCTCCAGTTTTCAACTGCACTACCTGGACAGCATGTCCGCGTGGGCCAGCGTGTGCCTCAACGTTGCCGAGGATCACCTCGACTGGCACGGCTCAGCCGAGGCCTACCGCGAGGCCAAGGCGAAGGTCTACGAACGCACGATCACCGCGTGCGTCTACAACATCGAGGACGAGGCGACCAGGACGATGGTCGAGGAGGCCGAGGTGGTGGACGGCTGTCGCGCCATCGGATTCGGGCTGGGTCTTCCCGGCCCGAGCGATCTCGGCGTTGTGGACCGCATCGTGGTGGACCGGGCATTTCTCGACGACCGCCACCGGTCGGCGATCGAGCTGACCACGGTCGACGAACTCGAGGCGGTGGGGCTTGGTTCCCCGCACATGGTCGCAAACGTGCTCGCGGCATCCGTGCTCGCTCGCTCCCTCGGCGTCGCACCCGGCGTGATCAGGCTCGCGCTCCGCGCGTTCCGTCTCGACCATCACCGCACCGAGACCGTGGCCGAGGCCGGCGGCATCCGCTGGGTGAACGATTCGAAGGCCACCAACCCCCACGCCGCCGCCGCCTCCCTCGAGGCGTTCGACTCGGTCGTCTGGGTGGTCGGCGGACTGCTCAAGGGGGTGGATGTGAACGCGCTCGTCGCCGCCAGCGCCCCGCGCCTGCGCGCCGCGGTGGTGATCGGAGCCGACCGCAGCGCGGTCGTCGACGCGTTCGCGCGACACGCGCCCGAAACGCCGCTGTTCGAGGTCGACACGACTGACACTAAAGAGGTAATGCCGACGGTCGTGAGGCTGTCGGCCGCGGTCGCGCGGAGTGGGGACACGGTGCTTCTCGCCCCGGCGGCTGCATCCATGGACCAGTTCACGGACTATGCCGACCGGGGAAGCCGATTCGCGACTGCAGTGCACGAGATGTTGGGAGGCAGGGCCGATGACCACGAGCCTCCCGCGACCCCGCGCGACGAACTCTAGAACGGCTCAGCCCGCCCAGGCGCGGCGCCCGACCCGGAACCCGGGGGCGGCCCCGCGGCCGACCGCCGGCCAGCCCGCTGCCGAGGCGCGCGAGCCGCGCCACGCGCCGGCCGCGTTCGTCGCCGTCCGCCGCATCTTCGCCGCGGAGACCGGCAACTACTTCGTGCTGCTCGGCGCCACCCTGTTCCTCGTGGTGTTCGGGCTCATCATGGTTCTCTCGTCGTCGTCGGTGGAGTCCTTCCTCGCGAGCGGGGACTTCTTCAACGGCTTCGTGCGCCAGGTGCTCTTCGCCGCCCTCGGCATCCCGCTCATGCTCATCGCGTCGCGGATGCCCGCCCGGTTCTGGAAGCGCTGGGCCGGCACCTTCCTGCTGATCGCGATCGTGCTGCAGCTGCTCGTCGTGGCGACGCCCCTCGGCGTCGAGCACGGCGGAAACACGAACTGGATCAGCCTCGGGCCGTTCAGCGGTCAGCCGTCCGAGCTCGTCAAACTCGGCCTCGTCGCGTGGCTCGGCTACATCCTCGCCCGCAAGCAGGGCTCGTTCGACAACTGGCGCGAGCTCATGATGCCGCTCGTGCCGGTGGCCGGGGCGGCCATCGGCTTCGTGGTGCTCGGCGGCGACTTCGGCACGTCGATCATCCTCACCATGGTGGTGCTCGGGGCGGTGTTCTTCGCCGGGGTGCGCTTGCGCTACCTCGCGGTGCCCATACTGCTCATCGCCTTTGCCGCCACGATCCTCTCGCTGGCCAGCTCCTCGCGGCGCGAGCGGATCGCCGCCTTCGCGACCGGCTGCACCTCGGCGAGCGACTATCTGGGCAACTGCTTCCAGACCGTCCAGGGCTGGTGGGCGCTCGCCTCCGGCGGCGTCTTCGGTGTGGGTCTCGGAAACTCCAAGGCCAAGTATTCCTGGCTGCCCGAGGCCGACAACGACTTCATCTTCGCGATCGTCGGCGAGGAGCTCGGACTCATCGGCGCCATCCTGGTGCTCGCGCTCTTCATCGTTCTCGCCATCAGCTTCGTGCGCATCATCCGCGCCAACACCGACCCGTTCGCACGCATCACCGTGAGCGCCGTCATGGTCTGGATCATCGGGCAGGCCTTCATCAACATCGCGGTGGTGCTCGGCATCTTGCCGGTACTCGGGGTGCCGCTGCCCCTCATCTCCGCCGGCGGGTCAGCCCTCATCACCTCGCTCATCGCGATCGGCATCGTGCTCTCCTTCGCCAGGCAGACGCCGGAGCCCGCGCTGGACACGCCGAGGACTGGGCGCTCCCGGTGACGCGGTACCTTCTCGCGGGAGGGGGCACCGCCGGGCATGTCAATCCGCTACTCGCCGTGGCCGACCGCATCCGCGATCGTGACCCGGATGCCGTGATCCTCGTGCTCGGTACGGCGGAGGGCCTCGAGTCCCGCCTCGTGCCCGAGCGCGGCTACGAGCTGCTCGTGGTTCCCCGGCTGCCGTTCCCGCGCCGACCCAACCGGGCCGCGCTGCGGTTCCCCGGCCGATTCCGACACCTCGTCTCTCTCATCCGCACGATCCTCGCCGAGAACGCGATCGACGTGGTTGTGGGCTTCGGCGGCTACGTGTCGGCTCCGGCCTACCTCGCCGCCCGCGCCGAGCACGTGCCGATCGCGGTGCACGAGGCCAACGCCCGACCCGGGATGGCGAATCGGCTCGGCGCGCGGTTCACCCGTTCCGTGGGGGTCACCTTCCGCGGCACGCGGCTGCCCCACGCCACGTTCGTCGGCATGCCGCTGCGCCGCGAGATCGAGACCCTCGACCGCGCGAGGTCGCGGCGGGAGGCCGCCGACTTCTTCGGCCTGTCGCCCGCAAAGCTCACCCTGCTGGTGACCGGTGGATCCCAGGGTGCGAAGAGCATCAACGAGACCGTGTTCGCCGCGGCGGCCTCGATCCTCGGCGCGGGCTGGCAGATCCTGCACGTCACCGGGCAGCGCTCGGAGATCACCGCGAGCGACCTGGCCGGCTACCGCATCATGCCGTACTGCGACCGCATGGATCTCGCGATTGCCGCCGCCGACTTCGCCGTCGCGCGGGCGGGCGCCGCGACCGTGAGCGAGTTCACCGCGCTCGGCCTGCCGACGGCGTACGTGCCGCTCGCCATCGGCAACGGCGAGCAGCGGCTCAACGCGCGCGAGGTCGTCGCCGCCGGAGGTGCGGTGCTCGTGGCCAACGCCGAATTCACCCCGCGGTGGGTGGCGGGCACTCTTGTGCCGTTGCTCGAGGACCGCGCGCTCGTGGCAGACATGGCCGCGCGCGCCCGCTCGGTGGGCGTCCTGGACGGAGCGGATCGCATGGTCGACCTCGTCACGAGCGCCGTCGACGGACAAGTACATTTGTCACGATGATCAAGTCAGATTTCTCCCAGTCCGTGCCCGATGATCTCGGCCGAGTGCACTTCGTCGGCATCGGCGGCGCCGGGATGAGCGGCATCGCGCGACTCTTCCTCGCGGCGGGCGTGCCGGTGACCGGGTCGGACATCCGCGCCACGGAGACCGTCGAGGCCCTCCGCGCGAGCGGAGTCGCCGTGGCGATCGGCCATGCCGCCGCGAACATCCGCGACGCCGACACCCTCGTGGTGACCGGCGCGATCGCCGAGGACAACCCCGAGTTCCTCGCCGCCCGCGAGCGTGGCCTCCCGATCGTGCATCGCGCGCAGGCGCTGGCCTGGCTCACCCGCAACCACCGGGTCGTCGCGGTCGCCGGCGCCCACGGCAAGACCACGTCGACGGCGATGATCGTGACCGCGATGCTCGCGCTCGACGCAGACCCGAGTTTCGTCAACGGGGGAGTGATCCGCTCGCTCGGCGTGAGCGCGGCAACCGGAGCCGGCGAGGTCTTCGTGGTGGAGGCGGACGAATCCGACGGCTCGTTCCTGCTCTATGACACCGCGATCTCGCTCATCACCAACGTCGACCCCGACCACCTCGACCACTACGGCTCCGAGGAGGCGTTCGAGGAGGCCTTCGTCACCTTCGCCCGCAAGGCGACGGAGCGGGTCGTCATCTCCGCCGACGACCCGCGGGCCGTCTCGGTGACCAGCCGGCTCGGGGACCGCAGCGTGCTCACCTTCGGGCAGCATCCGGGCGCCGACATCCGGCTGCACGATATCGACAGCGCCGCGACCGTGGCATTCACCCTGCACTACCTCGGCACCGACTACAGCACCCGCCTGCGCGTGGCCGGTCTGCACAATGCGATCAATGCGGCCGGCGCCTTCGGCGTGCTCGTCTGCCTCGGCTTCGAGCCGCAGACGGCGCTCGACGCGATCGCTCTCTTCGATGGCACCGAGCGACGGTTCGAGCTGCGCGGCAGCGTCGGCGGCGTGAGCGTCTACGACGACTTCGCCCATCACCCCACAGAGATCCGGGCCGCGCTCTCCGGCGCTCGCGGCGTCGTCGGCGGCGGCCGTCTCATCCCGATCTTCCAGCCGCACCTCTACACCCGCACGCGGGACATGGCGCAGGAGTTCGCCGAGACCTTCGAGTCCCTCGCCGACCACACCATCGTCGTTCCGATCTACGGCGCGCGGCAGGATCCGGAGCCCGGCGTGACCGGCGAGCTCATCACCGGCAGGTTCAGCGACCCGTCCTCCGGCCGCTACTTCACGGACTGGCAGGATGCCGTGGACTACGCAGCCCGGATCGCGCGGCCCGGCGACTTCGTGATCCCGATGGGCGGCGGCGACATCTACCAGATCATCCCCCAGCTGCTGGAAGCCCTCCACGAGCGGGCGACGGCCGGCCCGGCCGACGAATGAGCGGCCGACGAATGAGCAGCCGCGAGTGAAGCGACCACAGGGATTCGACCGGCGACCGACCGGGGAGCAGCCCACCGGCCCGGCCACGGGCAAGGCGCCGAAGGCGGCCAAGGCGGCCAAGGCGGCCCCGGCGGCCCCGGCGGCCCTGGCGGCCCTGGCGGCCCCGGCGGCCGAGGTCGCGGCGAAGGGACCGAAGACGCCCACCGGGCGCACGACCCAGCAGGCCGATCCGCCGGTCGCCGAACGCGAGTTGAAGAAGGCCGCGAGGGCGCGGCGTCGATACGAACGCGGGGAGGTCCGCCGGTTCACTCGGCGTTCGCGTCGCCGCCGCGTCGCCTGGTTGTCGGCGGCGATCACGGCCGTCGTGCTGGTGGGGCTCGTGACGGTGGCCGTGTATTCACCGCTGCTCGCCCTGCGTACCGTGACGGTCGTCGGCACCTCGCGCGTGGACGCGGCAGCCGTGCGGGAGGCGGTCGGCGACCAGGTCGGCAAGCCGCTCGCGCTCGTGGACTTCGCGCGCGTGAAGACCGAGCTGTCCCGCTTCCCGCTCATCCGCAGCTTCGTCACCGAGACGGTACCCCCGGACACCCTCGTGATCCGGGTCACCGAGCGTGCGCCGGTAGCGAGCGTCGCCATCGCCTCGGGCTACTCCGTGGTGGACCCGGCCGGCGTGGAGATCGAGAAGTCCGCCGACCGGCCGCCGTCGCTGCCGCTCATCGATGTGGGAGCGACGAACGCCAAGGGGCCGGCCTTCCAGGCGGTGGTCGCGGTTCTGCTCGCCTTACCCCCGAGTGTGCTCGGCAAGGTCGACAGCGTCACGGCTCAGACCAACGACGATGTCACCCTCACCCTCACCGGGGCGAGCCAGACCGTGGTATGGGGGAGCGCGGAGAACTCGCAGCTCAAGGCGCGCGTACTCGTCGCCCTGATGAAGACCCAGAGCCCGTCGTCCCCCGTGAAGTACGACGTGTCCGCTCCCACCAATCCGGTCGTCGGCCCGGCCTGAGCGATCGCCCCGACGGCAGGGATTTCGCCTTTCTCGCGACCAGATTCCGCGACACGCTGGCGCGCCTCACGCCACCCTGTGCCTTCGGCGCTTACCGTCAAACCAAGAAACCTATACCGAGCATAACTTTAACGCTCTAGTAAAGGTTGAGAGTTTTTTCAAGCGGAGGCCGGACGTGACATCGAACCAAAACTACCTCGCCGTGATCAAGGTCGTCGGCATTGGCGGCGGCGGCGTTAACGCCGTAAACCGGATGATCGAACTCGGGCTCCGAGGAGTCGAGTTCATCGCCATCAACACCGACGCGCAGGCGCTGCTCATGAGCGATGCCGACGTCAAGCTCGACGTCGGACGCGAACTCACCCGCGGCCTCGGTGCCGGCGCGGACCCCGAGGTCGGGCGTCGCGCGGCCGAGGACCACGCCGAGGAGATCGAAGAGGCGCTGGCCGGCGCCGACATGGTCTTCGTCACCGCCGGAGAGGGAGGCGGCACCGGCACGGGCGGCGCCCCGGTCGTGGCCCGCATCGCCAAGTCGATCGGCGCCCTCACCATCGGTGTCGTTACCCGACCGTTCGGCTTCGAGGGCAAGCGCCGCGCCGCCCAGGCGGATGTCGGTGTCTCGGCGCTCAAGAGCGAGGTGGACACGCTCATCGTGGTCCCCAACGATCGCCTTCTCGAGATCAGCGATCGGGGCATCTCGTTCCTCGAGGCATTCGCCACCGCCGACCAGGTGCTTCTCGCCGGCGTGCAGGGCATCACCGACCTCATCACCACCCCGGGCCTCATCAACCTCGACTTCGCGGACGTCAAGTCGGTGATGCAGGGAGCCGGATCCGCGCTCATGGGCATCGGCTCGTCCCGCGGCGCCGATCGAGCCATCAAGGCCGCCGAGCTCGCCGTCGCATCGCCGCTGCTCGAGGCATCGATCGACGGGGCGCACGGAGTGCTCCTGTCCATCCAGGGCGGATCCAACCTCGGGATCTTCGAGATCAACGACGCGGCCCGCCTCGTGCAGGAGGCCGTGCATCCCGAGGCCAACATCATCTTCGGTGCCGTCATCGACGACACCCTCGGCGACGAGGTCCGCGTCACGGTGATCGCCGCGGGGTTCGACGGCGGGGAACCGGTCGTCAAGAAGAACGGCCACCGCTCCAACTTCGTCGACGCCGCCGTTCCGGTCGCGGTCGGAGTCGGCGCGGCCGCGTCGACCGGTTACGCCGAGGCCGAGCCGTCGGTGCCGGCCTGGTCGCCGGAGCCCGAGCTGCCGAGCGCGCCCAGCGCCCAGAAGGACCCGGTGTTCGACGACGACGATGACGACCTGGATATTCCGGACTTTCTTAAGTAGAGCCGGCACCCGCGGCGGAGCGATCTCATGACAGCGGGCGATGCCCTGCCCGAACGGCTCGAGGCGGTTCGCCGCGGCATTGCGGATGCCGCGGCCGAGGCGGGGCGGAGTGCCGACGAGATCTCGCTCATCGTCGTCACGAAATTCCACCCGCCTGGGCTCGTACGTGACCTGTTCGCGCTCGGGGTGACCGACTTCGGCGAGAACCGGCACCAGGAGGCGCAGGCCAAGGCGGCGGAGCTCGCCGACCTCGACCTCACCTGGCACTTCATCGGTCAGCTGCAAAGCAAGAAGGCACGACAGGTGCGAGCGTATGCGAGCGTCATCCACTCGCTGGATCGCGACTCCGTCGTCGACGCGCTCGCCTCCGCCGACTCGGTGGTGGACTGCTTCGTGCAGCTCAATCTCACCGATGACCCGGCCCGAGGCGGAGTGCGGGACGCCGACCTCGAGGCCCTCACCGAGCGCGTCCTGTCGACGAGCGGGCTCCGCCTGCTCGGCGTCATGGCCGTCGCCCCGGTCGGAGAAGAACCGCGTGCGGCGTTCGCCAGGGTGCGCGCCGCGTCGGAGCGGGTCAGGGTAGTGGCGCCGGCCGCCAGCTATATTTCCGCCGGGATGTCCGGCGACTATCGCGAAGCCGTGCTCGAAGGCGCGACACACCTGCGTATCGGGTCGGCAATCACGGGAAACCGGCCAACCGCCGGTTAATCTGAACACAAGAGTTTCACCACAGGAGGCACGAAATGGCTAACCCGCTACGCAAGACCATGGTTTATCTGGGCCTTGCGGATGAAGAGCTCGAGTACGAGGAGACCGCACCGGCGGCGCCAGCCGCGCCGGTCGCTCATCACGTGCCGCAGCCGGTGAGCACTCGAGCCCCGGTGACCCCCCTGCGCCGTGCGCCGAGCCAGCGGTCATCCGCTCCCGCGGAGATGAACGAGATCCTCACGGTGCACCCGCGCCAGTACAAGGACGCGCAGGTCATCGCCGAGAGTTTCCGCGACGGCATCCCGGTGATCATCAATCTCTCCCAGATGAGCGAGCCGGAGGCGCGTCGACTCATCGACTTCGCCAGCGGCCTCTCGCAGGGCCTCTATGGCAAGATCGAGCGCGTCACGAGCAAGGTGTTCCTGCTGTCGCCGGCGCACGTGGCCGTGAGCGGCGACCAGGCCGAGGTCGAGCCTGACGTCGACGCGTCGTTCTTCGCCCAGTCCTGACCTCGGACCCGGCCGGGAGCTCCGTGTTTGTACTGTCGCTCATCGCGACGCTCGTCTATGTCCTGCTGCTCATCTATTCGTTCGTCATGTGGGGGCGGCTCGCGCTGGATGTCGCGCGCACCTTCCTGCCGAGCTGGCGTCCGAAGGGCGCCGGCCTGGTGATCGCCGAATTCGTGTTCTCCGCCACCGATCCGCCGATCAAGGCCGTGCGCAAGCTCGTGCCTCCGATCCGGATCGGCGGTATCGCGCTCGACCTCGCCTGGTCGATCGTGATGCTCGCGGTCATCATCCTGGTTTACGTCGTTCAGGGAATCCGCGCATTTGTGTAACCTGTGAACTGCGGTCGCCGACCGCGCGAGTTCATGACCCCCGTGACCCGGGTTGTTTGCTAGCGTTAGCTCATTGTCAATAAACGCAGTACCAGAGAGTTCTTGAGGTGACACCAATGGCCCTGACGCCGGAAGATGTAGTCAACAAGCGGTTCCAGCCGACGAAATTCCGCGAAGGATACGACCAGGACGAGGTCGATGACTTCCTGGACGAAGTCGTCGTTGAGTTGCGCCGCCTCAACCAGGAGAACGAGGAGCTTCGCCAGCGACTTATCGCGGGCGACGCCCGAATCAGCGAGCTTCAGCGTGCAGCATCCGGCCCGGCCGCGGTCGAGGCCGCCCAGCCGCAGTTCGCCTCGGCTCCGGCCGTCGTCGCTGCGCCGCCCGTGGTCGCCGCCCCCGCGCCGTACCAGGCATCGGACCCCAACGCGATCGACCCGAGCAACACGAACAACCTCCTGCAGCTTGCTCGCAAGCTTCACGAGGAGCACGTGCGTGAAGGCATCGAGAAGCGTGACGCTCTCATCGCCGAGGGGCACGCCACCGCGGCGCGCATCGTGAGCGAGGCCGAAGAGGCCCAGCGCACTCAGATCAACGCCCTCGACCAGCAACGGGTCGCGCTCGAGACCCGCATCGAGGAGCTTCGCACCTTCGAGCGGGAATACCGCCAGAAGCTCAAGAGCTACATCGAGGGCCAGCTGCACGAGCTCGACGCCACCGAGGTGGGGTCGAACAGCGCCGCTGCGGCCGTCGCGCCGAGCAGCGCTTCGTTCGCGTCGTCGTCGTTCGACTCGGCTCCGGTTGACTCCGCGCCGGTTGATTCCGCGCCGGTCGACGCCGTGCCCTTCGACTCGGCGCCGTTCAACTCGGCGCCGTTCAACTCAGCGCCGTTCAACTCGGCGCCGTTCAACAGCCAGACGCCTCCACCAGCCAGCTACCAGGGCTTTGGCGGCAACTGAGCCGCAGGCGGAGGTTCGCGCTTCACCGGTCAGCGTTCGTGCTCTCGTCACGCTGGCCGTCGTTGCGCTCGCTGTCTACGGTCTCGACCAGCTATCCAAGTTTCTGATTGTCTCGAATCTCACCGAGGGCGAACTGGTACGCGTTCTCGGTGAGGTTCTTCAGTTCCACTTCGTGAAGAACTCCGGCGCCGCGTTCTCCTTCGCAAGCGGCTCGACCTGGATCTTCTCGATAGCAGCCTCCGCCGTCACGGTCTTCATCATCGGGTTCTCCCGGCGCATCCGTTCGGTCGGCTGGGCGGTGCTGTTCGGGATGCTCCTGGGTGGCACCACCGGCAACCTCACCGACCGCCTGTTCCGGGAACCCGGCTTCGGGGTCGGCCACGTGGTCGACTTCATCCAGGTCATCGGATTCCCGGCGATCTTCAACATCGCCGACTCATTCATCGTCGCGAGCATGGGGCTGTTCATCATCCTCACGATCCGCGGCGTCGGGCTCGACGGTAAGCGCAGCCACGGCACGGCGCCGGCGGCGGATGCCGCATCGGATGCCGAGCCCCGGCCCTCGACGCCAGAAGACAGCAAGTAGGCCCCTCGATGGAAACACGCAGCCTGCCGGTGCCCGACGGATTGGCCGGCGAGAGGACCGATGCGGCGCTCGCGAAGCTGCTCGGCTTCTCGCGCAGCTTCGCCGCGGAGGTCGCCGAGTCCGGGGGAGTGACGGCCGACGGTGTGGTGCTCGGAAAGTCCGATCGCCTGCAGGCCGGCAGTTGGCTCGAGGTGACCTGGCAGCCCAAGGAGGCTCCGCGGATCGAACCGGTCGTCGTGCCCGACCTCACGATCGTCTACGACGATGACGACATCGTCGTCGTCGACAAGCCGGTCGGGGTCGCCGCGCATCCGTCGGTCGGCTGGACCGGGCCGACAGTGCTCGGAGCCCTCGCCGGCGCCGGATTCCGCATCTCCACCTCCGGAGCCGCCGAACGCGCGGGAATCGTGCACCGGCTAGACGCCGGCACGAGTGGCCTCATGGTCGTGGCCAAGAGCGAGCGGGCATACTCGGAGCTGAAGCGCGCCTTTCACGACCGCGAGGTGGAGAAGATCTACCACGCCGTCGTCCAGGGGCATCCCGACCCGCTCGCCGGCACGATCGACGCCCCGATCGGGCGGCACCCCAGTTCGAGCTGGAAGTTCGCCGTGACGATCGACGGCAAGGACTCGGTCACCCACTACGAGACCCTCGAGGCGTTCCCGAGCGCGTCGCTGCTCGAGGTGCACCTCGAGACCGGTCGGACACACCAGATTCGCGTGCACATGGCCGCCCAGCGGCACCCCTGCGTCGGCGACGCGATGTATGGCGCAGACCCCACGATCTCGGCCAGACTGGGCCTGACCCGGCAGTGGCTTCATGCCATGCAGCTCGGCTTTCGGCACCCGGCGACGGGCGAACCGGTGGTCTTCCGCAGCCGGTATCCCGCCGACCTGCAACACGCGCTCGACGTTCTTCGCCGCGACTGAGCCGGGCTTAAGCTAAAGGCCGGGGAAAAATCCCAGCCCTCGGTTAGTCGGAGTATCGGTGCCAGCCAGCAATGAGTCTTTCGTGCATTTGCACGTGCACAGCGAGTACTCGATGCTGGACGGTGCCGCCCGTGTGGGCCCGCTCATCCGGGCCGCGGCCGAGCAGAAGATGCCCGCCATCGCGGTGACCGACCACGGCAACATGTTCGGCGCCTACGACTTCTGGAAGACCGCGACGGCCAACGGAGTCAAGCCGATCATCGGCACCGAGGCATACATCACCCCGGGAACCGCCCGGCAGGATCGCACCAGGGTCAAGTGGGGCGCGAACCACCAGAACCAGGACGACGTGGGCGGGTCGGGCTCGTACACCCACATGACCCTGCTCTCCGAAAACAACGAGGGCATGCACAACCTGTTCCGGTTGTCGTCGCTCGCCTCGATCGAGGGCTTCTACTTCAAGCCCCGAATGGATCGGGAGCTGCTGAGCCGGTACGCCAAGGGCATCATCGCCACGACGGGCTGCGTCGGCGGAGAGGTGCAGACGCGGCTGCGCCTCGGACAGTACGACGAGGCCCGCAAGGCCGCCGCCGATTTCCAGGACATCTTCGGCAAGGGCAACTTCTTTGCCGAGATCATGGACCACGGCATCGATATCGAGCGCCGCACCATGGAGGACCTGCTTCGCCTCGCGAAGGATCTCGACCTGCCGCTCGTCGCCACCAACGACCTGCATTACACCCACGCGCACGACGCGACGGCGCATGCCGCGCTGCTCTGCGTGCAGTCCGCGTCCACCCTCGACGACCCCAATCGCTTCAAGTTCGATTCCGAGGAGTTCTACCTCAAGTCGGCGGACCAGATGCGTCACCTGTTCCGCGACTACCCGGAGGCCTGCGACAACACCCTGCTCATCGCCGAGCGCTGCGAGGTCTCGTTCGAGCACCGTGACCTCATGCCGCGCTTCCCCGTGCCGGAGGGCGAGACGGAGGCCTCCTGGTTCGAGAAGGAGGTCGGCGTCGGCATGATGCGGCGCTTCAAGAACGCGCCATCCGAGGCCCACCTCGCCCAGGCGAAGTACGAGGTGGATGTCATCAAGCAGATGGGATTCCCCGGATACTTCCTCGTCGTGGCCGACTTCATCGCGTGGGCGAAGGCGCAGGGCATCCGCGTGGGTCCCGGTCGCGGGTCGGCGGCCGGATCGATGGCCTCGTACGCCATGGGCATCACCGAACTCGACCCGCTCGCGCACGGCCTCATCTTCGAGCGGTTCCTCAACCCGGAACGCGTGTCCATGCCCGATGTGGACGTCGACTTCGACGACCGGCGCCGGCCGGAGGTCATCCGTTACGTGACGGAGAAGTACGGCGACGACCGGGTCGCCCAGATCGTGACCTACGGCACGATCAAGGCGAAGCAGGCGCTCAAGGACTCCGCCCGGGTGCTCGGAATGCCGTATTCGGTGGGGGAAAAGCTCACCAAGGCCATGCCGCCGGCGATCATGGGCAAGGACATCTCGCTCAGCGAGATCCTCGACAAGGACGCCCCTCGCTACAAGGAGGCCGCCGACTTCCGGGCGGTGCTGGAGACCGACCAGGAGGCCGCGAAGGTCTTCGACACGGCCAAGGGCATCGAGAACCTCAAGCGCCAGTGGGGCGTGCACGCCGCGGGCGTGATCATGTCTGCCGAACCGCTGCTCGACGTTCTGCCGATCATGAAGCGCGAGGACGACGGCGCGATCATCACTCAGTTCGACCAGCCGCCACTCGAGTCCCTCGGCCTCATCAAGATGGACTTCCTCGGCCTGCGCAACCTCACCATCATCGAGGATGCGCTGCGCATGATCGAGCAGAACACGGGCAACAAGCTCGTGATCGAAGACCTCGACCTCGATGCCGACCAGAAGACCTACGACCTGCTGGCCCGAGGCGAGACGCTCGGCGTGTTCCAGCTCGACGGCGGCCCCATGCGCTCGCTGCTCAAGCAGCTCAAGCCCACGAGCTTCGAAGACATCTCGGCTGTCATCGCCCTCTACCGCCCGGGCCCCATGGGCATGAACTCGCACACCAACTACGCGCTGCGCAAGAACGGTCTGCAGAAGATCGAGGCCATCCACCCGGAGCTCGAGGAGCCTCTGCGGGAGAGCCTCGGCATTACATACGGCCTCATCGTGTACCAGGAGCAGGTGATGTCGGTCGCCCAGAAGGTGGCAGGGTTCACGCTCGGGCAGGCCGACGTGCTGCGTCGTGCGATGGGCAAGAAGAAGAAGTCGGAGCTCGACAAGCAGTACGCCGACTTCGAGGCCGGCATGAAGTCGAACGGCTACAGCGCGAACGCCGTGAAGGTGCTCTGGGATACCCTGATGCCCTTCGCCGACTATGCATTCAACAAGGCGCACAGCGCCGGCTACGGCGTGCTGAGCTACTGGACCGCCTACCTCAAGGCGAACTTCCCGGCCGAGTACATGGCCGCCCTGCTCACGAGCGTCGGTGACTCCAAGGACAAGCTCGCGCTCTATCTGAGCGAGTGCCGCCGCATGGGCATCCGGGTGCTCGCGCCCGACGTGAACGAGTCCTCCGGCGACTTCACCGCCGTCGCCGGCGACATCCGCTTCGGTCTCGGCGCGATCCGCAACGTCGGATCGAATGTCGTCGAGTCGATCAAGCGGGCTCGGGAGGAGAAGGGGCGCTTCGAGTCGTTCCACGACTTCCTGCGCAAGGTGCCGATCCAGGTGGCTAACAAGCGCACGGTGGAGTCCCTGATCAAGGCGGGGGCCTTCGACTCGACGACGGCGACGAGGCGCGCCCTGCTCGAGATCCACGAGGATGCCATCGACTCGGCGGTGAGCGACAAGCGCGCCGAGGCGAACGGCCAGGTCGGCTTCGACTTCGACAGCCTGTGGGACGAGCCGCAGGCGGTGAACCAGGTGCCTGACCGGCCGGAGTGGTCGAAGCGCGACAAGCTCGCCTTCGAACGGGAGATGCTCGGGCTGTACGTCTCCGATCATCCGCTCGCCGGCCTCGAGGTGCAGCTCGCCAAGCACGCGAGCGCGAGCATCATGGAGATCCTGGGCGGGGATGTCGCGGCCGACGGCGAGCACGTGACGGTCGCGGGGCTCATCACCTCGGTGCAGCACCGCACCGCGCGCAACTCCGGCAACCAGTACGGGCTCATCACCGTGGAGGACTTCGCGGGGGAGATCACCGTGATGTTCCTCGGCAAGACCTACCAGGAGTTCTCGCCGGCCCTCACCAACGACTCCATTGTCGTGGTGCGCGGTCGGGTGAGTGTGCGCGACGACGGGATGAACCTGCACGCGGTGAGCATGTTCAGCCCCGACATCGGCCAGAGCCTCGGCTCCGGTCCGCTCGTCATCTCGGTGCCGGAGCAGCGAGCGACGACCGACATCGTGACGGCTCTCAATGACGTGCTCATCCGGCACTCCGGCGACACGGAGGTGCGGCTCAAGCTCGTGAAGGGCGACACGGCCCGGGTCTTCGAGGTGCCGTATCCGGTGTCCGTGAACGCGGACCTGTACGGCGAGCTGAAGTCGCTGCTCGGCCCGAGCTGCCTGGGCTGACTCCCGGCCCGCGTTAGTCCCTTCGCGAGACGCGCCTCGACTCGGGGCAAATGGCCGGTTTGTACGCAGCTAAGCGGCCGTTCGCCCCGAGTCGGCAAGCCCGGCTGCGCCCGCGGCCACGGTCCGCGAGCCGTCAACTGAGCGTCGACGGGCCGGCGCGGCATCCCCAGCAGTTCGGGCATCCGCCATTGTGTGAGAGTATCTCGTGATGTACTGTCTCGGGGGATCGCCTCCCGGCCGGCGGGCCGACACGAAGGATCCCAGCGGATGGCGTCATCACGGCAGGCTCATCGAGCGGCGTTTCGCGCCGTGGCGAGGTCCCTCAACCTCGTCGAATTCGTCTTTCGCCGCCAGGACGCCACCGGCGACGTCTTTCCGACGGATGCGGCGAGCGGAGTCGTCGCGGGTGACGACTCCTACCGCATCCTCGCTATCGGCGAGGGAACCGCGGTCGGCCTCGCGACCGCGCGGGATGCCGCCTGACGCCTCCCGCGGTCGGCACGCGACTCGCAGGTCGCTCTCCGGCAGTTCTTACGCGAATCCAAGCTCCCGGGTGCAGTCTTGGCCTGGTCGACGGCTGTCGACGACCGGGAGGTGGCGGAATGAGCATCCGATCGCAGGGCAGGGAACTCGCGGCGAGCGTGACCGTAGTGGTGGGTGTCGCGAGTCTCGCGGCCACCGGCATCGTGTCCCTGGCGCTCTGGCTCGGCACGGTTCGATCCACGACGTCGGTCGGGACATCGAACGTGCAGCGCGGCGACGAATCCAACCCCGACGACTCCGGCCAGTCGGGCTTCTCCGACGGCACCCAACAGCAGGTCGGTCCGGCCGCCCCCGGCCAGGGATTCGGGCAACATGCCCAATCGTCAGGATCCTGAGCGACTCTCTGGCAGTGGGTCGTCGCGCGGGAGGCGGGTACTATTCTGCCGAATAGTCGGTGCCCGCCGAGGAGGAAGCCTCTGGGAGCGCAGTTCGCAACGGTCGACGAATACATCGCCTCGTTATCCGCGGAGATTCGACCGGTGCTTGAGCGCGTTCGTGCGGAGCTGCGCGGTGCGGCACCGGCGTCGATCGAGACGATGAGCTACGGGATGCCGACGATCATGCTCGACGGACGACGCCTGGCGTACTTCGCCGGGTGGAAGCGGCGTGTGGCCCTGTACGCCGTGCCACCGATGAGGGACGACCTGGAAGCAGCAACTCGCGCCGTACCGCGGCGACAAGGGCACCCTGTCCTTCCCGTACGCGGAGCCCGTGCCATACGGCCTCATCCGACGGGTCGCCGACGATCTCGTGCGACTCCGGCAACGGACCTCCGGGTGACGTCGTCCAGTTCGCGCTCGAGCAGCTGCCGCAGCCGGTCGAGGTCCGGGCAGGTATCCGGATCGGCGGCAAGGCTGATCGTGACGGTGCCGCAATAGGAGAGCACCGAGAATGAGACCGTCACGTTGCCGACCGCGACGCTGAGCGGAACCACGGCCACGACGGGCCAGCCACCGATGGTGAGCTGGTTCTGCGGACCCTTCAGGTTGCTCACGAAGGTCTGGATGAGGCGCTGGTGGTCGATGAACCGCTGGTAGAGGCCGATGCGCGCAAGCAGGCGAAAGCCGGGGCCGAGCATCGCGGTCGAGGCTCCGGGCGCCGACCGCTTCGCCGTGCGGGTGATGCCGGCCACCGCGTTGAGACGCTCGGCGGGATCTCCGGTGGCGGGGAGGCGCAGGGGGATCGCCCCGCTCGCGTTGCCGAGCCCCGAGGCGGCGGCGGAGCCGCGGGAGGAGAACGGCACGGAGACGACGATGGTCTCCGCCAGCTCGTCGCGCTCGGCCAGCAGCCGATGGAGCGCCCCGGTGATCGCGCTGAGCACGACATCGTTCACGGTCGCGTCGTGACGGTGGGCGGTCTCGTGCACCCGGTCCAGCGCGCAGGCGACTGTGGCGAATCGCCGGCGCTGGCCGGTTGGCCGATTGAGGGATGAACGCGGTGGGCGCGTTCGCAACGCCGGCCCGAGCTGGATTGCGGCCTGGGCCAGTCGCGCGAGTGCCGACGGGAGGCGCGTCACGGCACGGACGCGATCGCGAGCGGCGTCGCGGGCGAGCTCGCCGCGGCTGGGACCCGACCTCGGGAACCGCGGGTCGACCGACGGAGCGCCAGCGAGTGCCGCCAACACGGCGAGGCCGCCGATGCCGTCCGCGAGCACGTGGTGGTAGACGATGACGAGCGCCGCGCCACCGCCGCCGACGTCGGTGATGAGGCTCGCGCGCCACAGCGGACGGTCGTGAGGGAGGCGACTCGCAACGAGTCCGGCGGCGACTTCGAGCACGGAAGCGAGGCCGGGCGGCGTCGGGCAGCGAACGATCGAAACGTGTTCAGTTATCCGGAAGTTCGCGTCGTCGACCCAGATCGGCCTCCCGCAACCGAATGGCACTCGCACAATCCGTTGCCTCAGTCGCGGGATGGCGGGGAGCCGTTGCTCAATCGCCTGCACCAGGCGTTCCGGCTCGAATCCCCGGCCGACATCGAGCATCAGCACGGCCCCCACCTGCATCGGCGCGGATCCGCGGTCCGAGGCGAGGGACATGAGGTCGTCGCTGCTGGCGCGGTCGATTCGCGACGCGGTCATCGTGGGCCCGTGGATCGCCCAGTGCCGTGCAACAGACTCGCGATCAGCACCACGAACTGCACCGCGAGCCCCACTGCCGTGCCGACAACGGCAACGATCAGCACGACGCGCGCCACGGTGGCCCAGCCGAGTGACGAGCCGGTGAAGTCGAAGGGGAAAACCTCCCAGAATCCCACCAGCACGGCCATCCCGATACCCAGGGTGACCAGGTCGCCCAGCGCCTTCAGCCAGGTTCGATCTGTGATGACGTAGACGGCGTTCGCGATCATTCCGGCGATGAGAGAGAGGTTGACCAAACCGAGCACCTGCCTGGTGTCCTCGGTGAGGAACGGCAGCACTCTCCATCCCGGCCACACGTTGACGCCGGAGAGCAGCAGTCCGTTGATCAGGACGGCGAGCGCGTAGCCCACGCGCCTGGCGGTCGCGCTTTCCGTGCGGCGAGGGGCAGTGGTGGACATGCGAGAAGTCTCTCGGCAGACCGGGGCCGGTCTCTAGGTCCGAAGGTCCCGGTTTCCCCACGAAGGGGTCAGGAGCCGTCCTCGGGCTGCCGCTCCAGTTTCTCCGCGGCCGCCTCAAGGTCGGCCTGCTCCAGGTTCTCGATGTTGGTGAGCGAAGGGTACGGACCGACCTCGGTCTGGCCCTCGCCCGTCATGTCGCCCACGGGAGTCCCGTCGGTAGACCCTCCGTTGTTGTCGCTCATTGTGACCCTCCGCGCATCATCGCAGCGAACACCTCGCTGGCCTGCACCCTAGGCCTGTTCGGCGCGCACGTCCAGTGCCCAGCCGGGCGGAGGATGATGGAGCCATGGACCCGACGAAGCGACTGCTGTTCTGGCTCAGGGTGCCGTACGCCGCAGACGCGGCCCTCGTCCTCGTCGGGGTCGGCCTTCTGCTCTCCGGGATGCCGGTCGGCTGGTGGGTGCTTGTGTTCGCGGTCGTGCGCGCCGTGATCGGAACCATCGCGCTGTTCTGGATCGCCCCGCGAGTGATCGCCCGGCGCCAGTTGCAGAGGCCGGAGTCCGGAGGCTAGCTAGACCTCGTCGCCCGGCTTGAGGTAGCGACGCTCGTGGTAGAGGAGGGCGTCATCCGGCTCGCCGAGCGCACCCTCTTCGATCTGCACGACGATCACCGCGTTGCCCGCGACGTTGAGGCGCTCCACGATGCGCCCGATCATCCACGAGGTGACGCCCTTGAGGATCGGGATGCCGTGCGGCCCCTCGAACCAGTGGTCGCCGTCGAAACGCAGCGCGTGGTCGCCCGACATCCGTTCGGCCAGGGGGCGGGTGCGCACGCCCATCGTCTGGATCGCGACGTACTCCGTGCCGGCGATCGCCGGCCACGCGCTGGCGGTGCGGGCCATGTTGAAGGTGGCGAGCGGAGGCACGGCGGCGAGAGACGCGAGGGAGGTCGCGGTGAAACCCACCGGCTTGCCCTCCGGGGTGAGCGCGGTGATGACGACCACGCCTGCCGCGTGCCGCCGGAAAGCGTGTTTGAACGCGGCGAGCCCGTCCGGCTCTTCGACGTGGGGCGCTGGGGCCATGTCATTCATCCTCAGTGCCAATCCGTGGGGCGCGACCGTTATTCCCGGTCGGTTACCGGGCGCGGCCATCGAATAGGATGGTCAAGCCATGATCCAGACGATTGACCTGCGGGGTCTCAAGCCTAGCCGTGCCGAACTCCTGGATCTGATCCCGAGATCCCTCACGGATGTGTCGGCCGCCACCGCCGTTGCGAGCGAGCTCATCGACGACGTTCGGCGCCGAGGCGCCGCGGCCCTCATCGACCAGGCCACCCGACTCGACGGTGTGCGCCCGGACCGAGTCCGCCTGGACGTCGCCACGGTGTCCGCCGCAGTGCGCGGGCTGCGGCCCGACGTGCGCGACGCGCTCGAGGAGGCCATCGATCGCGTGCGCTCGGCGTCGCGCGCCCAACTTCCCACCCCGACGGTCACGCGGTTCGGGCCGGGGGCCGAGGTCATCCAGCGTTGGAGCCCCGTGCAGCGGGTGGGGCTGTATGTACCCGGCGGAAAGGCCGTCTACCCGTCGAGCGTCGTCATGAACGTGGTGCCGGCGCAGATCGCCGGCGTCTCGTCGATCGCCCTCGCCTCGCCACCGCAGAAGGAGTTCGGCGGCTCGGTGCACCCCACGATCCTGGGAGCCGCCGGGCTGCTCGGCATCGACGAGGTCTATGCGATGGGCGGCGCCGGGGCGATCGGCGCCTTCGCGTGGGGTGTGGCGGAGCTTGGACTCGACCCGGTGCAGGTGATCACCGGGCCAGGAAACGTCTATGTTGCGGCCGCCAAGCGCCTTGTCCGCGGCCAGGTCGGCATCGACTCCGAGGCCGGCCCCACCGAGATCCTGGTGATCGCGGATGCAACGGCCGACGCCTTCCTCGTGGCGAGCGACCTGCTCAGCCAGGCCGAGCACGATGAGCTCGCCGCGGCGGTGCTCGTGACCGATTCGCCGGAACTTGCGGAGCGCGTGCGCGCGGAACTGGAGCGGATCGCACCGCTCACCCCGCATCGTGCCCGGGTCGATACCGCCCTCCGCGGGCAGCAGTCCGCGGTGGTTCTCGTCGACGACCTGCCGGCCGCCGCCGCCTTCAGCAACGTCTATGGCCCGGAACACCTCGAGATCCAGACAGCGGAGCCCGGCGCGGTGCTCGACCTCATCGAAAGCGCCGGGGCGATCTTCCTCGGCGACAACTCCCCGGTGAGCCTCGGCGACTACCTCGCCGGCTCCAACCACGTGCTGCCCACCGGCGGCCAGGCACGGTTCACCCCGGGCCTCGGGGCGTACACGTTCCTCAGGCCTCAACAGGTGATCCGCTACGACCGGGAGGCGCTGCGAGCGGTCGAGGCCGACATCGTGGCCCTCGCCACCGCCGAAGACCTGCCGGCCCACGCCGCTGCGGTCACCGCGCGGTTCTCCGAGCGCTGATCCGCCCTCGCACGAACGCACCGGGCAGCCGGTATCCTGAGAACCATGTTTTGCCCCTTCTGCAGGCACCCCGATTCCCGCGTCATCGACTCGCGCACGAGCGACGACGGCATGTCCATCCGTCGTCGCCGGCAGTGCCCGGAGTGCGGTCGCCGGTTCAGCACGACCGAGACCGCGAGCCTCAACGTCGTCAAGCGAAGCGGCGTGGTGCAGCCATTCAGCCGGGACAAGATCGTCTCCGGCGTGCGGAAGGCCTGCCAGGGGCGTCCGGTGACCGACACCGATCTTGCGGTGCTCGCCCAGAAGGTGGAGGAGTCGATTCGCGCAACGGGCGCCTCCCAAATCGAGGCGAACGACATCGGCCTCGCGATCCTGTCGCCCCTTCGCGAGCTCGACGAGGTGGCCTACCTCCGCTTCGCGAGCGTCTACCAGGGCTTCGATTCGCTCGAGGACTTCGAGTCGGCGATCACCCTGCTCAGGGTCGAACACCACAATGCCGCTCACGACGCCGCCGACGCCTGAGCGGCGCCGCTGCCGATAGCCTGACTACGGCATGTATCGCATCCTCTTTTCGCTCGTCCTCTCGCGGCTAGACCCGGAGAACGCCCACCACCTCGCCTTCACGGTGATTCGCTGGCTGCCCCGGCTCGGCATCGGGCGGCTGGTCGAGGCGTTCTCCCGCCCCGACCCGTCCCTCGCGGTGACGACCCTCGGCCTGAGATTCCCGTCCCCGTTCGGTGTGGCCGCCGGGTTCGACAAGGACGGCCGCGCCATCCAGGGACTCGGCCAACTCGGTTTCGGGCACGTCGAGGTCGGTACCGTCACCGCGATCGCTCAACCCGGCAACGAACGGCCCCGGCTGTTCCGCCTCGTTCCCGACCATTCCGTCATCAACCGAATGGGCTTCAACAACGACGGGGCGGCGGATGCCGCGCCCCGCCTCGCCCTCGAGTCGGCGAGGCTGGAGCGCCCGGTGATCGGCGCCAACATCGGCAAGAGCCGGGTCGTGGACGTGGACGACGCGATCCACGACTACCTCGTGAGCGCCCGGCTGCTCGCGCCCGTCGCCGACTACCTCGCGGTGAACGTCAGCTCGCCCAACACGCCGGGCCTGCGCGGCCTGCAGGAGCTCGACAAGCTCGCGCCGCTGCTCACCGCGGTGCGGGATGCCGCGAATGAGACCCCCGTCCTCGTGAAGATCTCGCCGGACCTCGCCGACGACGCGGTTCGCCGCATCGCCGGGCTCGCGGTGGAACTCGGGCTCGCCGGCATCATCGCCACGAACACGACGCTCTCCCGGGATGGCCTGCGCACCGACGCGTCGATCGTCGAGGCCGCCGGGGCCGGCGGGCTGTCCGGCGCGCCGCTCGCCGCACGGTCCCTCGAGGTGCTGAGGCTCATCCGCGCCGTCGTCCCCGCCGATATGTGCGTCATCTCCGTTGGGGGAGTGGACACCGCGGCAGACGTCGCCGAGCGCCTCGCCGAGGGGGCGACGCTCGTGCAGGGCTACACGGCGTTCCTCTACCGGGGCCCGCTCTGGGCCCGGAGCATCAACCGCGGGCTGTTGGCACTGCGCCGCTGACGGCTAGGCGGGGAACTGGCCGCGCTTCACCTGAGGCTTCGGGAGACGCATCGGACGCAGCTGCAGGGCGCGCATCGCGGTGTACCAGCGGTTGCCCTTCTGCACGCGGTCGGCACCCACCTTGGCCGCGAGCTTGCGCTGAACGATGATGCCCACCACGACGCAGTCGATGACGGCGACGAGGAAGAAGCCCCACAGGCTGAAGATCGCGATGTTCTGCAACAGGTAGTTCTTGATGAAGGTGAGGATGATCACGAGGAACATCACCGGGATGATCAGCTCGCCGACGCTCCACCGGGCGTCCACGTAGTCCCGGATGAAACGACGCTGCACCCCCTTGTCCCGCACGGGGAGGTACTTCTCGTCCCCGTTGGCCATGCCGATGCGGGCCTTCTCCCTGGCCTCGGCCGCCCTGGCCCGCGCGGCCGCGTTGCCCGCCTTGCGATCGCTCGACACGAGCGGACGAAGGTTCGCGGCCTCCCGCTCCTTGCGAGTCGGGGTGGCGTGGCCCTTGCCGGCCGTCGTGCTGTCCGTGTTGAGCTCATAGCCGACGGCGTCGTCAGGCTTGCTCGTGCTTGGCTTGGCCATGTGGGGTCCTTGCGATAGTTGTCTGCTTAAGATTACCTCCATGACTTCACCTGAGACCACACGGCCGGAACTCCTTGGCGCCCTGCGCGACGCAGTGCAGGCCGGGATGCCCACGACGATCGCCGACCTCTCCCGACTCGTGCGCATCCCCTCCGTGTCCTGGGCCGCGTTCGACCCGACGCACGTGAGCGAGAGCGCGGATGCCGTGGCCGGGCTCGTGCGCGGCCTCGGGGTGTTCGACACTGTCGAGGTGTCCCGTGCGACCATCGCCGACACGCAGACCCTCGGCCAGCCCGCCGTGCTCGCGACCCGCGCCGCCCGCAACGGCCGGCCCACCATCCTGCTCTACGCGCACCACGACGTGCAGCCCCCCGGCCACGACGAGGACTGGGAGTCATCGCCGTTCGAGCCCACCGTCCGCGGCGACCGGCTGTATGGCCGGGGCGCCGCCGACGACAAGGCCGGCGTGCTCTCCCACATCGCGGCGATCCGCGCCCTCGTCGAGACGGTCGGCAGCGACTTCGATCTGGGCCTCGCGGTCTTCATCGAGGGGGAGGAGGAGTTCGGTTCGCGCTCCTTCACCAACTTCCTCGCCCAGCACCGGCGCGAGCTCGCCGCCGACGTGATAGTCGTCGCCGACTCGGACAACTGGGACATCCACACTCCCGCCCTCACCGTCGGCCTCCGCGGAAATGTGACCTTCCGCCTCACGGTTCGCACCCTCGAGCACGCCTCGCACTCCGGGATGTACGGGGGAGCGGTACCGGATGCGATGCTCGCCACGATCCGCCTGCTCGCCACGCTGCACAACGAGGACGGCTCTGTCGCCGTCGAGGGGCTCACGTCCCGCGAGGCGGACACCCCCGACTACTCGGAAGAGAAGCTGCGGCACGAGGCGGGCCTGGTCGAGGGGGTGACCTCGATCGGCTCCGGTCCGATTCTCGGCCGCATCTGGTCGAAGCCGGCGATCACTGTCACGGGCATCGACGCCCCAACCGTTGCCAATGCCTCCAACACGCTCGCACCGGTCGTGTCCGTGCGGATCAGCGCACGCATCGCGCCCGGGCAGCAGTCGGGGGAGGCGTTCGCCGCGCTCGAGAAGCACCTCCTGGCGCACGCGCCGTTCGGCGCCCGGATCGAGATCGACGACGTGGACCAGGGCAACGGATTCCTCGTCGACACGAGCGGCTGGGCCGTCTCCGAGGTGAAAACCGCGATGACGGAGGCCTGGGGCGCGGATGTCGTGGAGATGGGAGTCGGCGGATCCATCCCGTTCATCGCCGACCTCGTGTCGGTGTTCCCGGCCGCGCAGATCCTCGTGACCGGGGTGGAAGACCCCGGGACGCGGGCGCACAGCCCGAACGAGTCGCTGCACCTCGGCGTCTTCCAGCGCGCGATTCTTTCCGAGGCGCTGCTGCTCGCGCGGCTCAACGAACGGTCGTGACGTCCGTCGCACCGAAATGCCGCCGCCGGGGAACAATACCGGCGCAATGGTGCTTACACTTAAGGCAGACCCCTCGGCACCCATAAGGAGTGTTCATGACCGACACGACACTGACCCAGACGAAGACCGCGCCAGAGCACGGCGTCGGACTCACTGAGCCCGCCGCCGCCAAGGTTCGCAGCCTGTACGAGCAGGAGGGTCGTGACGACCTGCGCCTGCGCGTTGCCGTGCAGCCCGGCGGTTGCTCAGGACTCATCTACCAGCTCTACTTCGATGAGCGCCTTCTCGACGGCGACGCGACCGTCGACTTCGACGGTGTCGAGGTCGTCGTCGACAAGATGAGCGTGCCGTACCTCGACGGTGCGACCATCGACTTCGAGGACACGATCCAGAAGCAGGGCTTCACGATCGACAACCCGAACGCCTCGGGAAGCTGCGCGTGCGGGGACTCGTTCCACTAGTCGCCCACCGTTTCGAGAAGGGGAATCGCCGTCTGGCGGTTCCTCTTTTTCGCGATTTCGACGGTTTTTCCGGTCCGAGAGAGCGCGTCCGTCGGAGTAGGGTGGAAAGCACCAAATAGACTGTTGTTCGTATCAGTCCGTGTCATCCGAGAGGTCTCCAGGTGCGCTCTAACCGCCGTCTACGATGGGCAGCAGTTCCCGTCGCCGTGACGTTAATCGTCATTCTCGCGGGATGCAGTCAGCAGCAGCTTCGGGGCTTCCTTCCCGGGCCGTACGGCGTCACCAACCACACTGACGGCATCACCGGCCTCTGGGTCACGTCGTGGATCGTGCTGCTCCTGGTCGGAATCGTCACCTGGGGCCTCATTATCTGGGCCGCCGTCGTCTACCGCCGCCGCAAGGGCCAGACCGGCCTGCCGGTGCAGCTGCGCTACAACCTTCCGATCGAGATCTTCTACACGATCGTGCCCCTCATCCTCGTGCTCGGGTTCTTCGCCTTCACGGCGAAGGAGCAGAACTCGATCGAGCATCCCGTGGCCAATTCCGACGTGAAGATCGAGGTCTACGCCAAGCGCTGGGCCTGGGACTTCAACTACACGGATGTCGGCCCGGGCAACAAGGGTGTCTACTCCCCGGGGGTTCAGGCCCAGGAGAACGAGAAATCGGACGGCACGATCGACCGCGCCAAGCTGCCGGTTCTCTACCTGCCGGTGAACAAGAGCGTGCAGATCAAGCTCGCGAGCCGCGATGTCGACCACTCCTTCTGGGTGCCGGAGTTCCTCTACAAGAAGGACAACATCCCGGGCAAGGACAACTACGTGTTCTTCACGCCTCAGAAGCTGGGCACGTACGAGGGAAAGTGCGCCGAACTCTGCGGCGACTACCACTCGCTCATGCTCTTCCAGGTGAAGGTTGTCACCTCCGACGAGTACGACGCGTACATCCAGAGCCTCGTCGACAAGGGCCAGACCGGCATCCTCGGCCCGGAGTACAACACCAATACGAACCAACCCGGCAACAAAGCGCCGCAAGCGGACAAGTAGGGGCGATCACCAATGAGCACAGACACAGTAGCCCGCCCGACCACCGGCAGCACCGGATCCTCCCAGAGCTTCGCGCCGTCGGTGGGCCGTAAGGGCAACGTCCTGGTCAACTGGATCACGTCGACCGACCACAAGACCATCGGGTACATGTACCTGATCTCGTCGTTCATCTACTTCCTCCTCGGCGGCGTGATGGCGCTCGTCATCCGTGCACAACTCTTCGAGCCCGGCCTGCAGATCCTGAATTCGAAGGAGCAGTACAACCAGCTCTTCACGATGCACGGCACGATCATGTTGCTCATGTTCGCGACGCCGCTGTTCGCCGGATTCGTCAACGTGCTGATGCCGCTGCAGATCGGTGCCCCCGACGTCGCCTTCCCGCGGCTCAACGCGTTCGCCTACTGGCTGTACAGCTTCGGCTCGCTCGTTGCCGTCGCCGGGTTCCTCACCCCGCAGGGCGCGGCAGCCTTCGGCTGGTTCGCGTACGTGCCACTGTCCACGACAACGTTCTCGCCCTCGATCGGCGGAAACCTGTGGGTGTTCGGCCTCGCTCTGAGCGGATTCGGAACGATCCTCGGAGCCGTCAACTTCATCACGACCATCATCACGATGCGCGCCCCCGGCATGACGATGTTCCGCATGCCGATCTTCACCTGGAACGCGCTCGTGACCGCCATCCTCATCCTCATGGCGTTCCCTGTGCTGGCCGTGGCGCTCTTCGCCCTCGGCTCAGACCGGGTGTTCGGGTCGCACCTCTACAACGTGCAGACCGGCGGGGCGATCCTCTGGCAGCATCTGTTCTGGTTCTTCGGGCATCCGGAGGTCTACATCATCGCGCTGCCGTTCTTCGGCATCGTCTCCGAGGTGTTGCCGGTCTTCAGCCGCAAGCCGATCTTCGGCTACAAGACCCTCATCTACGCCACCATCTCGATCGCGGCCCTGTCCGTCACCGTCTGGGCCCACCACATGTACGTGACCGGATCGGTGCTGCTGCCGTTCTTCTCGCTCATGACGATGCTCATCGCCGTGCCGACCGGGGTGAAGATCTTCAACTGGGTAGGAACGATGTGGCGAGGCTCGGTCACGTTCGAGACACCGATGCTCTGGGCGATCGGCTTCCTCATCACTTTCACCTTCGGTGGCCTCACCGGCGTGATCCTGGCCAGCCCGCCGCTCGACTTCCACGTCTCGGACACGTATTTCGTCGTGGCCCACTTCCACTACGTGGTCTTCGGCACCGTCGTCTTCGCGATGTTCAGCGGGTTCTACTTCTGGTGGCCCAAGTTCACCGGCAAGATGCTCAACGAGCGCCTCGGAAAGATTCACTTCTGGCTGCTGTTCATCGGGTTCCACACCACCTTCCTCGTGCAGCACTGGCTCGGCGTGCTCGGCATGCCGCGTCGGTATGCCACCTACCAGCCCGAGGACGGGTTCACCTGGATGAACCAGTTGTCGACGATCGGCGCGATGATCCTCGCCGTCTCGATGCTGCCGTTCATCTTCAACGTGTACATCACGACGCGCAAGGCGCCCAAGGTCATGGTGAACGACCCGTGGGGCTATGGTCGCTCGCTCGAGTGGGCGACGTCGTGCCCGCCGCCCCGTCACAACTTCACCTCGATTCCGCGCATTCGTTCCGAGTCGCCGGCCTTCGATTTGAACCACCCCGAGGTTGGGATGCCGGTGGGCGTCGGACCGTTGAAGGATGCACCGGATGCGGCCACGTACGACCTGGCCGACGGAGAGGTCAAGTAGCGTGAACACCAACGCCAAGCTGTTCTGGATCCTGTGCGGATTCTTCGTTCTCTCCGACATCATCTACGTTGTGTGGAGCATCGCCGTGCACAACGCCGGGTACCTGACCCAGCTCGCCGGTGTGCAGGCTCCTGGCACCGATCCGGGCTCGCCGGTGGAGTGGGCGGGAACTCTCACCATCGGCCTCTCGGCCGTCATGTCCGCGTTCATCGCGTTCTACCTCGGTCGCTCCCACCGCTCGGTCGGCGGCGAACTTCCCGAGGACCGGCTCGACGCGAACATCGACGACGGGGATGCCGAGCAGGGCTTCTTCAGCCCGTGGAGCTGGTGGCCGATCATGCTCGCCGCCGGCGGGGCGTTGCTCTTCATGGGTATCGCCATCGGCCTCTGGCTGGCGTTCATCGGCGTCGCGGTCACGGCGATCAGCCTCGTGGGGTGGGTGTATGAGTACTACCGCGGCAACTTCGCCCGCTAGTTCGAGCGCAGTGCGCCTGGCCACGCCGAACGACCTCGACGCGGTTTTCGCTCTCGTCGAGCAGCTCGGCATCGGCGATAAGCCGAACCGGGACTCGTTCGTCGAGGCCTTCGCCCACGCCGTGGAGCCGAGTCGAGATCACATCCTGCTCGTCGCCGAACTTGACGGCGTCGTTTCTGCCTACGCCTACACGACCATCGAGCGTCTGCTCTACACGAACGGCGACTCCGCCCAGCTGCAGGAACTGGCGGTGAACACCCCGGCACGGGACCGCGGTCTCGGGAGCCTGCTGGTCGCCGCGATCGAGGACGAGTGCCGGTCCCGAGGGGTGCGCCAGCTCACGGTGGCGAGCAGCCACGCCGCGCGCTTCTACGAGCGGCTCGACTACCGCTCCACCTCCGACTTCCTCAAGAAGCGTTTCGTCAACGACTAGACCCGGCTCCGAGGCTTCCGAAGGGGTTCGGAACCGCGGCGAGCAGTTCGCGGGTGTCTTCGTGCTGCGTGTGGTTGATCATCCGGTCGGCGTCGCCGTGTTCGACCACGCGACCGTTCTCGAGCACGGTCACGTCGTCGGCGAGCGCCCTCGCGACCAGGAGCCTTTGGCGCTGCCCGCCCGACGAGCTCGGGCTTCCGTAGTCTGCTGACCAGGCGGTGGCGTCGACAGTGGCACCGCCGCCGGACGACGGAAGCCCCGGCCGATCGTTCTGGCCGGGGCTTCCGAGGGTGATCCGAGGCGATCGGATCCTGGTCTGGCTAGTGGTGCTGCTGCTCGATCTCCGACTTGGTGACCGGCACGATCCGGTCCTCGAAGAACCACCGGGACAGGGCCGCGCGGGTGCGCTGCGCCATGGTGATGCGGCCCTGCGCGTTCGGGCGGATCATGATCGGCTCGTACTCGTCAAAGCTCACGAGGCGCCAGCGCTCGTAGTCGCTGAGCTGCTCGTGCACCTCCACGTACTCTCCGCCGGGGAGGCGCACGATACGGCCGGACTCGAAGCCGTGGAGCGCGATCTCGCGGTCCTTCTTCTGTAGCCCGATGCAGACCCGCTTCGTCACGATGTACGCGATTATCGGCCCGAGGAAGAACAGTGCCTGGAGCACGTGGATAACGCCCTCGATCGACACGTGGAAGTGCGTGGCGATGAGGTCGGAGCTTGCCGCCGCCCACAGCACCGCGTAGAACGAGACTCCGGCGGCGCCGACCGCCGTGCGGGCGGGCGCGTTGCGCGGGCGCTGGGCGATGTGGTGCTCGCGCTTGTCCCCGGTGATCCACGCCTCGATGAAGGGGTAGAAGGCCACAACAGCCAGGAAGATCGGCAGGAGGAGCAGCACCGAGATCATGTTGAACGACCAGGTGTGGTCGAGCCACACGAACTCCCACCCGGGTGGCACGAGTCGAAGCGCGCCGTCCGCGAAGCCGATGTACCAGTCCGGCTGGGTGCCGGCCGAGATCGGTGACGGGTCGTACGGTCCGTAGGCCCAGATCGGGTTGATCGTGAAGAGGGAGGCGATGAGCACGATCACGCCGAACACGACGAAGAAGAAGCCGCCGGCCTTGGCCGCGAAGATCGGCAGGATGGGCACGCCCACGACGTTGTCGTTGGTGCGTCCGGGGCCCGCGAACTGGGTGTGCTTGTTGATCACCATGAGCAGCAGGTGCGCGCCGAGCGCCGCCACCAGGATGGCCGGCAGCAACAGAATGTGGATCGAGTAGAACATCGCGACGACCGCGGTGCCCGGGAACTCACCGCCGAAGAGCAGGTAGGAGATCCACGTGCCGATCACCGGGATGCCCTTGACGAGTCCGTCGATGATGCGCAGACCGTTTCCGGAGAGCAGGTCGTCGGGAAGCGAGTAGCCGGTGAATCCCTCCGCCATGGCGAGGATGAAGAGCACGAAGCCGATCACCCAGTTGATCTCGCGCGGCTTGCGGAACGCACCGGTGAAGTAGACCCGGAGCATGTGCAGGCCGATGGCGGCGACGAACAGCAGGGCCGCCCAGTGATGGATCTGCCGGAACAGCAGCCCGCCGCGGATGTCGAACGAGATGTTGAGCGTCGACGAGTATGCCGCGGACATCTGCAGGCCCTTGAGGGGCACATACGAGCCGTGGTACACCACTTCGGTCATCGATGGCTGGAAGAAGAACGTCAGGAACGTGCCGGACAGCAGGATCACGACGAAGCTGTAGAGGGCGACCTCGCCGAGCATGAAGGACCAGTGGTCGGGGAAGATCTTGCGGCCGAGCTCCTTGACGAGACCGGAGATGCTGGTGCGCTCGTCGATGTAGTTGGCGGCGGCTCCGGTGAACCGCGCTCCGCGGCTCGGGGCGACCGCGGCCGGGGCGGCGGGGGCAGGAGGGGCAGAAACGGTCATGAACGCTCCCAGAAACTTGGGCCGACTGGCTCGTGGAAATCACTCTGGGCGACGAGGTAACCCTCGCTGTCCACGGCGATCGGCAATTGCGGCAGCGGTCGCTTGGCCGGGCCGAAAATCACCTCACAGTGATTGGTGACGTCGAACGTCGAGGAGTGGCACGGGCAGAGCAGATGATGCGTCTGCTGCTCGTAGAGGGCCACCGGACATCCGGCGTGCGTGCAGATCTTGGAGTACGCGACGATGCCGTTGTACGACCAGGTCTTGCGTTCCGGAAGCTCCTTGAGATCTTCCGGCCTGAGGCGCATGAGGACAACCGCAGCCTTCGCCTTCTCCTCCAGGCGATCTTCCTTGTCGTTGAGCCCCTCGGGGATCACGTGGAAGACAGATCCAAGGGTCACATCGGAGGCCTTGATCGGCACTCCGGATGGGTCCCTCGTGAGTCGAGTGCCCTCGCGCCACATGGTCTCTTTGAGCAGGGGCACGGGGTCGGCCGCCGGCGCGAGGTCGCGGAAGAGCACGATGGCCGGCAGGGGTGTCGCGACGAGAGCGCCGATCAGGCTGTTGCGGATGAGGCTTCGACGACCGAAACCGGACTCCTCGTTGCCTTCCTTGAACATCTCCACGGCGCGGGCGCGGGTCGCCTCGCTGCCGCGGGTGGGATGACGTGACTCGCTCATCTCGTCGCCGCGCATGAGGTTCTTCGACCAGTAGATGGCGCCGATGCCGATGCCGAGAAGGCCGAGCGCTATCCCGAGCCCCAGGAAGAGGGTGTTGAGACGCACCGAGGCCGTGTTGCCCGGGATGATCGGGAACGCGACGTACGCGGCCACCGCGAAGATGCTTCCGACGATCGACAGGTAGAACAGCGTGTAGACACGGCGCTCCGCGATTCGATCCTTCCGTGGATCCAGGTCGGTGACCCGTAGACGGTGCGGAGGCAGACCGGGGTTTTCGAAGGCGTCTGACGCAACGACGGCCGTACCGGGCGATGGCACGGGCGCCTCGCTCTTCACCACGGCCGAGCCGGCAGCGGCGTTCGAGCCGCCGTCGTCTTGCTGTGCCATTCTCTTCCCTTCGGTTGGTGCTGTTTCTGATGCAGAAGTGTTAGTTGGCCTTCGCGGCGATCCAGATGGTCACGCCGACGATGGCGCCGAGGCCGAAAATCCAGATGAACAGGCCCTCGGAAACCGGACCCAGGTTGCCCAGGTCGATTCCACCCGGGGACGGGTTCTGGTCCAGGTACTTGAGGTAGGTGATCACGTCTGCCTTCTGGGCGGGCGTGAGGTTCTTATCGTTGAAGACGGGCATGTTCTGCGGCCCGGAGACCATCGCCTCGTAGACGTGCACGGGCAGAACGCCGCTCAGGGCCGGCGCGAACTTGCCCTGGGTGAGCGCGCCACCGGCGCCCGCAACGTTGTGGCACATGGCGCAGTTGATGCGGAACAGCTCCGCGCCGTTCGCAAGGTTGCCAGTGCCCTTGAGGTACTTGGAGTCTGGAATGCCGGGTCCGGGGGAGAGGGACGCCACGTAGGTGGCGAGTGCGCTGATCTGCTCCTTGGTGAACTGCGGGGGCTTCTCCTCCGCCTGCACTCCCTGGTTGGCGAGGGGCATGCGCCCGGTGCTTACCTGGAAGTCGACCGAGGCCGCGCCGACGCCATAGAGGCTCGGGCCGACGCCCGCGACGCCGCCGGCGTTCACCCCGTGGCACGTCGCGCAGTTGGCCGCGAAGAGCTTCTTGCCCTGGTCGACGGTGGCCGTGGTGGTCGCCGCCGGGGTGTTCGCGGATGCCGTGCTGCTGAACAGGGCATACGCACCGCCGGTGGACACCAGCCCGATCACGATCAGGGCAATGGTTGCCAGTGGATGACGCCGGCCCCGTCGTGCTGTGCTGAGTGTGTTCTTCGCCATGCTGAAGTGGTTCCCTGGTTCCTGTAAGAAGTGGCCGCGGACTATTTGAGTACGTAGATGACCAGGAACAACCCGATCCAGACGACGTCGACGAAGTGCCAGTAGTAGGAGACGACGATGGTCGATGTCGCCTCCTTGTGGCCGAAGTTCTTCACGCTGTACGCACGACCGATGATGAGCAGCATCGCGATGAGGCCGCCGGTGACGTGCAGGGCGTGGAACCCGGTGGTGATGTAGAAGGCCGAGCCGTAGGAGTTCGACACCAGGCTCACGTTCTCGCTCACGAGGTTCGCGTATTCGAAGACCTGGCCGGTGACGAAGATGGCGCCGAGGGCGTAGCTGGCGAAGAACCACTCGACCATGCCCCACTTGACGGGGTTCCAGCCAGTGCGCTTCGCCTGCAGCCGCTCGGCGGCGAACACGCCGAACTGGGCGGTGAACGATGACGCGACCAGGATGATCGTGTTCGTCAACGCGTACGGCACGTTGAGCTTGGGGGTCTCGGCCGCCCACAGCTCGGGCGACGTCGAACGAAGCGTGAAGTAGACGGCGAAGAGGCCGGCGAAGAACATGACTTCGCTTCCGAGCCAGACGATCGTGCCAACCGCAACTACGCTCGGACGATTGACGACGGTGGCCCCGACTGAGCGAGAGATTGAGGTGCTGGTCACTTCTCCATTATGGACGATTTCTTAGTCAAGTTTTCTCATTGCCGCGGCCAGTTGGGCCAAATAGCTAGGATCGCAACTATGTCTTCTGAGCTCACCTGGCCCCGTTTGATCAGCATGCTCCTCGACGGGGACGATCTCGCGATCAGTGAGGCGTCCTGGGCGATGCGGCAGGTGATGCAGGGGGACGCCACTCCGGCGCAGCTCGCCGGATTCCTTGTCGCGCTTCGCGCCAAGGGCGAGACGGTCGACGAGATTGTCGGCTTTCGGGACGCGATCCTCGAGAATTCGCTTCCGCTCGCCGTCGATCCGATGGCGCTCGACATCGTGGGGACCGGCGGGGATCGGTTCGGCACCGTGAACGTGTCGACGATGGCGTCTGTCGTGGCTGCGGCCTCCGGAGTTCCTGTCATCAAGCACGGAAACAGGGCGGCAAGTTCCGCGTCGGGGTCGTCCGACGTGCTCGGAGCGCTCGGCGTCAACCTCGACCTGCTCCCGCACCGCGTCGCCGGCGTGTTGGGCGAGACGGGGATAACCTTCGCGTTCGCCGCGCTGTTTCACCCGGGCTTTCGATTCGCCGGCCCCACCCGCAAGGACCTCGGAATCCCCACGGTGTTCAACTTCCTTGGCCCGCTCTGCAACCCGGCGCGGTGTGAGGCGAATGCCGTCGGTGTGGCCCACCTCGACAAGGTTCCGCTCATCGTCGGTGTGTTCCGCACCAGGGGAGCGACCGCTCTCGTTTTCCGCGGCGACGACGGTCTCGACGAGCTCACGACTACCGGGCACAGCCACATCTGGGAGGTGTCTCGCGGGTCGGTGACCGAGCACGACCTGGATCCTCTCGAACTGGGCATACCCCGCGCGGACATTGCCGACCTTCTCGGCGGGGACGCTGACCTCAACGCGTCGATCGCCCGTGCCGTGCTGGCGGGCCAGACCGGGCCGGTGCGCAACATCGTGGTGCTGAATGCGGCGGCGGGCCTCGTTGCCTTCGACCTCGCGAAGGACCCCGCCCAACTCCAGGTGCCGATTCTCGACCGCTTCCGGGCGAAGATCGCGGTGGCCGAGGAAACCATCGATTCCGGCGCCGCCATCGCCAAGCTCGACGAGTGGGTGGCCGCGACCAATGCTGTCGCCTAGCGTCCTCGACATTCCGCCCGCTTAACTGGCTGTGCCCCCGTCGTGTGAGTGACGGGGGCACGGTCGGTTGTTGGGTGTTATTTGACGTCGTCGTCGACCCAGTCGAAGGTTTTGGTGACGGCTTTTTTCCAGAGGCGCATTTGGCGTTCGCGTTCGCTGGTTTCCATGTTGGGGGTCCAGCGGGAGTCTTCCTGCCAGTTGGCGCGGAGTTCGTCGAGGTCGGACCAGAATCCGGTGGCGAGTCCGGCGGCGTAGGCGGCGCCGAGGGCGGTGGTTTCGGCCACGACGGGGCGCACGACGGGGACGCCGAGGATG
>NZ_DATCQQ010000027.1:0-37924 GCF_036569425.1 Lacisediminihabitans sp.
GCGACGCAGCCGGCGGCCCGCTAGCGGCGGTAGCGGATCACGTTGACTCCCGTGAACGCCCAGGCGGAGTCGACCCGGTAGCCGAGGTCTCCGAGCTTCTGTGTCGCGCCCGGCCGCCAGTCCTGCTTCGTGCTCGTGATCAGCCAGACGACGGGTGCGTCGTCGAGCCGTGAGGTCACCTGCTCGAGCGGATATCGGGTCTCCCCGAGTCTGCCCGTCTCCGCGGCCGGGGTCCTGAGTTTCACGTCGATGAGCCCGTCGAAGGCCTCGGGGTAGGAGACCGCGATCACGCGGGTCGTGGCGGCGGCGTGTCGTCGCACCGGGCCGCAGATCACCGCTGCGCAGGAGAGACTGCGGCACGAACCGTGTCGAAACTATTGCGAACCGAGGACTGATTGGCTGGCGGCCGCCGGCTCGAGGCAATTCCGGCAGGAGGCGACCTATCCTGATGGAGTGTCCACCTCATCCACGGCCAGCCCGACGCGGCCGGACCCGCTCAAGGAGCGGCGCATCCTGGTGGCGTACGGCGGTGCGGGCCTCGGCCTGGCCATCGTGCAGGGCATCGTGCACGCGCACAGCGGTCGGGTCGTCGTGCAGAACGTGCCGGGCGGATGCCGCTTCGACGTGTTCCTGCCCAAGATTCCGGTGACGGCATGAGTTCCGGTGTCGGCCCGAATTCGAGTGACGGACTGAGCCCGCGGGCCGCCCGCTGGCTGGCCGCGCTCACCGGGGTGGTCGCAGCTCTCGTCGTTCTCGGCGTGGCGGAGGCGGTCGCCCTGCTCGTCGGACCGGCGGGGAGCCCCCTCTTCGCGGTCGGCTCGCTCGTGATCGACCTCGTGCCGCCGGGGGTGAAGGAACTGGTGATCTCGCTCTTCGGCACCGGTGACAAGGCCGTGCTGCTCACCGTGCTCGGAGCGCTCGTGGTCGTGCTCGCCGGGCTGGCCGGTGTGCTTGAGGCGCGCCGCCCGCCGTGGGGCGTCGTGATCTTCGGAGCGGCCGGGCTGCTCGCGGTGATCGCGGTGCTCACCCGCGCCGGCGCCAGCGGTTTCGACGGCGCCCCCACCATCGTCGGAGCCGTCGCCGGCATCGTCGTGCTGCGGATCGGCATCCGGCGTCTCGCGCGCTGGCGGGCTGCCGCCCGGCCCCGGAGCGGAGCGGCCGGCCCGCAGGTGGAACGACGCAGCTTCCTCACTCTCGCCATCGTGGCCGGGGCGGCCTCCATTCTCGTGGGCGCCGGGGCGCGGGCGATTAACGCCGGGGCCACGGCCGTGACCCAAGTGCGCAACAGGCTCGTGCTGCCGAAGCCGGCCACAACCGCGTCGCCGGTTGCCCCCGGAGCGGAGCTCGACATCCCGGGCCTCACCCCGATCGTCACCCCCAACGCCGACTTCTACCGCATCGACACGGCGCTGCAGGTGCCGTCGATCGACTCGGACACGTGGAAGCTCAAGGTCACCGGAATGGTCGAGAACCCGATCGAGATCGACTTCGCCGAGCTGCTGGCCAAGCCGCTCATCGAGCACATGGCCACGCTCACCTGCGTCTCCAACGACGTCGGCGGCAACCTCATCGGCAACGCGCTCTGGCTCGGCTACCCGATCAGGGAGCTACTGAAACTGGCGGTGCCGAAGGCGGGCGCCGACATGGTGCTGTCCACGAGCATCGACGGGTTCACCGCCGGCACGCCCCTCGACGTGCTGCAGGACGACGGCACCGAGGCCCTGCTCGCCGTGGGGATGAACGGCAAACCGCTGCCGCTCGAACACGGCTTCCCCGTGCGCATGGTCGTGCCGGGCCTCTACGGCTACGTGTCAGCCACCAAGTGGCTGGTGGAGCTCGAGGTCACGAGGTTCGCGGATGCCCAGGGCTACTGGACCCCGCGCGGCTGGTCGGCGCGCGGTCCGATCAAGCTCTCGTCGCGCATCGACACCCCGGCGGACGGCGCGCGGGTGGATGCCGGCCAGGTCGCGATCGCGGGCGTCGCCTGGGCCCAGCACACCGGAGTGCAGCGCGTGGAGGTGCAGGTGGACGGCGGGCAGTGGGCAGAGGCGACGCTCGCCGACTCGATCTCCGCCGACACGTGGCGGCAGTGGGTGTACCGCTGGAACGCCACGAAGGGCACCCACACCGTGCGGGTGCGGGCGACCGACGCGAACGGCGTCACCCAGGGCAAGACCTACGTCCCTCCGGCCCCCGACGGCTCGGAGGGCTGGCACGAGATCTCGTTCTCGGTCTAGCCCAGCACTGCCCGGCGCAACGAGGAAGCCGCGAACTCGCGCATGCCGTCCTCGAAGACGCGCGGCGCCTCGCCGCGAGCGATCGCCGACCGAAAGAGCGAGGCGATGCCGGCGTACGGGGTGTTCTGCGGCATCCCCGGTCCGTACACGTTGTGGTAGCGCAGCGCGATCGCCGTGCCGCCGGTGGCGCGGGCCCTCGCGGTGGCGAGGTACTCCTGGGCGAGCTTGCTCACCGCGTACACGTTTCGTAGTCCGGGGCTCGGAGAAGTCCACGCCGAGGCCGACCTTCGCGGCCTGATGGCTCACGACATCCACGCCGAAGAGCGCGACGGCGCACGCGTCGCGGTCGCGCAGATCCGCGTGCACGAACTCGACCCGCGGGTCCGGCAGATAGCCGGCGCCGTGCACGTGCGGCCGCAGGGAGTCGAGCACGCGCACGCGCCAGCCGCGGCCGAGGGCCGTATCGACGATCGCGGATCCGATGAAACCGGCGCCGCCGGTGACGAGAAGGCGGGTCACGTGGTGCTCCTTGAGAGTACGGCGGCGACCGCGTCCGGCGCGATGAGTTCGCGCGGCGCGAAGTCGCCGGGGAGGGCTCGGATGATGGTCTCGATCGCGGCGACGATGCGCGGCTGCGCCTCCGCGAGCCTCGCGAGCACGAGTTGGTGGCTCACGGCATCCGGATCCTCCGTGCCCGCGGCCGGCGTGAGGCCGGCGTCGCTGTCGGTGACGAAGGAGAGGTTGACCGTGTCGATGTTGAGCTCGGAGGCGAGCGGCACCTCCGGGTACATCGTCATGTTGACGGTGTGCGCGCCGGCCGCCCGGAACCAGAGCGACTCGGCCCGGGTGGAGAAGCGCGGTCCCTGGATGACGACAACGGTGCCGCTGCCCATCAGGTTCTCGTGTTCGAGGGCGCGCCGCGCGATCTCGTGCAGCTCGGGGCTGAACGGGTCGGCAGTGGCGAGGTGCTGCACTGAACCCTCGTCGTAGAAGGTGTCCGCGCGGCCGCTCGTGCGGTCGATGAACTGGTCGGTGAGCACGAGAGTGCCCGGCGGATACTCCGGGCTGACGCCGCCCACCGCCGAGCTGGAGAGGATCACCTTCACGCCGAGGGAGGCGAGCGCCCAGATGTTGGCGCGGTAGTTGATGAGGTGCGGCGGTACCGAGTGGTCGCTGCCGTGCCGGGTGATGAATGCCGCCGTGCGCCCGCCGAGCTCGCCGATCGTCACCTCGACGGAGCCGTACGGAGTGCCGACGCGCCTCGACTCCGACTGCTCTGGGTCGAACAGGCGGTAGAGGCCGGAGCCCCCGATGATCGCGACGGTTGCTAGAGAGCTCATCCCCCAGTCTCCCAGACGAGTCTGCGCGCCCGCCTCCGCGCGCCCGTGCTTGCCTTCTCCGCCTCCGTTAGCCCACCCACGCCCGCATTCATCAGCCCGCGCAGCCCGCCGACTCGGGGCATCTGGCCGCTGACTCTGTCCCGATACCGGCCATTTGCCCCGAGTCGGCGGGCAGGCGGGCGGCACGGCCGGCGGGCGGCACGGCCGGCGGGCTGGCGGGAGGCTGGCAGGGCTGGGGAAGGATGGCGTGGGGGAGTCCCCGAAGATGGGAGCATTCCGTCATGCGTCGACCCCGTCCGCTTCCGCCCCAACTTGCATCCCGACCCTTTTCGGTGAGCGAGGCGAGTGCGGCCGGGGTATCGCGTCGCCGAACGCGGGCGGACGACCTTGCCGCCCCGTTCCACGGGGTGCGCGCCGCGAGTGCGGCTCCGCGATCGGTCGCCGCACTCTGTGCGGCCTATGAGGCGCGAATGTCGCCCGCCCAGTACTTCAGCCACGGGACTGCCGCCGAGCTCTACCAATTTCCGATTCGAGCCCGCGGCCCGCGGCTCCTGCACGTGTCGGTCACCGTTCCGGCGCATCCGCCACAGACGCTAGGGGTGAAAGGGCACCGTCTCGCAGAGGGGACGGTCGTCGTCACTCGAGGCGGCGTGAGGCTGGTGTCGGCCGAGGTCGCGTGGTGCCAGCTCGCCGGCCGGCTGTCCCACAACGACATCGTGGTCGTCGGCGACTTCCTCGTGCGGCGCAAGAGGCCGCTGTCGAGTCTGGCGAAGCTGCGAGCCACGGTGGATGCGCTGGGGGCTGTTCGGGGAGTGCGCGCGATGCGCCGCGCGCTCGAGGATGTGCGCGCCGGCACCGACTCGCCGATGGAGACTCGGGTGCGTCTGCTCCTCGTTGCCGGGGGCCTCCCCGAGCCGGTCATCCAGTTTGCGGTAAAGGATGCCGATGGCTTCTTCGTGGCCACGCCGGACCTGGCCTATGTGAAGGAGCGGATCGCGATCGAGTACGAGGGAGAGATCCATCGATCGTCCGGTATATGCGGAGGATATCGCCCGCCGTGAGGCTCTCGGCCGGGCCGGCTGGTTGGTGATCCTGGTCATCTCCGACCACTTGTCGAGGCCGCAGCTCGTGGTGCGGCGCGTCGCCGAAGCGCTGCGCGAGCGGGCCGCCCTGTAGAGCCGCTGCGTCAACTCGGCCCGCCCGAGTCGCCCGCCGAGTCGCCCGATCGCGCCGAGTCGCCCGCCCGCGCCCCGATCGCGCCGAGTCGGGCCAATCGGCCGCTCCGGGAGTCGGATGGCGGCCATTTGCCCCGAGTGGGTGCTGGGGGCGCAGGCGGCGCGGATGCGGGAGCGGGCGGGAGGGGGCGGCGCGGATGCGGGAGGGGGCGGTGCAGGCGGCGCGGGCGGGCGCAGGTGGGAGCGGGTGGGACCGGGCGGGAGCGGGCTGGCGGGAGCGAGCGGGAGGGGGCAAGACCAGCGGGAGCGAGCTGGCGGGTTGGGGAACCGGGCTGGGGAACGGGCCACCGGCGGGGAGCCCGCGCGGCAGCGGGTAAACTCGCTAGGTGGCACATCTTCTGGGAGCCGAGTCCCTTCATCTCGAATATCCCACCCGCGTCATCTTCGACAAGATCACGATCGGGCTCAATGAGGGCGACCGCATCGGCGTCGTCGGACGCAACGGCGACGGAAAGTCGACCCTCCTCAGCCTGCTCGCCGGCCGCATCGAGCCGGACTCCGGCCGGGTCACCCGCCGCAACGGCGTCACCCTCGGCATGCTCGACCAGGGCGACGAACTCGACGACAGCATCGTTGTGCGCGACGCCATCGTCGGCGACAAGGACGAGCACGAGTGGGCCGGGGATGCCCGCGTGCGCGATGTGATCGACGGACTGCTGCGCGATCTCCCGTGGGAGGCCACCCTCGGCGAACTCTCCGGAGGGCAGCGCAGACGAGTCGGCCTCGCCAAGCTCCTCGTCGGCGACTGGGACGTCATCTTCCTCGACGAGCCCACCAACCACCTCGACATCGAGGGCATCGCCTGGCTCGCCGGACACCTCAAGAAGCGCTGGTCGCCCAACGCCGGCGGCCTCATTGTCGTGACCCACGATCGGTGGTTCCTCGACGAGGTGTCCACCGATACCTGGGAGGTGCACGACCAGATCATCGAGCCGTTCGAGGGCGGGTACGCGGCCTACATCCTGCAGCGCGTCGAGCGCGACACGATGGCGGCGACGATGGAGTCGAAGCGCCAGAACCTGGCCCGCAAGGAGCTTGCCTGGCTGCGCCGCGGCGCGCCGGCGCGCAGCACCAAACCCAAGTTCCGCATGGACGCCGCCTACGAGCTGATCGCGAACGAGCCGCCGCCGCGCGACACCGTCGCCCTCAGCCAGCTCGCCACGGCGCGGCTCGGCAAGGACGTCGTCGACCTGCTCGACGTGGGAGTCACCTACGGGGGAACGAAGGACGCCGACGGGCACGTGACGGGCGGCAAGCAGGTGCTGCGCGACATCGAATGGCGGGTCGCCCCCGGTGAGCGCACCGGAATCCTCGGCGTCAACGGGGCGGGCAAGTCCACCCTGCTGAGCCTCATCGCGGGCACCCTGCAGCCCACCGTGGGCCGGGTCAAGCGGGGCAAGACCATCCGCGTCGCCATTCTGAGCCAGCAGCTCGGCGAGCTCGCCGACATCCTCGACGACCGGGTGATGGATGTCATCGCCCGCCAGAAGAGTTCGTACGTCACCGGCGGCAAGGAGCTCACCCCCGGGCAGCTGCTCGAGCGGATGGGCTTCATGACCGCGCAGCTCACCACCCAGGTGAAGGACCTCAGCGGTGGCCAGCGCCGTCGACTGCAGCTGCTGCTGATCCTGCTCGGCGAGCCGAACGTGCTCATCCTCGACGAGCCCACGAACGACCTGGACACCGACATCCTCGCCGCCATCGAGGACCTGCTCGACTCCTGGCCAGGCACCCTGCTCGTGGTGAGCCACGACCGGTACCTGCTCGAGCGGGTCACCGATAACCAGTACGGAATCCTCGACGGCACCATGCGGCACCTGCCCGGCGGGGTCGAGCAGTACCTCAAGCTGCGCGCGGCGCAGGGTCCGGCCGGCGCGACGGTCTCCGAGTCGCACCGCTCGGACGGCAAGGCCACGGTCACCAGCATCAATTCCAAGGGGCACACGAAGCTCCTCGGCGCAGAGCTGCGCAACGCGCAGAAGGAACTCGGATCGGTGAGCCGGCGGCTGGAGAAGGTCACGACCCAGATCTCCGCCGTCCACGATCGCTTTGCGGCGCACGACCAGTCCGACTACCCGGGGCTCGCGAGCCTGCAGGCGGAGCTCAAAAAGCTCGAGGATTCGATGGCCGACCTCGAGCTTCGCTGGCTCGAGCTCAGCGAGGTGCTCGAGGCCTGATCTGCTGTCAGCGACGGTTCCGCTCTCGGGCCGGTTCCGCCGTCAGAGGCGGATGCCGACCGACTACGAACGGGACGCGGGAGGCGCCTCCGATGGGAAATCGCTTACCCGGGAGCGTATGGCGACAGCCCGGATCGCGCAAGTGACGATTTCCCGATCGCTCGCGGCCGCGGCCGCGGCCCGGTCAGTGTTGTGGTCCAGTCGGCGTCGTGGCCGCCGGTCCGGACGCTCTGCGCTTCGGCCGCGCCAGCCGCTTCGGCCGCGCCAGCCGCTTCGGCCGCGCCAGTCGCTGTGGCCGCGCCAGCCGCTTCGGCCGCGCCAGCCGCTGTGGCCGCTTCGGTCGCGTGGGGTGGGTCCGCGAGCGCACCACGGGAAGGGCGCCACCGCGTGTGGCGAAGCGCGAGGGCGCTATCGCCGAGCGGGGGTGCTCTCGCGGATCACGACGGTGGTCGCGACGGGGATCTCGGTGCCGCCCACCGTGCGCGGCGCGAGAGCGAGCTCGACCGCGTGACGTCCGACATCCATTAGCGGGATCTGCACGGTGGTGAGCGCGGGCATGATGTCCCGCACGGTGGGGATGTCGTCGAAACCGGCGACCGCGATCGACTCGCCCGGTATTCGGCCGGCCTCGCGAAGCGCCGACATCGCGCCGACGGCCATCACGTCGTTCACCGCGAAGACGAGCTCCACGTCGTCGATCCCGCGCTTCAGGAGTTCGACGGCACCGGCGAACCCGCCGTCACGGGTGAATTCGGAGTGCACGATCCGGTCGGCGGGCACCGTGAGGTCGTGTTCGGCGAGCCCGTCGAGGAATCCCACGACGCGGTCCTGGGACGTGAGCAGAGAGGGGGCGCCGGAGATCACCGCGAACCGACGGAAACCCAGGCCCACGAGCGCGGCAGCGAGCCGGCGGCCGCCGCCATAGTTGTCGAGGAGCACCGTGTCGAACGGCAGCTCGTGCTGGCTGATGAAGACCACCCGGCCGCCGGTGGATTCGAACGCGGTCAGCTCGGCGACGAGGGCCTGCTGGGACGGCTCGTCCGACATGCGCGACCCGGCGAGGATGAGCACGCGCGGTCGTTGGCCGCGCAGTGCCCGCACGAGCGCGAGCTCGCGCTCGGTGTCCCTCGTGGTGACGGCCATGGTCACGATGAAGCCGGATTCCTCTGCCGCGCTGATCACGCCGGCGGCGATCGAGGAGAAGTACGGGTCGGAGATGTCGCCCACGACCAACGCCACCGTCATCGTGCTGCCCTTCGCCACAGCCTGGGCCGACAGGTTGGGCGTGTAGCCCAGCCGTGCCGCGGCGGCCTGCACGCGCTCGCGGTAGGCGTCGTTGACCTTGCGCGCACTGCCATTGAGCGTCCTGGACGCGGTGGCGAGCGAGACGCCGGCCTCGCGCGCCACGTCGTGCAGGGTGGCTGATCTCACTCCGGCGTTCATTCGCGTCGACATCCCTCGGCTGGCCGCGCAGGCTGGGCTCTCCGCGCTCTGGATGCCCATTGTTGCACGCGGGAAGCGTCGGTGTCGGGCCATCCGGAACACGCTTACCGCGGCGAAGGTGCCCGACGCTCGGTACTCCTGGGCGGGTGGGCGGCGCCAACGATCGCTCCCAGCAGTTCATTCGCACCGGCACCAACAGCGACCGGCTGCAGTTCTTCAGCGACGCCGTCTTCGCCATCGCGATGACGCTGCTCGTGATCGACATCACGGTGCCGGTGATCCAGACCGCCGGGGTGACGGATGCCGCGGTCGACAGGGCCCTCACCGCGGCCCTGCTGGAGCAATGGCACCAGTACTTCGCGTATGCCCTGAGCTTCGCGGTGATCGCGTCAACTGGGTGAGTCATCATCGCGAGTTCGCGCTCACCAGGAGGTTCGACGGCCGCGTCGTGCAGATCAACCTGCTGTTGCTTCTCCTCATCGCCTTCCCTCCGTTCCCCGCCACGGTCCTCAGCTCCTATGCCGGCAACCTCACGGCGGTCGTGCTCTATGCCTCGGTGGTCGGCGCGATCAGCCTCATCCAGTTCTGGCTTTGGTGGTACACCCATCGCAAGGGTGCCCTCGATGAAAAGGTGGATCGCAGCCTGTACCGGTTCGTCGCCCGAACGCTGCTCGTCGTGCTGGTCGTGTTCGCGCTCGCTATCCCGGTGGAGCTGATATTCGGCGGCGACATCGGAATGTACTTCTGGATTCTCACCCTGCCGATCACCCTGGTCGTCGAACGCTGGGAGCCGCGGGACCGCTCGCGCCGCTGAGGCCTTAGTCGAAGTCCAGGCTCAGCTTGCGCAGCAGGCCGGCCAGGCGCTCCTGGTCGGCGGGGGAGAGCGCGTCGAGCAGCTCGCCCTCTGAATCGAGCAGGCGACTGATCGCCGCGTCCACCCGCGCACGGCCCTGGGGCGTCATGGTCACGAGGATGCCGCGGCCGTCGTTCGGGTCGGTGCGGCGTTCGACGAGCGTGCGCTCCACGAGCCGGTCGATGCGGTTGGTCATGGTGCCGCTCGACACCAGCGTCTGCTGGAGGAGGGACTTGGGGCTCGACTCGTACGGTTTGCCCGCGCGGCGAAGCGCCGAGAGCACGTCGAACTCCCACGACTCGAGGTCTGAGGCGGTGAATGCCGCCCGCCGGGCCCGGTCCAGGTGTTTCGCCAGCCGTCCGACGCGCGAGAGCACCTGCAGCGGCGCGAAGTCCAGGTCGGGACGTTCGCGCACCCAGGCGTCAACAATGCGGTCGACTTCGTCGTGTGCGGGCATCCGTCCATTATCGCGGTCGCCTCTGTCCCGAAGCCCAACGGGGGCCCGCCCCAACTCGCGTTTCTCCGGAGCTTTGGCGCCGGGAAGCCGGTCGGGCGGCGTGTCGGGGCGAATTTCGGATGCCGTGGTCGAAACCTCCGGAGAAACGCGAGCCGGAGAAACGCGAGCCGGAGAGACTCGGGGACCGGAACGCGGTGTGCTGACTGCGGGCGCTTCGATCTGGCAGACTTGACGGGCACCGCAACGCCCCAAGGGCGAGCGCGCGATCCGCCTTAGTGTAACGGCAGCACGACAGCCTTTGGAGCTGTTCGGTCCAGGTTCGAATCCTGGAGGCGGAGCTCGATAATTGACAACGGTTTGTCAATTATTGAGTTCCGCTGTGCGTAGCACGGCCGACCGAAGGTCGGTCCCGGTAGAGCCGCGCAACCAAGCACGCCACCATCGACACGTGCAACGAGCGCCCAGCGCCGAGCGCCCAGCGCCGAGCGCCCAGCGCCCAGCGCCGAGCGCCGAGCGCCGTGCAACGAGCGCCGTGCAACGAGCGCCGAGCGCCGAGCGCCGAGTGCCGAGCGCCCAGTGCCGAGCGCCGAGCGCCCAGAGGCCCGACCCGCCCCCGCGTGCGAGAGAATGCCTCTATGACCAATCCAGATCTCGCCGTCATCATCCTCGCCGCCGGGCAGGGCACGCGCATGAAGTCGTCGCGTCCGAAGATCCTGCACCAGCTCGCCGGCATCCCGCTCGTCTCGCACGTGCTCGCCACCGCCGACGTGCTCTCCGCGAGCCACATCGTGGCGGTCGTGCGGCACGAGCGCGACGCGGTCGCCGAGGTGATCGTGGAGCAGCTGCCCGAGGCGATCATCGTGGACCAGGATGAGGCTCCGGGCACCGGCCGCGCCGTCGAGCTCGGCCTTGCCGCCCTGCCCGGCGACTTCGCCGGCCACGTGGTCGTGCTCAGCGCCGATGTTCCGCTGCTGGATGCGGCGACGATCCGCGGACTCGTCTCGAGCCACGAGCTCGGCGGCAACAAGCTCACCCTGCTGAGCGCCCACTTCGCCGACCCGACCGGCGCGGGTCGCATCCTGCGCTCCTCTGACGGCTCCTTCGAGGCGATCGTGGAGCAGAAGGACGCGACGGCCGACCAGCTGCTCATCACCGAGATCAACTCGGGCGTCTATGTGTTCGACGCCACCGCCCTGCGCGACGCGCTCATTGCGATCGGCACCGACAACGCGCAGAACGAGAAGTACCTCACGGATGCCGCGGCCGGCATCCGAGCGTCCGGCGGCCGCATCGAGGCGGTCTCCGTCTCCGACCCGTGGCTCGTGGCCGGCATCAACGACCGCGCCCAGCTGAGCGCGGCCGGGGTGGAGCTCAACTCGCGGATCGTGCGTGGCTGGCAGCTCGCCGGGGTGACGGTGCACGATCCGGCCACGACCTGGATCGACCTCGCCGTGACGCTCGCCGAGGACGTGGAGATCCTGCCGGGCACCCAGCTCAAGGGAGCGACGGCCGTCGACCGTGGCGCGATCGTCGGCCCGGACACCACGCTCACGGATTGCGAGGTGGGCGAGAACGCGGTGGTCAAACGCACCGATGCGACCCTCGCGGTGATCGGCGCGAACGCGACCGTTGGTCCGTTCGCCTACCTCCGGGCGGGCACCTATCTCGGTGAGGGCGGCAAGATCGGCACCTTCGTGGAGACGAAGAACGCGAGGATCGGCCGGGGCAGCAAGGTTCCGCACCTCAGCTATATCGGCGACACCACGATCGGCGAGCACACCAATCTCGGCGCCGGCGCGATCACGGCCAACTACGACGACATCACCAAGCACCACACCGAGATCGGTTCGCACGTGCACTCCGGGTCTCACAACGTGTTCGTCGCGCCGGTTAGGATTGGTGACGGAGCCAAAACGGGAGCGGGAACGGTGGTCCGCAAGGACGTGCCGGCCGGCGCTCTCGCAATCAGCGTGGCTCCGCAGCGGAACATTGTGGGCTGGGTCGAGGAGAAGCGCGCGGGCACGGCGTCGGCGAAAGCCGCCGCGGCGGCCGAAACGCCCGTCGCCGAGTAGCTTTTCGGCGGCCACCCCACAGTGCAGTGCAGCGCCGAAGATGGACAGTGCGTCGGGTGACCGGCAGAGAGCAGGGTACGTGGCCGAGATCACCGCCACCGGACAAAAGCGACTCGTTATCGTGACGGGTCGGGCCCACCCTCAGCTGGCGATCGATGTGGCCTCCGAACTCGGCGCGGATCTCGTGCACACCGACGCGCGCACCTTCGCGAACGGCGAGATCTACGCGCGCTACGACGAGAGCGTTCGGGGCTGCGACGCCTTCGTCATCCAGTCGCACACCTATCCGATCAACGAGTGGCTCATGGAGCAGCTCATCATGGTGGACGCGCTCAAGCGGGCCTCCGCCAAGCGGATCACCGTGGTCGCGCCGTTCTATCCGTACGCGCGCCAGGACAAGAAGGGCCGCGGCCGCGAGCCGATCTCGGCACGCCTCGTCGCCGACCTCTTCAAGGCGGCCGGCGCCGACCGCATCATGAGCGTCGACCTGCATGCCGCCCAGATCCAGGGCTTCTTCGACGGCCCGGTCGACCACCTCTTCGCGATGCCGGTGTTGCTCAAGTACTTCAAGGAACGCCTCGACCCGTCTACGCTCACCGTCGTCTCGCCCGACATGGGCCGCGTGCGTGTCGCCGACATCTGGAGCGACAAGCTTGGGGCGCCGCTCGCGATCATCCACAAGCGACGCGACCCGAGGGTGCACAATCAGGTCTCGGTGCACGAGATCGTCGGCGAGGTGCGCGGTCGTACCTGCCTCATCGTTGACGACATGATCGACACGGGCCGCACCATCGTGAAGGCCGCAGAGGCGCTCAAGGGAGCCGGGGCGACGAACGTCGTCGTGGCGGCGACGCACGCCGTCTTCTCCGAGCCGGCATCCACGATCCTGCAGAGCGAGTTCATCGACTCCGTCGTGGTGACCGACACCCTGCCGATCTCGGCGGACAAGCGGTTTCCCACCCTCACCGTGCTGCCGATCGCCCCGCTGCTGGCCAGCGCCATCCACCAGGTGTTCAGCGACGGTTCCGTGACGTCGATGTTCGACGGCGCGGCCTGACCCCGCCGCCTGACCCCGCGGTCTGACCCCGCTGCCGGACCCCGCCGGTTCGCCCCTTGCCAACGGGGCCCAATCGCGCTAACGTACAACCAAATGGTTGTATGTAGCGAGGCGTCGAGCACGGCGTCCCTTGACGACGGCGAGATCGATCGCCTCTTCCACGCCCTGGCGGATGCGACGAGGCGTGACATCGTGGCGCGCCTGCTCGAGCGTGAGCAGTCCGTCTCGATGCTCGCCGCACACTACTCGATGAGCTTCGCGGCGGTGCAGAAGCACGTCGCGGTGCTCGAACGGGCGGCGCTCGTGGGCAAGGTGAAACGGGGACGGGAGCAGATCGTGCACGCGGATCCCGCCACCCTGCGCCGGGCGACCCGGCTGCTCACCGCGTGGGAAGACGTCTGGGCGGAGCGTGTCGCCCGGATGGACGACATCCTCACCGAGCCCGCCCTCGACTGATCACGAACTAACTGTCCAGGACAAATATGCCCAAGAGAAAGGTCACGAACAATGCCGATCATCAGTAGCGAGAAGAACCCGGAACAGCTGTCCCTCACCCTCGTCACGGAGTTCCCGGTGGAGGTGGGCCGGGTGTGGCGGCTGTGGTCGGATCCGCGCCAACTGGAGCGCTGGTGGGGACCGCCGACCTGGCCGGCCACCTTCGAGCGCCACGACTTCGTCGTCGGAGGCACCGCGAGCTACCGGATGACCGGCCCGGACGGCGAGTCCGCCCCCGGCTGGTGGCGATTCACCGCGATCGACGAGCCCCGCAGCCTGGAGTTCGAGGACGGCTTCGCCGACCAGTCCGGTGAGCCGGACCCCGCCATGCCGGTGACCAGGGTGGTCGTGACGATCGAAGCCGTGAAGGGCGGCACCCGCATGACCACGGTCTCGCACTTCGCGAGCCTCGAGCAGCTTGATCAGCTCGTGGCGATGGGCATGGAAGAGGGGATGCGCGAGGCGGCCGAACAGATCGACGCGCTGCTGGCGGCCTGAGGCAGGTACACCCGTGCGCCGGCGCGCGCTCTGGTTAGAGTTAGCGCCATGACGATCACGACGCCACGGCCCTGGCTCGCGAGCTATGCCGAGGGCGTGCCGCACGACATCGAGGTGCCGGAGGGATCCCTCTACGACCTGGTCGAGGGCTCGGTCGCCGAGTTCGGCCAGAACGTCGCCCTCGAGTTCTTCGGGCGCACGACCACCTACGCCGGACTGGGCGACCAGATCCTCCGCGCCGCCGAGGGACTCCGCGTGCTCGGGGTGCAGAAGGGCGACACGGTGGCCCTCGTGCTGCCGAACTGCCCGCAGCACGTCGTCGCCTTCTACGCCGTGCTGCGCCTCGGCGCGATCGTGGTCGAACACAACCCGCTATACACGCCGCGCGAGCTGCGCCACCAGTTCGAGGACCACGGCGCGAAGTTCGCCATCGTCTGGAACAACGTGGTGGCGACGGTGCAGGCACTGCCCGAGGATGTCGCGGTCGACACGGTCGTGTCGGTCGACGTCACGAGGGCCATGCCCTTCACCACTCGGACGCTGCTGCGGCTGCCGATCGGGCGGGCGCGGGCCTCACGCTCGGCGCTCACGACCCCGGTGCGCGGCACCGTCACCTGGGAGAAGCTCCTCGAGAACTCTCCGGTCGACGGGCACATCGTTCGGCCGGGAGCCGCGGACGTCGCGGTCATCCAGTACACGAGCGGAACGACCGGCCTGCCCAAGGGTGCGACCCTCACCCACCGCAATCTCTCGACGAACGCCGCGCAGGCGCGCGCCTGGGTGCCGACCGTGCAACGCGGCACGTCGGTCGTGTATGCCGTTTTGCCCATGTTCCATGCCTACGGCCTCACGCTCTGCCTGACCTTCGCGATGAGCATGGGATCGCGGCTCGTGCTCTTCCCCAAGTTCGACCCCGCGCTCGTTCTCGCCGTCGTGAAGAAGCGTCCGGCCACCTTCCTGCCCGCCGTGCCGCCGATCTACGCGCGGCTCATGACGGCCGCGAAGGAGACGGGGGTGTCGCTTGCGGGGATCGAGATCGCGATCTCCGGAGCCATGCCGCTCCCGGCATCCGTCGTCGAGCCCTGGGAGGCTCAGACGGGCGGCTATCTCGTCGAGGGCTACGGCCTCTCCGAGACGAGCCCGGTGCTCATGGCCAATCCCGTCGGCCCGTCGAGGCGTGCGGGCACCGTGGGACTGCCGCTGCCGAACACCGAGGTGCGCGTGGTCGACCCCGAGCGGCCAACGGTGGACCGCGCACCCGGCGACGACGGCGAGCTCATCGTTCGCGGACCGCAGGTATTCTCCGGCTATTGGAAGAAACCGGATGAGACGGCCGCGGTCTTCGTGCCGGCGGCGGACGGAGACGACGCCGGGCCGTGGTTCCGCACCGGCGACATCGTGAGGATCGACGCCGACGGATTCGTGTCGATCGTCGACCGGATCAAGGAGCTCATCATCATCGGCGGCTTCAACGTCGCGCCGAGCGAGGTCGAGGACGCCCTGAGGGCGCATCCGGATGTTGCAGAGGTCGCGGTCGTCGGCCTGCCGAGCGCGCACAGCGGTGAGGATGTCGTCGCCGCGGTCGTGCTCGCGCCGGGCAAGGAACTCGACGAGAAGGCGATTCGCGACTACGCGCGCACGTGCCTCGCGGCGTACAAGGTGCCGAGGCGCATCGTCGCGGTCGAGGAGTTGCCTAAGTCCCTCATCGGCAAGGTGCTGCGTCGCGACGTGCGTGACAGGCTGCTTGCCGGCAACTGACCCTGGGAATTCGTCCCCGGAACGGGCACCCGGGAGAGTTTCGGCGACATCGGGATGAGCCCGAGCGATGCGACACGCCTGTCGCCGCCGAAGGCCCCGACCGTGTAGCACTCCCAGCCGATTCCGCCCGGTCCGAAGATCTCGAAGCGGGCGGATGCCCCTCGAGCTTCTGGCGCTTCGTAGGCGACCCACGCGATGCACGCCGCCTCGGCGGTGGATGACGCGACCGACACGGTCGTGAACACCCCGGGGAGCACGAGGCACGCGATCCCGACGATCACGACGAAGCGCATGACGAGCACGAGCCGCGGGCTGCGCAGCGGACGGCCGTCACCCGGCTCATAGCCGGCAAGCTCTGGGTGCTCGTTTTCTTCGGACATCACCCACCAGTGTGCCATTCGCCCCGCGATCCCGCGCGAGGCGAACGGCTTGTCAGCGCGTGACGGGGTCCGTCGCGTCGAGGAGGCCGAGTTCGTCGCGCCTCGGGTAGCCCTCCCAATCGCCATGGTTGAGGCACGCGAACGCCCCGGTGCGTACCGCGGTGTCCAGCCGCTGCGGCACGGGGAGTCCGGCGAGCCGCTCGGCCAGGTATCCGGCGACGAAGGCGTCGCCAGCGCCGACCGTGTCGACCGGGCGGATGCGGATCGCGTCCCGCTCGAACGGCACGCCGTCGACGAGGGCGATGGCGCCGAGTTCGCCGCGCTTGATGACCACTTCGCGCGGACCGAGTTCGGCGATCGCTCGGGCGAGGGCGAGCGGCCACCCGCCGGTCCCGTCGGCGTCCGGCACGAGCAGCCGTGCCTCGTCCTCTCCGGCGAACACGATCGTCGCCCTCGCCGCGAGCCGGCGATAGGCCGCCGAGGCGTCGCGCCCGGTCCACAGGGCGTCGCGGTGGTTCACGTCGAACGACACAGGCACGCCAGCGGCGACGGCGGCGTCCACGGCGGCATCGACGGCGGCCGACGCGGACGCGGAGAGCGCGGGAGTGATGCCGGTCACGTGCAGGAGCGCCGCCTCGGCGATGGCGACGCCGGCGACATCCGCGGGAGCCAACCGGCTGCCGGCGCTGCCCGCGCGGTAGTAGAGCACCCGCGTCGCATCGCTCGTGCGCCGCTCCTTGATCATGAGCCCGGTGGCGGCCGCCCCGTCGACGATCGCGCGGGCGTCGACCCCCTCGGCCATCAGCTCCCTGGTGATTCGCCGGCCGAGGGAATCCTCGCCGACCCGGCCGAGCCAGGTCACGGGCGCGCCGAGCCGCGCGAGACCGATCGCCACGTTGCTCTCCGCCCCGCCGATGCCGAGCCGAAAGTCCGAGACGAGGTCGATGCCGCCGAGGCTCGTCGCCCGGAACATGGCCATCGTCTCGCCGATGGTCACGACGCAGGAGGTCGTCACGATGGGATCCCGGCCACGAGCGCGCTCGCCTCGGCGCTCAGTCGTTGGATCGTCGTGAAGTCGCCGGCGCGGATGAGGTCGCGAGTGGCCATCCAGCTTCCGCTCACGGCGAGGATGGCGGGATGCGCGAGGTACTCGAGCGCGTTGCCGACGGTGACGCCTCCGCTCGGCACGAATCGCAGGCCGGGGAACGGCGCGGCGAGGCTCCGAATGGTCTCGAGCCCGCCGAGACGATCGGCCGGAAAGAACTTGACGGCGTCGAGGCCGGCGCGGATCGCACGCTGGATCTCGGTCGCCGTGGCGACGCCGGGCAGCACGGCGATGCCGTGATGCTGTGCGCGCTCGACGACCTCGTCGTCGAAACCGGGGCTCACGATGAATTCGGCACCGGCGTCGACGCACTGGTCGACCTGTTCGGCCGTGAGCACCGTCCCGGCTCCCACGACGAAGTCTTCGGCGCCGGCGACGGCCTCGATCGCGCGGAGGCCGGCCGGGGTCCGCAGGGTGATCTCCGCGCACCGGATGCCGCCGACAGACAGCGCGGCGGCCACCTCCGACGCGTAGGCGTCGTCGTCGATCACGATGACGGGCACGATCCGAATGCCGGCCAGAAGCTCGAGAACCCGCTCGCTCGTCATCGTCCGAGCCACCCTCCGTCGACGGGGAGCGTGATGCCCGAGACATAGTCGGAGGCGGGCGACGCGAGGAATACGGTGGCCCCGGCGAGATCGGACGCCCGGCCCCAGCGCCCAGCGGGTATGCGTTCGAGGATGCTGCGCGATCGGCCATCGTCGTCGCGCAACGCCCGGGTGTTGTCCGTCGCGATATAGCCGGGCGCGATCGCGTTCACATTCACGCCACGACTCGTCCATTCGTTCGCGAGTTCCTTGGTGAGGCCGGCGATGCCGGACTTCGCCGCCGTGTAGCCGGGAACGTTGATTCCGCCCTGGAAGCTCAAGAGCGATGCCGTGAAGATCACCTTTCCTCGGCCGCGTTCGAGCATCGAGCGGCCGACAGCCTGGGTGAGCAGGAACTGGCTCGTGAGGTCGACCTCGATCACCCGGTCCCACCACTCGATCGGGTGTTCGGCCGCCGGGGCGCGCTCGATCGTGCCGGCGTTATTGACGAGGATGTCGACGCGTTCGGCCGCGAGCCGGGCGGCGAGGTCGACGACGGCCGCCCGGTCGGAGAAGTCGGTCTGCAGTGCGGTGAAGGATCGACCGTGCGCGGTGACGGCGGCCTCGATCGTGCTCCCGGTCGGTTCGAGGGTGGCGCTCACCCCGATGATGTCGGCTCCGGCCTCGGCGAGGGCCTCCGCCATGGCGAAGCCGATTCCCCGCTTAGCCCCCGTGACGACGGCGGTGAGCCCGGTGAGGTCGAAGAGGCCGCTCATGCGCGCGCCTGCACGTCGACGAGGATCTTCATCGCGCGGCCGTTCTCGAGGTCGTCGAACGCCTGCTGGGTGCCCGTGAGCGGCACGATGCGGGTGATGAGCAGGTCGGCGGGGATGACGCCCCGCGACACGAGCTCGACGGCGGTCTCGAAGTCCACGCGCTGGTAGACGCGGGCGCCGAGGATGCTCAGTTCGCGCCAGAACACCCGCTGCAGGTTGATCTCCCGCGGGGTGGGGTGGATGGCGACGACGACGATCGTGCCGCGAACCTTGGCGAGGTCGGTGGCCCCGAGCACGGCGGCCGCGGCGCCGGAGACCTCGAAGACGACGTCGGCTCCCGCGCCGCCGGTCCACTCGGTGACCCACGCGACCTGGTCGGTCTCCCGCGGGTCGAGCGTCGCGAAGCCGAGGCTCTCGATCTGCGCGCGGCGCTTGGGGTCGAGTTCGATCACCACGACATCGCCGCCGAACTCGCGCGCGACCGTCGCGATGAGCACCCCGATGGGGCCGCCGCCGATCACGACGGCCTTCTGCCCGGGGGCGAGCTGCGACCGGCGCACGTCGTGCACGGCGACGGCGACGGGTTCGACGAGGGCCGCGTGGTCGAGCCGAACGGTGGCGGGGAGCGCCACGAGTACCTCGGCCGGCACGTTCCACAGGCCCTGGAGCGATCCGGGGGAGTCGATTCCGATGAAGTTCAGGTTCTGGCAGATGTGCTGGTTTCCGGCGAGGCACGCCGGGCAGGTGCCGTCCCACTCGAGCGGCATGACGGTCACCGGGTCCCCGGTCGACCAGCCGACGACACCGTCGCCGATCGAGGCGATGGTGCCGCTCATTTCGTGGCCGAACACGAGCGGGGTCTCGACCCGGGCATCCATATTGCCGTGCAGGATGTGCAGGTCGGTGCCGCACAGTCCCGTGTAGGCCACCCGGATCTGCACCTCACCCGCAGCGGGGGCGACGGCCTCTGCCTCGGTCACTTCGATGGTGTGGTCGCCCACGTAACTCGCAGTCAGCACTGACTCGGCCTCTCGTATTGATCTGATGATTTCACTCGCTGCACCCATTGTGCACCGCCTCCGCAGTTTTTGGCGAATGGATCCGCTGACAGCGCGTAGCGCCGTCTTGCGGCGGAGCGGCGAACTAACTAGCATTGAACAAACGATTGACCACTGGTGGTTGTGACCGCGAAACTTCCTTCTGGCACACCGCGACAGCGTGAACGAAAGAGAAGGTGAGGAACGATGCCTGCCGAGTTGATTCGACCTCTCGAGGGAATCCTGGTGCTCGACTTCAGCCAGTTTCTCGCCGGACCGGTCGCAGCGATGCGCCTCGCCGACCTCGGAGCGAGGGTCATCAAGATCGAGAGGCCGCAGGGCGGGGACATCGGCCGAACGCTCGCATTCGCCGGCCGGACCGCCGACGGAGACACGATCTCCTTTCATGCGATGAACCGCAACAAGGAGGGAATCACCGCCGACCTCAAGAACGCCGACGACCTCGACTACATCAGGCGGCTCGTCGCGCGGGCAGACGTCATCATCCAGAACTTCCGGCCGGGGGTAATGGAACGCATCGGCCTCGACTACGAGTCGGTGCGCGCGATCAATCCGGGCATTGTCTACGGCAGCGCGACCGGCTACGGCGATAGCGGACCGTGGAAAGATCGGCCGGGCCAGGATCTGCTCGCCCAGGCGGTCTCCGGACTGCCCTGGCTGAGCGGCTCCCGCGACGACGGCCCGGTGCCGGTCGGGGTGTCGATCGCCGACCACCTCATGAGCTGCCACATCGCGCAGGGCGTCACGGCACTCCTCGTGCGCCGGTTTCGCACCGGCGAGGGTGGGCACGCGCAAACGAGCCTGCTCGAGGCGATGCTCGACCTGCAGTTCGAACTGCTGAGCACGCACCTCAACGACCAGACGGTCACGGTCGAGCGCCACGGGGAGCACTCGGCGCACGCGTTCCTTTCCGCGCCGTACGGCACCTATCCCACGAGCGACGGCTACATCGCCCTCGCGATGAACCCGGTGACGAAGATCGGGGCGCTCCTCGGGCTGCCGGAGCTCGAGGCCCTCGTCGACCCGCAGAGCTGGTGGGACGACCAGGAGCGCATCGAGCAAGCGCTCGCCGCACGGTTCGCGACCGCCGACACAGACCACTGGCTCACGGTGCTCGATGCCGCGGACGTGTGGTGTGCGCCGGTGCTCACCCTCGAACAACTCGTCGAGCACGAGGGCTTCGCCGCGATCGCGATGACCCAGAGCGTGACTCGCGAGACAACCAACCTCGGTGAGGGGCCGGTCACCCTCACGACCACCCGAAGCCCCATCCGCATCGACGGTCACGTGCTGCGGAGCGCGGTGCCTGCGCCACTGCTCGGGCAGCACAACCGGTCGGTGCGCGACGAGTTCGCCCCGACCTCGGTCGCTCCGGCATCGGCGGCCCAGGCATCGGCGGCACAGTGATGGCACGCCAGTGACCACAATCCTCTACGGCATCACGTGGGAGCATGCCCGCGGGTACGGGAGCGTCGTCGCCGCGGCCGAGGCCTATCGGGCAGTGCGCCCGGATGTGGAGGTGCGGTGGGAGTTCCGCTCGCTGCAGGCGTTCGCCGACCATCCGATCGATCGGCTCGTCGAGGACTTCGATCTGCTCGTGATCGACCACCCGCACATCCCCATCGCCGCCGAGCAGGGGCTATTCGCGCGGCTCGACGGCCAGGGCTACGACGACGAGCTCGCGCTCCTCGCGACCCAATCGGTCGGACGATCGCACGAGAGCTACTCGCACGGCGGCCACCAGTACGGCCTCGCGACGGACGCGGCGGCCCAGGTGGCCGCCTTTCGCCCCGACCTCATCGCCGAGCCGCCGCGCGACTGGGAGGCCGTGCTCGCGCTCGCTCGGGAGGGGAGGGTGCTCTGGCCGACCAAACCGATCGACGCCTTCTCGAGCTTCGTGACGATCGCGGCGAACAGCGGAACCCCGCCGATGCGCGAGCCAGGGGTCTTCCTGACGCTCGAGACGGCCCTCCCCGTGCTCGAGCTCATGCGCGAGCTCGTCGCGCTCGTGCCGGCCGACAACCTCGGCTGGAATCCGATCCAGGCCGCCGACGCGCTCAGCGAAAGCGACCGCTGGGTCTACTCGCCCCTGCTGTTCGGCTACACAAACTACTCCCGCGCCGGGTTCCGGCCGAATCGGCTCAAATACGTCGACATCCCGGCCGGTGCGCAGGGTGTCGACGGCTCGCTGCTCGGCGGCGCCGGCATCGCGGTTTCGGCGCGAACGCGCCACCCGGACGAGGCCATCGCGCACGCGTTCTGGCTCGATTCGGCCGAAGTGCAGGAAGGCGTCTACTACGACGGCGGCGGCCAGCCCGGCAATGCCGTGGCGTGGGAGAGCGACCGTACCAACGCCGACTCGCTCGATTTCTTCCGCGGCACGCGCCGTACCCTCGAAGGTGCGTACCTCAGGCCCCGAGCCGCGCGCTACATCGAGCTTCAGGATGCCCTGTCGCCCCTCGTCACGCTCGCGCTCGCGGGCGGCCTGGACGATGCCCAACTCGTGAGCCGTCTGAACGACGGCGTCGCCGACTACCTCTTGGAGGACTGATGCAGACCGTCGACCGCTGGTTCGAAGACTACGAGATCGGCGAGACACGCCAGACCGTCGGGCGCACGATCACCGAGGCGGACATCGTGCTGCACGCCGGCCAGACGGGCGACTTCTTTCCTCACCACATGGACGCCGAGTGGGCCGCGACGCAGCCGTTCGGCCAGCGCATCGCGCACGGCACGCTCATCCTGTCCGTCGCGGTCGGCATGACCGCCGGCGAGATCAATCCGCAGGCCATGAGCTACGGCTACGACCGCATCCGCTTCATCCGGCCGGTCTTCATCGGCGACACCATCACGGTCACCGCGGAGATCAGCGAGGCGGTCGATGACCCGAAGCTTCCGGATGCCCGGGGTCACGTTCACGAGCGGGTGACGGTGCAGAACCAGCGCGGCGAAACCGTGCTCGCCCTCGTGCACCTGTACCTCGTCAACAAGCGATCCCGAGCGTAGCTGCGCGTTCTACACTGGGCAAATGGCAACCCCGGGCGCATGGCAACCCTGAGCGATGTGGCCGAGCTCGCCGGGGTCTCCATCTCGGCGGTCTCCCGCGTCCTGAGTAATGCGCCGAGCGCGCGAGTGAGCGCTGAGACCCGGCAGCGCATCCACGACGCTGCCCGCGAGCTCGACTACCGGCCCAACTTCGCCGCACGTGCGCTCAAGTTCTCGCGCACGAATGTCGTCGCGCTCGTCGTTCCCGACCTCACGAACGCGATCTTCACCGAGCTCATGCGCGGCGTGGAGGAGGAAGCCCACGCGAACGGCTACATGGTGCTGCTCGCGCGCGCGGAGGGGATGCCGCCCGGCGAGGAATCCATCCCCCGGCTCATCGGAGAGGGCAGGGTCGACGGCGTCCTCGTGCAGGTCGGGGATAACATGCGCCCGGAGGACCTCACGACCCTGCTCGGCGGCAGGGTGCCTGCCGTGCTCATCAACTCGACCCACCGCGGGCACGTCGGATCGGTGGCCCTCGAAGACGAACGCGCCGCCCGCATCGCCGTCGAACACCTCGTGGGACTCGGCCACACCCGCATCGGCCTCCTCAACGGCATACCGCACACCGACACCGCGGTGCGCCGCGGAATCGGCTTCCGTGCGGCGATGGAAGACGCCGGGCTCGCGATCGACGACGACCTCGTCACGACGCTCGGCTACGAACCTCGCCAGGGCCGCGAGGCCCTTCGCGAACTCGCCGCGCTGCCCGAGCGGCCGACGGCAGTCGTCGTGGCCAATGTCAACGCCGCGCTCGGCGCGCTGCTCGAGGCGCGCGTGCTCGGCATCCGGGTGCCGGAAGATCTCTCGATCGTCGCGATCCACGACGCCTGGACCGCTGAGACGACATGGCCCCCTCTCACGACGGTGCGAATGCCGCTCTACGAGCTGGGGCGCCACGCGATGAAAGCCATCTTCGAGCGGATCACGGAGGGCAAGGTCGAGGACGTCGTAGTCACCGATCCGCCGCCCGAGCTCATCATTCGCGGGTCGACCGCCTCGCCCCGGAGCGTATAGAGCCGACCAATTAGGGTGGATTTCGCATCGCACGCCCATATTTGGCGTTAAGTCGCCAAATACATCTAATGTTTAGCCTATGATTGCCGGAGACGGCGAAAGGATAGGCAATGCGGATTCGCGCGACGAAGCGCGGGCTCCCACTCACCGAACTCGGTCTCGGGGTGGCGCAGTTCGGCAACCTCTACCGGGAGACCACAGACGCCGATTCGACGGCGGCCGTCGACACGGCGTGGGAATCCGGCATCCGGTATTTCGACACGGCACCGCACTACGGACTCGGGTTGTCCGAGCGTCGGCTCGGCGCGGCCCTCGCCTCCCGCCCGCGCGACGAGTTCGTCGTCTCGTCCAAGGTGGGTCGGGTTCTGGAACCGAGCCCCGAGACCGCCCACCTCACCGATGGAGAGGGTTTCGTCGTTCCCGCCAGCCTCAAGCGGGTGTGGGACTTCAGCCGCGACGGCATCCTTCGCTCGGTCGAGGCGACCCTCAAACGTACCGGGCTGGACCGCATCGACGTGCTCTACCTGCATGACCCGGACGACCATTGGGCCGAGGCGTCCACGACGGGCATCGGCGCGCTCATCGAGCTGCGTGAGCAGGGACTCGTTCGGGCCGTCGGCGCCGGAATGAACCAATCGGCCGCGCTCGCCGAGCTCATCCGGGTGGCCGACATCGACCTGGTGATGGTGGCCGGTCGCTTCACGCTTCTCGAGCAGGGCGCGCTCGACGATCTCCTTCCGATCGCAAGCGAGCGCGGGGTGGGTGTTGTCGTCGCCGGCGTCTACAACTCAGGACTGCTCAGTCGCGATCGGCCGGCGTCCGACGCGAAGTACAACTACGAACAGGCGCCGGCCGAGGTCATCGCTCGCGCCACGCGCATCGCGGAGATCTGCGAGAGCCACGGCGTGACCCTGCCCGCCGCCGCGCTCGCCTACCCGCTCCTGCACCCGGCCGTCGTCTCGGTCGTCGTCGGCGCCCGCGACCCGCGCCAGGTCGCCGGGAGCGTCGAGCGTTATCTCACCCCGATTCCCGAGGAGCTCTGGAGCGACCTGCGTTCCGCGGGACTCCTGCCCACCTCGTTCCTGACAGGAAGACACCGATGACCACCATCACCGCAGTGACCACGCACGACGTGCGGTTTCCCACCTCCCTGAGCATGGACGGCTCGGATGCGATGAACAAGGACGGCGACTACTCCGCCGCTTACGTCGTGATCCACACCGACGATCCGGAGCTCAAGGGCTACGGATTCACGTTTACGATCGGGCGGGGCAACGACCTCTGCGTCGAAGCGGCCCGCCAGCGCGGAATCCCTCTCGTCGGCAAGTCCGTCGAGCACTCGGTGGCGGACCTCGGGGCAGTTTACCGGGAGCTCCAGGGCGACTCGCAGTTGCGCTGGCTCGGGCCGGAGAAGGGCGTCGTGCACCTCGCCCTCGCGGCGGTGATGAACGCGATGTGGGATCTCGCGGCGCGGGTCGCCGGCAAGCCGCTGTGGCGGCTGCTCGTCGACATGACGCCTGAGCAGCTCGTGGACGCGGCCGACCTCAGGTACCTCTCGGACGCGATCACGCGCGACGAGGCCGTCGCGATGCTCACCGAGCTGGCGCCGACGCGCGGTGACCGCATCGCCGAGCTCACCGAATCCGGCTACCCCTGCTACACCACGAGCGCCGGCTGGCTCGGCTACAGCGACGAAAAGCTCCGCCGCCTTCTTCGGGAGGCCGTGGATGAGGGCTACCGCCACGTCAAGCTCAAGGTCGGCGCCAATCGCGCGGACGACTACCGACGCCTCGCCATCGCTCGCGAGGTGATCGGCTGGGACGCCAACCTCATGATCGACGCGAACCAGGTCTGGGACGTGCCGGAGGCGATCGAGTGGATCGGCGAGCTCGCCGAGTTCAAGCCGCTCTGGATCGAGGAGCCGACGAGCCCGGACGACGTGCTCGGTCACGCCGCGATCCGCAAGGCGGTGTCGCCGATCGGCGTCGCCACCGGCGAGCACGGCATGAACCGCGTGCTCTTCAAGCAGATGTTCCAGGCCGAGGCGATCGACTACTGCCAGCTCGACTCGGCGCGACTCGGCAGCGTCAACGAGATTCTTGCCGTGTACTTCATGGCGAAGAAGTTCGGCGTTCCGGTCTGCCCGCACGCCGGCGGGGTCGGGCTGTGCGAGCTCGTGCAGCACCTGTCGATCTTCGACTACGTCGCCGTCTCCGGCAGCCTCGACGGCCGCGTCACCGAATTCGTCGACCACTTGCACGAGCACTTCGTCGAGCCGTGCGTCGTCGAAAACGGCGCGTACCTTCTTCCGACCGCCCCCGGCTACAGCGCAGAGATGTTCGAGTCGTCCGTCGCCGAGTTCAGCTTTCCGAACGGTGGCTACTGGTCCTCGTCGATCACCGGCTGATCCTGAATGGAATCCTCCACCACGAGGAGGTGGTGGCCCATGAGCAGCCGCGCGCGATCGGGCTGCCTGGCCTCGAGGGCGTGCAGAATGGCGAGGTGCTCCCTGTGGGCGGTGAGCACCTGCCCCTGCCGGTGCAGGCCGAGCCAGATCCTGGCCCGCATCGTGCGGTTGGCGAGCGCGTCAATGAGCGCGGCGAGTGCCGCGTTGTCCGCGGCCTCCGCGACGATCCGGTGGAAGGCGACGTCGGCTTCCATGATGGCTTCGTGGTCGGTGATCTTCTCGGCGAGCACGAGCGGCTCGACGGCGGCAAGGGTCTCTGCGGCCTTCGCCAGCTGCTCGTCGGAGATGTAGAGCGCGGCGCGCGATGCGGCCTCGGACTCGAGCACGCGGCGCACGCCGTGCAGGTCGTGCCGGTGCTCCGGGGTCTGCAGGTCGACCATGAACCCCATGGGGGCGAGCAGGAGCTTGGAGTCGAGCGACGTCACGTAGGTGCCGTCGCCCTGGCGGGTTTCGAGCACGCCCATGATGCACAGGGCGCGAACGCCCTCGCGCAGCGATCCGCGCGAGACTCCGAGCGACACCGCGAGGTCTTTCTCGATCGGCAGGCGCGAGCCAGGGCCCAGTTGGCCGCTCGTGATCATGCGCTTGACGCCCTGCAAGACGACGTCGGTCTGGGAGCCTCCGGTCGCGGTGTGCGCGACATCCGGCTCGGTGTCAGGCGCAGCGGTACTCATGGGCACATTCTACGGCGGGCCCGCTCGGGCTCGAGGAGGAGCGGTCATGGCGCTTAATCATCTGATCAATATGGCACGAAGTGACCAAGAACGGTACGGTTTAACCCTCTAACTCCATACATCGGATGAAATCGTGATCCGATGACAGGCCCAGCTCAATGACGAGGACAGTGCGATGAACGAATCCCCAGCCGCCGAGACCTCATTCAGCGTGGTGGGCGTGCGGCCAGTGCTGCTCTCGGCTCGCTACGCGCCGGGCGACGAACTGACGTGGGTCGGCGGCACGATCGTCTCGTGGGATGCCGCGCTCGTCGAGGTCACGCTCTCCGACGGCACGACGGGGGTTGGCGAGGCCGGCGCCGGAATCATGGCGGCGGTCGCCGTGCCGGGCATCGTCGAGGCGTTCGCCCCGTACCTCCTCGATCACGACTTCGGGCATCCTCTTGAGGTCGCCGATCACCTGAGGGCGTACACCGCGTTCTGGTCGCGGGGCGGGATTCTGGGCGGGGTCGCCGGCGCGATCGAGACCGCGTGCCTTGACGCCGTCGGCAAGCGCAACGGCGTGCCGGCGTACGACCTGCTCGGTGGCGCCCGGCGCTCGACCATCGAGGCATACGCGAGTGGGGGACTCGGCACGACCTTCGACGAGATCGCCGAGTGGGCATCCGCGCAGGTCGCGACCGGGTTCGGCACGGTCAAGTTCCGCGCCATGCGTGACCCTGACACGACCATCGCGCTCCTCGAACACGTCGTGTCCCGGCTGCCGGCCGGCACCCGGTTCGTCATCGACGCCGTTCAGGCATGCGCCTCGTCGCCGTGGGCGGTCGACGACGCCATTCGTGTGGGAGAGGTCGCCGCGCGACTCGGCGCCCGATGGTTCGAGGAACCTTGCCAGGCGGACGATCTTCGGGGCTTCGCGCGCGTGCGCGGCGCGCTCTCCGTGCCCATCTCGGGAGTCGAGTCGAGCGGCACGGTGCGCGAGTTCGCCGAGCTCATCGCCGCTGGAGGCATCGACATCGCCCAGCCGGACGTCAGCTTCGTCGGTGGTCCCCTGGCCTTTTCCCGAGTGGCCGGCCTCGCCCACTCGGCCGGGCTCGCGTGCGTGCCGCACGTGTGGGGGAGCGGCGTCACCTTCTCGGCCAACCTGCACACCGTGCTCGCCGAGCCCCACGTCGAGCTCTTCGAGTTCTGCACGCTCCCCAATCCGCTGCGGGACGCTCTCCTCGTGGACCCGGTGCGGTTCGAGCACGGGGCCATCCACGCGCCGACGTCGCCGGGCCTCGGCATAGCGCTCACGCCCGAGCTCGAACGCGAATTCGTCTTCGTCGCTGGCGGTGGCCATGTCATCCGTTGACAACGGCGAGCGGGGCTTCGTGCCGGAGCCCGGGGACGAGAGGCTCACCTCGGCGATCCTGAGCGACTCTCTCGACGCGGCCGGCCTGCGCGAGCAGGTGTTGCAGCGACGACTCGAACCGCTCGTCGCCGGATCGCGGGCCTTCGGACGCGCCGTGACGGCGCAGTTCGCCCCGTCGCTCGACGCCGACCTCGACGACCCGTACCGGGACGCAATCGACTTCATAGATTCGATCGGAGCCGGCCAGATCGTGGTGATCGCCACCGATGAGAGCAACGAGTCGGCCTTCTGGGGCGAGCTCTTCAGCGCGGCCGCGATCGGCGCAGGTGCCGTCGGCGTCGTCACCGACGGCAATCTTCGCGACACGGACAAGATCGCCGGCCTCGGCTTTGCCGCCTTCTCCCGGTCGCGACGTCCCATCGACTACCGCGGCCGCATGCGCGTGGTGGCGACGAACAGCGCCGTGACTGTCGCGGGGGTGGTGATCCGGCCGGGAGACCTCGTCATGGCGGATGATGACGGAGTAGTCGTCGTGCCACGATCGAGTGAGACGCGCGTGCTTGCGCTCGCCCGGGAGAGGGCGAGTCGCGAGTCGACCGTGCTTCAGGAGCTGCTCGCCGGCGATTCGCTGCGCGAGGTCTGGAACAGGCACCGGGTGTTGTAAGCGCACTGCTCACGCCCGTGAGGAATGGAGGAGCCTGATGGCTCGAGAAATCATTGACGCACACCAGCATGTCTGGGACCCCGCGCGGGCGGCCTACGACTGGCTAGGGCCCGAACTCGCCCCCATCGACCGGGCGATCGGGTTCGACGAGTTGCGTCCGTCGCTCACACGCGCCGGCGTGACCTCGACGGTGCTCGTGCAATCGGCGGACAATGCCGAAGACACCGAACTCATGGTCGAGGTCGCCGCGGCCAATCCGGAGATCGCGGCCATTGTCGCCTTCGTTCCCCTCGACCGTCCGGACGACGCCGAGCGCGACCTCACCGAGCTGCGCCGCAATCCGCTTGTCGTCGGAGTGCGCAACCTCATTCACACCAGGGCCGACCCGGATTGGCTGCTGCGGCCGGAGGTCGACGCCGGTCTCGGGGTGCTCGAGCGGGCCGGTGTGACCTTCGATTTCGTGGCGGTGCTGCCACGGCACCTCGAGCTCGTTCCGATCATCTCCGAGAGACACCCGGACCTGCGCATCGTGATCGACCACCTCGCCAAGCCGCCGATCGGGCTTGACTCCCGCGAGCCGTGGTGGCGGCTCATCGCCGAAGCCGCGAGCAACCCTATGGTCTACGCCAAGGTGAGCGGACTCTACTCGGCGACGCCGGATGCCGCGGCCTGGACGCCCGAGAGCGTTCGTCCCTTCTTCCTGCACGCGTGCGACACCTTTGGAACCGATCGGCTCATGTACGGCGGAGACTGGCCGATCTCACTCCTCGCCGGTGGGTACGACCGGGTGTGGGACGGCCTCTCCGTGTTGTTCGACGAGCTCGACCCGGCCGACCGCGACCGCGTGCTCGCCGGCACGGCCACGGAGTTCTACGGCCTCTCCGCGCGCGACCGGAGTCCGCAATCCGCTCTCTCGACCGAATAATCCAATCACTAGCCTCGGTTCGAGGGTATTTTGCCCCTTTTGTCACGATTTGACCTAAATTATGACTCAATTCATCCGATCTATAGTACGATGAGGCTCGCGAGATCCAGCAGGAAGTACAGTGATCAAACGTTTGCTGCACCGCGAAAATTGGTATAACGTTTGAGCACGAGCGGCGGGATCCGCGCAACGCACCACGCGACAGTTACCCCAAGGCGTGCTGTCGGCGCCTCAACATCACAAGGAGTGTCAATGAAGACAAAGAGGTTCTTGTCGGCGAGTACGGCTGTGGCGACTCTCGTCATTGCGGGACTCGCCCTATCGGGCTGTTCCAACGGCGGATCAAGCACAGGAGGCACCCAGACGGACTCGGGTGGAAAGATCACCGTGTGGGTCGACCCGCCGCGTGTGCCGGCGGCTGACGCGTTCAAGAAGGCGCACCCCGAGATTCCCATCAACATCGTGCAGATCGACGGCACGGTCGGCGGCAAGACGGTGCAGCAGCAGTTCGCACAGTTCGACGCGGCGAAGAAGGGATGGCCTGATGCCATCTTCTTCCCGTCCAACGACGACATCGCGTGGGCGACATCCGCCAAGAGCAACTATGCTGCCGACGTGGGAAAGCTCATGCCAGACGTGGTGAGCGGCTACGACCCGGCTGTGCTCTCGATGTGCGACATCGGCGGGGCCACCCGCTGCCTCCGCAACGACGCGGCGCCCGACGTGTTCTGGTACAACGCCAAGTTCTTCAAGGACAACGGCTACACGCTCCCGACCACGTGGGAGGAGTACGCCACGCTCGGTGCGAAGATCGCCAAGGAGCACCCGGGCATGATCAGCGGGTTCACCGGCGACGCCTACGCCCCCGACCGCTACCTCTGGGCCGCGGACTGCTCGACCAACGACACGGTGTCCGGCACCAAGGTGCTCATCAACCTCGATGACCCCAAGTGCCAGCGGGCCAAGGATCTGCTCACGACGCTGTACGACGGCAAGGCCCTGTCGACATCCGGCATCTTCGACGCCGACGCGGCGAAGGTCGGACCGAACCTCGTCATGAGCCCCGGCGCCGTGTGGTGGGGCGACTACCTGTTCAACCAGACGTGGAAGATCCCGGCCGGGCAGATGCAGGCGACCACCCCGCTCAAGTGGAAGGGCGAATCCAAGCCGTCCACGGGTGACGAGGGCGGCGGATTGTGGGGCCTCTCGTCGCACATCACCGGCAAGCAACTCAAGAACGCCGAGGTGTTCATGAAGTTCGTCGTAAGCGACCCTGCCTGGCAGGTCGACCTGTCGACGGGTCTGCCGGCCTACAAGGCGGTTCAGGATGCCTGGATCGCCAAGCAGTCGGCGGCGAGCTACTACGCGGACACGGCGGCGACGTTCGCGTCGTTCAAGCCGGCGATCAGCGCGGTGCCGAGCGGCCACAAGTACCAGCTATACAGCACCGGAAGCGTCTGGACCGAGACGGTGGCTCCGGCCCTCGTCGCGGGCAAGAGTTTCGCTGACGCGTGGACCGCCTTCGGAACCGACCTCAATAACCAGGCGAAGTCGCAGGGTTACACGGTGGTCACCTCGAAGTAACCACCGGAATCTGAGCAGTCGGGGGGTGTGGGCGCCTGTGGCCCCGCACCCCCTGACGTGTCACAGTTGGCTCAGCTGACCAAGTACCACCAGACCACCCGCCAGTCGCTCCGAGGATGCAGCACATGACTTTTGGAACCGCCGTTCGCCCCGTCGCCCCCGCGCCGACGCACGAGCGTCATCGCACCGCCGGAGGGCGTCGACGACTGCTCCGCAGAATCGAAACCCGGGGTGCGTGGACGCTCCTCGCGCCCTACATCGTCTTGCTCATGATCGCCGGGATCATCCCGATCGTGTACGCGATCTTCGTGAGCCTGCAGAAGACGCCGACCAACCTCGAGCCGAATCTCACGGGCTTCGGCGGTTTCGACAGCTTCGTCACGGCGTTTACCGACTACCGCTTCACCCAGACCTTCATCAACATCTTCTCGGTGCTCGTCATCTGGTTGCCGCTCATGATCGTCGGCATCGTCGGTCTCGCGCTGCTCGTTCATGCGAGCCCGGGCCGGTTCGGCAACTCGATGCGATTCATCTACTACATCCCTGGGGCACTCACCGGAGTAGCCAACCTCATGCTCTGGGTCTACCTGCTCAACCCCACCCAGTCGCCGATCGCCGGACTCTGGCACACCCTCGGCTTCGGAACCATCAAGGCGGTGGTGGCGACACCTGGCACGCTCCCGATCATCCTCACGGCGATGCTTTTTTTCCAAGGCATCGGCACGTGGGTCGTCATCGTCAACGGTGGTCTCAATGGAATCCCGGAGGAGATCTTCGAAGCCGCGAGCATCGATGGCGCGAACGCGTGGCACCTGGCCTGGCGCATCAAGCTCCCGCTCATCCGGCCCTGGATCGGATACGCCGCGCTCATGAACCTGGCGTACGGATTCCAGCTCTTTCTCGAACCATATTTGCTCGACCAGGTGGCGGGAGGGGCGCTGCCCGACCAGTACACCCCGACCCAGCTGGGGTTCTGGTTCGCGTTCTCAAACGCCAACTTCCCGGCCGCCGCTGCGATGTCGCTCGTGGTGCTCGTGATCACACTCGCGATCGGTCTCATCATCGTGTTCCGCAGCGGTCTGTTCGGCGAGGAGGAGAAGTAATGGCACGCAGGGCGGTTCTCGACCACGAGACGCACGACGTCGTTGGCAGCAAGCAATGGACGGTCGGTCGCATCGCGCGCATCGCGACGATGAGCTTCGTGGCGGTGCTCTTCATGTTTCCCATCATCGGCTTCGTGGCGGTGGCGTTCCGCAGCAACGACGCCGTGGCGAGCGGATCGGACGGCTTCCTCGGCCTCGGCGGGGTGTCGATCCAGAACGCCATCTACAGCTGGAGCCAGGTCATGGGTTTCGGCGGTGCGGACAACCGCGGTGTCTTCCTGCAGTGGATGGGCAACTCGCTCTTCGTTTCGGTGGGCGGGGCGCTCCTCGCGGTGCTCGCGGCGATCCCGGCCGGCTACGCTCTCGCGCGGCTGCGCTTCCGGTTTCGGCGCACCGTGCTCGTGATCACCCTCCTGACGATGGTCATGCCCAACACCGTGCTCGTGATCCCGCTTTTTCTCGAGGTCAACGCGGTCGGCGCGGTCGGCCAGCTGTGGCCGGTGCTCGTGATCATGGGTTTCTTCCCCTTCGGCGTCTACCTGTCGTACATCCACTTCATGACGACGATGCCGCCCGAACTCGTGGAGGCCGCCCGCATCGACGGTCTCGGGGAGGTGGCGATCTTCTTCCGGGTGGCGACGCCGATCTCGCGCCAGGCGATCGCCCTCGTGGCCTTCTTCTCCTTCGTTGCCAACTGGACGAACTTCTTCCTCCCGCTAGCGCTCCTCACCTCCAACTTCAACAACAAGACGGTGTCCATCGGCATCCAGGACCTCATCGGGTCGAGCCCGCTCTTCAACCCGACGACCGCCGCCGGCCTCGACGTGAAGCTGTACATGCCGCAGCTGGCCCTCGCGACGTTCGTCACGATGCTCCCGCTGCTCGTCGTCTTCATCGGGGCGCAGCGTTTTCTCATGCGCGGCCAGACTGTCGGCGCGGTCAAGGGCTGATAGCGAAGCGACCATGACGGAATCATTCGCCGAGTTCCACCCGGCCGAGGCATACACGCTCGAGCCGCCGACGAACCCGCGCCCGATCGTGATCCTCGGCGCCGGCGGCATCGTGAAGGATGCCCATCTGCCCGCCTATCGCAAGGCAGGCTTCCCGGTGTTCGGCATCTACAATCGCACGATCGCCCGCGCGCAGGCCCTCGCGGACGAGTTCGGCGTCGAGCGCGTGTTCGGCTCGGTCGCCGATGCGGTTGCCGCGGCGCCCGCAGACGCGGTGTTCGACATCGCCCTCATGCCGGAGCAGTACCTTGACGTGCTCGAGGCGCTCCCCGACGGCGCACCGGTGCTCATCCAGAAGCCCCTCGGCCAGGACCTCGCCGCCGGTCGCGCGTTGCTCGAGGTCTGCCACCGCAAGGGGCTCGTCGCCGCGGTCAACACGCAATTGCGATTCGCGCCGTACGTGGCGGTGGCTCGCGCGCTGCTCGCGTCCGGCGGAATCGGGGAGCTCTACGACCTCGAGATCCGCGTTTCGGTCGACACGCCCTGGCACCAGTTCCCGCACGTCTTCGGGCTCGACCGGCTCGAGATCAACATGCACAGCGTGCACTACCTCGACCTCGTGCGCTCGTTCCTCGGCGACCCGACCGGCGTGAGCGCCGTGACGGAGCCGCATCCTCTCAAGCACGACATCGCCAACACGCGATCGAATATCATCCTCCGCTACGACGGCCGCCCCATCCGTGTCGTCGTCAGCACCAACCACGACCACGCGTTCGGGCCCAAGTACGAGGAGAGCTTCATCAAGTGGGAGGGCACCAAGGGGGCGATCCGCGCCCAGATGGGCCTGCTGCTCGACTACCCGACGGGAGGGGAGGACCGGCTCGAGTACCAGCTGCTCGCCGAGAAAGACAGGGGTTGGCGCCCGCTCCCGTTCGACGGGTCCTGGTTTCCCGACGCTTTCATCGGCTCAATGGGCGCGCTCCAGCGCTTCGTCGATGGCTCGGTGTCCGAGCTCCCGACGAGCGTCGACGATGTCTTCCGAACGATGGCGGTCGTCGAGGCCGCCTACGAGTCGCAGCGGCGCGAGGGCATCGTGCCGCAGTACGATCCAGCCTGACCCCTCCCGCTCTGACCATGCGTCCGGGCACGAACCGTCAACCGCCGAGCACAACCAAGGAGTTCAATGACACTGGCACGATTGGGCGCGATTGGAACCGAGATTCCGGTCATCCAGCGCGACGGAAGAAGCTTCGACCTCTCCGCGCTCACGACGGACATCGACGGGGCATTCCTCGCGAGCGACGGCATCGCCAGGGCGCGTGCCGCCCTCGATGCCGGGTCGCTGACGGAGATCGCGGATGCCGCTGCCTTGCGCGTGGGGGCCCCCATCGCCCGCCCGGGCAAGATCGTCTGCATCGGCCTCAACTATCGCGATCACGCGGAAGAGACGCACGCGGCGATCCCGGCGGAACCAGTCGTGTTCATGAAGGACCCGTCAACGATCGTCGGACCCTTCGACGAGGTTCTCATTCCACGCAGGTCGGTGAAGACCGATTGGGAGGTCGAGCTCGGCATCGTCATCGGCGAGACGGCTCGCTACCTCGACTCGCCCGAGGACGCCGACGCCCACATCGCCGGCTACGTGCTCTCGCACGACGTGTCCGAGCGCGAGTTCCAGCTCGAGCGCGGCGGCCAGTGGGACAAGGGCAAGAGCTGCGAGACGTTCAACCCGCTCGGCCCGGTGCTCGTCGCCGCCGACGAGGTGGCCGACCCGCAGGCGCTCGGCCTGCGGCTGTGGGTGAACGGCGCCCTTCGGCAGAACGGAACGACCGCGAACATGATCTTCGGCATCCGGCACGTCGTCTGGTACCTCAGCCAGTTCATGGTGCTGAACCCCGGCGACCTCATCAACACGGGCACGCCGGCCGGGGTCGCCCTCGGCCTGCCCGGTAAACCATACCTCCGCGCCGGCGACGTGGTGGAACTCGAGATCGACGGCCTCGGCCGTGCCCGACAGGAACTGGTTCAGGCATGAGTGAATTCGACGGACTCGTCGCGGTCGTCACGGGCGGGGCATCCGGAATCGGCCTCGCGACCGCTCGCTCGCTCGCCGAGCGGGGAGCGACCGTCGCGGTGCTCGACCTCGCACCAGACGGCATCCCGACTCCCCTCGAAGGGTTCGTGGCCGACGTCTCCGATCGGACGTCGGTGCAGGCTGCGATCGCGGCGGTCGGCGAGCGGTTCGGCCGCATCGACATCGTGATCAACAACGCAGGCATCAGCGCGGTCGGCACCGTGGAAGACAACGACGACGCCGAGTGGGCCCGCGTGCTCGACATCAACGTCGTGGGCATGGCCCGCGTGTCGGCCGCCGCCCTGCCGTGGCTGCGGAAGTCGCCGTGCGCCGCGATCGTCAACGTGTGCTCGATCGCCGCGCTCAACGGCCTGCCGCAGCGTGCCATCTACGGCGCGTCGAAGGGGGCGGTGCTCGCCCTGACCTTCGCGATGGCGACGGATCACGTGCGGGAGGGAATCCGGGTCAATTGCGTGAGTCCCGGCACGGTCGCGACGCCGTTCGTCGACCGGATGCTCGCCAAGTTCGACGATCCGGTGGCCGAGCGAGCGGCCCTCGACGCCCGCCAGGCGACCGGTCGCATGGTGACGCCCGAGGAGGTCGCCGGCGCGATCCTCTACCTCGCGAGCCCGCTCTCCGCCTCCACGACGGGTACCGCCCTCGAGGTGGACGGCGGCGTGCACAACCTGCGCGTGCGCCCCGTCACGCCAGCCGGCTAAGGAGAAATCGATGAAGCGCATCGCCTCGGTGATCGGCCTCCCGGCCGAGAGCATCGAAGAGTACGAGCGGTTGCACGCCGCTGTCTGGCCCGGCGTGCTCGCCAGACTCACCGCGAGCAACGTGACCAATTACTCCATCTACCGGCACGGCGAACTGCTGATCTCGTACATGGAGTACGTCGGAGACGATCTCGAGGCCGACATGGCCGCGATCGCCGCAGACCCGACGACGCAGGAGTGGTGGGCGCTGTGCGAACCGCTCCAGCGCCCCCTGCCCGATCGTGCAGAGGGCGACTGGTGGAAAGTGCTGCCCGAGGTGTTCCACCTCGACTGAGCAGCCTTCCCCTTTCCCTTCCTGCGTTTTCAGAACCGTCAGAGTCAGTGGCTGCTGCCGGCGGACTCGATCTCCGTGCGGTCGCCGCTCCAGAGCGTGTGGAAGGTGCCCTCGGCATCCACTCGCTTGTAGGTGTGCGCACCGAAGAAGTCGCGCTGTCCCTGCACGAGAGCCGCGGGCAGGCGCTCCGAGGCGAGCGAGTCGTAGTAGCTGAGCGCCGAGCCGAAGCCGGGAAGCGGGATGCCGGAGAGGGCGGCCGTGGAGACGACGCGGCGCCAGGCAGCCTCGCCCTCCTTCACCGCGTTGGCGAAGTACGGGTCGACGAGCAGGGTCGGCAGGCTCGCATCGTTCGCGTACGCCTCGACGATGCGATTGAGGAACTGGGCGCGGATGATGCAGCCGCCGCGCCAGATCGTTGCGATCGCGCCCTTGTCGATGTTCCAGTCGTACTTCTCGGCGCCGGCGATGATCGCGTCGAAGCCCTGCGCGTACGCGACGACCTTGGAGGCGTAGAGCGCGGCGCGCACGTCGTCTTCGAAGGCCGTGCCCTCGCCGATCACGGCGATCTCGGGGCGCGCGTCGATGCTCTTCTGCACGGCCGCGCGCTGCTCGGGGTGGCTCGAAACGGCTCGGGCGAACACGGCCTCCGCGATGCCGCCGACCGGAACGCCGAGGTCAAGCGCATTCTGAACGGTCCAGACTCCGGTGCCCTTCGAGCCGGCCTGGTCGAGCACGATATCGACGAACGGCTTGCCCGTCTTCGCGTCGACCTGCTTGAGCACCTCGGCGGTGATCTCGATGAGGTACGACTCGAGGTCGCCCGAGTTCCACTCGGTGAACACGTCGGCGATCGCGGCCGGCGAGTGGCCGGACACGTTGCGAAGGAGGTCGTAGGCCTCGGCGATGAGCTGCATGTCGGCGTATTCGATGCCGTTGTGGATCATCTTGACGAAATGGCCGGCGCCATCGGTGCCGACGTGGGTGACGCACGGCACGCCGTCGACGACCGCGGCGATGGATTCGAGGATCGGGCCGAGGGTCAGATAGGCCTCGGCTGAGCCGCCGGGCATGATGCTCGGTCCCTTGAGCGCGCCCTCCTCGCCGCCGGAGATGCCAGCTCCGACGAAGTTGAGGTTCTTCTCGCGGAGGTTCTTCTCGCGGCGGATCGTGTCCGTGAACAGGGCGTTGCCACCGTCGACGATGATGTCGCCCGGTTCGAACACGGCGGCGAGTTGGTCGATCACGGCATCCGTGCCGGCCCCGGCCTGCACCATGATGATGGCCGTGCGCGGCTTGCTGAGCGAGGCGGCGAACTCCTCGATCGTGGTCGACGGCACAAACCCGGCCTCGGGGTGCTCGGAGACGAGCAGGTCGGTGCGCTCGTACGAGCGGTTGTACACGGCCACGGTGTTGCCTTCGCGGCTCGCGAGGTTGCGTGCGAGGTTCGACCCCATCACGGCGAGTCCGACTACGCCGATGTTTGCCTGTACCACGATGGATCTCCTTGACTCGAGTGCGGCGGGAACGCCTCATATAGGCTACCGGC
>NZ_DATCQQ010000028.1:0-57145 GCF_036569425.1 Lacisediminihabitans sp.
GGTGCCGGTGTCGCCGGACTTCCACTGCTTCTCGAGGCGAAGACGCTCACCGAGCAGCTTCTTCTCTTCGTCGCGCAAAGACGCGGCCTTCTCGAAGTCCTGATCCTCGATCGCCGCTTCTTTCTGCCCGCGAACGACGGCGATCTTCTCGTCGAATTCGCGAAGCTCCGGCGGCGCAGACAGGATCGACAGGCGCAGGCGTGCGCCAGCCTCGTCAATCAGGTCGATGGCCTTGTCGGGAAGGAACCGGTCGGCGACGTAGCGGTCGGCAAGGTTCGCGGCCGCGACAATCGCACCATCCGTGATCGAGACCTTGTGGAACGCCTCGTACTTGTCACGCAGTCCCTTGAGGATGTTGATCGTGTGGGGCAGCGAGGGCTCGTGCACCTGCACAGGCTGGAAGCGCCGCTCGAGCGCGGCATCCTTCTCAAAGTGCTTGCGGTACTCGTCGAGCGTGGTCGCACCGATCGTCTGCAGCTCACCGCGGGCGAGCAGCGGCTTGAGGATCGACGCCGCGTCGATTGCGCCCTCGGCCGCGCCGGCACCGACGAGGGTGTGGATCTCGTCGATGAAGGTGATGATGTCGCCGCGGGTGCGGATCTCCTTGGTCACCTTCTTGAGGCGCTCCTCGAAGTCACCGCGGTAGCGGCTGCCGGCGATGAGGCTGCCGAGGTCGAGGGTGTAGAGCTGCTTGTCCTTCAGGGTCTCCGGCACGTCGCCGCGCACGATCGCCTGGGCGAGGCCCTCGACGACGGCGGTCTTGCCGACGCCGGGCTCGCCGATCAGCACGGGGTTGTTCTTGGAGCGACGGGACAGGATCTGCATGACCCGCTCCATCTCCTTCTCGCGCCCGATCACCGGGTCGAGCTTGCCGTCGCGCGCGGCCTGGGTGAGGTTGCGTCCGAACTGGTCGAGGATCTGGCTGCCGCCCTGGGCTGCCGCCTGAGTCTCGCCGCCGACGGCGACCTGCTCCTTGCCCTGGTAACCGGAGAGCAGCTGGATCACCTGCTGGCGCACGCGGTTGAGGTCTGCACCAAGCTTGACGAGCACCTGGGCCGCGACGCCCTCGCCCTCGCGGATGAGGCCGAGCAGGATGTGCTCGGTGCCGATGTAGTTGTGGCCGAGCTGCAGCGCCTCGCGCAGGCTCAACTCGAGCACCTTCTTGGCGCGCGGCGTGAACGGGATGTGCCCGGTGGGCTGCTGTTGGCCCTGGCCGATAATGTCCTGGACCTGCTCGCGCACGGCGTCCAAGGAAATACCGAGGGACTCGAGGGCCTTCGCAGCGACGCCCTCACCCTCGTGGATCAGCCCGAGCAGGATGTGCTCAGTACCGATGTAGTTGTGGTTGAGCATCTTGGCTTCTTCTTGCGCCAAAACGACGACCCGGCGGGCTCGGTCGGTAAATCTTTCGAACATTTTGACTCCTATGGCACCGTGCAGGGTTGGCGCCGTTATAGAGAGAGTAACGAGGCAACCCTGCGTTTACTGCCCTTGTTCGCCGTAGGCGTGACGGTATCCCGACCGTCTTTCCCCAAAACGCAGGAGATTCGTCGCCAAACGCCTTTCCCCGTGTCATTCCGTGCCCTTTGACGGCGAATCTCCTGCGTTTTCGGCGCTTGCCTCGTGGCGCCCCGAGGCACTAGGTTAACGATTATCGTTGTTATCGATTGTCGTTAGGGGATCAAGTGGAGATCCAGACGTATCCCGGCCGCGCAGTCACGCGCAGATTCGACCGAGTGGCCCTGTTGTCATTCGTGCAGCTCTACCTCCTGGCGACGATCGCGAGCATTCTCACTGTGACGGCGATCGCCGCGATGGTGCTCGTCTTGAGCAGCAAGCTACTTCGCGGCGGGCCATTCAGCCGAACCGTGACCTGGTTGGTGGGCGGCGCCGCAGTCATTCTGATTACCGGCGGTCTGATCAGCCAGATACTGCATGCGATCTCACGGCCGTCGATGATCGACGCCCTTCGGTACCTCGCGACCCTGAATCACCTCAAGATAGGCAACCCGCCGTCCACGCTCGACTTCGGCCCGATCGCGGCGGGTGTAGTTCTCGCCGTTATCGCTGCCGCGTTCAAGATCGGCGAGCGCCTGCAGCGCGACACCGAAGGGCTCGTCTGATGAGCAGGACCCGGTCCCCGGAAGCTGCTGCTCGAGCGGCCCGCGTGAGGGCAGCGGCGCGAACCGCCGCTGCAGCGTTTGGTCCGAACTATCGCCGGGCCCGATATGAGGCCCGTGGGCTCGGGGTGGTCTCGTTCAGTCGGGTCATCGCGTGGCTGTCCATCGCCAGTGTCGCGCTCTACACCGGCGACATGATGATCTCCGACTTCGCCTCCCGTTCCGTGTCGGTCAGCCTCCCGGTCTACGAGTTCTGGCCGGCCCTGCCGCCGGCCGCCACAATCACCGGCGGCCCCACTGCACTGGTGACCGGCGGCGGCTTCACCAGCGCCCAGGTCTCCGTCTCCGGGCTGGACGTAGCCGCTCGCGCCTGGCTCGCCGCGAGCTCGCTACTGCAGGGTGCCACGATCATCACGATCGCGATAGTCGTGGTCACGCTCTGTTCGACCATCCTGCGAAACGACCCGTTCCAACCGGCGGTCGCTCGCGGCATCCGACTGCTTGGCATCACCATCCTCGTGGGCGGACTCGGCTGGCAGGTCTGCTCCGGCGTGGGCGAGTCACTCGCATCCAGCCAGGTGCTGCAGTTGGGCTCGACGGCGTTCCAGAACGTCGTCACCTGGGACGACATCAACACGATCATCGGATTCCCGCGGCCGACGCCTCACATACAGGTTGACTTCTGGCCGATCTGGGTGGGCCTGGCGATGCTCGTTCTTGCGGCCGCGTTTCGCTACGGCGAGCGCCTCCAGCGCGACACCGAGGGGCTCGTCTGATGGCGTTCGCCACCGTGCAGTTGACGCCGCGTCGGCCCGTGTGGCTGCGAGCTGTCTACTGGATTGCGGCGCTCGAAACCGTGGCGGCAGCAGCGCTCACGCTGTTGGCCGCAGGCGCGGATCTCCTCGCGCCCGTTGTCAACCTGCAACTCCCCGTCGCGAGCTTCTGGCCGCAACTCAAGCCATCGGTGCGCCTCGACCCGGCACCCGTCGCCTCGATCGCATCCGGCGGATTCCGCCAGGCCGATGTCGGGGTGTCCGGTCTCGGTCTCGACGCGCGGCTTTGGCTCGCTGGGGGCCACCTCTTCCTCGGCGCCGTGGCCGTGTCGGTGGGCATCGCGATCGCAGTGCTCTGCGCGCGCCTGCTTCGGGGTAACCCCTTCGGTCCCGCGCTGTCGAAGACGGCCTTTCGCGCGGCCGGGGTCGTGGCGGTGGCCGGCATCGCGTCGCAGGTCTGCGCCGGCGTCGGCGGGATGGCGGCGTCGGCTCAGGCACTCGCCGTCACCGGCTGGGGGATCGATGACCGGGATGTCATCGGCGGCAACCTTCGAGACATCGGCTGGCCGCTGCCCTCCGAGGGTTTCACCGTGGACTCGTGGCCGGTCGCCTTCGCCATCGCCATCGTCGCCGTCGCCGTCGCGTTCCGCTTCGGAGAACGGCTGCAGGCGCAATCCGAACGCCTGCTGCAGGAGAAGTTGAAGTTGCAGCACGACACCGAGGGGCTTGTCTAGTGGGGGATGACGACCTCACCGGCATCCACTGCCGCCTCGACGAACTGCTCGAGGAGCGCGGGATGACCCTCACCAGGCTGAGCGAGCTCGTGGGCGTGAGCATCGTGAACCTGTCGGTGCTCAAGAACGACCGGGCGCGCGCCATCCGCTATTCGACGCTCGCCGCGATCTGCCGGGCGCTGGAGTGCGAGGTCGGGGAGCTGCTCGTCATCGCGTAGCCGGACCGCGTGAGATCGGCGCGCCGCGGTGAGTGGGCAATAGTGCACGTTCCCGGCGCCGGGTAGGTGCAGTTCTGCCCACTCGCGGTCCGGATGGGGCGCACGACGGCGCGTGGCCGCGTCGCTTACCCGAAAACGCAGGAGATTCGCCGCAAATCGCCGCCCGTCGCGGCATTCCGGTCGGTTCGGTGGAGTATCTCCTGCGTTTTCGGGCACAAGGCGTTTTCGGGCACAAGGCCCTTCGGGCACAGGGCGCTTCGGGCACAGGGCGCTTCGGGCGGCGACCGGCGGAATGCACGCCCGCAAGATTGCAGATTGCGCGTTTTTGCGGAATATGCAATAATTTAGTCATGAATGATTTAGCCGAGCAGGGGCTCCGGGAGCGCAAGCGCGTCCGGACTTTCCGCACGATCTTCGAGGCGGCGGCCGAGCTCGCCCTCGACGTGGGCCTCGAGCACGCCACGGTCGACGCGATCAGCGACCGGGCCAACGTCTCATCCCGCACCTTCTTCAACTACTTCGCCTCAAAGGAGGACGCGGTGCTCGGCATCGACTCCTCCGGCATCGACGAAGAGGTCATCGAGCACCTCTCCAGTCACCGCACCGACGACGTGCTGCGCGACGTCGCGTCGCTCGTCTACTCGATCATCGCCGAGACGAGCGCCGGAATCGACAAGGTCGACCTGCGCAAGCGCGTGCTCGAGCGCTACCCGCAGTTGCTCACCCGGCAGATTCTGCGGGTCGCATCCATGGAGGACCGCCTCGGACTCGTCGTGGCCGACTGGCTCGGCTCGACAGCAGGTTTCGCCGACGACTCCGTCGAGGAACGCCAGGAGGCCGCGCAGATCCTGCTCAGCGTCTGCCTGGCCGCCATGCGCGTCGCGATGAAGAAGTGGCCGCGCGATACCTCGGGCGACCCCAGAGAGAACTACACCCGGGCAGTCGATCTGCTCCGCACAGTAATGGAGAGAGTTTCATGACAACCACCACGGTCGCCCCGACCACAAGGCGCAACGTGCTGCTGGTGTTCGCCGGCCTCATGGTCGCGATGCTGCTGGCATCCCTCGACCAGACCATCTTCTCGACCGCGCTCCCGACGATCGTCGGCCAGCTCGACGGCGTGAACCACATGCTCTGGGTGACGACGGCCTACATCCTCGCCTCCACCATCGTGATGCCGGTCTACGGCAAGCTCGGCGACCTGGTCGGGCGCAAGTGGCTGTTCATCGCCGCGATCGGGCTCTTCATCGTCGGCTCCGTCGTGGGCGGAATGGCCGGCTCGATGACCGCGCTGATCGTCGGACGCGCCATCCAGGGCCTCGGCGGCGGCGGACTCATGATCCTTGCCCAGGCGATCATCGCGGATGTCGTTCCGGCCCGCGAGCGCGGCAAGTACTCGGGCATCATGGGCGCGGTCTTCGCCATCTCCTCCGTGGCCGGGCCCCTCCTCGGCGGCTTCTTCACCGACGGACCCGGCTGGCGCTGGGCGTTCTGGATGAACCTGCCGCTCGGCGCCATCGCGATCGCCTCCGCCGTCTTCTTCCTCAAGCTGCCCAAGGGCAGCACGAGCAAGCCGAGGATCGACTACGCCGGCATGACGGTGCTCGCCCTCGCGGCAACCTGCCTCGTGCTCTTCACCACCTGGGGCGGCAACACCTACGACTGGAACTCGCCCGTCATCCTCGGCCTCATCGCCGGAACGGTGGTCGCCGCCGTCGCCTTCCTGCTTATCGAGCGTCGGGCGGCCGAGCCGGTGATCCCGCTGCACCTGTTCAAGAATCGCAACTTCAACCTCACCACCGCGGCCGGCCTCATCGTCGGAGTCGCAATGTTCGGAGCGCTCGCCTACATGCCCACCTACCTGCAGATGGTGACCGGCGTCGGCGCGACTCAGGCCGGGTTCCTAATGATCCCGATGATGGGTGCGCTGCTCGTCTCCTCGGTCGTCTCCGGACAGATCGTGTCGAAGACGGGTCGCTACAAGGCGATCCCCGTCGTCGGCACGGTGCTCGTGGCCGTGGCGCTCACGTTGATGTCGACGCTCCTCGCGACGACGGCCGTGTGGATCATCTGCGTCTACCTCGCGATCATGGGCCTCGGGCTCGGCATGAGCATGCAGATCCTGATCCTCGTCGTGCAGAACTCGTTCCCGGTGTCGCAGGTCGGCACGGCGACGGCGTCGAACAACTTCTTCCGCCAGATCGGGTCGTCGCTCGGCTCGGCGGTGGTGGGAAGCCTCTTCGTCTCCCGCCTCACCGCGAGCCTCGCCGACAACCTGCCCGCGGGGGCCTCGGGCGGATCGAACACCAACTCGCTCACCCCGGCGGTCGTGAACTCGCTGCCGCAGGGCGTGCGGAACATCATCGTCGGGGCATACAACGAGTCGCTCGCGCCGATCTTCCTCTACCTCGTGCCGCTCGTGCTCGTCGCCGCAGTGCTGCTGCTCTTCGTGCAGGAGAAGCCGCTTGCCACGACGATCGACCGTGCGGATGACGCGAAGTCCGCGGTCGAGTCGGCGGTAGCCGCGGATGTCCGGGAGCCGCAACTCGCGCTTCTGGTCGCCGACGAGTCCGCGGCGGCCGATCGCACTCATCCGTCCACGGGACTCGTGATCGCCTAGCCGCAGAGCCGAGCGGCGTAGCCGACGCATCCGGGTGGTCGCTCGGATGCGTCGGCTTCGTTGTCTCTCAGACTTCGACGGATATCTCGTACACCTCGTGCGTGGGGTGCCCCGCGCGCTCGTGAACTCGCATCACCGCCTCTTTCGACGGCCCCGTAGACATGCAGAAGACCTTGCCGGACTCCGGGTCGAGCCAGGCCTTCTCAAAGTGCATGCCCTCCTCGGCCTCCACGGCGAGGTCGGCGGCGTGCGCCTCGGCCAACTGGGCCTCGGTGACTCCGACGAACCCGTCGTGGATATCCATGAATCGTGCCATCAGACACTCCCTCTCTTTCGTGGAATTTCTTTCGTGGAATGCCAGATTGCCCGTCGGCGCGGCGGCCGGACATCGGTCGACTGACCGATCAAGGGCGACCCCACGGACCACGGCCGCCCAGACCTATACTTTCGCCATGGTTGAGGAGCCGGCGCAGCGTTCTCTCGAGCGGGTAAGTCCCGTGCTCGTCGGTCGAGACGAGGCACTCGCGCACGCCCTGCGGCGTTGGGAGGCCGCGCGTCTCGGAAGCGGCCAACTTCTGCTCGTCTCCGGCGAGGCCGGCATCGGCAAGTCCCGGCTGCTCGCCGAGATCGCCAACCGGGTCGCCGGGTCGGCGCCGATCGTGGATGCCGGGGCCTTCCCGCGTGACGCCGAGGCGGCCGGCGCGCTCATTCTCGCCATCTCGGACGGTCTCCACCGGGTCGGACTCGCCGGGCCGGCCGCCCTGTTGCGCGACCGCCTGCTGCACACCGACCGGACAGGCGACCCGGCCCGACGTCGGCGCGTGCTCGTCGGCGACCTGACGGAGACGATGCTCGCCGTGGCGGAGGGCGGCCCGATCCTCTTTCGGCTCGAAGACCTGCACTGGGCGGACGACATCAGCCTCGAGGTGCTCGAACGGGTGGCGAGCGGGCTCGCCGGGCGCCCGGCACTCGTGCTCGCGAGCTACCGCAGCGACGAGCTTGTTCCGCACACCCCGCCGGGCGCCTGGCGCGCCCGGCTGCTCGAGCGGCGGGCGGCCGAGGAGGTGAGGCTGCAGCGGCTGGATGCGCACGGCACCGCCGCCATCGTCGAGGCGATCACCGGAGTCGTGCCGTCCACCGACTATCTGGCGTCTCTCCAGTCGCGCAGCGACGGCATCCCGCTGCACGTCGAGGAGCTCATCGCGGGTGGCGCGACGGCCGCCGTGCCGGACACCGTCGCGGAGGCCGTCGGCTCCCGCGCCGCGGCGCTCGATTCCGGCACCCGGGCGATCCTCGAGGCCGGGTCGGTGGTCGGTCGGACGTTCGACCTCGACCTGCTCGGGGCGACTGCCCAGCAGCCGGCCGAGTCGGTGGACACCGCCCTCACGATCCTCGTCGACTCGCACCTGGTCGTGCCGGTGGGAGACGACGGCATCTTCGTCTTCCGCCACGCCCTCATCTGCGACGCCGTGTACGCGGGCATCGCCCCGAATCGACGACGGTCTCTGCACGGGTCCGTGGCGACCGCCGCCGAGCGGGCCGGGCTCGGCGACGCCTATATCTCCGAGCATTTCGAACGGGCCGGCGATGCGGCGAGCGCGCACCGCCACGCGCTGGCCGGGGCCGCCGAGGCCGTGCGGGTGTCGGCTCACCGGGAAGCGGCCGAGCTCTACCGTCGGGCGCAGCGCACCGCGCCCCAGGACGTCGATGGGCCGGCCCGCGCCGCACTTCACGCGGCGCTCGCGGTGGAACTCGCCGCGATCGACGACAACGAGAGCGCCGAGCGCTGCCTCGTCGAGGCCATCGACCTGTATCGACTGGAGGGGGACGAGAGGGCGGCCGCGCTGCTCGTGGCCCCGCTGATGGCCGCCCGCCACCTCCTCGGTGTGGGGCTCGAGGAGCGCTCCAAACTCGCCAGTGTTGCCCTCGAGCGCATCGAGGGGGTGGCGGATGTCTCGCCCGTGCGCGCAGAACTCCTCGGCGCCCTCGCGGCCGCCCACATGCTCGACCGGCGCCTCGAGGAGGCGACCGAGTTCGGCCGGCAGGCGGCGGCCCTCGCGACGGGACCAACAGCCCTCACGCTGCGCATCGACATCGACCTCACTCTCGGCTCGGTGCTCGTCTTCGCCGGACGCGGAGCGGAGGGCTGGGCGCTCCTCGAGTCGGCGATCGCGGCGAGCGCGGCGGCGGGCCTCGAAGCGGAGACCGCGCGCGGATACCGAATGGTCGGCACCTCGGCATCCGTGCTCGTCGAGTACGACCGTGCCGAGAAGTGGATCGCGGCCGGGCTCGACCAGACGGCCAGAACCGAGCGCTGGAACGACTACCACTACCTTGCCGCGCATCTCGGCCACGTGCAGTGGGCGACCGGCGAATCGCGAGAGGCCGAGCTCGGCGCGCGCCACGCTCTCGCCGACGCCCGCGGCATCACCACCAGGATCACCGCTCTCATCGTGTGCGGGTACCTCGCGCTCGGACGCGCCGAACTCGACTCCGCGAGGGCCCTGCTCACCGAGGCGCTCGAGCAGGGCGAGCGGATGGGCGAGCTGCAGCGGTTCTCCCCCGCGCTCTGGGGCCTCGCCGAGGTGGCACTGGCCGAGGAGGATCCCGCGCTCGCGGTGAGGTTCTGCGAGCGAGGCTTCGAAGCGTCTGAACAGGTGGCGGATGCCGCGTACCTGTTCCCCTTCGTCGTGACGGGCGTGCGGGCGTTCCTCGACCTGCACGAGCCCCGACTCGCCCGCGAACTCCTGCGGAGGGGCGAGCGCCTGCTACTTGCCCGCGGAATCCCGGGCACGCTGCCCGCGCTCGATCACGCCCGCGGCCTCATCCACCTCGCCGAGGGACAGACGGGTAGTGCGCGGGCGCTGCTCGAATCGGCTGCTGCGGGCTGGACCGAGCGCCGCCGGCGCTGGGAGGGCGACCGCGTTCTCGTGGATCTGGCGCGCTGCGCGATCCGCTCGAAGCGGCCAGCCGAGGCGTCTCGGCTCCTGGCCGAGGCGAGACGCCGAGCCGACGCGACTGGCTCGCTGCTTCTCGCCTCGCTCGCCGATGCGGTGGGCCTCCGACCGGGCGCGGATGCCGGGCCGCTGAGTGCGCGCGAGTTCGAGGTTGCGCGGCTCGTGGCCTCCGGGTCGACCAACCGTGAGATCGCGACCGCGCTCACGATCTCGCCGAAGACGGCCTCGTCGCACATCGAGCACATCCTCGCCAAGCTCGGGTACTCGCGGCGGGCCGAGATCGCGGCCTGGGTCACTCGGCACGGCTGAGCCGGCCCCGCGCGACTTACCGCGGTGGGGCAGGCGCAGCAGGCGGGGCGAGCGAACCGCGCCGCGCCGCGACACAGGAGAACTGACCCGCGTAGCATTTCCGCATGAGCAACCTCGAAAAGCATCCGGCTGAACTGTTCGAGCGGGCGCCCGTTGTGCTCTCCGACGGCGTCGAGATCCTCGAGCCTCGGGACGTGCCGCTCGGCGGTCCCCGCGCCATGAACGTGCGCCGCACGCTGCCGCAGCGCAAGCGGTCCCTCATCGGGGCCTGGTGCTTCGTGGACCACTACGGGCCGGATGTGGTGGCCGAGCGGGGCGGGATGGTCGTGCCGCCGCATCCGCATACCGGCCTGCAAACCGTGAGCTGGCTGTTCGCGGGCGAGGTGGAGCACCGCGACAGCGCGGGCAGCCACGCCATGGTGCGGCCGGGCGAGCTCAACCTGATGACGGCCGGCCGCGGCATCGCGCACTCCGAGGTGTCCACCACGGAGACCACCGTGCTGCACGGCGCCCAGCTGTGGGTCGCCCTTCCCGAGGCGAGTCGCCGGCGCGCGCCGTTCTTCGAGCACTTCGTGCCGGCGCCCGCGGCGTTCGGCGACGCCGTGCTCCGGGTGTTCATCGGCACGCTCGCCGGTCAGGTTTCGACCGCGACGACGTTCACCGAGCTCGTCGGCGCACAGCTCGACCTGCCGGCCGGCGCCTCCGTCGACCTGCCCGTCGACCCGCGGTTCGAGCACGGCCTGCTCGTCGACGCCGGGGAGGCCACCCTCGAGGGGGCGACCGTGCCCGCCTCGCACCTCGGCTGCCTCGAACCGGGTCTCGCGAGCATCCGGATCACGGCCGGAGACCACCCGCTTCGCGCGCTGCTGATCGGCGGGGTGCCCCTCGGCGAAGGCATCGTCATGTGGTGGAACTTCATCGGGCGCAGCCACGAGGAGATCGTGCAGTTCCGGGCGGAGTGGCAGGCGGATGTGATTGCCGGCGGCACCAAAGACGGCCGCTTCGGAACCGTGCGCGGCTACGACGGCCGCGCGCTGCCGGCTCCCGAGCTGCCGAACGTGCGGCTGCGTCCCCGGGAGTAGGGGTCATCAGCCGGCGCGCTCAGGCCTCGCGCGTATCCGGTTTCGGCTGGTTGAGCCTGGCGCGTTCCTCGGCCTCGATCTCCGCGTAGACCTTGCGCTCCGTGCGGTCGGCACGGAATATCGACCGCATCACGAGCCAGAAGATGAGGCCGACGAGAATGGTCGGCGTCACGGAGAAGAGCGCGCCCAACCAGAAATTCTCGATCACCAGTCCAGAATACGTCCTCCCGCTGGGAGAGGGCTATCCGTGCCGCAGCACGCCGACGATGCCCGAGATCACGTAGTAGAGCCCGAAACCGCCCACGAGCACCCACAGGGCCACCCGCGTCGCCGACAGCTTCTTCGGGTCTTTGTCTTTCGGATCCTGCGGAGGAATGGTCATCGTCGCCTACTTCACGAGGGGGAAGAGGATGGTCTCGCGAATGCCGAGCCCGGTGAGCGCCATCAGGAGTCGGTCGATGCCCATGCCCATCCCGCCACTCGGCGGCATCCCGTATTCGAGCGCGCGCAGAAACTCCTCGTCGAGGCGCATGGCCTCGAGGTCCCCGGCCGCCGCGAGCTTGCCCTGCTCCACGAAGCGCTCACGCTGCACAACGGGGTCGACCAGCTCGGAGTAGCCGGTGGCGAGCTCGAATCCGCGCACGTAGAGGTCCCACTTTTCCACGAGGCCGGGCTTCGAGCGATGGGCGCGCACGAGCGGCGACGTGTCGACCGGGAAGTCCATCACGAAGGTGGGGCGCTCGAGGTGCGGCTTCACGAAGTGCTCCCACAGCTCCTCCACGAGCTTGCCATGGGTGGGTTGCTGCACCTCGACCGCCACGCTCTCCGCGAGGGCGAGAAGCTCGTCGAGCGTCGTGTCGGCCGTGACCTGCCAGCCGGACGCGTCATTGAGCGAGTCGTACATGCTGATGCGGTCCCACTCGCCTCCGAAGTCGTACCGCGTGCCGTCGGCCCAGGTCACCTCGTGGCTGCCCTCCGCATCGAACGCGGCGTTCTGGATCATCTCCTGCGTGAGGTCCGCCATCTGGTTGTAGTCGCCGTAGGCCTGGTAGGCCTCGAGCATCGCGAACTCCGGGGAGTGGGTGGAGTCTGCACCCTCGTTGCGGAAGTTGCGGTTGATCTCGAACACGCGCTCGATGCCGCCGACCACCGCGCGCTTGAGGAAGAGTTCCGGCGCGATCCGCAGGAACAGCTCGGTGTCGAACGCATTGCTGTGGGTGACGAACGGACGGGCGGATGCTCCGCCGTGCATGGTCTGCAGCATCGGCGTCTCGACCTCGATGTAGCCGTGGTGGTCGAAGGTCGCTCGCAGCGACGCGACGGCCCGGGAACGGCTGCGCACCATCTGGCGCGCGCCCTCGCGCGCGATGAGGTCGAGGTAACGGCTGCGCACCCGCGTCTCCTCGCTCAGTTCCGCGTGCAGGTTCGGCAGCGGACGCACGGCCTTCGACGCCACCTTCCACTCGCTGACCAGCACGCTCAGTTCGCCGCGGCGGCTCGAGATGACCTCGCCGGACACGAAGACGTGGTCGCCGAGGTCCACGAGATCCTTCCAGCCGTCGAGCGACTCCTGCCCCACCTCGGCGAGCGACACCATCGCCTGGATGCGGGCGCCGTCGCCGGACTGCAGGGAGGCGAAGCAGAGCTTGCCTGTGTTGCGCAGGTGCACGACGCGGCCGGCAACGCCGACGGTCACGCCGGTGGTGGCATCCGTCTCGAGGTTCGGGTACTTCGCGCGCACGGCCGGGATCGTCGTGGTGATCGGCAGGGAGACCGGGTAGGCCTCTGCGCCGGACTCGATGAGCCGCGCGCGCTTGGCGAGCCGCACCTGGGTCTGCTCGGACAGCTCTTCGTCCGTCGGTTCGGCTGCTGGCTCGTGCACGGCGGTCGTCTTGCTCATTCGTTGCTCCAGGGGATTGTGACTCGCCCCAAGTTTACGGTGGCCGAGAGGCGGCTCAGGAGCGGGTGCCCCTGAGGTAGATCGTCGCGTTGTCGATGAGCCTCGTCGACCCGACCCGCGCCGCCACGAGCACGATCGCCTTGCCGTGGTGGTCGTCGTCGACGGGTAGGAAGGTGTCGGGATGCACGATCGTGAGGTAGTCGAGCTGCACGAGGGACTCCCCCATGAGCACCGACTGGGCGGCCGCGAGCACGGCGTCGATGCCGCGATCCGCCGAGGACTCCGCAGCCTCGAGCGCGATGGAGAGGCCGCGCGCCGCACGCAGCTCCCGGGCGTCCAGGTACCGGTTGCGGCTCGAGAGGGCGAGGCCGTCCGGATCGCGCACGGTCGAGACGACCTCGACGCGCACCGGCACGTTGAGATCGCGAACCATGCGGCTGACGAGGAACACCTGTTGGGCATCCTTCTGGCCGAAGAGAACGTAGTCCGCCTGCACGATGTTAAGAAGTTTGGACACCGCGGTCAGTACGCCGTCGAAGTGGCCCACTCTCGAGCGACCCTCGTAGAGCGAACCGACGGCCCCGGCCGTGACCCGAGTCTCGCTCGCCCCGGACGGATACATCTCGTGCGCGGTCGGCGCGAAGACGAAGTCCACACCCAGGCGGTCGGCCTTGTCCAGGTCGTCGGCGAGGGTTCGCGGATACAGGTCGAGATCCTCGGTCGGGCCGAACTGGAGGGGGTTGACGAAGATCGAGACGACGACGGTGTCCGCGATCTCGCCCGCCCGCTCGATGAGAGCCAGGTGCCCGTCGTGAAGTGCGCCCATCGTGGGGACCAGGGCGACTCGCCGGCCGGCCGCCCGCTCGTCGGCGAGGAGGGAACGCAGTTCGGTTATGGTTTCGGCAACGGCGGTGGGCACCCCTCGATGCTAGTGCTCCCCACCAAGCCCCCCGCGCGCGTGACTACGGGCGCTGCGCCCGGCGAAGGGCGATCTCCACCGACGAGCGCACGAGGGGCGCGAGCATCTCCCCGGGCGCCTCGACTCCGATGCCTGCCAGCAGCGCCGTCGCCTGGTCGACGATCGCGCTCGAGAAGCTCGTCGCCGTGGCGATCGCCTCCGCGTATGCCGGCCTGTCCTTCTCGGCCACGACGATCGGTTCGCCCCCCATCTCCACAACCAGCGCCTGACCGATGGGCTGCACCGGACCGGGCGCGGTCACGGCGAAGTAGCTGCCGATGAGCTGCGTCAGGTCGATGCTCGTGCCGGTGAAGGACATGGCCGGATGAATGGCGAGCGGTATCGCCCCGGCCGCGGTGGCCGCCGCGAGCACCTCGGTGCCGAATTCGGCCGCGGTGTGCACCACCAGCTGGCCCGGCTGCCACGCTCCGGTCGAGGCGAGGCCGGTGACGAGTGCCAGGAGTTCGCTGGCCGGCACGGCGAGGATCACGAGTTCGCTCCGCTCGATGAGGTCCGGCACCTCGAGGATCGGGGCTCCCGGGAGCATCACCTCCGCGCGCTCCCGGCTCGCCTCCGAAATGGCGGAGATGCCCACGATCGCGTGCCCGGCCCCCGCGAGGGCCGCGCCGAGCACGGGACCGACGCGCCCGGCGCCGATGATCCCCACGCCCAGGCGGCCCGTGCGATGCCGTGGGTTCGCGTCCGGCACCCGGCCGGCGAACTGGTCGCTCATGCCTCGGCCTCGCCGGAGCGCCAGCGATGCGAGGTGTCGTTCTGCCCGGCCAGCACGGCGAGCTGGGCCACGTCACCGAAGAACCCGACGGCGGCATCCTCGTCGATCGCCTCGAGGGTGGCGCGGATGGGTCCGGCGACGGTGTGCAGGTGAACGTCGGCGAGGCCGAGCGCGCGCAGCACCGGGCCCTGGCTCAGCGCGACGCTCTGCAGCCGAGGCTGGGGGACAATGATGATCCGACGCCAGATCGCTCCCTTGCGCAGCACGAGCGAGCCGGACACGACCAGGAAACCGTTGCGCCGCCAGGAGAGCGGGAGCAGCCACGCGGCGCGGCGCGGCGAGGTGGTGAAGGCATCGTGGCCTCGGGAGACGAGCCCCTTCTCGATTACGGCGACCGCTTCCTCGCCGATGAGGTCGGGAAGCATCAGTTCGAGCACTCGCCGGGCGTCATCGAGGTTGCCCACGGGCAGGATCGTCGTGTTGGCCTGGTTGGCGGCACCGCGACTGGACGAGTGGCTCGCCCGATTCACCCGGATCTGCCACCACCCGGCCGGCCGCCAGAGCACGGACTGGCTCACCTCCACCGAGTGGATGCGGCCGGGCGGCAGAGTCTCGTTGCTCGTCGAGAGGAGGCCGAAGCCGATGCGCACCCCGTCTGGCGTGCCCGCGATCGAATAGCGCAGCGACCGGGTGAACCGGCGCACGTAGTACCCGCCGAAGCCGATGAGGCTCGGCAGCGCGAAGAAGAGGGCGTAGTACTGGCCTGTGCTGGTGATCCAGATGCCGCCGACCACCACGATGGCGATGGCGAAGAGGGTCGCCTCGCTCAGCAGGATCGAACCGATCAGCCGCCCGAGGTGGATCTTCACGACCGACTCCGGCGGGGCGGCATCCGGGTCGAGCTCGGGGGCGAGGAACTCGCCGAGCCGCCGGTCGAGCAGGTTGTTCGGCGAGGAGGCGCCCGACACCGGCAGCGCCGCGTTCCGCGTGCCGGAGGCGAGGCGCAGGATCTCCCGGCGCAGGTCGTCCGCCGCCGCGGACCCGAGGTACGCCAGGTGCACGTTCGCGTCGTGGCCGGCCTGGCTGATCTCCATCTTCGCCGCACCGAAGAGGCGGGCGAAGAACGGGCGAACGATGTTGATGCCCTGGATGCGGTCGAGCCGCGCCTTGCGGTTGGTACGGAACAGGATGCCGGACCGCACCTCGACCACCTCGTTGGTGATGCGGAAGCTGTGCATGCGCCAGGACACGTAGAACACGGCGATCAGCACGAGCAGCACCCCGACGATCACGAGCAACGCCTGGATGACGATGCCGTGGCTGAGGATGTAGTCGACCGGGTCGCCCTCCTCGTCGAACCGCGGCAGGAAGAGCCCAACGAGACGCTCGCGCAGATTGGAGACGACCACGCCGAGAATGGCGATGAGCGCGATGCCACCCCGCAGCAGCGGGGAGGCGGGGTGCAGCCGATGCCACTGCCCGTCGGTGAGGCGTGCGACCGTCTCCGGCACGCCCTCCCGCACGGCGCCCGCGTGGTCGGTGTCGCTCACAGCCCGGCCCGGCGGCTTTCCGCGAGCAAGACGAGGTGGTCGCGAAGCTCGTCCGCCTCGGCCTCTGGGAGACCGGGAATCGTCACTCCGGCTGCCGCGGCGGCCGTGACGAACTTGAGTTCGCTCAGGCCGAGGCTCCGCGCGATCGGTCCGCGATTGATGTCGACGAGCTGCATCCGCCCGTACGGCACGGCCACGAATCGCTGCCACATGATTCCGCGCCGGAACAGCAAGTCGTCGTCGCGAAGCTGGTAGCCGATGGCCCGCACGCGGCGCGGGGTAAGGGCGAGGTTGATGAGGGTGACCAGCGCGACGGCCCAGAGGCCGATCGCGAGCCAGCCGATACCGAGATACCACATGCCGATGCCGACGGCGGAGATGGCGAGCAGGAACACCGCACCGCTCACGAGCTCCACCGCGATGAGCTTGGGCGAGACCCGGCGCCACTCACCGGTCTGCGGCAGTTCGATTCGGTTCACCTGTGCTCCTCCGCTGGGGCCTTATGGCCGAACCCTGACGGTCTTCTTGCCAGACTCGCCGTCGTCATCGTCGCTGGGTGGAATGGTGCACATGTGCTCCGCAATGAGCCCCGCCGCCAGCAGCAGCCCGGCACCGACAAGGGTGGAGATCGCTGGCCCAACAGAGCCTACCCCTGGCACAACGGACCGGGTGAGGAGGTACAGCGCGATGCCGGCACCGAGCCCGGCGAGAAGCGCGCCGCTCAGCGCGCAGGCCTTGGCGAGCATCAGCACCCGGGTCGCGTAGAACGGGTCGATGGGGGCCTTCGCCTTACCCTTGGTGAGACGCCGAATCGGCACGGCGAGCCACACGACGATCCCGCCGATCAGCGCGAGCGCCACCGAGAGGGTGAAGGGGGGAAGGATGATCGGCCGGCCGGCCGCGGCCAGCCCGGTCTCCGCGAACCCTCCGCCGAGAGCCCCGATCACGGCCAGCAGCACGAGCGTTCCGATGCTGGTGCGTTTCATTTCCCTCGCCGTTCCCTGTTCTCGCCGCTCGTCGGTTCCTCGCGGAGCGGAGCCGCCTCGAATGCCCACACCTCCGGCGATACCGCCGCATCCAACGCATCCACTCTGCCACGCCCCGGCAGTTCGGCGTCGGGGTCGGCCTGCAGCCAGGGCACGAGCACGAACGGTCGCTGCCAGGCTCGGGGATGCGGCAGCGTCAGCCGCTCGTCGTCCCGGCGAAGGCCGTCGAACGACACGATGTCGAGATCGAGGGTGCGGTCGCCCCAGCGCTCTTCGCGCACCCGGCCGTGCTCCGCCTCGATCCGGTTGAGGGCGTCGAGCAGGTCGTCCGGGTGGAGGGCACTCTGCACGAGCACCACGGCGTTGAGGTAGTTCGGCGACGACTCGTCCACGCCCTCCGGCTTGACCGCGTGCGATTCCACGATTCCGGAGGCCACCGTCACGATCACGCCGTCGAGGGAATCGATGTCGCGCACCGCGTCTCGCAGGTTCGCCTCACGGTCGCCGAGGTTGGATCCGAGCGCGATGACGGCCGGCAGCACGATGCGTTGACGCGTCACGCTACCCCGCGCCCCCTCGTGACCGTCACCGAGACATCGTCGAACGGGATGCTGATGGGCGCCTCTGGCTTGTGCACGGTCACGGTCACCAGCAGAACGAGCTCGTACGCGAGCACGACGTCCGCGACGCGCTGGGCGACGGTCTCGATGAGATTCACCGGGTCGTTCGACACGGCGGCCGCGATCTGCTCAGCGAGGACGCCGTAGTGAACCGTCTGGGCGACGTCGTCGGTTTCCGCGGCGGCCGCGAGGTCGAGCGAGAGCCGCACGTCGATCACGAACTCCTGGCCATTCTCCCGCTCGTGGTCGAGCACCCCGTGGTGGGCGAAGACCCGCAGCCCGGTCAACGCGATGGTGTCGGCGTAGTTCACGGCTGCATCTCCTCCCATACGTCGAGGGCGGCCTTGGTCGCGGCCACATTGTGCACGCGCACGCCCCACACCCCGGCCTGGGCCGCGAGCGCGCTCACCGTCGCCGTCGCCGTGTCGCGCTCGGTCGGCGGGGCGTCGTTCTCCAACAGCTTCGCCAGGAACCTCTTGCGCGACGCACCGATCAACACGGGATAGCCGATCGTGTTGAGCGCCGGAAGGTTGGCCAGCAACTGCCAGTTCTGTTCGCCCGTCTTCGCGAAGCCGATGCCTGGGTCGAGGATGATGCGGTCAGGGCGCACCCCGTTGACGATGAGTTCGGCCACCCGGAGCTTCAGTTCGTTGCGCACGTCGCGCAGCACGTTCGTGTACACCGCGTTGTCCTGCATCGTGGAGCTGTGGCCCCGCCAGTGCATGGCCACGAAGTGCAGTCCGGTCTCGGCGGCAACGCGGGGCATTCCCTCGTCGGCGAGTCCCCCCGAGACGTCGTTGATCATCACGACACCGAGCGCCGCGGCGGCGACGGCGGTCGAGGCGTTCATCGTGTCAACACTCACCGGGATCCCGCGGTCGACGAGTTCTCGGATCACCGGCAGCACGCGCCGCTGTTCCTCCTCCACGGGGAGCCTCTCGGCACCGGGGCGGGTGGACTCTCCGCCCACGTCGATCAGCTGGGCGCCGGCCAGGGCGAGGCCCATGGCGTGTTCCACCGCCGTGTCGACCTGTTCGTACCGGCCTCCGTCGCTGAACGAGTCCGGCGTCACGTTCACAATGCCCATGATCCGGGGCCGGGAGAGACCGATCGGTCGGTACGGTCTCAACGAGACGAGCTCGCTACTCACGTTGCGCTCCAATCATGGCCATGATCTCCGCACGTTCGAGCGGTTCCTTGAGCATGCCACGGGTTGTCATGGTGACGGTGGAGCTCTTCGCCTGGCGAACACCCCGGTCGGAGACGCAGCCGTGCGTCGCGGTCAGTACGACGAGCACGCCCCGGGGATCGAGTCCGGCCTGCAGCGCATCCGCGATCTCCTCGGTGAGGCGCTCCTGCAACTGCGGTCGCGCGGCGAGGGTCTCGACGACGCGCGGGATGCGGCCGAGCCCGATGATCCTCGTGCGGGGCAGGTACGCCACGTGCGCCACCCCCGAGAACGGCAGCAGGTGGTGCTCGCAGATGGAGCGGAACTCGATGTCCCGCAGGAGCACGAGTTCGCTCTGGTCCCCGCTGACCGCGGAGAACTCCTCGCTATCCGCGAGGTGCACCTGCGGGTCGACACCGAGTCCGCCGAAGAACTCCGCGTACGACTGCGCGACACGCTGCGGGGTGGAACGCAGGCCGGGCCGGCCGGGATCCTCGCCGATGGCGGCGAGGATCTCCAGCACGGCCTTCTCGATCCGGGCCGCGTCAATCGGCCCGGGTGTGGATGTGGTCACTGGTCCCCTTCGGGCGGTCGGACCCGGCTCAGGCGGTGGCGATACCGGGGCGTTTGCGCGGCGCGCGTGCCTTCTTGGGAATCTCGGACGTGACGTCGCCGTCCACGACACCGGGGTCGATCGCGGCCTTCTGCGGCACGAGCACCGGCGGCTGGTTCGACACGGGACGCTTGTCGCTGGAGAGCCACTGGGGGCGCTCCGGCATCTTCTTCACGTCCTTGAAGATCTCGGCGAGCTCGTTGTGGTCGAGCGACTCCTTCTCCAGGAGCGCGGTCGCGAGCCTGTCAAGGATGTCCCGGTTCTCGTTGAGCACCTCCCAGGCCTCGTCGTGGGCCTTCTCGATCAGGGCACGCACCTCGGCGTCCACCTGCTCGGAGAGACGCTCGGAGTAGTCCCGCTGGCTGCCCATGTCGCGGCCGAGGAACATCTCGCCCGAACCGGAGCCGAGCTTGACCGACCCGATGCTGGCGCTCATGCCGAACTCGGTGACCATCTTGCGCGCGGTGGATGTCGCCTTCTCGATGTCGTTGGATGCCCCGGTCGTCGGGTCGTGGAAGACGACCTCTTCGGCCACCCGGCCGCCCATGGCGTAGGCGAGCTGGTCGAGCAGTTCGTTGCGGCTCACCGAGTAGCGGTCCTCGAGCGGCAGCACCATCGTGTAGCCGAGGGCGCGACCGCGGGGCAGGATCGTCACCTTGGTCACGGGGTCGGTGTTGCGCATCGCCGTCGCGACGAGCGCGTGGCCGCCCTCGTGGTAGGCCGTGATGAGCTTCTCGTGGTCGCGCATGACGCGTGTGCGGCGCTGCGGGCCGGCCATCACGCGGTCGATCGCCTCGTCGAGGGCGCGGTTGTCGATCAGCTGCGCGTTCGAGCGGGCGGTGAGCAGCGCCGCCTCGTTGAGCACGTTGGCCAGGTCGGCGCCGGTGAAGCCCGGCGTCTTGCGGGCGACGACCTCGAGGTCGACCCCCGCGGCAAGAGGCTTGCCCTTGCCGTGCACTTCGAGGATCTGCTTGCGGCCGAGCAGGTCTGGCGCGTCCACGCCGATCTGGCGGTCGAAGCGGCCCGGGCGCAGCAGGGCGGGGTCGAGGATGTCCGGGCGGTTGGTCGCGGCGATGAGGATGACGTTGGTCTTCACGTCGAAGCCGTCCATCTCCACCAGGAGCTGGTTGAGGGTCTGCTCGCGCTCGTCGTGCCCGCCACCCATGCCTGATCCGCGGTGACGGCCGACGGCATCGATCTCATCGACGAAGATGATGGCCGGGGAGTTCTCCTTGGCCTGGGCGAAGAGGTCGCGCACGCGGCTCGCACCGACGCCCACGAACATCTCCACGAAGTCCGATCCGGAGATCGAGTAGAACGGCACATTCGCCTCGCCGGCGACGGCACGGGCGAGCAGCGTCTTGCCGGTTCCGGGAGGGCCGTACAGCAGCACGCCCTTCGGGATGCGGGCGCCGACGGCCTGGAACTTGGCCGGATCCTTGAGGAAGTCCTTGATCTCCTCGAGCTCCTCGATCGCCTCGTCGGCCCCCGCGACATCCGCGAACGTGGCCTTCGGGCTCTCCTTGGAGACGAGCTTGGCCTTCGACTTGCCGAACTGCATGACCTTGGATCCGCCGCCCTGCATGCTGGAGAGCAGGAACCAGAAGATGAGGCCGATGATCACGAACGGGATCACGAGGCCGAGCAGGGACGAGAGCCAGTTGCCCTTGTCGACCTGGTCGTCGAACGTCTTGGGGTTCGCGGCAGTGATCGCGTTGACGATCTCCGCACCGCGCGGGGCGGCGTAGTAGAACTGCACCTGCTTGCCGTCGGTGCCCGCGTCGGTGAGCACGAGGTCCACCCGCTGCTCGGCGTCGACGATCTTGGCTGACGCGACCTTGTCCGACTTGAGCAGCTCGAGACCCTGCTTGGTCGTGATCTCCTTGAACCCCGAACCGCTGAGGAGGCTGAATCCCACGGAAACGACGATGACGGCCAGCAGGATGTAGATCAGCGGGCCGCGAAGAAAGCGCTTGTAGTCCATAGTGTTCCGGGCTCGGGCCCGTCACCTTTCTGACGAAGAATGTGAGCCCTAGGCTACCGGAGCACCGCTGGATGACCGCTGCGTGTTTGCCGTGGGCGTAATCCCCACGATGCCGCCGCCCGATCCAAATACAGGATCGGGCGGACTGCGTCGCGTGGGCCCACCCACTCTGCTACTCGTACACGTGCAGGATCGTGCGGACTGCGTCGCGTGGGCCCACCCACTCGGCTACTCGTACACGTGCAGGATCGTGCGGACTGCGTCGCGTGGGCCCACCCACTCTGCTACTCGTACACGTGCGGGGCGAGGATGCCGATGTCGCGGTAGTTGCGGTACTTTTCCGCGTAGTCGAGTCCGTAGCCGACCACGAAGGCGTTGGGTATCTCGAAGCCGACGTAGCGCACGTCGACGGCGAGCTTCGCCGCGGCCGGCTTGCGCAACAGAGCGCAGATCTCCACCGAATCCGCGCCGCGGGTGCCGAGGTTGGCTCGCAGCCAGGAGAGGGTGAGGCCGGAGTCGATGATGTCCTCCACGATCAGCACCTTGCGGCCGTGCAGGTCGGTGTCGAGGTCCTTGAGGATCCGCACCACCCCGGAGGACTGGGTTCCCGATCCGTAGGACGACACCGCCATCCAGTCCATCTCGATGGGCAGCGACAGCTCCCGGGCGAGATCGGCCATCACCATCGCCGCGCCGCGGAGCACCCCCACCAGGAGCAGCCGCTCGCCCGCGTAATCCGCCTCGATGCGGCGGGCCAGTTCGGCGATCTTGTCGCGGATCTCCTGCTCGGTGATGAGTACACTCTCGAGGTCATCGGCGATGTCGCTGTATTCCATTGCCCCATTCTTTCATCGGCCTGGTCGCTTCATCGGCCCGGTTATTTCATCGGCCCGGTCGCTCCTCAGTGCCGGGTTCGGCGCGAGTGGAGCGGAAGTGCAACAGCCCGCCCACCCGCTCCACACTGACGCCCGGAAGGTCGATGGCGGCCTGCCCATGCCAGTCGGTCACGAGCTGCGAAACCTGAAGCGTCTGCGTGTGGCTGAGGCTCACCCCGAACTCCGCCAGCACGGTAGCGCGGATGATCCGCTGCCTCAGCGCCGGCGGATCGTGCTCGAGTGCTCGAGCCGGGAGCGAGATGCCCGCTTCCGCGTGTTCGGCCAGCTCCTCGAGTTGGTCGGCGGCGAACTGGTCGAGGGCGTCCGTGTCTTCCCGCGCCAGGTCGGCCGTGCGAGCGAGGGCCTCGGCGAAACCCGGACCGAGCTCACGTTCGAGCATCGGGATCACGGTCTTCCGAACGCGCACCCGGGAGAATCGCTCGTCGTGGTTCTGCGGATCGTTCCATGGCTGCAGCCCGGAGTCGGCACAGAACCGCACGGTGGTCGCGCGGGTGATCGCGAGCAGGGGGCGCCGATAGATGCCGGACACCGGCGCCATGCCCTTGAGGCTCCCGAGGCCGCTCCCGCGCGCCAGGCCGAGCAGCACGGACTCGGCCTGGTCGTCGAGCGTGTGGCCGAGCAGCACCGCCGTCGCGCCGGTCTCGCGGGCGGCTTCGGCGAGCGCCGCATACCGAGCGTCACGGGCCGCGGCCTCCGGTCCCCCGGCCGTTCCCACCTCGACGCTCGTCACGATGACCGGGTCGAGCCCCAGGTCGCGAGCCTGCTGCGCGGCCCGAGCCGCGACATCCGCCGAACCTTTCTGGAGGCCGTGGTCCACGATCACGGCCCCGGCACGAATACCCGCCCGACCCGCCTCGAAGGCGGTGGCTGCGGAGAGCGCGAGCGAGTCCGGCCCGCCGCTGAGCGCGACGAGCACGAGCACCCCTTCGCCCCCTTCCGAAAACGCAGGAGATTCGTCGACGGATGCCGGTGCGCGGCCCACAACGGCGGCGTTTCGTCGCGGATCTCCTGCGTTTTCGGAAGCGGGGCCCGCGTTTTCGGAAGCGGGGTCTGCGTTTTCGGAAGCGGGGGCGGCATTTTCGGAGGGGGCGGCGGGCGGCAGGGCCCCGCGCACCGCGCGGCGCACGTCGGCGATCGCGGGCGTCAGTCGGGGCCGAGTCTCCATCCGATAACGTTATTGCAGCAAACCCCCGAATCAAGGAGTGCACTGCCATGGCCAGCTACGACGCGATCATCGAGATCCCCAAGGGCAGCAGAAACAAGTACGAAGTGGACCACAAGACCGGTCGCGTCTTCCTCGACCGGGTGCTCTTCACTGGCTTCGTCTACCCCACCGACTACGGCTTCTTCGAGAACACGCTCGGACTCGACGGCGACCCCGTCGACGTGCTCGTGCTGCTCGACTACCCGCTCTTCCCCGGAGTCGGCCTCTCCGTTCGACCCGTCGGTGTCTTCAACATGACGGATGACGGCGGCTCAGACGCGAAGGTCATCGCCGTGCAGTCGAAGGACCCGCGCTGGTCGTGGATCCAGGATGTCGACGACATTCCGGAGTACACCCGCAAGGAGATCGAGCACTTCTTCGAGCACTACAAGGACCTCGAGCCCGGCAAGTGGGTCAAGACCGAGGGCTGGGGCAACGCCGCGGAGGCGGAGGCCATCGTTCAGGCCGGGATCGCCAAGCTCGCGGCCGAGGGCCACTAGCCAGACCAGAAGCCACCGACAACGGCCGGTCCCCCTCGCGGGTGGACCGGCCGTTTTGCGTCGATGCTAGTTCGCGAGCTCGATGCCCTGGCCGCGCATGAACGGCACAGGGTCGGTGGTCGTTCCGCCCCGGTAGACCTCGAAGTGAAGGTGGCAGCCGGTGGACCAGCCGGTGCTGCCGACCTTCGCGATGTTCTGCCCGACGCCCACCTCCTGGCCGACGCGCACGAGGATTCCGCCGTTGACGATGTGGCCGTATCCGGTGCCGGTGCCGTCGGCGTTGTTGATGCGGATGTAGTTGCCGTAGCCGCCGTACGGACCGGCGTACGCCACGGTACCGGTGTGCGCGGCGAAGATCGGCGAGCCGCAGGACGCGCCGAGGTCCGTTCCGGAGTGCAGCGCGTAGTTGCGGGTGTACGGATCGAGACGGTACCCGTACGGGCTCGTGATGTGCCCGCCGGCGGGGCGCGCCCATCCGCTCAGACTGATCTGGCCGGCGCCGAGGCCGGCGCTCGCGCCCCACATCGCCTTGATCCCGGCGACGTACTCGGCCTCGGTGTGGTCGACGTTGTCCACGAGGGTCGCGAGCTGGGCATCCAGCCTCGCCTTGTTGTCCTGCTGCTCAGTGAGCGCAGCAGTGGCGGCGTCCGCTGCGGCGGTGGCCTCATCGAGCGCCTTCTGCGCGGCGTCCGCGAGCAACTTGAGCGCCGTCTTGGCCACGTTGGCCTGGTCGGTGAGCGCCTGGGCCGAGTTCTGGTCCTGGATCGCCTTCTCGTAGAGACCCGCCGACTGGTCCTTCACCATGCTGGCTAGCCCGAGCTGGGAGAGCAGGTCGTTGGCCTTGCTGCCGCTGAAGAAGAGAGTTGCGCTGAGGTCGGTGCCACCGGATCGGGCGAGCTTGGCCGCGAGCTGGCCGGCCTGCTGCTTGGACTTGGTGGCCTTCGCCTGCGCCGCGTCGGCCTGGCCCTGGAGTTGGGTGGCCTTCATGGCCGCCTCGTCGTACTTCTGCTGGGCGACCTGCGCCTCGGCGCCCTTCTGCTCCGCCACGGCCTGCGTGGTGGTCACGGCGGTCTCCAGCGCCGCAAGCAGGGCCTGGAGCCGCGCGATTTCGGCCTTCTTCGCCGTCACGTTGTTTCGGGCGTTCTGCACATCGGTCCAGCTCGGGTAGTCCTGCGCCCACGCGGCGGTGCCGGTCGACCCGAGAACCGTGCCCGAGATCAGCACGGAGAGAACGGCCAGGATGGCCAGCGATCGCCTGACGCGCGACCGCGGCACGAGCGCGACTCGATCGACAACTCGACTGATGCTCTTCATGTCTCCCCGACTTTCGTGACGCCGTCCCCAGGCCACGTAAGCAACACCGCAACTGCTGTCACAGTATCAAGCACACTGGCAAGTGGCCAGAGCCGGAAGTCTCAACGACGAGTTGAATCTAGGCGCAGTCGCAGTCAACCCGTCGCCTTTCGCACGGAGTGGCTCACATTGCCCGATTTTCCCGAGGAATTGCGGTCGAGCCGGTGCGGCATCCGGAGCCCGTTTGGCAAACGGGTCAGTCACCCCTATGCTTGTTCCTCGGTAGCTATGAAGGAAGTTTTACTTCACGGCCCCATCGTTTAGTGGCCTAGGACGGCGCCCTTTCACGGCGTTAACACGGGTTCGAATCCCGTTGGGGTCACGAAACATAGCTAGGCCCTGTAGCGCAGTTGGTTAGCGCGCCGCCCTGTCACGGCGGAGGTCGCCGGTTCAAGTCCGGTCAGGGTCGCAAGGCACGGTCATCTCTCGCCAGACGGCCGTGCCTTCTTGTATAAATCAATACGGCAAGGCTCTGTAGCTCAGTTGGTAGAGCGTTCGACTGAAAATCGAGAGGTCACGGGATCGACGCCCGTCGGAGCCACTGTCCCATTTCCCGGCTTCTACGGGGGGTGGGACTTTTTTTATGCCCTCAACTCGTCGCCGCACCAGGCGGGTTTGCCCGCACTTTGCCCGTTGCAGCAGCAGCACTGTCATTCAGCGCAACCGCAACAGCGTCAAGATCATCATCGAACAGGTCCGCGTAGACGTCCAAGGTCATTGCGGCGGAGGCGTGGCCGACTTCCGAGCCCGCTGAGGGCATGAATGCGGCGCGGTTGATCCACACGAAGGCGCCCCGAGTTGGGGGCAGCAGATTCAGGGTGCTCCTGCCAGCATCAACTATGGGGATGTCCCGTCCATAGGGGCATGTCATTTTCGGCATGAAGGCCAAATTCATGCCATATCGATAGTGCGAAGCGCGGACACCGAATAGAGCGGCTGAATTTGTGAGGGGTTTCTTTGCCACCCGCGATCGGACTGCCGTGCTCTCCCCGGGAACGGTCGCTGTGCTCATTCGCCTTGCGCGACCTCTACTGCGCCTCCATCTCTCCCTTTACAAACTGGAGGTCCGGCGGGCTCAATTTCCCGCTGATACCCCGGAGCCTGTCATCCCAGGACCTGATCCCGTCCGGCTACTGTTCATCGGTGACCTGACGGTGTCCGGGTATGGAGTTTTGCACCATGGGATGACGATTGTCGTCAAGACCGCACGGTTCGTCGCCGAGAACCGCGAGAGTGGCTGCTCGTGGACCACCATCGCGGCAACCGATCTCACCGCCGCGCGGGTCGCGAAAATGTCGACTCTCGACGCGGCCCACGTTGACGTCGTGCTGGTCATGCTCGGTGTCCCTGATGTGCTGCTTGCGACGAGCGCAACGGCCTGGGGTGCCAACCTGGAGAAAGTGGTCGAGCACCTCCGCGTCCACGCCACGCCGAACTGCCGCTTCGTTTTCGCCGGCATTCCACCGATGGGTGACTTCCGGCCTATCCCGCCTCTTGCTCGCAAGATGCTGATGCTTCAGATCGATCGCTTGAACTGCGTTACGGACGAGCTCGCTTCGCGGGCATCCGATGTGTCCTTCGTGCCGTTCCCTGATTGGCGAGTCGGCGATATGTATGTGCAGGATGTCTTCTCCTGGAGGTCACTGCATGAAATGTGGGCACGCGTCCTCGCCGCGGCGACTCTGCGTGTATTGAACGACATGAATCCGCATCAGCTCGAATCGGGCAGCGAGAGTCTCGGCGCGAGCTGAGCGCGTGCGTTCGACATCATCTAGTCACGGCCGACCCGGATGACAAAAACGGGGATGGCCGCGGTGCGCCCCCGACCAACGGCAAGAATTGACCCCTGTCGGCGCGAGACCGACGAGCATCTGGCAGGGTTTCGTCGTTCTCGGATCATCCGTTTGCTGCCAACGTCCCGAATAGCCCCGACCCCTCGTGCCAGCCTCATCGCGGCTGGCCGTCATCTCGCGTCATGCCTCCAAGTCGGCCAGCAACGAAGGGTACAGATCGTCCAATAGGGCGTGGTTCCCAGGGGATGCGTAGCCGTCGAGCGGGAGGGAAATGGATGTCTCGTTGAAGTGCATGACAATTTCAACCTCGGTGGGCCACACTTTCGTGTCTGGGTGGACCTGTGGGACCGAGGTGAGATCAATCCTGGATAACAAAGACCTCGAGTACCTGGACGCCGCAACGGCTACAACCTCCCTGCTGCCCGTTGCCGCACCCAAGACGTTCACCTGGATCACTGAGTCTCCGGTCAGGGCGACGATTTGCCAGGGGTCGTCCCTGGCAAACGACGTAGTCAGATAGGCGATCACGTCGCCACCCGCCAATGCCAAGATCGCCGCGAGCACACGAAACTGCCAGTCTTGGAGCCCGCCGTTCTGTATTTCGTAGTCCTGCCACCCTCGACGGTTTGTCGATTCGGTGATCCTTTTGTTCAGATCGTTGCACTGCTGCCAATAGCCAATCGAAGTCATCATGATCCGTCCTCGTCTGTTTATTGCACTTCACGGTACGACAACAGGCCAGAAATGACCCCGATCGGCGCGGGACCGACGAGCACTCAGGTGCCGACATCCGTGACGAATATCGGCATGAGCCTCGTGACGGCGAGCAGCTCGATTCCTCCTTCGTGAAGCAACGGCACGAGCTCTGAGCCATCCCTCGCGATGACCTCCTCGGATCGACGCAGGAAGATCTTGGCCATGCTGATGCGTGTGAGAAATTCGCGACCGACGCAACGGATCACGACCAGCCCCTCCCGGGCAAGCAGAGGTCGTGCCGTCGCTGCGGTCGCCCGAACTCGAGACATGAGCACCTCGCCGCGCTCCGGCTCCGCTTTCGGAGGGGCTGGTGAGCGTGCGCCCACCCGACCGGGGGCCGGGGTCTTCCCGATCAGGCCCGCGACGACATGCACGACTGCACGAACCTCAGGCCGAATGGCTCCACAGGCGAGGCAATCCCCTGCCTGACCCCGAATTCAAAGGCCGACGACGCGCGAACGTCGGCACCAACTTCGATAAGACCTCGCCGTACCGTGACTGCCATGTCAATCCCCCTTGACTTTGTATAGTGAATATATACTCACATAAATGGAACGATGAGTCTACCCCCCAGATCGATGCGACCAGTCGCTTCGGAGATATTCACTCAACTAGGAGATCTCGTGCCCAAACTTCACTACGCCGGACAGTCATTCGTTCTTGCCGATACCGAGACTGTCGATGAGTTCTACAGAGTGATGAACGAGGAGATCAACGCTGAGCGTGCATCTGGTCGAAACTGGACGCCTGCGATTCATGTGGAGCTGCAGAATGGCGGCTTTCTCACACTGTCGGTTGAGCCGAGTGTTTCCATCGCCTTCGAATCAGACCCGATCGTGCCCGCAGCTGTACTACCCAGGGACGCTGGTTGATGGGTGACTCGTCCGGGGCTGCTGTCGATTCGGTTGACTCGATTCGCTCTGAAATCATCCCGCTTCTGGTCGAACCTCCGACGCGTTCGCGGATGTAACCCGCGGTAACTATCGGTCGAATCATGCCCCACCCGGTGGTGCGAGAGCTACGCTGTGGCCCGAACCTCGGATGCCCTGCCTCCGACGGTGCGACGAGCTGAGGAGCGCTGAGCACGATGAACGAACGGAGCGCGAGACCTCCTGCTCGCCGACGACCCCCGCCCGCGGATCTCGGTCACCCGAGCGACGTCGGTTCGGGCAGGCCCGGGAGTACCCGACTAACCCCAGCTGACGGCCGAGTCGACGTGGAGGCTGCCTGGTCGGTCACGATCCCGGTGTCGCGCCTGGGTTACCTCGCGGGAGCGGCGACGGTGCTGGCTCTCGTAATCGCTGTTCCGATTCTTTGGTTGCTGTCCGGCATCCCCGCGCTCGCGTCAACCGACCTTTCGGGCAGTGCACGTGGCGGGGTTGCGGTCATCCCCGTCGCCGCCTTAGCCGTGGCCGCCACCGGCTTCGCCGCCGCACGGACGATCCGGATGCGCCGATGGATCCTGCCCCGATGGCACCTGCTGCCCGCGATCACCGGATTCGACGACCGACTGCACGTCGAGCGGTATCGCGGTCGCTGCCCGCAGTGCGGCGACGCCCTGAAGTTCTTCAACAAGCCCACGCTGTGGAGGGAAGAGCCGGGCGAGGGCGCCCCGCACACCGTCGCCGCGGAACGCCAGCCCGCCGCCGAATGCCGCCGGGAGGTCAGCCACTGGTGGGAGATCGGCCGAACGGCATGATCCGACCGGATGACGTGCCATCGCCTCGGCCTGCGCTCGTCGGCATCTCGCACGGCACGTCCTCGCCGCACGGCCAGCGGGCGATCGCCCGTCTCATGGACGTGGTGGCGTCGGTGGATGCCGCGATCCTGGTGCGGTCGGGTTTCGTCGACATGCAGCGGCCGACCATCCCGGAAACTCTGGCGAGCGTCCCCGAAGAAAGCCGATCGGTGGTCGTCCCGCTCCTGCTGTCGGCCGGCTATCACGTGCACGTCGATCTGACGGAGGCAACCCGCGACCTCGCGCCGCGGGTGGTCCTGGCGGACGCGCTCGGCCCCGATCCCCGTCTCATCACGATCCTGCGTCGTCGACTCCGCGACGCGGGATGCGGCCCGGACGACGTCGTGATTCTCGCCGCGGCGGGCTCCAGCGACCGACGCGCGCTCGGGGATTGTCGCAGAGTCCGCAACGGACTCGCCGACGAACTCGGCCGGGAGGTGCATGCCGCCTTCCTCTCGGCCGCCGAACCCTCGCTCTCCGACGCAATCAACCGGGTGCGCGATACCCAGCCCGGGAGAAGGATCGTGGTGAGCAGCTATCTCCTGGCGCCGGGATACTTCCAGTCGCTCATCGAACGCTCGAACGCCGACGCCGTGACGGCTCCGCTCCTCACCGCGGACGGCCCAATCCCTGCGGGGCTCGTCGACCTGATTCACGACCGCTATCACGCCGCCATAGCGCGTCCCTGAGCCGAACGGTGAATGTGACAACGGATTACACGTTGTGACCAATCGTGACAGGACTCTCACCCGATCCGCCGTCGCCTCTTTAGAGTTCGACGATACGCCCACCTCCGGCCACGTCACCGGCCGAAGAATACGCATGGCCGCATGTGCCAGACGGAAGCAAGGGACCAACCATGACTCTCGAAGAACAGACTCGCACGGCTGCCTCACGCCCGACGGCGCGCTCGAACGGCCAGTGGAAAGTGGATGGCAACGCACCGCTCAACGCCAATGAGGCGTGGAAGCAGGAAGACGGCGGCCTGAGCGTGCGGGAGCGAATCGAGAAGGTCTATTCGAAGCAGGGCTTCGATTCGATCGACGGCACGGACCTGCACGGACGGTTCCGTTGGTGGGGCCTGTACACGCAACGGAAGCCCGGGATCGACGGCGGAAAGACCGCGACTCTCGAACCGCATGAGCTCGAAGACAAGTACTTCATGCTGAGGGTACGCATCGACGGCGGGCAGTTGACCACCGACCAGCTGCGGGTCATCGCCGGAATCTCGACCGAGTTCGGTCGCGACACGGCCGATCTGACCGACCGCCAGAACATCCAGCTCCACTGGATCCGCGTCGAAGACGTCCCCGAGATCTGGCGCCGACTCGAGGCCGTGGGCCTGGGGACGACGGAGGCCTGCGGCGACGTGCCCCGCGTCATCCTCGGCTCGCCGGTCGCCGGAATTGCCGCCGACGAACTGATCGATCCCACCCCCGCGATAGCGGAGATCGTCGAGAAGTACCTCGGCGATCCGGAGTTCGCCAACCTTCCCCGCAAATTCAAGACAGCGATCACCGGGCACCCCAGTCAGGATGTCGTGCACGAAATCAATGACATCGGACTCGTTGCGGTGGATCACCCGGAGCTGGGCATCGGTTACGACCTCTGGGTCGGCGGTGGGCTGTCGACGGCACCGAGGCTGGCGGAGCGGCTCGGCGTGTTCGTCGCCCCTGCCGATGTCGCGGACGTATGGCTCGGGGTCACCTCGATCTTCCGCGACTACGGCTACCGCCGTCTCCGGAACAAGGCTCGGCTGAAGCTCCTCCTCGCCGAGTGGGGTCCAGTGAAATTCCGGCACGTGCTCGAGACGGAGTATCTCGGCCACGCCCTGCCCGACGGGCCCGCTGCCCCGACTCCCACGACTGCCGGTGACCACGTGGGAGTCCACCCGCAGAAGGACGGCCGGTTCTACATCGGGGTCACGCCGTTCGTCGGCCGGGTCTCCGGCACGCTCCTGTCCGCCCTCGCCGACATTCTGGAGCGTCACGGTTCATTTCGCCTTCGCACGACGCCGCACCAGAAGCTGGTGCTGCTCGACATTCCGGAGTCGAGCGTCGAGCCGATGATCGTGGAACTCGAGGAGCTGGGCCTGTCCGCGCGTCCGAGCCTGTTCAAGCGGTCGACAATCGCGTGCACCGGCATCGAGTTCTGCAAGTTGGCGATCGTGGACACCAAAGACACCGCGACCGACGCGGTCATCGCGCTCGAACAGCGCCTGGCCGGCATCGAGCTCCCCCAGCAAATCAGCCTGCATGTCAACGGCTGCCCCAACTCGTGCGCCCGGATCCAAACCGCAGACATCGGGCTGAAGGGACAGCTGCTGCCGGACGGAAAGGGCGGTCAGGAGCCCGGCTTCCAGGTGCACCTCGGCGGCGGACTCGCCTCTCTCAACCGGGACGAGGCCGGACTCGGCCGCACCGTTCGCGGCCTGAAGGTCACCGCGGCCGATCTCGCCGACTACGTCGAGCGACTCGTTCGCCGGTTCCTCGCCGACCGCGAGCCCGAGGAAACGTTCGCGACCTGGTCACACCGCGCCGATGAGGAGTCACTCCGATGAGCAGCACGACCATCCCCTCTCCGCGGGCACGCCGAGGACACACCGAATTGCAGGCCCTGGCCCGCGTCGGCGCTGACGAGCTCGCGGATGCCCCGGCCGACCGCGTCGTTGAATGGGTCGCCGCGAACTTCGACGTGCGTTCGGTCGCGGTCGCCTGCTCGATGGCGGATGCCGTCCTGCCGCATGTCGTCTCCCGGCAGTTGGCGGACGTCGACGTGCTCTTCCTCGACACCGGCTACCACTTTGCGGACACCTACGAGACGCGCGACGACGTGGCACGTGCGTTGCCCGTGCGAGTGGTCGACGTGCTTCCGCTCCAAACGGTGGCGGAACAGGATGCCGAGTACGGCGCCGAGCTGTTCGCCCGTGATCCCGGGCAGTGCTGTGCGCTGCGGAAGGTCGCCCCACTGCAGCGCTCCCTTGCGGGGTATGAGCTGTGGTTCACCGGGGTCAGACGCGAGGAGGCCCCCACCCGGGCGGCCACGCCCCTGGTGAGCTGGGACGAACGCAACGGGCTCGTCAAGGTGAACCCTCTCGCCGCCTGGACCTTCGACCAGTTGCTGGACTACGCAACCGCCCACTCCGTGCCGGTCAACCGGCTGATGGCCTCCGGCTATCCGTCGATCGGCTGCGCCCCGTGCACGCGCGCGGTCGCGCCGGGCGAGGATCCCCGGTCGGGCCGTTGGGCCGGCCTGGCGAAGACCGAATGCGGGCTGCACCAGTGAGCGCCCCGGTGGCGCAGGCGCGCGACGTCGCCGATCGGTCGGACGAGCGCCGACGACTATCCACTCTCGATGTGCTCGAGAGCGAAGCCATCCACATCATCCGGGAAGTCGTCGCCGAGTTCGAACGGCCCGTGCTGCTGTTCTCCGGCGGCAAGGACTCCGTCGTGGTGTTGCATCTGGCGACCAAGGCCTTCTGGCCGGCGCGGGTGCCGTTCTCGTTGCTTCATGTCGACACCGGCCACAACTTTCCGGAGGTTCTCGCGTTCCGCGACGCCACCGTCGCGCGTCTCGGCCTGCGGCTCGAGGTTGCCTCGGTCGCCGACTACATCGCGGACGGCAGGCTGGCCGAGCGCGCCGACGGCACTCGGAATCCGCTGCAGACCGTCCCGCTCCTCGATGCGATCACGGCGGGTCGCCACGACGCTGTGTTCGGCGGCGCGCGACGCGACGAGGACAAGGCGCGGGCCAAAGAGCGCATACTCTCCCTCCGCGACGAGTTCGGCCAATGGGATCCACGAAACCAACGCCCGGAGCTGTGGAACCTGTACAACGGCCGCCACACCGTCGGGCAGCATCTGCGGGTGTTCCCGATCAGCAACTGGACCGAATTCGACGTGTGGCGCTACATCGAGCGGGAGCAGATCCCCCTGCCTTCGCTGTACTTCGCTCATCAGCGGGAGGTGTTCCGCCGCGATGGCATGTGGCGCGCGGTCGGCCCGGTCTCCCTTCCGACCGCGGCCGAAGCCGTGCAGACCAGAACGGTCCGATACCGCACGGTCGGTGACATGAGCTGCACCGGAGCCGTCGAATCGGATGCCGCGACGCTCCCCGAGATCGTGCGGGAGGTCGGCCGGAGCACGCTCACCGAACGCGGCGCGACGCGCGCCGACGACAGAATCTCCGAGGCAGCCATGGAAGACCGCAAGAAGGATGGATACTTCTGATGACCGTGCTCCTGAACAACTCCCCGCGTCTGGGCAACCCCACGCTGCCGGGCACCCTGCTCCGCTTCGCTACTGCCGGCTCCGTCGATGACGGCAAGTCGACACTCGTCGGCCGGCTGCTGCACGACTCGAAGTCGATTCTCGCCGATCAGCTCGAGGCGGTCACGCGCACGTCGGCGGAGCGCGGTTTCGGCGGGTCTACCGGCGGAATCGACTTCGCTTTGCTGACCGACGGGCTGCGCGCCGAGCGCGAGCAGGGGATCACGATCGACGTCGCCTACCGTTACTTCGCGACCGAACGCCGCTCGTTCATCCTCGCCGACTGCCCCGGCCACGTTCAGTACACCCGCAACATGGTGACCGGCGCGACCACCGCCGACGCGGTCGTGATGCTCATCGATGCCCGCAAGGGCGTGCTGGAACAGACTCGACGTCACCTGTCTGTGGTGCACCTGCTTCGCGTGCCCCACGTGATCATCGCGGTCAACAAGATCGACCTTCTCGGCTACTCGCAGGAGGCGTTCGAGAAGGTGGCGGAGCAGGTGCTGAGCGTCACCGATGAACTCGGCCTGTCCGATGTGCACGTGATCCCACTGTCCGCGCTCCTCGGCGACAATGTGGTGGAGCGCTCCGCCAACACCCCCTGGTACACGGGCGAAAGCCTGCTCGAACTGCTGGAGGCCCTCCCCGGAACCGATGAGGCGGAGGGCGCGCTGGAGGAATTCCGCCTGCCGGTGCAGCTGGTGATCCGCCCGCAGGGCGCGGTGGCGGGGCCGGATGCGGACGCCTTCCGGGACTACCGCGCGTACGCCGGCCAGATCTCGTCGGGGACGGTGCGCCTGGGCGACACCGTGACGACGTTCCCGGGTGGCGCGTCGACCGTCGTGACGGGCATCGACTTCGCCGGTGCGGAGCTGGAGTCGGCGAGCGCGCCGCAGTCGGTGGCGTTGCGTCTCGCCGACGACTTCGACCTCGCGCGCGGTGCCGTCATCGCCGCGCACGGAACCCTTCCCGAGCCGGTCAGGGCGCTCACCGCATCCCTCTTCTGGCTGGATCCACGCCCTCTGGTCCCGGGCGCACGGGTGTTGGTGAAATTCGGCACCGCAACCATTCAGGCCCTGGTCGTCGACATCACCGGCAAGCGCAACCTCGATACGCTCGCGCTCGAAGCCGCGGGGTCGCTCGAGATCAACGACATCGGCACCGCGACCATTCGGCTGTCCACGGCGCTGCCGATCGAAACCTTCGCGCGAAACCGCCGCTCCGGGGCGTTTCTGGTCATCCATCCGTCCGACGGCGCGACCCTGGCCGCGGGCATCACCCTCAGCAGACAGGACCACACCTCATGAAGGGACTCCAACGACTTCGAATCGTCGGCATCGCGGTCCTCGCCACCGTGGCCATGACCGGCTGCGCGGCCACCGCCGCCGCCACAACTCCGTCTGCCACCACCCTTAGCGACCCTCCGGCAGCTGAGCTCCGTCTCGGATACTTCGCCAACGTGACCCACGCTCCGGCGCTGGTGGGGATTCGGAAGGGCTTCTTCGCGAAAGAACTCGGCACGACGAAGCTCAGCACCGAGATATTCGGCGCGGGCCCGGAGACCATCGAGGCGTTGAGCTCGGGGGCGATCGATGCCGCGTACATCGGCCCGAGCCCCGCGATCAACTCCTACATCAAGAGCGGTGGCGCATCCGTGAAGGTCGTCTCCGGTGCCGCCATCGGCGGTGCCGAACTCGTCGTCCGGGCCGGAATCAGCACCCCCTCCCAGCTCAAGGGAACGACGCTGGCGACGCCGCAGCTGGGCAACACGCAGGACGTCGCGCTGCGGTCCTGGCTCGCCACCAAGGGTCTCACCTCCCATCTCACCGGAGGCGGCGACGTGACCATCACGCCGACCGACAACGCGCAGACCCTCGCACTGTTCGCCGCGGGCAAGCTCGACGGCGCCTGGCTGCCGGAACCGTGGGCGTCCCGACTGGTCCTCGAGGCGAAGGCCCACGTCCTTCTCAACGAAGCGAAACTGTGGCCGGGCGGAAAGTTCGCCACCACCGCGCTAGTCGTGAACAGCAGCTACCTTGCCGCACACCCGACGACGGTTGAAGCGCTCGTCAAGGGCAACGTGGACTCGGTCGACTGGCTGAACGGGAACCCGGCGACCGCGGCATCCGTCATCAACGCGGCTCTGACCAAGGACGCCGGCAAGCCGCTCTCCGCGGATGTCATCGGCCGTGCGCTGGCGAACGTGACGTTTTCGAGCGACCCGCTGGCCGGCACGGCGAAGACGCTCGTCGCGCACTCCGTCGCTGTCGGCACGGGCAAGGCGGGGAGCCTGTCGGGGCTGTTCGACCTGACCCTGCTCAATCGGGTTCTCCGTGCCTCCGGCAGGCCGACGGTCTCGGCCGCTGGCCTCGGTTCGGACTAGCGCCGTGGGACTCGACTCCTCGAGCGCGCCGGCAATCCAGCTCGACCGCGTGAGCAAGGCCTTTGGCAGCGACGGCGCCCTGGTTCTCGAGGACGTGTCGCTCACGATCGCGCCGGGTGAGTTCGTCTGCCTGCTCGGGGCATCCGGATGCGGAAAGTCCACGCTGTTGAGCCTGATCGCGGGCCTGGAACGGCCGTCGAGCGGCACGGTCACCGTCGCGAGCGGCCGCGCGGCCATGATGTTCCAGGAATCGGCGCTGTTCCCCTGGCTGAGCGCCCGACGGAACGTGGAACTCGCCCTCGGGCTTCGCGGCGTGCCGCGAAACCGACGTCGAGAACAGGCGCTCGCCCTCCTCGACGTCGTGAACCTCACCGATGCCGCGGAGAAGCGCCCCCACGAACTCTCCGGTGGGATGCGGCAGCGCGTCGCGCTCGCCCGCTCGCTCGCCCAGGACCGCCCGGTGCTGCTCATGGATGAGCCGTTCGCCGCTCTGGACGCGATCACCCGCGATCTGCTGCACGAGGAACTCGAGAACGTGTGGCGTGACACCGGTCGAACCATCGTCTTCGTCACCCACAACGTGCGCGAGGCCGCACGGCTCGGTCAGCGGGTGCTTTTGATGTCCTCGCGCCCGGGGCGAATCGCCAGGGACTGGGCGGTTGACTCCTCCACACAACGACGGATCGAATCTCCTGAGGTCGCGCGGCTGTCGATCGAGATCACCGAGGAACTGCGTAAGGAGATCCGAAGAAATGCTGCCTGACCTCCACGTTGCCGAGCGGGCCGATCCCGTTTCGACATCCACCGACCTTCGCACTCTCGAGTCTGGCCTTGACGCGCTCCAGTCCGTCGCAGAAATCCGACGCCCGCTGTGGCGCCGGGCCACGGCCGGCGTTCTCCCGCCGATCGCGTTGCTGGTTGCGGCGCTGATCGCGTGGCAGCTCTTCGTTGTCGTCGCGCACCCGCGACCGGATCTCTATCCGAGTCCGCTTGCCGTCATCGGATCGCTGTCCACGGCGTGGGCCAGCGGCGCTCTCCCTCTGGCGATCACCACCAGCCTTCAGCGCGCGGTGGTCGGATTCGTGATTGCGATCGCCATCGGCACTCCCCTCGGCCTGCTCCTGGCCGAATTCACCTTCCTTCGACGAGCGCTCGGCCCGCTGGTGTCCGGGCTCCAGGTTCTCCCGTCCGTCGCCTGGGTGCCCGCGGCGATCATTTGGTTCGGACTGTCCGACGCGACCGTGTACTTCGTCGTGCTGATGGGCGCGGTTCCTTCCATCGCCAACGGCCTGATCGCCGGCATCGACCAGGTACCGCCGCAACTCACCCGGGTCGGCACCGTGCTGGGCGCCTCCCGGCTTCAACTTGCCACGATCGTCGTTCTTCCCGCCGCGCTCCCCGGCTACTTCTCCGGGCTCCGCCAGGGGTGGGCGTTCTCCTGGCGATCGCTCATGGCCGCGGAAATCATCGCCAGCGGCGGATCCATCGGATTCGGACTCGGATCGCTGCTGCAACAGGGCAGGGAACTCTCGGATCTAGGCAGCGTCCTCGGCACGATCGTGGTCATCCTCGCCGTCGGCATCTTCGTCGAGCTGGCGGTGTTCGGCCCCATCGAGCGTCGACTTCTGCGCGGTCGCGGCCTGACCAGCACCAGGACCACCCGGTGACCGGCGTCTACCCGATCGGGATCCACCTCTCCGGCAAACGGGTCATCGTGGTGGGCGGGGGGCCTGTCGCGGCCCGTCGCAGCTCGGCACTCGTCGAGGCCGGCGCGCTGGTCACCGTGATCGCCCCGGCCGCGAGTTCCGCACTTCTCGCCCTGCTCGCCACCGGCGCGGTCACCTGGCGGGAGCGCGAATACCGCACCGGAGATCTCGACGGCGCATGGCTCGTCCACACCGCCACCGGCGACGACGCGGCCGACGCAAACGTCTCCGCCGACGCCGAACGCGACCGCGTGTGGTGCGTGAACGCGGGCGACCACACCAGCGCGACGGCCTGGATGCCAGCGGTTCTGCGCCGTGACGACGTCACGGTGACGGTCGCCGCGGGAGGCGACCCGCGCCGGGCGATCGCCCTGAGGGACGCCATCGGCGAACAACTCGATGCGCACCGGCTCCCCACCGCACGACACCGGCCGCGCCAGGCCGGGGGAATCGTGTACCTCGTCGGCGGCGGCCCGGGCGACGCCGGACTGATCACGGTGAGGGGAAGGGACCTCCTCGCCGACGCGGACGTCGTCGTCGTCGACCGGCTCGCCCCGCGGTCGCTGCTCAGCGAGCTGCGCGACTCGGTGCTGATCATCGACGTGGGCAAACTCCCGGGAAACCACCCGGTACCGCAGAACGAGATCAATCGGATGCTCGTCACCCACGCCAAGGCGGGACGACGGGTCGTGCGGCTCAAGGGCGGCGACCCGTATGTGCTCGGCCGCGGCGGCGAAGAGGCCGAGTACTGCCGGGCCAACGGAGTCGAAGTCGAGGTGATTCCCGGGGTCACGAGCGCGATCTCGGTGCCCGCAGCGGCCGGCATCCCGGTCACGCACCGCGGGGTCGCCAACGGATTCACCGTCGTGACCGGGCACGAGGAGATCGCCGCCGTCGGCGGTGGTCGTGATCACACCGTCATCCTGCTGATGGCAATCGCGGCCCTCGAGGGATCGGCCGCGGTGCTCGCCGCGGGCCGCCGCGGTGCGGAATGCCCGGTCGCGATCATCGAAAACGGCTACTCAGAAGACCAGCGCGTCACCATCGGAAGCCTCGGCACCATCGCCGACATCGCCGCGCGGACCGACGTGCGATCTCCCGCCGTCGTCGTCGTCGGTGATGTCGTGCTCCTCAGCCCACACGCGCAGCGTGCGCATCAACTCGCCGGAAAGGCACAGCTATGACCGCCCCCCTGAAGGTCGCCATCATCGGCGCCGGCCCCGCCGGAATCTACGCCGGCAACATTCTCACCACCTCGGCGCGCGCCGCGGGCAGGGACGTCGGGGTCGACCTGATCGAGGCCCTGCCCGCACCCTACGGCCTGATTCGCTACGGTGTAGCACCCGACCACCCGCGGATCAAGGGCATCGTCAACTCTCTGCACGAGATGCTCGACTCCGGCACGATCCGCCTGCTCGGCAATGTGACCTTCGGCGTCGACGTCACGCTCGACGACCTCGAAACCCACTATGACGCCGTCATCTTCGCGACCGGCGCGACCCGCGACGTCGCGCTCGACATCCCCGGAGTCGACCTTCCAGGGTCGTTCGGCGCGGCCGATTTCGTGTCATGGTTCGACGGGCATCCCGATGTGGCGCGGAACTGGCCGCTGGATGCCACCGACATCGCGGTGATCGGCAACGGCAACGTGGCGCTCGATGTGGCGAGGATGCTGGCCAAGCACGCCGAGGACCTGCTCCCCACCGACATCCCCGCCACCGTATTCCGGGGACTCGCCGGTTCGCCCGTGACGGACGTGCACATCTTCGGGCGCCGCGGCCCGGCGCAGATCAAGTTCACCCCGATCGAACTGCGCGAGCTCGGGGACATCCCCGATGTCGATATCGTCGTGTACGACGAGGACTTCGCCCAGGACTCGGAGTCAGGCGTGCCCGCGGCGGGCAGCAACCAGCTGAAGGTGATGACTCGAACCCTCCGCGGCTGGCTGGACGCCGGCCCGAGGGTCGCGTCCCGTCGACTCCACCTTCATTTCTTCCACGCCCCGGTCGAGATCGTCGGGGACGGTCGCGTCGAAGCCGTCCGGTTCGAACGAACCGAGCTCACCGCCGAGGGGGTCGTCCGCGGCACCGGCGAATTTGTCGACTACCCGGTGCAGGCCGTCTACCGCGCTGTCGGGTATTTCGGGAGTCCGCTACCCGGTGTCCCGTTCGACGACGCGCGCGGCGTCATTCCCAACATCGAAGGGCGGGTCACCGACGGGTCGGGGGACATCCTGCCCGGCCTGTACACCACGGGCTGGATCAAACGCGGCCCGGTCGGACTGATCGGCCACACCAAGAGCGACGCCTCCGAGACCGTGGCGCACCTCCTCGCCGACCTGCTCGCCGCCGAGTCGATCAACCGCACCGACATCGTCGACCTCCTCCGGTCGCGGGCCGTCGAATTCACGACCTGGCAGGGGTGGATTGAGCTGGACGCCCACGAACGTGCCCTGGGCGACGCCGACCAGTCGGGAGTGCCGCGCACCCGCGTGAAGGTCGTGCCGCGCGAGGAGCAGGTCAGCATCTCCCTCGGCACATCGGTGCTCGCAGGATGACCTATGTGATCGCGCTGCCCTGTGTGGACGTCAAGGACAGGGCGTGCATCGACGAATGCCCGGTGGACTGCATCTACGAGGGCGAACGCAGCCTCTACATCAACGCCGACGAGTGTGTCGATTGCGGAGCCTGCGAACCTGTCTGCCCCGTCGAGGCCATCTACTACGAGACCGATCTTCCGGACGAATGGGCGGCCTACCACGCGGCCAACGTCGACTTCTTCGAAGAGATCGGCTCCCCCGGGGGCGCCTCGAAGATCGGGGTGCTCGACTTCGATCATCCGTTGATCGCCGCCCTGCCCCGATCCGGCGCGGCGCATGGCTGACGAGTTCGACTGCGTGATCGTCGGCGGTGGACCCGCTGGCCTGTCCGCCGCTCTCAACCTGGCGCGCTCCCGGTCAACCGTCCTGGTGATCGACAGCAACCGACCGCGGAACGCCCCGACGCTTTTCTCCCACGGATTCATCACCAGAGACGGGATACCGCCGAACGAACTCCGCAAACTCGCCCGCGCCGAACTCGACGGCTACCCCGAGGTGGAATTCGCGCAACGCTCGGCGGTGACCCTCGTCGCACGGGATCGGGAGGACGAGCATCCGTTCTCGGTGCAATTCTCCGCCGGCACCTGGTCGAGGACAGTCGCGGGCCGAACGGTTCTCCTCGCGACCGGGCTACGAGAGACGCTGCCCGCGATCCCGTCCGTGCGCGGCTACTACGGCATGAGTCTGTTCAGCTGCGTCGCCTGCGACGGCTACGAGCGCACCGACCAGCCCCTCGCCCTCATCGGGGAGACCGACGACCTCTACGACAGAGCCCTGCTCATCGCCCGGTGGAGTAAGAACCTCACCGTGTTCACGAACGGCGTCGCGCACCTCAGCGACCGACACGCCTCTACGCTCTCCGACAATGGCATCCGCGTTGATCGGCGCGAGATTCACGACGTCGAAGGTTCGCACGGCTCGCTCGCGGCAGTGCGTCTCGCAGATGGTGACCGCGTGGCTGTCACGGGCGGCTTCATCCGGCCGGTCTGGCATCCGGCGCTCGAGTTTCTGCGCCCGATCGACCGGGAGTCGCTGACCTTCGATGCGGACGGGCACCTGGTGACTGACCGCGACGGACGAACGAGCGTCGACGGCCTCTACGCCAGCGGCGACGTCGCTGCACCCGGACCGCAGCAGCTCATTGTGGCAGCCGGCGCCGGTGCCCGCACCGCCGCAATCATCACCCACGACCTTCTGGGTATCACCACCTCTCATTGACGGCGGTCCGTTTTCAGTACCGCGTGGGGGTTTCGCGAGGCTCGAGCGGGGTGGGGTTTGGGGCGGTGGAGTCATCGAGAATGATCTGTTGCGGATCCGCACCAATAGATCCTCGACGATCCCCGCACGCCCGCTGCTTGATGTTCACGCCCGGACGCAGGACGATGGGCCACGGAGCGGAGCACCACATGAGCACGACGGCGGCTGAACACGCGGCACTGACGCTGGAGCAGCAGATGTCCCTGCTGTCCGGCGCGGACTTCTGGCGCACGCGAGCGCTCCCCGGCATCCCCGCAATCCGCCTGGCGGACGGTCCCCACGGGTTACGGGTGCAGGCCGACGATGCCGACCACCTGGGGCTCAATGGAAGTGTGCCATCGACGTGTTTTCCGCCGGCGGTGACCCTCGCGAGCAGCTGGGATCCGGACCTCGTGCGACAGGTGGGCGAGGCCGTCGGACATGAGGCCCGGGCGCTCGGCGTCGGAATCGTGCTCGGGCCGGGGTTGAACATCAAGCGGCACCCGCTCTGTGGCCGCAATTTCGAGTACTACTCCGAGGATCCGCTGCTCTCCGGTCGCCTCGCTGCGGCGGCCGTGATCGGCATCCAGGGCACCGGGGTGGGGGCGTGCCTCAAGCACTTGGCGGTCAACAACCAGGAGCACCGTCGTTTCGTGATCGACGCCATTGTGGACGAACGAACTCGACGCGAGCTGTACCTTCGCGGGTTCGAGATTGCCGTGCGTGAATCCCGTCCGCGAATGGTGATGGCGGCCTACAACCGGGTGAACGGCGTGCACTGTGCCGACGACCGCGAACTCCTCACCGGCATCCTGCGCGACGAGTGGGGCTTCGACGGTGTTGTCGTCAGCGACTGGGGCGCCGAGGCGGATCGAGTCGCGGGCATCGGCGCGGGCATGGACCTGGAGATGCCGGGGCGACTCGACCGCCGGGCCGAGCTCCTGGCGGCCGTGTCCGCCGGGGCTCTCACGGCCGAGGCGATCGGCACCAGCGCGGGACGGATCGGGGCACTCGCGAACGCGCTTCCCGGGCAGGACGGGGTTCTCGCCGACCTCGTGGATGCCCACGATGCCCTGTCGAGGTATGCCGCGGCCGCGAGCGCCGTGGTTCTCGCCAACGACGGAGCGCTTCCGCTGGACCGCCGCCAGAGCATCGCGGTGATCGGAGCTTTCGCCGCGCAGCCCCGGTACCAGGGTGGCGGCAGCTCGCTCGTCACCCCCACTCGCGTCACCACCATGCTCGACGCCTTCACCGCGGCGGGCATCGACGTCGGCTACGCGCCCGGGTACGATCCCGATCGATCGGAGCCGGACGCGGCGCTGATCGAACACGCGGTCGCCCTCGCCGCCTCGGCGGACGTGGCGATCGTGATGGTGGGCCTTCCGGACATCCAGGAGAGCGAGGGCTTCGATCGCACCACGCTGTCCCTGCCCCAACAGCACGACGACCTCGTCGCGGCGGTCGCAGCGGCGAACGCGCGAACGGTCGTGGTGCTGAGCAACGGAGCGCCAGTGCTCATGCCGTGGCATGCCGGCGTGTCGGCGATTCTCGAGTGCTATCTGGGCGGCCAGGCGAGCGGCGGCGCCGCGGTCGACGCCCTGCTCGGCGTCGTCGAGCCGGCCGGTCGTCTCGCCGAAACCTTCCCGACGTCTCGGGAGGATGTCGCGGCCGACCCATTCTTCCCGGGCGGCACGCACCAGGTTCAGTACCGGGAGGGACTCTTCGTCGGCTACCGGCATGCGACAACCGCCGGCGTGACTCCCCTGTTCCCGTTCGGCCACGGACTCGGCTACGGTGCCACGAACTGGTCCGGCGCGGCGGTGGACCGCGCCGACGTCCCGTCAGGCGAGGGCGTCGTCGTGTCGGTGACGGTCGAGAATGTGGGTGAGCGAGGCACGAGCGATGTGGTGCAGGTCTACTCGCGGGACCTGACGGCGACCGTCCTGCGGCCGCGTCGCGAACTGGTGGGCTTCGCGCGGGTGCACCTTGAGCCCGGCGAACATCGTGTCGTCGAAATCGAGATCGACGCGCGATCCTTCGCCTTCTGGGACGTTCGTGTGCAGGACTGGCGCACGCCCAGTGGTGCCTTCGAACTCGAAGTCGCGCGATCGAGCGAGACGGTGGTCACCGCGCTGACCGTCATCGTGCACGGGGATTGTTCGGATTCCGCGGAGCCGGCGGCCACGCGGCCCATCGCTGCCAGCGATGAGGACTTCGAGCGCCGGCTCGACCGCGCCATCCCGGCGCCCGTGCCAACGAGGCCGTTCACCAGGGAGACAACCGTCGGGGACCTCTCGGTGACCGTCGTCGGACGGATGCTGCGAGCCGTCATCCGGCGAACGACCACGTTCCCCGAGGAGACCAGGCAGGACCCGGTAACCATGGCGATGATCGTGCGCACCACCGATGAGCTTCCGTTGCGGGGGCTGGTGCAGTTCTCGAACGGACGCACCTCCTGGGCAGCCCTCGATGCGCTGATCGCCCTCGCCAACGGGCGCCCGTTCACCGCCATGAAGGTGCTGTTCAGGCGGACCCCGCTACGGCGACGGCCGGGTGCCGATGACGACCGTGGCGTCGAGCTCCTCTGAGCTGGCGATCCGCGGGATCAGCCCGGCACTCCCGAAGATCTCGGCGGTGAGCGGCGCCTGGCTCTCACTCGCCTCCACGAGCAGGTGGCCGCCCGGTGCCAGCCAGCGCGGCGCCAAGGCGGCCACCCTCCGCTGCACGGCCAGGCCATCCGGTCCCCCGTCGAGCGTCACCCGAGGCTCGTGCAGGCGGGCCTCCGGCGGCATCGTCTCGATCTTGTCGGTCGGCACGTACGGCGTGTTGCAGAGCAGGATGTCGATTCGACCGGCGAGCGAGGCGGGCAGCGGGTCGAAGAGGTCGCCCTCGAACACGCGGCCCGGATCCAGGTTGCGGCGCGCGTACGCCACTGCAGCGGGCTCGATGTCGGCCGCGTACAGGTCGAGCCCGTCGACGGCAGCCATCAGCGCGGCGCCGAGCGCGCCACTGCCGCAGCACAGGTCGAGTGCCACGGCGCCGGGAGGGGCGAGCGCGGCGGCCTGCTGTACGAGGAACTCGGTGCGGCGCCGGGGAACGAACACCCCGGGGCCGACGGCGATCCGCAGCCCGCAGAATTCCGCCCAGCCGAGGATGTGCTCGAGGGGAAACCCGGCGACCCGGCGCGCAACCATGCCTTCGAGTTCTGCGGGGGACGCCTCGGCTGCCAGGAGCAGCCGAGCCTCGTCCTCGGCGAAGACGCAGCCCGCCGCTCGGAGAGCGGACACGATGGCGGGCTCGGAGAGAGCGGATGGGGAGTGTGACACGACTAGCCAGCCTAGAACGACTCCGGCCCGGCTGCCGGGTCTCTGCCCGCCGGATTGCTGGTGGTTGTCGGTTGCTGCGGCAACAATGGGGCCATGTGCGGACGCTTTTCGATGGACAAGTCCACGGACGACCTGATCGAGGAATTCGTGGCAGTCGGCGGCGACTTTCGGGACTGGCGTCCGGGGTGGAACATCCGACCGACCGATCCGATCCTCGCCGTGATCGAGTCGAGCACGGGCGGCGGTGAGCCGGTGCGCAGGCTCGAGCTCGCGCGCTGGTCGCTCACACCGTCCTGGTCCAAGACGCTCAAGATGAAGGTGCCCACGTTCAACGCGAGGAGCGAGAGCGCGGCGGAGAAGTCGTCGTTCGCGGCGGCGGTCAAGTCCAAGCGGGCCCTCATCCCGGCGTCGGGGTACTACGAGTGGCAGACCGATCCGGTGACCAACAAGAAGACCCCGTTCTACATCCATCCTGGCGAGGGCGAGGTGATGGCGTTCGCCGGGCTGTACTCGTGGTGGAAGGACCACACGCTCGGCGACAGCGATCCCAACCCCTGGACCCTCACCGTGACGATGCTCACTGCGGACTCCGTGCACACCCTCGACTACATCCACGACCGCAACCCGGTGCCGCTCCCGCGCGAGCTGTGGGCGGACTGGCTGGATCCCCGCATCGAGGGCGACCAGTCGCTCGTCGACGCGGCCGTCGCCGCCGCGATCCCGGTCGCCGAGGCCCTCGAAATCACCGAGGTCGTCGCCGTGACGGATGATGCGCCCCGGCCGGCTGCCTGACCAGGAAGAGGCCGGGGATTATTTTCGGCCGCCGCGTTGCTCTATACAGTGACAGCAAAGATCTTCGATCGGAAGGGGCCCCATGGCTACCGTTGAACTGACCTACGACGCGTTCGAGAAGACCGTCGCGAGCGAGGGCATCACCCTCATCGACTTCTGGGCCGACTGGTGCGGCCCGTGCAAGATGTTCGGACCGATCTACGACGCGGCGAGCGAGCAGCACTCGGACGTCACCTTCGGCAAGGTCGACACCGAGGCCGAGCAGCAGCTGGCCGGGGCGGCCGGGATCACCTCGATCCCCACGCTCATGGCATTCCGCGACGGGATCCTCGTGTTCTCGCAGCCCGGCGCCCTTCCGGCTCCCGCGCTCGAGCAGGTAATCACGGCCGTGAAGGGGCTCGACATGAACAAAGTGCGCGCCGAGATCGCTTCGCAGGAGGCAGCGGGCACCCCCGAGTAAACGAGTCGATGCCCGTCGGCCGCTTGCCGTCCGCCCAACGGTCGGCGGCGCTCGGCATCGCCATCCTCGGCACCATCCTCTTCACCAGCGCCGGCACGGCCCTCGACGCGCGCCTGACCGATCGCAACCTGCCGGAGGCGGCCCGCAGCCAGGTGGTGAATGCCGTCGTGGACAGCGCCGGCGCTCCGGCGCTCCGGCGTTCCGGCGTTCCGGCGTTCCGGTGTTCCGGCAACTGGCTACAGGGCGGGCTTGCGCACCCTGAGCGTCTTCTCGTCGATCGGCTTGACGCCGCTCGCGCGGAGCTCGTCGTAGTACGCACGGGCCTCGTCCTGCCTGGCGCGCTCTGCCCCGAGCGCGATCGGAGCGAGAAGATGCTCTGGCGTGAACTCGAAGGCCGCGACCAGGTCGAGGGCGTTGGCGCGCAGTCGAGGCAACAGCCGCTCGTCGATGTACGACGTGATCGCGAGCGCGCGCTGCGACGACAGCCGGCCGTGGATGAGATACCACGCGGCCTTTTTCTCGATCAACCCGAGCCCGAACAGGTCACGCAACCAGGTGAGCACCTTGCGCGTGCCCGCATCCTGCACCGACTCGAGGGCCTCGGTGAACGCCTCCCACTGCAGCAGTTCCGCGTGCGCCCGCGCCGCCTCGATGAGCTCGTTCTGGTTGCGGTTGAAGAGTTCGGCCGCCTCCCTTGTTCCGAGCTTCGACGCCCCCTTCAGCCGGCCGGCGACCTCCGCGACCATCGTCTGCACGCGGTCGGTGAGCAGCTGCCGCTGCGCGTCGCTGTCGCGGACGTAGCCGACCGAGCGTGCGGTCGATCCGAAGTCGGCCACGGCCTGCCCGAGTCGACGCAGGCCTGAGCGGTTGATCGCCGCCTCACCGACCTGGTCCGCCACGTACTGGGCGAGGGCGCCCGCATTCGCGCCGGCGAACTTGCGGCTGTAGTCGGTGAGCAGTCGCTTCGCGACCAGTTGGAGCAAGACGTTGTTGTCTCCCTCGAACGTCACGTACACGTCGAGGTCGGCACGAAGGCTCGTGAGCCGGTTCTCGGCGAGGAAGCCCGCTCCCCCACAGGCCTCGCGGGATTCCTGAAGGATGTCGAGCGCATTCCAGGTGCTGAGCGGTTTGAGCGCCGCGGCGAGGGTCTCGAGGTCCTGACGGTCGGCATCCGAATCGTGTAGTCCGGAGAAGACACCGTCGAACTTGGCGAGCAGTTTCTCGTGGGCGAAGGACATGGCGTACGTCGTGGCGAGACGGGGAAGGAGCCGGCGCTGGTGGCGCTGGTAGTCGATGATGACCTCCTCCTCGACAGTGCTCGATCCGGTGAACTGCCGACGCTCGGAGCCGTACGTGATCGCGATGGTGAGAGCGAGCTTGCTCGCGACGACCGCGGCGCCGTCGAGGGAGACCCTGCCCTGCACGAGTGTGCCGATCATGGTGAAGAAACGCCGACCCGGGCTGTCGATGGAGGAGCTGTATCCGCCGTCCCCCGAGACGTTGCCGTAGCGGTTCAGCAGGTTGACGCGCGGCACGCGTACACCCGAGAAGTGCAGGCGCCCGTTGTCGATCCCATTCAGGCCGCCCTTGAGGCCGTCGTCCTCGCCCCCGATTCCGGGCAGGAAGGCGCCGCTGGCATCGCGGATCGGCACGAAGAAGGCGTGCACACCGTGGTTCACGCCGAGGGTGATCAGCTGGGCGAAGACGACCGCGGCCCGACCATGGAGGGCCGCGCCGCCGAGGTAGTCCTTCCACGCGGCGCGGAACGGCGTGTGGATGACGAACTCCTGGGCCTCGACGTCGTAGGTCGCCGTCGTGCCGATGCTCGCGACATCCGACCCGTGTCCGGTCTCCGTCATGGCGAAGACGCCGGGTGTCTCGAGGCTCATGATGCCCGGCAGGAACTCGCTGTGGTGATACTCCGTGCCGAGATGCATCACCGCCGCGCCGAAGAGCCCCCACTGCACTCCCGACTTGATCTGGAGAGACGGGTCCGCGATCACCAGCTCTTCGAATCCGGCGATGTTGCCGCCATGATCCTCCGAGCCTCCGACCGAGCGGGGAAAGGCTCGGTGCACGGAGCCGTCGTCGACGAGCAGGCCGAGCTGGCCGAACACCCGCGCGCGGTGGTCGGCCATGGAGAGGCCCTCGACTCGCCGGAACTCGGGCCGCGACGCGAGCTCCCGCGAGTGGCGCCGGGCATCGGCCCACCTGCCGAGCAGCAACTCGCCAAGGGCGACGACGTCCACGCCCTGGGTGGTGCCGGTCGGCGTCGAGGTGTTCGCCGTCGCTGGGCGGTCGGTCAACTGCGTCATTGTGAGTCCATTCGCGCGGGAATAGCGGGTCACTTCAACGCTACGAGCGTCGGCGGGCTTCGACAATGTCACGGTACGTCTTGCACCAAGTCGGGGCGGCAGATGCGTCGGGGCTTTGTGGGAACCAGACGAATCGTCGCGATGGAGAGACTAGGTGCGTTCCCGGCGGAAGAACCGCCTCATCCGCTCGGTGACGTTCGCCGGTGGCGGCTCGTTGTACGCGCCGGCCAGGGGCTGACCGCTCATCGCCTGGATGGCGCCCATGATCTCGTCCGTCGCCGCGCGCCTGGCGCGACCGGATTCGGCCGAACCGTGGCGACTCACCTCGACCGGAGCCCCGAACTCCACGGTCACGCGGGCGAACCGGGGAAGCTTCGACCCGACCGGCTGCAGGTTCTGCGTACCGGTGAGAGCGACCGGCACCACGAGAGCGCCGGAGGTGAGGGCGAGCCACGCCACACCGGTTCGCCCCTTGTACAGGCGGCCATCGAGGGATCGCGTGCCCTCTGGGTAGATCGAGAAGGCCTCGCCGCGGTTCAGCACCTCGAGTCCGCTGTCGAGCGCGAGCTGGGCGGCGGATCCGGCGCCTCGCTCGACCGGTATTGCGCCGACTCCGGTGAAGAAAGCGCGGGAAAGCCAGCCGCGCAGGCCCGTGCCCGTGAAGTAGCTCGCCTTCGCGAGGAAGGACACCGATCGCGGGGCCACGAGCGTGATCACCACGCTGTCGATGAACGACAGGTGGTTGCTCGCGAGGATCACCGGGCCGGTGATCGGCACACTAGACCGCCCGACGATTCGCGGCCGGAAGAGCAGCCGGGCCAGCGGCGCGAGAAAGATCCTCGACAGTCGTTTCAGCACTCACGCCTCCCGTGTACGTTGCTCGCTCCACCATACGGAGCCGGTCATGCCCCGAGCCGCATATTCGGTGCATCGGAGGCGCCGTGTTGGCTATGATTCGAGCCGTTTTTGTGGGTGCGAAGCGGGGGTGTCGAGGGGGCGCGTGAGCCCCAAAATGGGGGCCGTCACATTGGCGAGAGAAGCGCTACTCTAGGTCAAATCGAGTGATCACTGATCGTTCGTTCTGACCTACCCCGTCGGAGCGTCGTGAGAGACATCTCGCGTGAACAGTGGTCATCCGTTTTCCCTGTATACCCGAACTACAGGAATGATTCAATGACCCGAACATTGACGACCCATTCAAGCCGTTTTCCGCGCCCTCATCGTGCTGGATTGCGCCCATCTGCTCGCCTCAAGGCGTCAACTGTGCGTGAGTCATGAGCGAGCTCGGCAACGCCCTTCCCGCTCGTGACATTACCCAGTCGGCGTATCGAGAACGGTACCGACACGCCGACGCGTCGAAATCGCCGCCGGCAGTTCTCGCAGGGACCGGGGTGTCCTGGGCGCGGCGGTTCCGCAGGAAACTCCTCGTCTCCGACACCGTCGTGATCATCGTCGCGGTCGCGAGTTCGCTGGTCGCGCGATTCGCCCTGGCCGCCGGTCCCGCCGGCGGATTCGGCATCTCGGCCGAATACGCTGCGCTCGCCGCCGTCATCGCCGGTGCCTGGATGGTGATGCTCGCGGCCTACCACTCGCGAGACGCCAGCGTCATCGGTGTGGGATTCGCCGAATACAAGAGCGTCGTCAACGCGAGCTCGCTCACGTTCGGGCTGCTCGCGATCGGCTTCCTCGTGTTCCAGGTGCCGATCGCCCGCGGCTTCTTCATCGTGGCTCTCCCGGCCGGTCTCGGCGGCCTCCTGCTCGAGCGCTGGCTCTGGCGACGCTGGCTCAACCACAACCGTGGCGAGGGCCACTATCTCTCGCGCGCGATCGTCGTGGGCGAGACATCCGACGTCAGCTATGTCGTGCGGCAGATCGACAAGAAGTCCGGCGCCGCGTACAACGTCGTCGGGGTGGCCCTCCCGTCGAACGAGCAGCTACCGATGCAATTCGCCAGGCACCCGGTCCCCGTGGTCTCCGACCTCGAGAGCGTCGGGGCCGCGGTGCGCAACATCGGCGCGGATGCCGTCATCGTCGCCGGCGAACCCGCCGGTCGAGGCCACTTCATCCGTGACCTGGGGTGGGAACTCGAGGGCACCGGCGCCGAACTCGTCGTCGCCTCCAGCCTCACCAACGTGGCCGGCCCGCGCATCCACTTCCGCCCCGTCGAAGGACTGCCGCTCATGCACGTGGAGCTGCCGCAATTCGAGGGCGGAAAGCACCTGCTCAAGCGGATGTTCGACGTGACGATGTCGGGCCTCGCCCTGCTTATGCTCTTCCCCGTCTTCGCGATCATCGCGATCGCCATTCGGCGGGACAGCGAGGGTCCTGTGCTCTTCCGGCAGGAACGGGTCGGCCGCAACGGCAAGACGTTCAAGATGCTCAAGTTCCGCTCGATGGTGCAGACCGCCGAGGCGGATATCGCCCTGCTACTCGACAAGAACGAGGGGTCCGGGCCGCTGTTCAAGCTCAAAAACGATCCGCGCGTGACGAAGGTCGGCCAGATCCTTCGCCGGTTCTCCCTCGACGAATTGCCCCAGTTCTGGAACGTATTCACGGGAGAGATGAGCCTCGTCGGTCCTCGGCCGCCGCTTCAGACCGAGGTGGAGGATTACGAACGGCACGTTTACCGCCGCCTCTACATCAAGCCGGGGCTGACCGGCATGTGGCAGGTCAACGGTCGCTCAGACCTGAGCTGGGAGGAGAGCGTTCGCCTCGACCTGTACTACGTGGAGAACTGGTCCCTCACCGGCGACCTCATCATCCTGTGGCGCACCCTTCGAGTCTTCGCCCGGCCGGTCGGGGCGTACTGATGATCGACCACGCACGCGCGGAGACGGTGAGGGGCGCATCGCGGCCCGAGGAGGTTCCGGCGCAGATCGCCGCCTCGGCGGACATCGACCCGCGTTGCCGGATTGGCGAGGGGAGCCTCGTCTGGCATCTCGCGCAGGTGCGCGAGTATGCGCAGATCGGCTCGGGCACCGTCGTCGGCCGGGGCGTGTATATCGGGCCGGGTGTGATCATCGGACGTAACTGCAAGATCCAGAATTACGCGCTCGTCTACGAGCCTGCGTTGCTCGAGAATGGAGTGTTCGTCGGGCCGGGTGTCGTGTTCACCAACGACGTCTTCCCGCGCGCGATCAACGTCGATGGGAGCCGCAAGTCCAACGACGACTGGGAGGCCGTCGGCGTCACCGTCCGCACCGGAGCATCCATCGGGGCGAGGGCAGTCTGCGTTGCCCCCCTCACGATCGGACGCTGGTCGCTCGTGGCCGCGGGCGCGGTCGTCACCAAGGACGTCCAGGACTACGCGCTCGTCGCCGGAGTGCCGGCGAAGAGGATCGGCTGGATCGGCCGCGCCGGAGCGGCGCTGCGCGACGAGGGAGACGGAGTCTTCGTCTGCCCCGTCACCGGAGAGAAGTACCTGGAATCGGGCGGATCGCTGGGGTTGGCATGACGAGTTCAGGGGGAGGTAAGCCGACGTTCGCGCGCCGCGCGATCGTCAGCGGGCTGGCCGCCGCCGCCGTCATTGTCATCGTCATCGTGACCCTGACTTTCACGTCGCTGTACTCTGTTCCGGTGACACCCTCCGCCCAAACGACACCGAGCGCGCGGGCGACACCGAGCGGGCAGTCGACGGGCCCGGCGAATCCCACCGCCACGCCCGCGCCGACAACCGATCCCGGCGCCGCGGCTCCCGCACCCGGGCGGAGAAGACGAGCGCGCCGCTCGACGCGCGGTACAGCGTGAGGTGATGAGTCGTCGTGCCAGGCACAACGGTGCTGCCGAAGTCCTGGAGGTACTGCGGCACCGCCCCGGTCGTCGTCGACAGCCGGATGAGGCCGGACTGGCGGAATCCGTTGTCGACATCCTCATCGGACTCGTAGCCGATCGTGTGAGCGGCGAGCGCCTGCGAGGTCCCGGGCGCAAGGGTAGCCAGACTCGTGTTGCGCCACAGTCGCGTCTTGCCTTCCGCCGCAGAGACGGTAACGGGAAGGTCGCTGAAGTTCGACATGTATTCGGTGCCGGTGAGTCCATTCTCGGGGAGGCCGGCGCCGTTGGCCTGCGAGGCGAACCGCGGGTCGCGCCAGGTGCCGGTCCAGGTCGGGCTCGGATCGAGCTTCGCGCTGCTCCACGTCTCCTTGTACGAGACGAGGGTGCGATACGGAGTCGCACTTGTGTCGGCGGATGGCTCGTAGCGGGTGTGCCAGTAGGCCTCGTTGCCGGAGAGAAACTGCATGTTCACGCCGGCATCCCTGGCGGCCACGATGTTCGCGCGCTGGCCCGTCGACCAGTACTCGTCGTGGCCGACGGAAAGGAACACCTTGTGGTTCGTGAGATTGGCCCCGAAGCGGTCGGTGTCCACCCCACTGAAGTAGCTGACGTCGTAGCCGTTCTTCTCCAGGAAGCGCACAAGGGGGTACTCGTTGGCGAAGTAGAAGTCGCGGCCCGAGTTGTCTCCTCGTGTCGTAACGGGGCGGTTGTAGCTGATCTTGTACGCCCGGCCGACGGCGCCGCCCTGGTAAGAAGTCGGAGCCCCCGTAGGTGTTGTAGGCCTGCCAGGTGGGATCTGAGGTCTGGAACAGCACGGTGGAGTGGCTGGAGACGTCGCGCACCACGAAGGTGATGTGGCTCTCGCCCCCGGTGTCGTTGCGATGCAGAAGCGCGAAGTAGACGCCGGAGACGGCGGTGCTCGGCACGGCCCAGGACGCGGACACCTTCCAGGTGCCGCAGTCGTAGAGCCCAGTGGTCGCATCCGTGATGCACTGGGGCTGGGTCTGCGGCAGCGTGGCCGATGGGGTGACCGTGGCGATCTGGCGGGCACCGAGCCCACCGTAATAGCCGGTGCGGTAGATCGCGATCGAGTACGCCTTGGCACTCGTGTTGATCTTGAAGTCGATCGACGACCCGACATTGACGCTGACGTCGGAGGAGAAGCCCTGGATCGATGGATCACCGGCTCCGGCGATGTCCCAGACCGAGGGGTCTGTTCCCGGTTTGCTGTTCTCACAGACGATCGGGTTCGAGCCGTTGCCGCACGGTGTAACGGCCTGGACGGGCTGGGGGTTCAACGCCAGAAGCGTCGAGCACACCAAAGCGAGAGTTGTGACAATGGCGGTCACAAACACAGCACGGCGTCTTCTTTTATCGCCAAAATGAGGCTCTCCTGACGTAACCGTGGGTGTTTTTGGAGCGCCTTAACGGCCGCACGCCGCTCCCTGTCTAGGTTTCTGACTGTCAAAGGAACAGAAACTTTCAGAACGGGAAAACGGCGTGCGAAATGCAAGACTATGTTTGAGGCGCCATTTACACAACCACGGCGTGTCGCAAAAGAACAAAGAAAATGCAGGTCAGGGCGAGCTCTCAGCCCTCGGCAAAGCGGTCGGTTGCCTCGACGAGGGCGCTGAGAATTCCGGGCTCGTCGAAGGCGTGGCCGGCATCCGGCACCATCACGAACTCGGCCTCCGGCCACGCGCGGTGCAAATCCCAGGCCGTCACCGGGGGCGTGCAGATGTCGTAACGGCCCTGAACGATGACGGCGGGAATGTCGCGAAGAACGCCGGCATCGCGAATGAGCTGGCCCTCGGCGAACCAGCCCTTGTTGACGAAATAGTGGTTCTCGATTCGGGCGAACGCGATCGCGTAGCGCGGCTCGGCGAAGATCTCGATCACCTCAGGGCGACGCAGGAGGGTGATCGTGGATGCCTCCCAGGTCGACCACGCGACGGCCGCCGGGCCGTGAATCGCCGGGTCCGGGTTGTTCAACAAACGGCTGTATGCCTCGATCAGACCACCGCGTTCATCGAGCGGAACGGGGGCGAGAAACGACTCCCACAGGTCGGGAAAGAGCTGTTCAGCGCCGCCTTCGTAAAACCAGTCGAGTTCGCTGGCCCGCAGCGTGAAGATGCCCCGCAGCACGAGTTCCGTCACCGAGTCCGGGTGAGTCTCCGCGTAGGCGAGCGCGAGAGCGCTGCCCCACGACCCGCCGAGCACGAGCCAGCGATTGACGCCGAGGTGCTTACGGAGTCGCTCGAGATCCGCCACGAGATGCCACGTCGTGTTGGTGGAGAGGTCGGCGTCGGCGTCGCTCGCATGCGGGAGACTCCGGCCGGAACCTCGCTGGTCGAGCAGGATGATGCGGTACTTCGACGGGTCGAACAGCCGCCGATGATTCGGGCCGCTCTCGCCCCCTGGCCCGCCGTGCAGGAAGACCGCCGGCTTGCCATCCGGATTTCCTGACGCCTCCCAGTAGATGTTCTGGCCGTCGCCGACCTCGAGCATCCCTGTCTCGTACGGCTCGATCTCGGGGTAGAAGCTTCGCATGCTCCGAGCCTAGGCGTCCGCCAGTTGTGAGTCGTCTCACCGAAATCGCAGGAGATTTGCGCTGGTCCGGTCGAAAATGCGCGATTTGAGTCTCTGTCGACGCGATTCTCCTGCGTCTTCGAAGCCACCGCCAGAGCGAAGCGCGGATGGATGCGCGCGGCGGGGCGGGATGGCTCAGGCCGACGCCAGAACGGCCAGAATCGCGTCGCCGTACCTTGCCAGCTTGTTCTCGCCGACGCCGCTCATGGTGCCGAGTTCGGCAATGGTCGACGGGTTGCCCGTCGCGATCTCGCGCAGGGTGGCGTCGTGGAAGATCACGTACGCCGGAACCCCCTGCTCCTTGGCCTCTGCCGATCGCCAGGCGCGCAGGAGGTCGAACACGGGAGCTGCTCCGGCCGGCAGGTCGGCGACCGCGGTGCGCCTGGCCTTGGCCGCGCGCGTCGGTCGCTCGAGCTCCCGCCGAAGCATCACGGCGCGCCGACCACCGAGCACGTCGGCGCTCGCCTCGGTGACGAGCAGAGTGCCGTAGCCGTCGCTGTTCACGGCGAGGAGGCCCTGGGCGAGAAGCTGGCGCACCACTCCCCGCCACTCCGGTTCGCTCAGGTCGGCACCGATGCCGAAGGTCGACAGACTGGCGTGGTCGTGCTGCGTGACCCGCGGCGTTGACTTGCCGGTGAGGATGTCGATGATCGCGCCGGCGCCGAACCGCTGGTTGCGTTCCCGCTTCAACCGCACCACCGTGGAGAGCAGTTTCTGGGCTGGGACCGTCCCGTCCCACGCCTCCGGCGGTGAGAGGCAGGTGTCGCAGTTGCCGCACGGCGTCGACGTCTCGCCGAAGTAGGCGAGAAGCTGCACCCGGCGGCACTCGATCGTCTCGCAGAGGGCGAGCATCGCATCAAGGTGGGCGCTCAACCGGCGACGGTGCTCGGCATCCCCCTCCGACGAGTCGATCATGCGACGCTGCTGCACCACATCCTGCAGCCCGTAGGCGAGCCAGGCCGTTGATGGCAACCCGTCACGGCCGGCCCGGCCGGTCTCCTGGTAGTACCCCTCCACCGACTTGGGCAGGTCGAGGTGGGCGACGAATCGCACGTCCGGCTTGTCAATGCCCATGCCGAACGCGATCGTCGCGACCATGACGATACCGTCCTCGCGCAGGAAGCGGGACTGGTTGGCGGCGCGCACGCGCGTGTCGAGACCCGCGTGGTACGGCAGGGCCGGGATGCCGTTCTGCACGAGGAACTCGGCCGTCTTCTCGACCGACGCGCGCGACAGGCAGTAGACGATTCCGGCATCCCCCGGATGCTCGGTGCGCAGGAGCTCGAGCAGCTGCTGCTGGGGCGCGTTCTTGCCCGCGATGCGGTACTGGATGTTGGGTCGGTCGAAGCTCGCCACGAAGTGCCTGGCGTCGGAGAGCTGAAGCCGTTTCTGGATCTCGAGGTGAGTCTGCTCGGTCGCCGTGGCCGTGAGAGCGATGCGCGGCACGGTCGGCCAGCGCTCGTGCAGCACCGAGAGCTGCAGGTAGTCCGGGCGGAAGTCGTGGCCCCACTGCGACACGCAGTGCGCCTCGTCGATCGCGAAGAGCGAGATCACCCCGCGGTCGAGAAGGTCGGCCGTGGCCGGCACCTTGAGCCGCTCCGGGGCGAGATAGAGCAGGTCGAGCTCTCCCGCGACGAACGCGCTCTCGACGGCGGCCCGCTGAGCCGCATCCTGGGTGGAATTGAGGAACGAGGCGCGCACGCCGACGGCGGAGAGGGCATCCACCTGGTCTTGCATGAGGGCGATGAGCGGCGAAATGACGACGCCGGTGCCCTCGCGAACGAGGGCCGGGATCTGGTAGCAGAGCGACTTGCCGCCGCCGGTCGGCATGAGGACGAGCGCGTCCCCGCCCGCAACGACATGGTCGATGATGGTCGCCTGGTCGCCGCGGAACGCGTCGTAGCCGAAGACCGTGTGGAGCGCCTCGGCGGGGGTCGCGTACTGCACGGGAGTCGCTCGGGCCGGAGGCCGGACGCGAGGCGGAGCGAATTCCCCCGGGGGATCCTCTGGATACGGCGGATCGTCGTAGGGGTCGGGCGGCGCTTCTGTCTCCGGATCCCAGGGGATCTCTGCGCTCCAACTCACTGGGCGAGTCTACCCGCGGCCGCCGACACGACCGGGCGTGCCCGGAG
>NZ_DATCQQ010000029.1:0-124789 GCF_036569425.1 Lacisediminihabitans sp.
CAGGGCGAGGGCCGGGACCTCGCCGAGCCGCCCGCCGCCGCGCCGCTGCAGCAGCAGACTCGCGAGCGCGAGGCCCAGACCGGGCACGCACAAGAGCAGGCCGATCCAGCTCGGCGAGAGGTAGCCGAGACCCGCACCGATGGCGACGCCGCCCAGGTAGGCGCCGAGGCTGTTGCCGAGGTTGAGGGCCGCGTGGTTGACGGCCGCCGCGAGCGTCTGGCTGTCGCCCGCGACATCCATCAGCCTCGTCTGGATGGCGGGTGACAGCGCCGCGGCGCCGAAGCCGACGAGGAAGGTGAACGCGAGCAGGCCGGCCACCGTGTTCGCGGTGAGCGCGAGCCCGGTGAGGGCCACCACGAACACGCCGAAGTAGGCGAAGATCGAGCCCATCACATTTCGGTCGGCGCTCCAGCCCCCGATCAGGTTGCCGATTGTCATTCCGACCCCCACGACGACGAGCACGACGGGCACGAAGATCGCCCCGAGACGGGTGACCTCCGTGACCATGGGCGAAATGTAGGTGTAGACGGCGAAGAATCCGCCGAACCCGACCGCGCCGATCAGCAGCGCGAGCCACACCTGCGCCCGGCCGAATGCCTTCAGCTCCCGTCGCATGGTCGCCCCGGCATCCCCCGGCTGGAACGGCACCAGGAAGGCGATCGCGACGAAGGTGAGCGCGAAGATGAGGGCGACGGCGAGGTAGGCGATCCGCCAGCTGGTGACCTGGCCGAGGTAGGTGATGGATGGGACGCCGATGATGTTGGCGATGGTGAGCCCGGAGAGCACTATCGCGACTCCCTTGCCCCGCTTGCCCGGCCCCATGAGGGACGCGGCGACCAGCGCCGCGACGCCGAAGTACGCGCCGTGCGGCAGCCCGGCGAGGAAGCGCGCCGCGAGCACGAGTCCGAAGCTCGGAAGCACGGCCGAGGCGATCGTGCCGACGGTGAAGGCCGCCACGAGTACGAGCAGGAGCTTCTTACGCGGGAAGCGCGCGGCCACCGCGGCGATGGTGGGCGCCCCCACGACCACCCCGAGGGCGTAGGCGGAGACCAGCCAGCCGACCTGCGCGTTTGCCGCCTCGCGGGATCGCGCGTAGAGGCCAGGGAGCAGATCGTGGGCGAGGTTGGGCAGAAGGCCCATCGCCACGAACTCGGTCGAGCCGATCGCGAAACCGCCGAGGGCGAGGGCGAGCAGCGCGAGCCGCACGCGGGTCGGGGAGAGTGCTGGCATGGCGGAGAACCGTTCTGAACTCGAGGAAGGTGGTGGGACGGCTCTTCATCGAGCGACGGGGCGGTGCTTATTCGCGACGGTGCCGTCCGCGACGGCCCGTCACCACTCTAGAACGCGACACGGCCGCACCGCCACGGCCGGTGGTCCGGCGGATCAGGCTCGAGCGCTGGCCAGCGCGGCGTCGATGAGGGTGGCGGCCGCCGCGCGGGCCTGGCTGGCCGGACCGGGGTCCCCGAAGATGCCCGCGGTGCTCTGGGCCCCCTCGGCGAGCAGCACGAGCTGGGGGGCGAGGGATCCCGGGGCTCCGGCGGATTCGACGAGCCCGGTCACATAGCTCTGGAAGTCGGCCTTGTGACGCCGGACCACCTCCGCCACGAGCGGCGCGGTCGGACCGAGCTCGCCGAACGCGTTGATGAACACGCAGCCGCGGTAGTCGCCCTGGCGGAAGCGGTCCTCGAGAAAGTCGAAGACGGCGAGCATCTTGTCCCGTGGGGAGTCCACCCGCTCGCCGAACTCGATCACACCCTGCATCCAGGACCGGTTGAGCCGCACGAGCACCTGCTCCACGATGGCGTCCTTCGACGGGAACAGCCCATAGATTCGCTTGAGGGAGATGCCCGCCTCGTTGCGCAGGTCGTCCATTCCCACCGTCTGGATTCCGCGCGCGGTGAAGAGCCGCTCGGCGGCCTCGAGGGCGAGGGCCCGGGCACTGTCGTCATCCATCGCTGCCTCCCGTCCACCTTGAGAACCTGCGTTCTCCACTATAGCCGGGCCGCTGTCAGGACCGTCGTCGGCGCACGGTGCGGCCTACGGTCACTCTGCGCGCTCGGCCGCGTCGATCGCCCGTTCCAGGCGCTCGACCTTGCCGGTGAGCTCGCCGGTGTGCCCGGGGCGGATGTCCGCCTTCAACACGAGGGACACCCGCGTGCCGAACGCGCCGACGGCATCCGTCGCCCGCTTGATCACGTCGAACACCTCGTCCCACTCCCCCTCAATCGTCGTGAACATCGCGTCGGTGTGGTTGGGCAGGCCGGACTCGCGCACCACGCGAACGGCCGCGGCGACCGCATCGTGCACCGAGTCGCCCGCCGCGCCGCTCGGCGCAATCGAAAATGCCACAAGCACGGTAACTCCCTTGTTCGGTCGGTCAGGTTGTGTCGGTCAGGTTGTGTCGGTCGGGTTGTTCGGTCGGTCAGGTTGTTCGGTCGGTCGGGGTCTCTGGGTCCAGCCTGTCACCATCGGCCGCACCATGACGATCAGCGGGCTTCTTGCCGGCCGAGAACGGCCAGACCACGGGCGGCACAGCCACGGGCGGCACAGCCGCGTCGGCCGTCGAGTCGGTGAACCACCGGTCGCCCAGCAGCCCGGGCGCGCGCCACACCGCCACAACCGACCAAACCAGCAGCACGAAATAGAGCAGGTTCCGCGCGCTCAGCACCAGGAGCATGACCGTGTTGAGGCCGATCAGGTAGCCGTACAGGTACGGGTAGATCGCCTGCGTGAGCACCGCGAGCACGAGCACGATGATCGCGGGAGTTCGGAACGACCGGCCGTGCCCCTCCAGGCGTGTGACGAGGCCGAGGATCACCGGCACGGCGAGCCAGGTGATGTATTGCGGCGACCCGACCTTGTTCACGGCGATGCACGCACAGACGAAGGCGAGGGACAGGGCGGGGAGCACCTCGAGGGAGCGCGCCCCGCGGCGCATGGCGAGCAGCGCCACGATGACCACACCGACCAGCACGAGGGCGAGCAACGGCGTCATGAGCCCGCTCGCGGTGGAGACCCCCGGCCCGCGCACCTGCCAGGTGAGCAGCACCTGGTCGTAGTAGACGTAGGTGTTCGGCACGTGCGCCCAGCCCGCCCAGAGCCAGATCGTGGAGACCGGCGCCTCGACCTGCAGGCCTCGGGCCGTCTGCTGGCCGACGAAGCTGAACACGTTGGATCCGGCGCCGAGGGCGAGGGCCGCGAGAACGATGGCGACACTCGTTGCCACACTCACCGCGACCACGCGCAGCCGGGACCTGACCGCGATGACGATCGCGGCGAGCAGCGCCGCCGGCCAGACCTTGATCCACGTCGCGATCGTGAGCAGCGCCGCGGCCGCGCCCGGCCGCTTCGCCACCTGGAGCATGCCCACGATCGCGAGCGGCACGGTGATCGAGTCGATGCGGCCGAGGGCGATGGGGCCGAGCAGCAGCAGGAAGAGCACCCACCACCAGCCGACGGCGACGTGGCGTCGCTGCCTCCCCCAGCCGACGATGAACGCGAGGGCGACCGCGTCGAGCACCATCGCGAGGCTGAGCCAGGTGCTCGAGTAGAGTTCGGGCCCGAAGGCGCGCGCCATCAGCATGGGCACGAGCGCGACGATCGGATAGACCCAGGACCCGTCGATGCCCACCCAGTAGTGGGAGACGATGGCCTGGTCTGTCCAGAACTTGTAGACGTAACTCACGTCGCCGAGAGGCAGGCCCGGCCCGTGCAGGTTGACCAGGCCGAGCCAGAGGTGCACGAGCACAAACGCGATCCAGAGCAGGATCCGGCTCGACGTGATCTCGCGAACGGAGGACGCCCAGTCCGACCTGGAGTGTGCCGGGGAGCTCATGACTGCCCAGCGTATCGTGCGGCCCTCATCCGCAGCGCGCGGGTCGCCCTCACCGCCGCACGAGGTCGGCGATCACCCGCGACACGGCCGTGGCGACATCCAGCACGACGAGGGGACCTCCCGCGCTCGCACGGTCGGCCGCGAGCCCGTGAATCACCGCCGCGGTGGCCGCCAGTCTGGCCAGTGCGCCCGGGTCGGCGGCGACTTCGTCGGCGTGGGTCGCGGCCAGCGCGCCGAGGATGCCGCCGAGCGCGTCGCCGGCGCCTGCCGTGGCGAGCCAGGGCGGTGCGCTGGAGGCGACAATCCGGGTGCCATCCGGTGCGGCGACGAAGGTCTGGTGGCCCTTGAGCAGCACGGTCACGCCGAGTTCTTCGGCGGCCCGAACCGCCCACGCGGCCGGGTTCGAGGAGACCTGGTCCCTCGTCGCGCCGACCACCCGCGCGAGCTCGCCGAAGTGCGGCGTGATCACGACGGGTCCGGCCGCCCGGCCGATCAGGTCGAGGGCGCCGGCGTCGATCACCGTGGGATGGCCGTCGGCGAGCGCAGCCGCGAGCCGCCTCGACGTCTCCTCGTCGCGCTGGGCGGCATCCGTCCCGGAGCCGAGCAGCCACGCCTGCACCCGGCCGGCCGCGGTGACCGCCTCCGGCCGGCGCTGCAGCACGAGCTGCGTCGGCCGGGCGTCGCCGAGAAAACGCACCATGCCCACCCCGGTACGCAGGGCCGCCTCCACCCCGAGCACGGCCGCGCCTGGGTAGGCGTCGGACCCGGTGATCATCCCGAGCACCCCGCGCGAGTACTTGTCGTCGTGCGCCCGCGGCATCGCGATGTGCTCCCGGGCGTCGTCCGGCGTCCAGTCGGTGAAGGTGCTCATGGGTCTCACGATAGTTTGGATGCCGAACAAGGGGAGCGCTATGGCACTGACAATCCGAGACCGCGTGGTGGTCTTCGACTACGGCGAGGTCATCTCGCGCAGCCCGAGCGAGCGCGACCGGGCCGACCTGCTGTCGGTGGCCGGCGTGCCGGACGAGGCGTTCTGGCCGCCGTACTGGGCGCACCGCGACGGGCTCGACGAGGGCACGACGAGCATCCGCGACTACTGGAGGCTCGTGGCCACAGACCTCGGAGTCGTGTGGTCGGAGGCGACGATCCACGAGCTGTGGGTTGCCGACTTCACCGGCTGGCTGAGCGTCAACCCGGCGACCTTCGAGGTGATCGCCGAACTGCACGACGGCGGCACCCGCGTGGCCCTGCTGTCGAATGCCGGGTTCGATTTCGCGAGCCCCTTCCGGTTCTCTCCGATGGCCCGCTTCTTCGAGCGAATGTTCATCAGCGCCGAGCTTTCCACGATCAAGCCGAACGCCGACATCTACCTCGAGGTGGCCCGCGAGCTCGGAATAACTCCCCAGCAAATGGTCTTCATAGATAACAAGCAGGTCAATGTCGACGGCGCTGAGGCGCTCGGCATCACCGGGCACCACTTCGTCGGTGCCGCCGAACTGCGGACTTTTCTCGAATCGATCTCAGTCAGGTAGGCCATGTCCACTCCAGCGATCTTCACTCCGTACAGCATCCGCTCGGTCACCTTCCGCAACCGCCTGTGGGTCGCCCCGATGTGTGAGTATTCGGTGGAGAAGGAGGACGGAGTGCCCACCGACTGGCACCTCGTGCACCTTGGCGGCTTCGCGAAGGGCGGCGCCGGGCTCGTCATGACCGAGGCAACCGCCGTGAGCGCCGCCGGCCGCATCTCCCCGCAGGACACCGGCATCTACACCGACGAGCAGCGCGACGTGTGGGCCAGGATCGTCGACTTCATCCACTCCCAGGATGCCGTCGCCGGCATCCAGCTCGCCCATGCGGGGCGCAAGGCGTCCACCCGCCGGCCGTGGGATGCGCAGCACGGCAGCGTGCCGGCCGACGACGGCGGTTGGACGGCCGTCGCGCCGTCCGCCATCGCCTTCGCGGGCTATGCGACCCCGGTCGCGCTCGATACGTCGGGCATCGCGCAGGTCGTGGCCGACTTCGTGGCCGCGGCTCGCCGCTCACTCGACGCCGGTTTCGACGTTCTCGAGCTGCACGCGGCGCACGGCTACCTGCTTCACCAGTTTCTCTCTCCGCTGTCGAACATCCGCACCGACGAGTACGGCGGGAGCCTGGAGAACCGTGCGCGGCTCCTGCTCGAGGTGGTGCGCGCCGTGCGCGCGGAGGCGGGAGACCCGGTTCCCGTGTTCGTGCGATTCTCCGCCACCGACTACGCGGAGGGCGGACTCGACAAGGAGCAGGTCGCGACGGTCGCGGGCTGGGCGAAGGATGCCGGCGCCGATCTCTTCGACGTGTCGAGCGGCGGGCTCGTCTCCGGCGTCACCATCCCCCTCGAGCCCGGCTACCAGGTACCCCTCGCCGACTTCGTCAAGCACGCCTCGAGCGTCGAGGTGAACGCGGTCGGACTCATCACCGACGCGCACCAGGCCGAGGAGATCGTCTCCTCCGGCAAGGCGGATGCCGTGATGCTCGGCCGGGCGATCATGCGGGATCCGCACTTCGTGCTTCGCGCCGCGCATGAACTCGGCGTCGAGCTCGACTACTGGCCGGCCCAGTATCTCCGCGCCAAGTGGCCCGCCGCTTGACCCGCTACCCACCCAGGGAGAGGGGCCGGTCGCCCATCCCCGGACGCGCATCCTTGTTCGTGATCGGCGTTCGCGATCGGCGGAGCCGGGGCGGCAAGGCTCGGGGTTCGGCGGCGTGGGTCGGGCCCGGGACTCCGTGCCACGGGTCCGCCCAAAGATGCCCGCCGAACCCCGACCCTTGTCACGGAGCCCCGGACCCTCTGTGAGGTTGGAGAGCGACCCTAGGAACGCCGAGTCGCGTCCTGCACCTCTCCGACCAGCTCCTCGATGATGTCCTCGAGAAACAGCACGCCACGGGTGGCGCCGGTCTCGTCGAACACCCTGGCGAGGTGCACGCCCGAGCGGCGCATGGCCGCGAGGGCGTCCTCGAGATCGGTGCCGCGGAAGATGGAGATGAGCTGGCGAATCCGTTTCGGCGGCACCGGCTCGGTGAACTCCACCGGATCCTCCAGGTCGAGCACGTCCTTGAGGTGCAGGTAGCCCGTGGGTTCGCCCTCGTCGTTGACGAGCACGTAGCGGGAGAATCCGCTGCGAGCCACGGCGCGTTCCACCTCCTTCGGCGTTGCCGCCTCGGAGAGACTCACGAGATCCGGCATGCCGACGGCGATGTCCTTCACCTTCTTGGTGCTGAACTCGAAGGCCGCGTTGAGCGCTCCGATGCTGTCGGTGAGCACGCCCTCCCTCGTGGACTGGGCGACGATGTTGGCCACCTCGTCCACGGTGAACGCGCTGTTGGCCTCGTTCTTCGGTTCGACCCTGAACAGCCGGAGGAATCCGTTCGCCGTGTGGTTGAGCCCGGAGATGATCGGCCGGAACACCATGGACAGGAACACGAGCGGCGGCGCGAGGATGAGGGCCGCGCGGTCCGGAACCGAGAAGGAGAGGTTCTTGGGCACCATCTCGCCGAGCACCACGTGCAGGAACGACACGACAACGAGCGCGATGACGAAACCGATGGTGCCGATCGCCTGTTCCGGCCAGCCGGTGAACCCGAGCGGCCCCTCGAGGAGGTGGTGAATCGCCGGTTCGGACACGTTGAGGATGAGCAGCGAGCACACGGTGATGCCGAGCTGGCTGGTCGCGAGCATGAGGGTCGCGTGTTCCATCGCGTACAGGGTCGACTTCGCTGCACGGCTGCCCGCCTCGGCGCGCGGCTCGATCTGCGACCGCCTGGCCGAGATCACCGCGAACTCCGCGCCGACGAAGAAGGCGTTGACCAGCAGCAGCACGGCCAGCCAGGCGAGTCCGGCCCAATCGCTCATGCTCGAACACCTCCCTCGGCCGCGCCGTCGTCGTCGATCGCGGTGGGGGTGTAGCGCACCCGGTCGATGCGTCGGCGGTCCATCCGCTCCACCCGGAATTCGCCGCCCTCGATCGCCACGACGTCGCCGACCAGCGGGAGTCGCCCGAGCTCGCTCATGATGAAGCCGCCGACGGTCTCGTACGGGCCGTCCTCCGGCACCACGACATCCGCGCGCTCCAGCAGCTCGTCCGGGCGCAGGATTCCAGGGAAGGTGAGCCAGTCCCGCGACCGCACGACGCCCGCCCGGGTGCGGTCGTGCTCGTCGGACACCTCGCCCACGAGCTCCTCCACGAGATCCTCGAGGGTGACGACGCCGGCGGTGCCGCCGTACTCGTCCACGACCACGGCCATCTGGTAGCCGCGGCCGCGAAGCTCGCCGAGCAGAATGTCGAGTTTCATGGTCTCCGGCACCCGGAGCGCCTCCGTCTGCAGCGCAGACACCGGCACGTCGGCGCGCCTGCCCCTGGGCACGGCCATAGCCTGCTTCACGTGCACGAGGCCGACGACGTCGTCGATCCCGTCGTCGACGACGGGAAACCGCGAGAAACCGGTGCTCCGCGCGAGCTCGAGCACCGTCTGCGCCGGGTCGCCCCGTTCCACGCTCGACACCCTCGGCCGCGGAGTCATCACGTCCGCGGCGATGTGCTCGCTGAACACGAGCGTGCGGGCGAGCAGGGTGGCCGTGTCACGGTCCAGGCTGCCCTCGGTCGCCGATCGACGCACGAGGGAACGCAGCTCCTCCGCGGTGCGCGCCGAGGACAGTTCCTCCTTCGGCTCGATGCCCACGGTCCGCAGGATGAGGTTGGCCGTGTTGTTGAGCACGGTGACGAACGGCCGGAACACGGTGGTGAACCCCACCTGGAAGGGGATCACGAGCTTGGCCGTGGGCAGCGGAAGGGCGAGCGCGAAGTTCTTGGGCACGAGTTCGCCGATAATCATCGAAACCAGGGTGGCGATGGCGACCGCGGCGATCGAGGCGACGACGGTGATGACGCCGCTCGGCCAGCCGATTGCCGCGAGCGGGGCGAACAGGAGCGAACTGATCGCCGGCTGCATGGTGTACCCGGTGAGCAGCGTCGTGAGGGTGATGCCGAGCTGGGCACTCGAGAGATGGGTCGAGGTGACCTTGAGCGCGCCGATCGTGAGGCCGAGGTTCTTCTCACCGCGCGCCGCACGCGACTCCAGATCGGAGCGGTTGAGGTTGACGAGCGAGAACTCCGAGGCGACGAAGAAACCGGTGCCGACGGTCAGGAGCAGGCCGATGCCCAGCATGATCAGCTCATACACGGGACTGCCTGACATCGGTCTGGCCGGCACGGCGCCTAGAGGGAGGGTCGTCCATTATTCGCTCAAGTGTACCGGAGAGAACCCGGCCTTCTCCCGGTCGTGGCATCCGCCGCGGCGCGGATCACCAGGAGACCGGGAGCGCCTTGCCCTCCTCGTAGCCTGCTGCAGACTGGATGCCGACGAGGGCACGCTCGCGGAACTGCACGAGGTCGGATGCCCCGGCGTAGGTGAACGAGCTGCGCAGGCCAGCCGTGATCATGTCGACGAGGTCTTCCACGGAGGGACGCAACGGGTCGAGGTAGATCCTCGACGAGGAGATTCCTTCGGCGAAGAGTTCCTTGCGAGCCAGCTCGTACGGGTCGAGCCGGTCGAAGCGGTCGTGCACGGCCTTGGTGGATGCCATCCCCCAGCTGTCCTTGTACAGCTCGCCGTCCTCATCCGTCTCGATGAAGCCCGGCGCCTCGATCGTGCCGGCGAACCAGGAGCCGATCATCACCGAGGACGCGCCGGCCGCGAGGGCGAGGGCGACGTCCCTCGGGTAGCGCACTCCGCCATCCGCCCAGACGTGCGCTCCGAGCTCACGGGCCGCCGCAGCCGTCTCGAGCACCGCGGAGAACTGTGGGCGCCCGACCGCGGTCATCATGCGGGTCGTGCACATCGCACCGGGACCCACGCCCACCTTGACGATGTTTGCACCCGCCGCCACGAGATCCTTCACCGCGGCCGCCGTCACGACGTTGCCGGCCACGATCGGTAGTCCGAGGTCGAGGCCGGCGACGGCCTCGATCGCACTCAGCATGCCGGCCTGGTGGCCGTGGGCGGTATCGAGCACGAGGATGTCGACCCCGGCGGCCGCGAGCGCCTTCGCCCTCCTCGCGACATCCCCGTTGATGCCGAGTGCGGCGGCGACCCGCAGGCGGCCGTACGAGTCGAGCGCGGGCGTGTAGAGGGTCGAGCGGAGCGCGCTCGTGCGGCTGAGCGTGCCCACGATGGCCCCGTGGTGCAGCACCGGGGCGAATTCGAGTTCGGCCGCGACCATCAGGTCGAAGGCGGCGCGCGCATCCGTCACGTCGTCGGCGTCGATCGACGTGAGGCGCCCGGTCAGCAGGTCGCCGAGCCGGGTCTCGGGAAGCACGGTGTCGAGGCGCGCGGCGGAGATACATCCCAGATAGGCCCCGCTCGCGTCCTTGATCACGATGCCATGGCCCTCGAGCGCGGGAATCTGGCGCAGGGCGTCTGCGACGAGTTCTTCCGGCGCGAGCACGAGCGGCGTGTCGAACGCCACCGGCTGCTCCTTCACCCACCGGATGGCCGCGTCGAGATCCTGAAGGTGCAGGTCTTGCGGCAGCACGCCGAGCCCGCCGCGCCGGGCGAGAGTCGCCGCGATCCGCGGCCCGGTCACCGAGTTCATGTTCGCCGAAATGACCGGGATGGTCGCGCCCGTGCCGTCGCCAGGGGCGAGCGAGACGGCGAGCCGACTTCCGACATCGGAGTGGCTGGGCACAAGGAACACGTCGGAGTAAGTGAGGTCGTGGCTGGGCGTCGTCTCGTAAAACTCCATGAAAATAAAGGTAATCCCTTCGGGCCACGGTCGGTGCCGCCGATCGAAAGTGATTAAGCTGGACGAGTGTGTGGCCAGCGAAGGCCGGCACCCGGTCCAACAGTGACAACGGACAGCGACAGTTAAGAGAGTGGGCGGTGGGCTGTGTCTAGCCAAGTGACCGGACTTGCAGCGGACGACGGATCCTCGGGCGAGTTCGGAGCCAACGAATGGCTCGTTGACGAGATGTATGAACGATTCATCGTCGACAAGAATTCGGTGGACCAGTCATGGTGGCCGATCCTGGAGAGCTACCACCAAATGACGACCGAAGCACCGGCAGCGGAAACAGCGCAGACCGAGACCGCGGCGCCAGCGGAGCCCGCTCCGAGCGAACCGGCACTCCAGCAGCCCCAGACCGCCGAGCAGCCCCAGGTAGCCGAGCAGCCCCAGATTCCCGAGCAACCCCAGATTCCCGAGACGATCGTCGAGGCGGCGAATGCCGAACCGGATGCCGCCCCCGAGGCCCAGAAGCCACCGGCCTCGAACGCGGCGCCGGCCACCCAGCCGATCGCCCGCACCACCTCCATCCAGCCCAAGCCCCAGCCGATCCCGGCGCAGGCACCCGCCTCCTCGACCCAGCCCCCGGCGATCACCGAAGACGCCGAGGCGGCCGAGCCGCAGGATGTGGTCTCCACCCTCAAGGGCATGTCCAAGTCGCTGGCCGCGAACATGGATGCCAGCCTCACGGTCCCGACCGCGACGAGCGTGCGCACCATCCCGGCCAAGCTCATGATCGACAACCGCATCGTGATCAACAACCACCTCAAGCGTGCCCGCGGTGGCAAGGTGTCGTTCACCCACCTCATCGCCTGGGCGATCGTCAAGACGCTCAAGGAGTTCCCGAGCCAGAACGTCTACTACGAGGAGAAGGACGGCAAGCCGTCCGTCGTGGCGCCGGCGCACCTCAACCTCGGCATCGCGATCGACCTGCCCAAGCCCGACGGCACCCGCGCTCTCCTGGTGCCGGGCATCAAGCGCACCGAGGAGATGGGCTTCAACGAATTCCTCGCCGGGTATGAAGACGTCGTCAGCCGTGCACGTGCCAACAAGCTCACCGCCCCGGACTTCCAGGGCAACACCATCTCCCTCACCAACCCCGGCGGCATCGGCACGGAGCACTCTGTGCCGCGCCTCATGCGCGGCGCGGGCTGCATCGTGGGAGCAGGCGCGCTCGAGTATCCGGCGGAGTTCCAGGGCATGTCCCAGGTCACGCTCGCGGAGCTCGGCATCGGCAAGACCATCACCCTCACCTCCACCTATGACCACCGGGTGATCCAGGGCGCCGGCTCGGGCGAGTTCCTCAAGAAGGTGCACGAGCTGCTCATCGGCGAGCGTGGTTTCTACGAGGACATCTTCTCCGACCTCCGCATCCCGTACGAGCCCATCCACTGGGCCTCGGACATCCACGTCGACCTCGCCAACCAGGTCGGCAAGACGGCCCGCGTGCAGGAGCTCATCAACTCCTTCCGCGTGCGCGGCCACCTCATGGCCGACATCGACCCGCTCGAGTATCGCCAGCGTTCGCACCCCGACCTCGATATCTCGAGCCACGGCCTCACCTTCTGGGACCTCGACCGCGAGTTCGTGACCGGCGGATTCGGCGGCAAGAAGTCCGCCCACTTGCGCGAGATCCTGGGCGTGCTTCGCGACTCATACGTGCGCACCCTCGGCATCGAGTACATGCACATCCAGGACCCGGAGCAGCGACGCTGGATCCAGGAGCATGTGGAGCAGGCGTACACGAAGCCGACGAAGGATGCCCAGCTGCGCGTTCTCGGCAAGCTCAACGAGGCCGAGGCCTTCGAGACCTTCCTGCAGACCAAATACGTGGGCCAGAAGCGATTCAGCCTCGAGGGCGGCGAGTCCACCATCGCCCTGCTCGACGCGATCCTGCAGGGCGCGGCGGACGCCGACCTCGACGAGGTCGTCATCGGCATGGCCCACCGCGGCCGCCTCAACGTGCTCACCAACATCGCCGGCAAGACCTACGGCCAGATCTTCCGGGAGTTCGAGGGCACCCAGGACCCGCGCACCGTTCAGGGTTCGGGCGACGTGAAGTACCACCTCGGCACCGAGGGCACGTTCACGAGCGCCAACGGCGACCAGATCCCCGTCTACATCGCGGCCAACCCGTCCCACCTCGAGGCCGTCGACGGCGTGCTCGAGGGAATCGTGCGTGCCAAGCAGGACCGCAAGCCGATCGGCACCTTCACCGTGCTGCCGATCATGGTCCACGGCGACGCGGCGATGGCCGGTCAGGGCATCGTGGCGGAGATCCTGCAGATGTCGCAGCTGCGGGCCTACCGCACCGGCGGCACCGTGCACGTGAACATCAACAACCAGGTCGGCTTCACGACTCCCCCCGGAGAGGGTCGCACGTCGATCTACTCCACGGACGTCGCGAAGACCATCCAGTCGCCGATCTTCCACGTGAACGGCGACGACCCGGAGGCCGTCGTGCGAGTCGCGGAACTCGCGTTCGCCTACCGCCAGCGGTTCCACCGCGACGTGGTCGTCGACGTCATCTGCTACCGCCGCCGCGGTCACAACGAGGGCGACGACCCGTCGATGACGCAGCCGCTCATGTACAACCTGATCGAGGCGAAGCGGTCGGTGCGAACCCTCTACGTCGAGGCGCTCATCGGTCGCGGCGACATCACCCAGGAGGAGTACGAGGCGGCCCACGCCGACTTCCAGGACCGCCTGGAGCGCGCGTTCGCCGAGACCCACGCGGCGCAGACCGGCTCGATTCCGATCATCGTCCAGGACGGCAATGCCGTCGCCGGTCTCGAGCGCCCGGAGTCCCAGCAGGATGACACGGCCGGCGAGCCGACGTCGACCGCCGTCAACGAGAGCGTTATTTCGCTCATCGGCGACGCGCACGACAACCCGCCGGTCGGCTTCTCGGTGCACCCCAAGCTGCAACAGCTACTCAAGAAGCGCTTCGACATGAGCCGCAACGGCTCGATCGACTGGGCCTTCGGCGAGCTTCTCGCCCTCGGGTCCCTGCTCGTCGAGGGAACGCCGGTGCGGATGGCCGGCCAGGACACGAGGCGAGGCACCTTCGTGCAGCGCCACGCCGTGCTGCACGACCGGGTGAACGGCCAGGAGTGGCTGCCCCTCGGCAACCTCAGCGGCAACCAGGCCAGGTTCTGGATCTACGACTCGCTGCTCAGCGAGTACGCGGCGATGGGCTTCGAGTACGGCTACTCGGTGGAGCGGGCGGACGCCCTCGTGCTCTGGGAGGCCCAGTTCGGCGACTTCGCCAACGGCGCCCAGACCATCATCGACGAGTTCATCTCGGCCGCCGAGCAGAAGTGGGGCCAGCGCTCGAGCGTCGTGCTGCTTCTGCCGCACGGCTACGAGGGCCAGGGACCCGACCACTCGTCGGCCCGCATCGAGCGCTACCTGCAGCTGTGCGCCGAGAACAACATGACCGTGGCGCGACCGTCGACCCCGGCGTCGTACTTCCACCTGCTGCGCCGGCAGGCCTACGCCCGGCCCCGTCGCCCGCTCATCGTCTTCACCCCGAAGGCGATGCTGCGACTGCGCGGAGCGACGAGCGATGTCGCCGACTTCACCAACGGCAAGTTCGAGCCGGTGCTCGATGACGCCCGCATCCGGGACGCCTCGGCCGTGCGCCGCGTCGTGCTGCACGCGGGCAAGATCCACTACGATCTGCTCGCCGAGGTGGAGAAGCGCGAGCAGACCGACGTCGCCCTCGTGCGGCTGGAGCAGTACTACCCGCTCCCGCAGGCCCAGCTCGACGCCGTGCTCGCCCAGTATCCGAACGCCGACCTCGTGTGGGCGCAGGACGAACCGGAGAACATGGGGGCGTGGCCGTTCATCGGACTCGAACTCGCGAAGCGGCTGAACGGACGCACGATCTCGGTCGCGTCGCGCCCGGCATCCGCGTCACCCGCCTCGGGGTCCGCCAAGCGCAGCGCCCAGGAGCAGGTCGAGCTCATCAACAAGGCCCTCACGATCGGCTAGCCATCGCCCTTCCGAGCACGGGCCGCCACGTCATCGACGAGGGCGGCCCGTCTCGTAACAGGCCGACCCCGCTCGAGCGCCACTCAGCTGCAGGCCGAGTTCGCGGCAGTGTCGGGTTGTCCCCGTTCCTGTCGGCGGCTGGCCTCGTCTAGCGGCTGGACTGCATTTCTCGCAGCCGCAGCAGAACCTGGTCGCGCAGGTCGGCCGGGGCCTTCTCCTGGCACGCCTTCTGCACCTTGAGCGTGAGCGTCAGGCCCACGAGGTGCTCCTCCGTGCAGTCCGTGCAGGTCGCCAGATGCTCGGCGATGTCCTGGGCATCCTGCTCGGCCAGCTCCTGATGCAAATACTCTTCGAGTTCGGCCTTGGCCTTGTCACAACCGCAATCGGTCATTTCTTCTTGCTCCTCGCAGTGGCAGGTCCCGCCGCCGAGATTCCGCGATCGAGCGCGTAATCGGCGAGGAGATCGCGAAGCAGACGCCTGCCACGATGCAGGCGGCTCATCACGGTCCCCACGGGGGTCTTCATAATGTCGGCGATCTCCTGGTAGGAGAAGCCCTCGACGTCGGCGAAGTACACGGCCATGCGGAAATCCTCGGGGATCGCCTGCAGGGCATCCTTCACCGCACTGTCTGGCAGGTGGTCGATCGCTTCGGCCTCGGCCGAGCGGGTCGAGCGACCCTGCGTGACAGACTCGGCCCCGCCGAGCTGCCAGTCCTCAAGATCGTCAATCGTGCCCTGGTAAGGGTCACGCTGCTTCTTGCGGTAGGTGTTGATGAACGTGTTCGTCAGGATGCGGTACAGCCAGGCCTTGAGGTTCGTGCCCTGCTGGAACTGGCCGAAGGCGGCGAACGCCTTGACGAAGGTCTCCTGCACCAGGTCGGCAGCGTCGGCCGGGTTGCGCGTCATGCGCAGGCCCGCGGCGTACAACTGGTCCATGAATGGAATGGCCTGGGTCTCGAAGAGAGCGCGCACATCCGCCTTGGCGTCCGTCTCCGCTTGCGCGGTCAATCCGCCTGTCGCGCCGCTCGCTGTCATGTTCGGCGCCGTCGTGTCTTCCGTCGAATTCGTCATCGCCGACAAGCTTACTTTGCCGGGATGTCGAGGCGCCGGGCGCACGACGCCTGGCCGTTCGAGTACGAGAGTCACCGATGTGCTTTCCGTTGCGTTCTGTGAAGTGCCGATACCCTAGTAACCGATGCAGGTATTCAAGTATTCCGGGCCAGAGTTCAATCCGTTCGGCGACGACGAGCTCGTGGTCGACGACACCCCTGGCCCCTGGCCGGCGCCCTTCGCGCCCGGGCCGCTCTCGGCGCGCCTGAGCCTGCCCGGATCGAAGTCGCTCACCAACCGCGAGCTCGTGCTCTCCGCCATCGCCGACGGTCCGTCGACGCTGCGCGCGCCGCTGCACTCGAGGGACACGGCGCTCATGATCGAGGCGCTCCGCGCGCTCGGCACGGTGATCGAGGAGCTTCCGGGCGACAACGCCTACGGCGCCGACCTGCGGATCACGCCGGCGGAACTCGCGGGCGGCACCTCGATCGACTGCGGACTCGCCGGCACCGTCATGCGATTCCTTCCCCCGGTCGCCGCCCTTGCGCTCGGCCCGGTGGCATTCGACGGCGACGCCGCCGCCCGAAAGCGTCCCATGCGCACCACGATCGACTCGCTTCGCGCCCTCGGTGTCGATGTGAACGACGACGGTCGAGGCAGGCTGCCGTTCAGCCTGTACGGCACTGGATCCGTTCGGGGTGGCGAGATCGCGATCGACGCGAGCGCGTCCAGCCAGTTCGTCTCCGGCCTGCTCCTCGTCGGGGCGCGCTTCGAGAACGGCCTCACCCTCCGGCACACCGGCGATGGCCTGCCGAGCCTCGCGCACATCGAGATGACGATCGCGACCCTCGCTCGGCGCGGCGTCACCGTGCGGAGTCCAGAGCCGGGCGTCTGGGTAGTGCCGCCCGGGCCGATCTCGGGCGCGGACATCGCCATCGAACCCGACCTCTCCAACGCGGGGCCGTTCCTCGGCGCCGCACTCGTCGCCGGCGGATCGGTCACCGTCACCGGCTGGCCGAAGGAGACGACCCAGGTGGGAGCCCAGATGGCGACCATCCTCGCCGACATGGGAGCCGTGGTGCAGTTCGAAGAGACCGGCGACGGTCTCGGTGAGCTCACCGTCACCGGTTCGGGCGCGATCCACGGCATCCATCTCGACAACGCGAGCGAACTGGCGCCGACCGTCGCCGCCCTCGCCGCTCTCGCCGACGGCGAGACGGTGCTCACCGGCATCGCCCACCTGCGCGGCCACGAGACCGACCGGCTCGCGGCGCTCAGCGCGGAAATCAATGCGATCGGCGGCGACGTGACAGAGACCGAGGACGGCCTCGTCATCCGTCCGAAGCCGATGCACGGCGGACTCTGGCACAGCTACGAGGACCACCGCATGGCCACGGCGGGGGCGCTCATCGGCCTCGCCGTGCCCGGCATCCTGGTCGACGACATCGGCACCACCGCGAAGACCCTCCCCCAGTTCGTCGAGCTCTGGATGGGCCAGACGCTCGGCCTCAGCAAGCCATCCGTCGACCCGCTCGGCCTCCTGTGATCGGCCTGCCGTGATCGGCCTCCTGTGATCGGCCTCCTGTGATCGGCGCTGCGCAGTGAGTTGGCTCACCGACGTCGACGATGACGACGACGACAAGTACGCCGACTACGAGGCGAAGTCGCGGCCGAACCCCAAGGGAAATCGGGCGCGCACCAAGATCCGCCCGGAGCACGGGGATGCGGTCACCGGTCGCGTGTTCACGGTCGACCGCGGTCGCTATTCGGTGCTCGTCGGCGAGGGCACGCCGGAGGAGCACGAGGCCACCGCCTCCCGCGCGAGCGAGTTGCGCAAGAAGGCGATCGTCACGGGCGACCTCGTCGACCTCGTCGGCGACACCTCGGGCGAGACGGGCACCCTCTCCCGAATCGTGCGCATCCAGCCTCGAACGACGGTGCTGCGACGAAGCGCGGATGACTCGGACGAGGTCGAGCGCATCATCGTCGCGAACGCCGACCAGATGCTCATCGTCGTCGCCGCGGCGAACCCGGAGCCGCGATCCCGACTCGTGGACCGCTACCTCGTCGCCGCGTTCGACGCGGGGCTCAAGCCGATCATCTGCATCACCAAGACCGACCTCGCCGACCCCACCGACTTCCTGGCGAACTTCGCGGCGCTCGACGTGACAGTCGTGCGCAGCGGCACCGACGCGATGCCGACCGAGGAGATCATGGCGCTCCTGGTGGGCCACACGACGGTGGCCGTCGGCCATTCCGGCGTGGGCAAGTCCACTCTCGTCAACGCCCTCGTGCCGGACGCCAACCGAGCGATCGGCCGGGTGAACGCGGTCACCGGGCGCGGCAGGCACACCTCGTCGTCCACGATCTCCTACCGAGTGGGCGACGGCTGGATCATCGACACGCCAGGGGTGCGTTCGTTCGGGCTCGGGCACGTCAACCCAGAAAACATCCTGCGCTCGTTCACGGACCTCGCGAAGATCGCCGAGGACTGCCCGCGCGGCTGCACCCACCTGCCGGATGCGCCGGACTGCGCGATCATCGAACGTGTCGAGGCGGGCGAACTCGGCGATGCCGGCGCCCTGCGGCTCGACTCGTTCCAGCGCCTGCTGGCCTCCCTCGCCTGACCCTCCCCCTTTCCGAAATCCATGCATTCCTCGTCCGCCCTCGGCGTGTTGGTGCCACGCAGCGGCGTGTCGGCTCGGATTGCATGGATTTCGGAAGGGGACGGAGGCCCGACCGGCGCCCGCATCTGCCATACCCTTGAGGTGTGACCGACACCGCATACTCCCTCCAGTCAGACCTTGGGCTCGCCCGTGAGCTCGCCGACATGGCCGACGCCATCTCGATGGACCGCTTTCGCGCAAACGACCTCGCGGTGTCGATGAAGCCGGACATGACCCACGTGACGGATGCCGACCGGGCCGTCGAGGCGGCCATCCGTGCCGCGCTCCGCGACAGTCGGCCACACGACTCGGTGCTCGGCGAGGAGTTCGGCGAGGTGCTCGGCGAGGAGCTCGGCGAGGAGGCCGGCGAGGAGCCGGGCGCCTCCGACGAGGCCGGTGCAGCATCCCCCCGGCAATGGATCATCGACCCGATCGACGGCACCGCCAACTACGTGCGCGGGGTTCCGGTCTGGGCGAGCCTCATCTCGCTCGCGATCGGCGGGGTGCCAGTGGTCGGCGTCGTGAGCGCACCGGCCCTCGGCAAGCGGTGGTGGGCGGCGAAGGGCCTCGGCGCCTTCATCGACGACTCCCTCGGTTCGGCCACCGGTTCGAGCGAGCGGCGGATCGCCGTCTCAGCGGTGAACACCCTCGCCGACGCGTCGATGAGCTGCAGCGGTCTCATGCGCTGGGAGCAGGCCGGCAAGCTCGACAGGTTTCTCGGCCTGGCCAGGAGCGTGTGGCGCAGCCGGGACTACGGGGACATGTGGCCGTACATGATGGTGGCGGAAGGACTCGTGGAGATCGCGGGCGAGTACGACATGAAGCCGTGGGACATCGCCGCCCTCATCCCGATCGTCGAGGAGGCCGGCGGCCGCTTCACCTCGGTGGCCGGCGAGCCCGGTCCCTGGCACGGGTCGGCGATCGCCACCAATGGGCTGCTGCACGACGAAGTCATCCAACGCCTCGCCTGAGGGTCAGAAGCGGGAACCGGCCCACAGGCCGAGGCTCGCGGCCAGCACGGAGACCACGAGCATCCCCAGCCCGGTGCCGAACGCCGCGGCGAACCGGCGGCTCTGCAGCAGCCGCACCGTCTCCACGCTCGCCGTGCTGAAGGTCGTGTAGCCGCCCATGAGGCCGGTGCCGAGTACGAGCCGCCACTCCGCCGACAGCACCCCGGTGAGCGCAAGTCCGACGAGGAAGCCAAGCACGAGCGAGCCCGTGACGTTGATCACCGTGGTGCCCAGCGGGTATGCGATGCGGATGCGGGCCCGGAGAATGCCGTCGACGGCGAGCCGGAGTGCGGCTCCGACGCCGCCCGCGACCGAGATCGCGAGAAACAGCAGGGCGCTCACTCGGTGTCCCCCGTCGGCGAGCGGCGCGCCCGCCCGGCGGCAGCCGAGACGGCGATGCCCGCCCAGGCGGCGAGTCCTCCGAGCACCACCGAGCCGAGGGAGTACGCCAGCGCGAGCCAGGCGCGGTCGGCCGCGAAGAGCAGGCTCGTGTCGGCCGCGAGCGCGCTGTAGGTCGTGAAACCGCCGAGCACCCCGGTGCCGAGAAGCAGTCGCGCGGTTCGCCGGCCGCCCTCGTCCGTGCCGCGCCTGGCGAGGTGTTCCAGCAGCACCCCGAGCGCGAAGGCCCCGACGATGTTGATGCCGAGCACGGCGATGTCGATGCCGCCGACGGGAGGAACCAGCAGGCTGAGGGCCTCGCGCAGCGCCGTTCCGACCGCCCCGCCTGCCGCGACGAGCCCCAGGTAGCGCCAGCGAAGATGGATGGGCCGCGGACCGTCGCGGCGCCCGTCGTGGGCCCTGCCCGTCAAGCGGGTTCCCAGGGCAGCGGTTCCTCGATCGACACCGGAGCCTGAGGAATGACGACGACCGGGCGGTGCTGGCGGTGGGCGAGCTGGGCCGCGACCGAGCCCCCGAAGAACTCGCGGATGCCCCGCCTCGGCGAGGTGCGCCGCGTGCCGACGACGATCATCGCGGCGTCGACGGCGTCGGCGAGGTGGGCGAGCGCGCGGGCCGGGTCGCCGGCGAGCGCGCGCGTGCTCCAGCGCACGTTCCGCGCCGCGAGAAGCGACCCGAGGTGGGCGGCGAGTTCCGGGTCGAACACCTCGTCGCGCAGCTCGGGCAGGTCGGGGTCGAACGGGAGCGATCGCACGCTCCCGTCGGCCAGCTCCTCCACCACGTAGCGACTCGTCTCCACGAACGCGCAGACGAGCTGGGCCTCGAATCGGCTGGCGAACATCGCGGCCTGGAGCACCACGTCATCCGATTGCCCTGGCACGATGCCGACGACGACGGACCTGGACTGCGTGGTCATGATTCCCGTCCTCTCCTGGCCGGCGGATGCTGACTCCAGCTTGCCAGACCGGTCGGCCGAAACACAGCAAGCCACGAGGACAGGAGAGTGCGGCCACCCCGAGGGGCGACCGCACTCTCCGTCGACTGGTGGCGCTAGACCGGACGGTGCGCGGTCGCGAGTCCGTGCTTCTTCGCGTCGGCGAAGTCCACGTCCCGCAGCGAGACTCCCTTGGTCTCGCGCAGCGTGATCACGGTGAACGCCGTGATGGCACAGGCGACCACGAGGTAGATGGCGACGGGCACCCACGACTTGTACTGCTGCAGCAGCGCCGTTGCGATGATCGGGGCGAGCGACCCGGCGAGGATCGACGTGACCTGGTAGCCGAGCGAGACCCCCGAGTAGCGCATGCGGGTGGGGAACATCTCCGACATGATGGCCGGCTGGCCGGCGTACATGAAGGCGTGGAAGCACAGCCCGATGGTGATGGCGAGCACGATGACCACGGGGTTGAGGGTGTCGAACATCGGGAAGGCGAAGAACGCCCACGTGGCGCCAAGCACCGCTCCGACGAGGTAGACGGGCTTGCGGCCGATCCGGTCGGAGAGGCGGCCGACCTGCGGGATCACGAGGAAGTGCACCGCATGCGCGATCAGCAGGGCGAGCAGGAGCTGGCTCGTGTTGTACTGATGCACCGTGACGAGGTAGACGATCGAGAAGCTCACGATGATGTAGTACAGGATGTTCTCCGCGAACCGCAGGCCCATGGCCTGGAGGATACCCTTCGGGTACTTGCGGATGACCTCGCCGACGCCATAGCTGATCGCCTTCTCGGCCTCCACCTGAGCACGCGCCTCGAGGAAGATCGGCGCCTCGCTCACGTGAGTGCGGATGTAGTAGCCGATGAGCACGATGATGGCCGAGAGCCAGAACGCCACCCTCCAGCCCCAGCTGAGGAACTGGTCGGACGGGAGGATCCACGACATCGTGAGCAGCACGAGGGTCGCGAGGAGGTTGCCCACTGGCACGGCCGCCTGCGGCCAGCTCGACCAGAATCCGCGGGACTTGTCCGGGCTGTGCTCGGCCACGAGCAGCACCGCGCCGCCCCACTCGCCGCCGACGGCGAAGCCCTGGATGAAGCGCAGGGCCACGAGCAGCGCCGGTGCCCAGTAGCCGATGGTGTTGTAGCCGGGCAGGCAGCCCATGAGGAATGTCGCGACGCCCACGAGGATGATCGTGACCTGCAGGGTGTGCTTGCGGCCGAGGCGGTCGCCGATCTGGCCGAAGACGATGCCACCGATGGGGCGCGCGATGAACCCGACCGCGTAGGTGAGGAAGGCGGCGATGATGCCGTCGAGCTGAGTGCCGGCGTTGGGGAAGAAGAAGGTGCCGAAGACGAGGCTGGCCGCCGTCGCGTAGAGAAAGAACTCGTACCACTCGACCACCGTGCCGGCCATGGACGCGGCGACGATCTTCCTGAGCCCGGAGTTCTCGGCGTTGCCGCCCCGCGATCCCCCACTGCCCGTTTCGACGGTTCCGGCGCTACTGCTGACGCTCATCTGTGTCTCCTCCAGTGTCGTCGCTGACACCTGTCGTGGGAACCCGCCGCTCTCGAGTGCTGCGCGACGGGGCTCCACTGAGTATTCCTGCAGAGATGGTGGGCATCAATGACCACTTGCGCACATTTCGTGTGCATACTTGCAGATATGTTGGATTCGATGGCGCCTCCGCCCCCGCCCCATCCCGACGACCTGCTCATCCTGCTCGCCGTGTCGCGAACCGGGCGATTCACCACCGCGGCCGAGAGCCTGGGTCTCAATCACACCACGGTCTCGCGCCGGATCGGCGCCCTCGAGAAGTCCCTGGCTGGGCGGGTGCTCTCCCGCACCGTCGGGGGCTGGGAGCTCACCGACCTCGGTCGTCGCGCCGTGCAGGCCGCGGAGGATGTGGAGTCCGCCGTGTCGACGCTCGGCGGCTCGCCGGGGGACGCGCGCCAGCTCACCGGGGTGGTGCGGATGTCGGCGACCGACGGTTTCAGCGCGTACATCGCCGCTCCCGCCATCGCCGCCCTGCAGCGCGACAACCCCACCCTCAGCGTTGAGATCGTCACGGTGACCCGACGGGCCATGCAGCACCGCTCAGGGCTCGACATCGAGATCGTGGTCGGCGAGCCGCAGGTTCACCGCGCGGAGGCGATCAAGCTCGGCGACTACGTTCTCGGCATGTACGCCTCGCGCGGCTATCTCGCCGAGCACGGCACGCCCGCCACCGTGGACGAACTCATCGCGCATCCGCTCGTCTATTTCGTCGATTCGATGCTGCAGGTAGACGACCTCGACGCGCCACGGCGGCTCGTGCCGACGATGCGCGACTCGATCAGCTCCACGAACGTGTTCGTGCACGTGGAAGCGGCGCGGGTGGGCGCCGGCATCGGCCTCCTGCCGTGCTTCATGGCCGATCGGCACACGGACCTGGTGCGCCTGCTGCCCGGGGACTTCGCCGAGATGCTTCCGTATTGGATGGTGCTGCGGTCGGAGTCGCTTCGGCAACCGGCCGTCGCTGCGGTCGCCGACGCGCTGCGGGCGCAGACCCGGGGCTTCCACGCCGAGCTGATGGGGGCCGGCACCGTGCCGACGCAATCAGGCGATCAGCGTGCCGACCAGCCGCCGTCCATGGTGTAGCTCGATCCGGTGACCATCGCGGCCTCCCGAGAGGCCAGCCAGGCCACGAGCGAGCCGACCTCCTCCGGCTCGACGAGCCTCTTGATCGCGCTCTCGGTGAGCATCACCCTCTCGAGCACCTCGGACTCCTGGATGCCGTGCACGAGCGCCTGCTCGGAGATCTGCTTCTCCACGAGCGGGGTGCGCACGTAGCCGGGGCTCACACAATTGCTCGTGACGCCGAATGGCCCGCCCTCCAGGGCGGTGACCTTCGACAGCCCCTCGAGACCGTGCTTCGCCGAGACGTAGGCCGACTTGAACGGCGACGCGCGGATTCCGTGAACCGACGACACGTTGATGATGCGTCCGAAGCCCCGCTCATACATGCCGGGGAGCGCCGCCCTGATCAGGAGGAACGGCGCCTCGAGCATGAGGGAGATGATGCGCCGGAAGTCGCACGGGTCGAAGTCCTGGATCGGGCTGATGCGCTGGATGCCCGCGTTGTTCACGAGGATGTCCACTCCGTCGAGCGCCTCGGCGAGCGCGCCGTCGCCGAGCGCCTCGGTGTCGAGAAGGTCGACCGCCCACGACGACCCCCCGATCTCGGCGGCGAGCTCCGCTGCGCCGGCCGCATCGATGTCGGCGACCACCACGTGGGCGCCTCGCGCCGCGAGGGCCCGGGCTGCGGCCGCTCCGATGCCGCTCGCGCCACCGGTGACGACGGCACGCCTCCCGCCGAGCGGCCCGCTTCCGGCCATCGCGTCGTTGCCAGCAGGCGGTCTGGGGTCGCTCATCGGTGCTCTTTCCTGTCCACGTCAACGTCTCTCCGGGCGTGGTGGGCGCAACATTTTCGATCCCGGAGAGGACCTAATGAGTATTCATGCACTCAGAACGCGGGTCAACCGGCGTATTCGCACTGGGCATCTGCAGATTTGCAGCACGGTGTGGCGCGCCGCGCCCCGGCGGTGAGGGCCGCCGCGGCAATACACTTGCACTCGTGTGCCCCACTGACGAGCGGACGGAAGCGACGACGCTTCCCCTCCTGGACCGAGTCTCGGCCATCCGCCGCGACACCACCACCGACGCGGACTGGAGGTCGCTCGAGAGGCGTTTCGACGCCGAGTTTCCCCGGCTCGAGAGACTCTTCCGCGACATCTACGGCGACGGCCCAGAGGCCGTCGAGCAACTCGCGCTGTTGGCGATCGATGCCGCGAACTCCTGGCAGGACAGACCGACGGACCTCAAGGCCATCGACTCGAGGCGTGCGACGACGCCCGACTGGTTCCAGTCCAACCGCATGCTGGGCGGAGTCTGCTACGTCGACCGGTACGCGGGCGACCTCTCCGGGATCCGTGCGAGGATCCCCTACTTCCGCGAGCTCGGCCTCACCTACCTGCACCTCATGCCGCTCTTCCTCGCGCCGGCGGAGAACTCCGACGGCGGCTACGCCGTCTCGAGCTATCGCTCCGTAAACCCTGCCCTCGGAACCATGGCCGAACTCGCCACCCTCACCGCGGAGCTGCGGGAGAACGGCATCTCGCTCGTCGTCGACTTCATCTTCAACCACACCTCGAATGAGCACGAGTGGGCGAGGAAGGCACTCACCGGCGACCCGGAGTACGAGGGCTTCTATTGGATCTTCCCCGACCGCGTGATGCCGGACGCCTACGAGCAGACCGTGCGGGAGATCTTCCCGGACGACCACCCCGGCTCGTTCGTGCAGCTCGCCGACGGCCGATGGGTGTGGACCACCTTCCATTCGTTCCAGTGGGACCTCAACTACCGCAACCCGGCGGTGTTCCGCACGATGGCGGGTGAAATGCTCTTCCTCGCCAACCAGGGCGTCGACGTGCTGCGCATGGACGCCGTGGCGTTCCTCTGGAAAGAGCTCGGCACCTCGTGCGAGAACCTGCCCCAGGCGCACTGGCTCATCCAGGCCTTCAACGCGGTGTGCCGAATCGCCGCACCATCGCTGCTCTTCAAGTCGGAGGCGATCGTGCATCCCGACCAGATCGAGGAATACATCGACGAGAAGGAATGCCAGCTCAGCTACAACCCGCTGCAGATGGCGCTCATCTGGAGTTCCCTCGCCACCCGGGACGTGCGGATGCTGTCCCAGGCCCTCGAACGGCGCCACGAGATCGCGCCGGGCACGGCCTGGGTCAACTACGTGCGCAGTCACGACGACATCGGCTGGACGTTCGCCGACGAAGACGTCGCCGAGCTCGGCATCAACGGGTTCGACCACCGCCGATTCCTCAACGCCTTCTTCGTCAACCGGTTCGAGGGGAGCTTCGCGCGCGGCGTGCCGTTCCAGGACAACCCGCGCACCGGTGATTGCCGCATCTCCGGAACCACGGCGTCCCTCGCCGGCCTCGAGGCCCACGACCCGCAGGCCATCGACCGGGTGCTGCTCGCCCACTCGATCGTCCTGAGCACGGGCGGCATCCCGCTGCTCTACCTCGGCGACGAGGTGGGTCAGCTCAACGACTACGGCTACCTCGACGTGCCGGCCCATGCGGACGACAGCCGATGGGTGGGCCGGCCGACGTACCCCGCCGGCGCGTACTCCCAGCGGAACGATCCCACGACGGCCGCCGGCGCCATCTTCACGCGCCTGCGCCGGCTCATCGACACCCGCGCGGCCACCGCCGAGTTCGCGGGCGGGCGGCTCGTGCCGTTCGACGCGAAGAACGACCACGTGCTCGGCTACCAGCGACCCGGCCGGAACGGCGGCTCGGCGGTCGTGGTGCTCGCGAACTTCGCCGACACCGCGGAGAAGGTCGCCGCGCTCACGCTGTCCGGGCTGCCCGCGGTCGCCCTCGACCTCGTGACCGGCACGCGACTGCTGCTCTCCGGCGGGCTGCTGCTCGCCCCGCACCAGTTCGTCTGGCTGCGGGTGGGGTGAGCGCCGGCCCAGCTGCGACGGTGACGGGCTCCGAATTCGGGTTCACCACGGTGTCGCGTACCAGCCGCTCATCGGGCCGGATCCGCTAAGACTGCATTCGGATCGTTCAGGTCACGGCGATCTCGCCCGCACTGCGCTGCAGTCGGGCGAGGTCGATCGCGATGAAGGCGCGCAGACGGGTGTCGCGGTCGATCGCGTAGTCCGGGTCACGGTGGGCCCCCAAGGCGCGCTCGAGCCGGCCCACGATCGTCCTGCCCAGTTCCGCCCAGGCCTGGGCCCTGGCGGTCTCCACGATCTCGTCCACGAATCCCGCATCCTCTACGAGGCGTTCGAGCTCGGCGGACAGGGCCGCGTAGATCTTGCCCCGCTGGGTGAGCACCCGATAGTCGCGCGGACCGTAGTCGTGGTCACGGATCGACGACCCCCTCGCTCCGGACACGGCGACGGCGAGCCGGTTCATGCGCCTCGCATAGCCCGCCTGTTCCCGGGACAGCACCGCGAGCTCGCTCTTCACCAGGTCGGCCGTCTCGGCCGGGTCGAAGGCCAGGTCGTCGCGAAGCGCCCCGACGATGATGCGGTTCTTCACCTCCATCGTGAGGGCCGAGCGCGCGATGAGCATGCCCTCCTCGACGGCACGCTCGACCGTGATGGGTTCGGCGCGGGGCACCGGCACGTACGGTCGTACCGGCTCGGATCGCCGTTCGCGTTTCCTGGCCATCGGTCGATGTCCCGCTCTCCACGTGCGCGTAGCCGAATGCGATCGCCAACGGAAGGAGGCCAACAGTGCGCGAGAACGACCATGGTGGAGATGGGGGGAATTGAACCCCCGTCCACTGCTGTGGTCATGTGCCTTCTACGGGTGTAGCCAGTGAAAGCGTTCTACTCGGCTCCGGAATTTGCCACTGGCATCCAATCCGACAAGCCCAGCCCTGGTAAAAGTCCCGCTGTGCCCCGAAGGCGTAACACAGCAGCAATCCCTCTAAATTGCGCCAGGATCCGGTTAGAGAGCGTCCCCGGTCTGACGGACTTCATTTAGTGCTTTTGCTTATGCAGCAAGAGCGAAGTCAGCGCGGTTTGTTTTCGCACTTATTGTTTGCAGAGATCGTTAACGAGTTAACCCTGCATCCTCGACCCGCTTCTCACACTTGCGCAGGCAATGTCGAAACCGATCATCCCCATGCTCACCCCGGGCAGCCGAATTCGCTGCTGGAGGCGGTCGTTATCGCGCACTGTTGACTTGTCAATCAGCACCCTCGCGGGCGCTGGCTTCGCTACCGAGGCAGCCCTCTATCCTACGCCGGATTTAGCGCGGAAGCGAGCGGTCGCCGCCGAACGCGTCATCCCGCCAGAGCCGGGGTCAGTCGCCCAGGTGGCGGCGGGCAGACATCGCCCGGTCGGCCTCGCGGTTGTCCTGTCGCTCGCGCAGCGCCTGGCGCTTGTCGTACTCCTTCTTGCCCTTGGCTACGGCGAGCTCCACCTTCGCATTGCCGTCGCTGAAGTAGATCGACAGGGGGACGAGCGTGTACCCGCCCTCCTTCACCTTGTTGTGGATCTTGAGGATCTGCGCCTTGTGCAACAGCATCTTGCGCTTGCGGCGCGGCGGATGGTTGTTCCACGAACCCTGGTTGAACTCGGGGATGTGCACGGCGTCGAGCCAGGCCTCGCCGTTCTCGATGAACCCGTAGCCGTCGACGAGGGACGCCCGACCGGCCCGCAGCGACTTCACCTCGGTTCCCGTCAAGACCAGTCCGGCCTCGAAGGTGTCCTCGATGGTGTAGTCGTGGCGGGCTTTACGATTGGTGGCCACAACCTTCTGGCCACGTTCCCTGGGCACGATTCACTCCTGTTTTCCGGCCCACACGGCGTGAGCAGCCCATCAGTCTAACCTGAGCTTCCCACCGCGCTCCACCGCGAACGGTTGCTAGACCTTCAGGTAGCGGCCGATCGCGAAGCTCGCCGACGAGGCGGCAAGTACCGCGCCCACCACGAGCAGGATCGGCACCACGATCAGTGCGTCCGACATCCCGATGAACGGGGTGTCCTGGGCCTGGCCGCCGAGGTACCCCTGCACGAAGAACTTCACGATCGCGACGACGGCCGCGCTCGCGAGCACCGATCCGATGAGCGCGGCGATCACGCCCTCGAGAATGAACGGCGTCTGGATGAACCGGTTCGACGCGCCAACCAGGCGCATGATCCCGAGCTCGCGGCGTCGGGAGAACGCGGACAGACGGATGGTGGTGGCGATGAGGAGCACGGCGGCGACGAGCATCAGCACGGCGACGCCCACCGCGGTGAAGCTCGCGGCGTTGAGGGCGGTGAAGATCGGATCGAGGTACTTGCGCTGGTCCTTCACCTGTTCGACCCCGGGGAGGTCTGACACGCTCTCCACGATCACGTCGGCCTGCTGCGGGTCCTTGAGGTTGATCCAGAAGGTCTCCGGCAGGAAGGCGGGCGTGACGAAGTCCGAGCCGGTGGTGTCGCCGAACTGCGCCTTGTACTCGGCGTAGACCTGGTCGTGGTTCTCGAAGTCGACTCTCTTGATCAGGCCGGCGATGGCCGGCGACTTGAGTTGCGCCTCGACCAGCGCCTTCTGATCCTTCGTCGCCTCGGCGAGCTTGCAGTTGCCGTCGGTCGACAGGCTCGTGCACATGTAGACGGCCACCTGGGCCCGGTCGTACCAGTAGCCCTTCATCTGGCCGATCTGGAACTGGAGCAGGATCGCCGCCCCCACGAAGGTCAGGGAGATGAAGGTCACGAGCACGACGGAGACGACCATCGAGAAGTTGCGTCGCAGTCCGTGGCCGACCTCCGACATGATCAGGCCGAACCTCATCGGATCGCCTCCTCTGCCTGGCCGGCGATGCCGAGATTCTGGCGCGGCATGGACGACGGGCCGAAGCCCTGCAGCGGAATCGTCTGGGTCTGGTAGCCGCCCTGGCGTTCGTCACGCACGATCTGGCCGCTCACCAGTTCGATCACCCGGCGCTGCATCTGGTCGACGATGCCCGCGTCGTGGGTGGCCATGATCACGGTGGTGCCGCTCTGGCTGATGCGCTCGAGCAGGGTCATGATGCCCGCGCTCGTGGAGGGGTCGAGGTTTCCCGTCGGCTCGTCGGCGAGCAGGATGGCCGGCTTGTTGACGATGGCGCGCGCGATCGCGACGCGCTGCTGCTCGCCACCGGAGAGCTCGTGCGGGAGTCGATTGGTCTTGCCGGCGAGTCCGACCATCTTGAGCACGTCCGGCACGGCCTCCTGGATGAAGCCGCGGGACTTGCCGATCACCTGCAGCGAGAAGGCCACGTTGTCGAAGACGTTCTTCTGCGGCAGCAGCCGGAAGTCCTGGAACACGACGCCGAGGTTGCGCCGGAAGAACGGCACCTTTCGGCTCGTGAGGCCGCCGAGGTTCTGGCCGAGCACATGGATCTGGCCCTTGGACGGGCTCTCTTCCTTGAGCACGAGCCGCAGGAAGCTCGACTTGCCGCTGCCGGACGCCCCAACGAGAAACACGAACTCACCGCGTAAAATCTCAAGCGTCACCGCATTGAGCGCCGGTCGCGCGTTGCCCTTGTAGAGCTTGGTTACCTGATCAAACCGAATCATGACCCTCCGACTCTAGGTTCGGCCGGCGCATCCGCAGCACAGCGACAGGCCGGATGCCCCGGACTCTCAGGTTTCTCGGCTAACGAGAGGGGGCAGCTACCTCTCCGACCCCGCCACGATCCCCCGGATGAAGTAGCGCTGCAGGAACAGGTAGGCGACCAACACCGGCAGGAAGCCCATCAGCGACGCGGCGGCGGCCGCCCCGAGGTTGCTGGACTGGGTGGAGAAGAAGGCGCCGATCGCCGGCGCAATGGTCTTCACCTCCGGGTCGGTCAGCACGTAGACCGAGAGCGCATAGTCGTTCCAGATGGCGACCCCGGAGAGAATCACCACCGTGGCGGTGACTGGTTTGAGCATCGGGAAGATCACCAGGAAGAGCACCTGGAGCAGGTTCGCGCCATCCATCACCGCCGCCTCCTCCACCGCGATGGGCAGCGATCGCATGAAGGAGGAGTAGAGGAAGATCGCGAGAGGGAGCTGGGTCGTCGCCATCACCAGGATGATCCCCCAGTAGGTGTTGATCGCCCCCAACCGGTTGAGCATCGAGTACAGCGGAACGAGGATGCTCAGCGGCGGGATCATGATCAGGCCGATGATCGCGAGCAGCACCGCCTTGTTAAGCGTCGACCGCCGACGGGCAAGGGGGTAGGCGGCGAGTGCCCCGAGAACGCAGACGATGGCGGTGGCGGCGACGGTGACGATCGCGCTGTTGCCGATGGCCCGGAGGATGCCGCCGTCCCGGATGGCGGTGGCGAAGTTGCCCCAGAACAGGTCGCCGATCGGGAACGACCACTGCGAGGACAGGTTTGACCTGGCCTTGAGCGACGTGGTCAGGGCGACGTAGAAGGGCAGCAGCTGAAGCAGGATCACCGCGAGGAGCGCCGCGCCGATCGCGATCCTGCCGGTGCGCCGGCTCGCATCCGTCCGAGTCCCACTCACTGCTGCTCCAGCCGTCGGCGGTTGAGAAGCGCATTGAGCGCGAGGGTGAAGATGGCGATGATGATGAAGAGCACGATCCCCATCGCCGACGCGTATCCGGCGCTCTGGTTCTCGAAGTATGTGACCCCAATGAGCGTCGACACCGAGTTGGTGGTGTAGCCGGGGCCACCCCCCGTCATGACCTTGATCACGTCGAAGAGCTTGAGCCCGCCGATCAGGTTGAGCACGATGCTCGTTGCGAAGGCCGGCTGCAGCAGGGGGAGGGTGATCCCGGTGAACCGCTGCCACGCACCGGCTCCGTCGAGCATCGCCGCCTCGTAGTAGGTGGTGGGGATCGCCTGCAGCCCGGCGAGATAGATAATCATCGAGATGCCCACGAACTGCAGCGAGTTGACCACCACGATGATGGCGACCGCCGCCGACTGGTCGCTCAACCACGCGACGCGCGCGCCGCCGAAGAGCACGACGATGTCGTTGAACGCCCCCTGGTTGTACTGGAAGAGCAGGTAGTACATGGTGCCCATGATCACGGGCGAGACGAGCACCGGCAGGTAGATGATCGCCCGCGCGGCAGACCGGCCGCGGAACGGCCGGTCGAGGGCCACCGCGAGCGCGAGCCCGAGCAGCTGCTGCAGGATGGTGCTGCCGATCCCGTACCCGAAGGTGTTGAGCAATACCAGCCGGAACGTGTCGTCCTGGAAGAGCCTCAGGTAGTTCTGCAGCGCGACGAAGGCCTTGTCCGGGCTGTAGCCGTCCCAATCGGTGAAGGAGAAACCGACGCCGGTGAGGAGCGGATAGACCGTGAAAACGACGAACAGCAGCACTGCCGGCAGGTAGAGCAGGTTGATGAGGCCGCCGCCCCGCGTTCGGAGGCGTGCCCTCGTGGGAGTGGGGCGAACCCCGGCCGCTGCTGCTACGGCGGTGGCGGTGGCCGGTGTCGAGGCCCGAGTCATGCGCGCTCCCCGTCGGCCTTCGCGGCTACTTGTTCTGGGCATCCAGTCTGGCGAAGTCCTTCGACATCGTCGAAACCCCCTCGGCGACCTTCGAGTTGCCGCCAGTCACCACCGAGTCCGCGGTGGTCACCATCGTGTTCCACATGCCGTTGGGCAGGTAGACCCGGTCGAAGTATGGCACGAGCGGGTACTTGCCCGGTTTCACGACCGAGTCGTAGCTGGCTTGCAGCGCCCCGAGGTCCGGCGTCACATTCGTCAGGCCCGGGATGGAGCCGGCGGCCTTCGCCAGCAGGGTCGCGTTGGCCGGCTTGGCCAGGTAGGCGATGAATGCCTTCGCATCCTTGAGGTGCCTCGAGGTCTTCGAGATCCCGAACGCGTTCATCTCGCCGCCGATCAGGTACGGCTTGCCGCCGGTGAGGGATGGTACGGGGAAGTAGCCGAGGTTGGCCTTCGGGTTGTACTGGAGGGCATCGCCCGCCGTCGTGTTCTGACTGAACGCGAAGGCGGCCTTGCCGGTCGCGAGGGCACGCGACATGTCGTCGGATGTCGCGGAGACGTAGTCGGGGTTGAACAGCGACTCCTTCTTCCACGCGGCGATCAGGTCGAGCACGTGCGTGTATGGGGCATCGACGAACGTGCCGTTGGACAGCTCGGCGAGCTCCGACTTCGAGTACGCGCCGGAGGCGATCCAGTCGGCGAGGTTGCCGGCCGGTCCGTTGGCCTTGCCGGAGACGGTGATCGGGGCGATTCCGGTGGCGGCGATCTTCTCGGCCGCCGCGCCGAAGGCGTCCCAGGTCGTGAGGCCGGCGACCGAGACGCCGGAGGCCGCGAGGACGTCCTTGTTGTAGATGATGCCCGCGACATCCGTGTCCACCGGGAAGGCGAAGAATTGGCCCTGGGAGTTCTTCATCGCGGGGGCGAGCGCCGGGTTGAAGTCCTTCGCCCAGGCCTCGTCCTGCAGCGGGACGAGGAACTTGCTGTAGCGCAGGAGAGACCAGCCGTGCGTCCACCAGATGTCCGGCACGTTGCCCGAAGCGAGGCGAACCTTGATGTCCGATTCGTAGCTGGAGGTCGACGGCCTCAGATCCACGGTGATTCCCGGGTTCGCCGATTCGAACTTCTTCGTGATGGTCGTGAGCTGTTTGAGGAAGACGGAGTCCACCGATTGCCCGGTCTGGAATTCCAGTGCGGCCTTCGTCTGGCTCGATCCGGGCGACGACCCGCACCCGACCAGGGCGAGCACGAGGGCTGCCGCACCGGCAACGACGAACAGCGGTCGCGATCTCATGGTCGTTCCTCCATTGGGATGTGAAATTTGCTTTCGTTTTGCGGTCGGGCCAGCCGCGATCCGGCAGTCTCCTGGTCGACCCTCGCGACAAGCTACACGAGTCAATAGTTGAAAGCAAGAATCGCCGAGACTGTTTCATCGACGGGTATCTTGTTGCCCAAAGAAGGTGTTGACGCGTGTAGATTGCCTGTGTAACTGTGAGCTATCTCCAGAAAGGGTCACACCATGTCGATCTCCATTGGCGTCGTGGGCGCCGGTCAGTTCGCCGGCCAGTTCACGAAGCTGTTCAAGCTGCATCCCCAGGTCTCCCGTGTCCACGTCACAGACCTCGTGCCTGAGCGTGCGAACACGCTCAACGAGCTGCAGGAGCTGGACGGAACCCTGCCCGACTTCGACGCGATGCTGGCATCGGATGTCGACGCCGTCGCCATCTTCACCCAGCGCTGGACGCATGGCGCGCTGGTTCTCGCTGCCCTCCGCGCGGGCAAGCATGTCTACTCGGCCGTGCCCATGGCGATCTCCCGCGACGAGATTGCCGCCATCATCGACGCCGTGCGGGAGACCGGGCTCACCTACATGATGGGCGAGACCAGCTACTACAACCCGGCGACGGTCTTCGCCCGCAAGAAGCTCGCCTCCGGCGCATTCGGTCGGGTCTTCTACGCGGAGGGCGACTACGTTCACGACATGGACCTGGGCTTCTACACCGCCTACGAGTACAGCGGAGGCCCGGAGTGGAAGCGCACGGCGAGCTACCCGCCCATGCTCTACCCCACCCATTCCATCGGCGGCGTTCTCGGCGCCCTGCCCACCCACGCGGTCAGCGTGAGCTGCATCGGCGTGCGGGACCAGGGCGGGGACGGCGTGTTCGATCGCGAGACGAGCATGTTCGACAACGACTTCTCCAATGCCACCGCCCTCTTCGAACTCGACGGCGGCGGCTCGATGCGCATCAACGAGATGCGCCGCGTCGGCTACCCGTCCCACATCCGCGAATCCCGGTTCCGTTTCTTCGGCACCGAGGGCAGCTTCGAGCAGCTCGCCGAAGTTTCGGTCTGGCAGACCAAGGACGGCGTCGAAGACGTCTCCACGCTGCTCGCTACCGCCGAGACGATGTCGCCGGATGACGAGATCCTCGCGCACGTCGCTCCCGAGCTTCGCGCGTCGTTCATCTCCGGCCACGCCGAGGTCCATGACTCGTCGCGTCTGCCCGACTCGTTCATCGGGGCGCCGGACGGGCACGAGGGCAGCCACCACTTCCTCGCGGACGATTTCGTGACCGCGGTGGTCAACGGGACTCTGCCGCCCGTGAACGCCTGGGTGGCCGCGCGATTCACCCTCCCGGGAATCGTCGCCCACCAGTCCGCACTCAACGGCGGCGCCCGCCTGCCGATCGACGATTTCGGCGACGCTCCGGAGTCGCTCCCCTTCGCGGCCATCGCGGGTGCCGAGCCAGCAACGGCACGGTGATCGACCGGAGATATATCATCGGTTCCACGCCGCTCACCGCGGCCACGTTTAGGCACACTCAGACCCAGGCGCACCGAGAAAGGGCCGGCCGGTATGGACATCGTTGACGCCGCTCCCGCCAGACGGGCGACGAGAGCCGATGTGGCGCGTTACGCCGGGGTGAGCCCGGCCGTGGTGAGCTACACCGTGAACGCGGGTCCCCGCGCGGTGGCCCCCGCCACCCGCGCGCGGGTGCAGGAGGCGATCCGCGTGCTCGGCTACCGCCCGAACGCCGTGGCCCGGGCGCTCAAGATCGGGCACACGAAGATGTTCGGTGTCGTGGTCCCCGACTCCGGCAACCCGTTCTTCGTGGAGCTCGGCCGCGTTATCGAGCAGGCCGCGACCGCCCACGGGTACGCCCTGATAGTGGTGAACTTCGATGACCCCGGCCACGACATCGCCAGCAGCATCCGCGAGCTCGCGCTGCGGCAGGTCGACGGCATGATCGTGGCGGCCCAGGTGAGCATGCCGATCCTGGCCGCGATCAGCGAGTGCGGCATCCGCACCGTGCTGATCAACCAGTTCAGCGGCGTCGATGGCATGCCGTCGGTCGGCCCCGACCTCTACGAGGGTGCCCGCACGGGCGTCAACCACCTCATCTGGCACGGGCACACCAACATCGGGTATGTGGGCGAGCTGGGGCCGCCGGACGTGAGAGAACGCGGCTGGCGGGATGCCCTCACCGCCGCGGGACTCCCGGCGGGCCCCGAGGCCGCCGCCACATTCACCCGGGAGGGCGGATACGCCGCCGGCAAGCTGTTGATCGCCGGCGACAACCGTCCGACCGCCATCTTCGTGAGCTCGGACTTCCAGGCCATCGGCGTGCTCCGCGCCATCCATGAGGCGGGGATCGCCATTCCCGCCGAGATCGCCGTCGTCTCCTTCGACGGTTCGCCGGAGGCCGAATACACCTGGCCCGGCCTCACCACGGTGCAGCAGCCCGTGGCGGAGATGGCCGAGGAGGCCGTCGAGCGGCTCGTCGCCCCCACGGCGTCTGACGCCTTCAGCCTCTACGCGACCAGGCTGATAGTGCGGCAGAGCTGCGGATGCGGCATGCCGCCCGCCTGAACCCGACTGCCCGCATCCGTCTGTCTGCGCCCCCGTGTAGCCACTGTGCTCGGTCGACAGGTCCCCGACCCGACACACGGGAACAATCGCGCGGCGGTCAGGCGGTCGCGCGCAGCAGGAGCGTGTGGCTCACCGTGCGCTGCACCTCGGGACCCGTCATCGGGAGCTCCCCCGTGTACATCCCCACGGCCAGCTCGACCGCGAGCCGCCCGACCGCCCGGAGGTCGAGGGCGAGGCTCGAGAGCTCCGGCGTGACTATCTCGCCGATCGAGAGGCCGTCGATGCCGAGGACGGCGCATCGGCCGGGGATGTCGACCCCCACGCGATGGAGCTCCTTCATGGCCCCCATCGCGACCAGGTCGTTGAAGGCGATCACCGCGTCGACCTCCGGCCTCGTGTCGAGAAGTCGCCGCATGGCGTCGACGCCGTCGGCGATGGTCGGGCCACCAGGCAAGCGGATCGGCTCGAGACCCCGTTCGAGCATGATCCGCTCGAACTGTCGGCCGCGTTCGGACGGCTCGTCGACGCTGCCGGCGTCGAGCATCGCGATGTGCCGGCGGCCGGCGTCGTCCAGGTGGGCGATGCCGGCCAGGAGCCCCGGCTCGAAGTCGAAGGTGATCACCGACCGGTCCCCCGGCTCCGGTGACTTCTCGAGCACGACCACCGGCATGTCGCCGAAGACCTCGTCCAGTTCGTCGGAGCCCACGTGCACGTAGCCGATGGCGGCGTCGACCTGCATGGCCAGGGAGTCGAGGATCGGGCGCGGCCCGGCGAGGCCGTGCGCGGTGTCCGCGAATATCACGTTCCAGCCCAGTTCGGCCGCCGAGGACACCACGCTCGCCGCCAACTCGGAATAAAAGGGGTTGGTCATGTCGTCGAGCAGCAGGCCCATGGTGAGTGGATGCGCGACGACCAGTCCCCTGGCGAACCGGCTCGGGCGGTACTTGAGCGCCCTCGCCACCGCCAGCACCCGCTGCTTCGTCGCGGGGTTGATCCCCGACATGTTGTTCATGGCGCGGGTGACCGTCTGGCGCGAGACCCCCGCCTCGCTCGCCACATCCAGGATCGTCGCGGGCTTCGCTCGCGACCGTTCCGGCTTCATGTTGTGCACCCTAGCAGTCGGCCCGGCAGCCGCCCGGCCTCAGCCGACCAGGTCCAGCCACCGCACCTGATCATCCGTCAGCTCGATGCTCAGCCCAGCCATGGAGGTGCGCGTCTCGGAGATCGAGCGTGGACCGAACAGCGGGAAGGTCGGGAACGGCTGGTGCAGCACGTAGGCCAGGGCAACCGCCGTTGCCATCACGCCGAGCTCCGCGCCGAGCTGCTCGGCTCGACGGAGCCGCTCGAAGTTGCCGTCGCCGTAGTAACAGCGCACGAGCTCCGGGTCGGAGAGGTCCTCTGGCCGAGCCCTGCCGGTGAAGAACCCGCGGGCCTGCGACGACCAGGGGAACAGCGGGGTCTGGGTCTGCTTGAGCCAGAGCTTCGACGCAGCCTCGGTGGCGTGGCGGCAGCCGTCCCACGGCACGTCGTACGCCTCCGCGAGTCCGAAGTGGTTGCTCAGGATGCCGAAGTGCTGCTTTCCGTTGGCCCTGGCGTACTCGTTGGCCTCGTCGAATCGCGCGAGGCTCCAGTTCGACCCGCCGAAGGCCCGGATGCGCCCGGCGCGCGCGTGCTCGTCCAGCACGTCGACGAATTCCCCGACCGGAATATCCTCGTTGTCCCTGTGCATGAGGTAGATGTCCACGTGGTCTGTCTGCAGCCGCTCGAGGCTCTCGGTGAGCTGACGGGTGATCGACTCCGGGTCACAGTGCGGCGTGTGGGCGCCCTTGGCGATCACCACCGTCTGCTCGCGCAGGCCCCGGTTCGAGATCCACTGCCCGAGCAGCCGTTCCTGCAGCCCTCCGCCGTAGATGTACCCCGTGTCGAAGGCGTTCCCCCCGCGCTCGAAGAAGTCATCGAACATCGCCGAGGCGTGCGCCAGGTTCTGCTGGTTGTCGCACCCCATCACGAGGCGCGACACGTTCTTGTCGATGCCCGGGATTCTGCCGTAGAGCATGGAGTTGGCGCGCACCGCGAGTGGTTCGCCGCTCACCGTGGGCGTCGTGGCGTCGTCCCGCTCGAAGGAGTAGCGCAGGCCGATAGCGGCCCGCCACTGGTCGAGCACGAGGAGGTTGGCCAGCGAGTCGTCGATCGTCATGCGCGGAACATCGGATGACGTGGTTCCGCCGGCCACGGCTGCGGCGACAGCATCGGCCTCCGCGGCGTATTGCGACCCGGCCGGGCACTCGATGACCCGCACCTGCTCCCCCACCCGGCGCACGGTGATCCTGGGGTTCGCCGACGGTTCGACCACCCAGGGCGTGTGCAGCTGGATCGTTCCGTGCGAGCCGTAGACGACCACGCGCTCCTCGTCGTCGAGGCGCACTCCGGTGCGCACGTGCGCGCTGATTCCCGCTTCGAACTGCAGGGTTGCTGCGGCCCACTCGTCCACGTTCGTGTCGCCGATGGAGCCCTGCGCGGTGAGCGAGACCGGCTCGCTGCGACGGCCGAGCGCGGCCGACGCGACCAGCCTCGCCAGGGAGACCGGGTAGCCGCCGACGTCGAGGATGCCTCCGCCGGCGAGGCTCTCGTCGAACAGTCGACCGGTGCTCCCGCCCGTGTCGAAGGAGAAGCTCGCGTCGATGTGCTGAACGGTGCCGATCGCCCCGCCGGAGACGAGCTCGAGCAGCGTGTCGATCTGTGGGTGGAACCGGTACATGTACGCCTCGAGCAGCACGACGCCGTTACGCCGCGCGGCCTCCGCCGAGACCATTGCCGATCCATGGTTGACCGCGATCGGCTTCTCGACCAGGACGTGCTTGCCGGCGTCCGCGGCCTTGACGGTCCACTCGGCGTGCAACGTGTGCACGAGCGAGATGTACACGGCGTCGACGTCGGGGTCGGCGAGCAGCTGCTCATAGCTCGAATAGCTTCGCTCCGCCCCGAATTCCCGGGCGAAGGCCTCGGCCTTCGCAGGGTCACGGCTGGCGACCGCCACGAGGCGCCCCGTTGCGCTGTCGGCGAGCTGGCTCGCGAAACGGCGAGCAATGTTTCCGGGCCCCAGGATTCCCCAGTTCAGGGCGTGTCGACTCATTCTTCCCTCCGCGTAGTGAACGTTCACGAAGTCTCGAGGTTACCCAGCGGCGCACCGTAGGTCAAATGGTTTTTGCCGCCCGGTCCCGACCGTGGCCGACGCCCATCGGCGGCCAGGACAGCCATCCGCATCCTTGACACCCATTCGTGAACCTGACAGAGTCGGCTAAGTTTTCGTGAACGTTCACGCGTGCTCAATGATGAGAGTGGGATACCGGATGGACAACTTGTCCCGCCGCAGATTCATGACCGGAACGATGGCTGTCGCGGGGCTCGCGGCGACGGGAGCGCTCGCCGGCTGCTCCCGAACGGAGTCGATTTCCACCGATCCCAACCTCCTGACGCTGTGGTACTGGAACCGCTCGATCAGCGAGAAACTGCTGGATTCGGCCCGGCGGAGTATCACCGGCACACCGCGAAGACTGCGTACCGACATGATCGGCGGCAACTTCGACGTCAAGCTCCGCACGAGTCTCGCCGGCAGGGCGTACGTGCCGGACATCACGGGGCTGAACTCGAATGTCGCGCTCTACTTCCCCTCGGAAGACCAGTTCGTGGACATGAACGAGCTGGGGGCGCAAGAGCACAAGGCGGACTACCTGCCCTGGAAGTGGCAGTTCGGGGTCACGCCGACCGACCGCATGTGTTTCTGGCCGATGGACACCGGTCCGACGGCGCAGTTCTACCGCACCGACCTCTTCGCCGCCGCCTCGCTTCCACGGGATGCTGACGAGGTCGCGGCCACCACAGACACCTGGCCGGCGTGGCTCGACGCGGGCCAAAAGCTCAAGCGCAACTCGGGGGTGTCCCTGCTCGCGAACGCGAGCATCGTCTACAACCAGATCATCAACGCGAGCGCCGAACGCTACTTCTCCCCCGCCGGCCGTGCCCTGTTCCAGGACCAGAAGGGGACCGTCCGCCGGGCCTGGGATGTCGCGGTCGCCGCGGCCCAGGCGGGCATCACCGCGAAGGTGCAGACCCCGGCCGAGATGAACTCGGCCTGGGTCAGCGGCAAGGTCGCGAGCCACATCGAGGCGGTGTGGTGGGGCCCGATCCTCAAGTCCACCGCGCCGAACAGCTCAGGCAAGTGGGCCGTGGCCCACCAGCCGGGCGCCCCCGGCAACAGCGGCGGGTCTTTCCTCGCCATCCCGAAGAGCTGCAAGGACCCCAAGGCCGCCTTCGACTTCATCACCTGGCTCACCTCGCCAGAGGCCCAGATCGAGACGTACAAGGACGTACAGCTCTTTCCCTCGGCCCCGACGGCATTCGAGTCGCCCCAACTCAGCTCGCCAGACAAGTTCTTCGGCGGGCAAGACGTGCTCGGCGTGTTCCAGGAGTCGGCGAAGGAGGTGCCGATCACCTTTGTCAGCCCATACGACAGCCAGGTCTCCGAGGGGGTGCTCAAGGAGCTCGTGAACGTCGAGACCCAGGGCAAGGACCCGGATCGCGCCTGGGCCGACGCCATGGCCCAGGGCATACGCCAGCTCGAGAAGAGGGGGCTGATGAAATGACGACCTCCCCGTTGACGACTCGCCGCCCGGTGCCCGCCCTCAAGCGCTACTGGCCACAATACCTGGCCATCTCGCCGTTCTACATCCTGTTCCTGGTTTTCGGACTCTTCCCCGTCGTGTTCTCGCTCTACATCTCCCTGCACGACTGGGACGGCATCGGCACGATGAAGTGGGTGGGGCTCGCCCAGTTCCAGTACCTGCTGAGCGATCCCCGGTTCTGGAACGCCGTCTCGAACACCTTCATCATCTGGTTCATGTCCACGATCCCGATGCTGTTCTTCGCCCTCGTGATCGCCGTGCTGCTGCACCAGAACATCCGCTTCAAGGGCTTCTACCGCGTCGCGTACTTCATGCCGAACGTCACGTCGATGGTGGCGATGGCCCTGGTCTTCGGCTCCGTCTTCTCGGACACCTTCGGAATCGTGAACTCCGCCCTGAAGTCCCTCTCCCTGGACACCGTGCCCTGGCTCACCTCCGACTGGGGAATCAAGACCACGATCGCCGTCATGGTGATCTGGAGGTTCACCGGCTACAACGCGATCATCTTCCTCGCCGGCCTCCAGGCCATCTCTTCCGACGTCTACGACGCGGCCAAGATGGATGGCGCGGGCACTGCCCGCATCTTCGCCCAGGTGACCATCCCCATGCTGCGGCCGGTGATCCTCTTCACCGTGATCACCTCCACAATCGGCGGACTCAGTCTCTTCACCGAACCGCAGGTCTTGCTGGGCAACGCCGGAGGCCCCAACGAGTCCGGCATGACCATCGTGCTCTACCAGTACAACCAGGCGTTCACCCAGTTCGACTTCGGCTACGGCTCGGCCATCGGCTGGGCGCTCTTCGTGATCGCCGCGCTGTTCGCGGCGCTCAATTGGCGGCTGGTCAGTGAACGCACTGGAACGAAGAAGTGGGGACGGACAAAATGACGACCACGCAGGCCAAACCGCCGGAGCTGCAGACCCCTCCGCAGCTGTCGCCCCCGATCGACGAGGCCCAGGCCAGGCGGGACGCCCGGGCGCTGAAGCAGAGCCGGGTGGCCAGGATCGTCACCCACCTCGCCATTCTGGTCGGCGTCTTCCTGTCGATCTTCCCGTTCTACTGGCTCGTCGTCATGGCCACCAATACCACCGCGGACATCTTCGGATACCCGCCCAAGCTCATCTTCGGCACTCACCTCTTCGAGAACATCGGCCACGTGCTGGCCAGCATCGACCTGCTGGGAGCACTCGGCAACACCCTGTTCGTCGCCCTGTCCTGCACGGTGCTCGTCATGTTCTTCGACTCGCTCGCGGCATTCGCCTTCGCCAAGTTCGAGTTCCCGTTTCGGCGCACCCTGTTCGCGGTGCTGCTGGCCACGTTCATGATCCCCGCGCAGCTGTCCCTCGTTCCCAACTTCGTGGTCATGAGCCAGCTCGGCTGGATCGGCTCGTTCCAGGCGCTGATCATCCCGGGGGCGGCCAACGCGTTCGGGATCTTCCTGCTGCGGCAGCTGGCATCCGGAGCCATTCCGGACGAACTCGTGGAGGCGGCCCGCATCGATGGCGCCGGCTTCTTCAGGACCTACTTCCTGGTTGCCGTTCCTATGCTGCGCGGCGGACTCGCGTTTCTCGGCATCTTCACCTTCATCGGCGCGTGGAACGACTACGTCTGGCCGCTCATCGTGCTGGTCGATCCGAAGAGGCAGACCCTGCAGGTGGCCCTCTCGCAGCTGAGCTCCATCTACGGAACCGACTACGGCATGGTGATGGCCGGCGCGCTGATCAGCGTCGTGCCGCTCATCGGCGTCTTCCTGATCGGCTCACGCCACTTCATCGCCAACATCGCGGCGGGGGCGGTAAAGGGCTAGTCGCTCTTGTCGCGCTTGCGCCACTTGATGCCGGCGCTGATGAACCCGTCGAGGTCACCGTCGAACACGGCAGACGGGTTGTTCACCTCGTAGTCGGTGCGCAGGTCCTTCACCATCTGGTACGGCGCGAGCACGTAGCTACGCATCTGGTCGCCCCAGCTCGCGGTAATCACGCCGGCGAGTTCCTTCTTCTGAGCCGCCTCACGCTCGCGCTCGATGAGCAGCAGGCGGGACTGCAGCACTCGCATCGCCGCCGCGCGGTTCTGGATCTGGCTCTTCTCGTTCTGCATCGACACCACGGTGCCGGTGGGGATGTGGGTGATCCGCACCGCGGAGTCCGTGGTGTTCACCGACTGGCCGCCCGGACCGCTCGAGCGGAAGACATCCACCCGGATGTCGCCCTCCGGCACCTCGACGACGTCGGTCTGCTCGATGAGCGGGATCACCTCAACCGCGGCGAAGCTGGTCTGCCGCTTGCCGGCCGAGTTGAACGGGCTCATCCGCACGAGGCGATGGGTTCCGGCCTCCACGCTCAGGGTGCCGAAGGCGTACGGGGCGTCCACCTCGATCGTCGTCGACTTGATGCCCGCCTCCTCGGCGTAGCTCGTGTCGAGCACCTTGGCTGGATAGTTGTGCTGCTCGGCCCAGCGCAGGTACATGCGCATGAGCATCTCGGCGAAGTCCGAGGCGTCCACTCCCCCGGCGCCGGCGCGAATGGTGACGACGGCGGCGCGGGAGTCGAACTCCCCGTTGAGCAGCGTCTGCACCTCGAGCTCGCCGAGGAGCTTCTGGATGCTCGTGAGCTCGGCCTGCGCGTCGGCGGCGGCCGAGGCGTCCGACTCCTCATTGGCGAGCTCGACCATGATCTCGAGATCGTCGAGCCGCGACTGGATGCTCACGATCTTCGCGAGCTCCGCCTGCTTGTGGCTGAGCGCCGAGGTGATCTTCTGCGCCTTCTCGGTGTCGTCCCACAGGTCGGGCACGCCGGCCTGTTCGCTCAGGTCCGCGATCTCCGCCGTGAGCTTGTCGACCCCGACGACAGAGCGGATGTCCGCAAAGGTCGAGCGAAGCGCGGCGATCTGTTCAGAAAAATCGAGCTCGTCCATGTCCCCACCAGCCTACCGGGCCTGCCGGGTACCCCTTCCTGCCCACCGACCGCGGGTAGCATCGAACGGGATGGGCACCGCAGAGCAGGACTTCAGCTTCCGCTCGATAGCCCTACCCGCCATCCTGCCGACCCTCGCCTTCTCGCTCGGCGAGGGCGCGATCATCCCGATCATCCCGGTGGTGGCGAACAGCCTCGGTGCCTCGCTCGCGGTCGCCGGCCTGATCGCGTCGATGATCATGCTCGGCGAACTCTTCGGCGACATCCCGAGCGGCTGGATCGTGTCGCGCATCGGCGAACGCACCGCCATGATCTACGCGGCGCTGCTGTCCATCGTCGGGCTCGTCACCGCCCTGCTGGCCCCCAACCCGTGGGTTCTCGGCGTGGGGATCCTCGCGATCGGGCTCTCCACCGCGGTGTTCGCCCTCGCCAGGCACGCCTTCATGACGAGCTTCGTGCCGCGCGCATACCGGGCCCGCGCCCTCTCCACGCTCGGCGGCACCTTCCGCCTCGGGTACTTCGTCGGTCCGTTCATCAGCGCGACGGTCATCCACTTCACCGGCAGCACCCAGTCGGTGTTCTGGGTGCACATCGTGGGCTGCACCACGGCCGCGTTCCTGCTCATCGTGCTGAGGGACCCGGCGGAGCAGCTCGCGGTCAGTCGCGCGCCGGCCGCGATGCGCGAGGGCGAGAAGCTCGTGGCCGACGAGGCGCACGGCCTGTTCCGCAGCATCTGGAACAGCCGCGCGGTGCTCGCGCGGCTCGGCACCGGCGCCGCCCTGATCGGGGCGATGCGGGCGAGCCGGCAGGTGATCCTGCCGCTCTGGGCGGTGAGCATCGGGATTCCGGACGCCCAGACCGCCCTCATCATTGGAGCGGCCGGCGCGGTGGACTTCGCCCTCTTCTACGCGAGCGGCCAGATCATGGACCGCTGGGGCCGGCTCTGGAGCGCCCTGCCATCCATGATCGGCCTCGGCGTCGGGCACCTGATCCTCGCCTTCACCCACGATGTGCCTGGCGCCGTCGTTTGGTTCATCGCCGCGGCCATCTTCATGTCGCTCGCCAATGGCGTGGGCAGCGGAATCCTGATGACTCTCGGCGCCGACCTCGCCGACCCGCGGGACCCTGCCCCGTTCCTCGGGGCCTGGCGCTTCACCGGCGACGCCGGCAGTGCAGCGGCCCCGCTCGCCGTCTCGGCCGTCGTGGCCGTCGCGTCGATCGCCGTCGCGAGCGGCGTCATGGGCGTCGTCGGGCTCATCGGGGCGGGCATCCTGCTGCGCTACGTGCCGCGGTTCGCCCCGCACCCCCGTTAGCTCAGCCGCCGTCAGCTGAGCCGCCGCTAACTCAGCCGCCGCTCGCGCCGGCGCGCGCGACCCCGCCCGATCACGAGTGAACGACTGTACGTCGAACGGTGGATCCTCCGCTCACTCTCCCGGGCCGAATCGCCCCCGCGGGTCAGAGCCGCAGCAGGGCGAGAGCCGTGCGCATCGCCCTCGTGCGGACGATGCCGGAGAGGGTCTTCGCGCCGGTGCAGACGCTCACGAAGAGGCGTCCTCCGACGCCCGAGAACGCGAGGAAGAAGTGCACGACCCCCGGATGCTTCTCGAAGATTCGCAGGAGCCTGAGGCCCGCCGAGATGTCGGCCGCGAGCTCGGTGTCGACTCGCGCCACGTAGGAGTCGAGGGCCGCCGCCCGACCGCTCTCGTCGGCGTGGGAGGAGGCACGCGCCGCAGCCTCTCCCGCCCAGGATCCGGAGCGGAGGGCGTAGGAGATGCCCTCCCTGGTCCACGGGTCGAGCAGCCCGGCCGCGTCCCCCGCCACGATCACGCTTCCCCGCCGCAGCGGCGAGTCCGGCGTTCGCCACTGGGTGAGGTGCCCGGACGACCGCAGCTCCTCTTCGTGCTGCAGGCCCAGCCCCTCAACCCACTCGCGCAGGTAGCGCCGCGTGGCGTCGGGTGACCCCTTTGCCTGGATCACCCCCACAGTGAGCACGTCGTCCTTGGGGAACATCCACGCGTAGCTGCCAGGACTCTCGCCCCAATCCAGAAAAACCCGGTCGTCGAACCTCGTGGCGTCGACCTGTCTCCTTTCCGACGGGCGGCGGATCTCCAGCTCGAGCGCGAGGTCGATCCCACCCGCGACCACCCCCACGTAGCGGCCGCAGCGGCCGCTCGTGCCGTCGGCGCCGATCACCGTTCGTGCCCGGATGTCGCCCCGGTCGGTTGCGATGACAACCTCCCCGCCCTCGGCCTCGGCTTCGACTTCGGCGAGCGAGCGCACCGTGAGGCCATCGGCGAACGTGACGCCGGCCGCGACCGCCGCCGCCACGAGGGCAGCGTCGAACCGTTCCCGCTGCACGAGGGCGAGCAACTGTCGACCCGCCCGGAGGGACCGCACGGCGCCACCGCGCAGCGAGAACCGCACGGCGCTCGCGCGGCGCTCCACGGTCTCGAGCACCGACGGCGGAATGTGCTCCAGCGAGATGCCGATCAGTCCGCCGCCGCAGGTCTTGTACCGCGGAAACCGCGCCCGGTCGACGAGCAACACGGATGCCCCGCCCTCGGCCGCGACGCGCGCCGCCGTCGAGCCGGCCGGCCCGGCTCCCACGACGACCACATCCCAGAGGGTCTGCTCGCTGAACATTTGCGTCAACCCTACGTCTGCACAAATTTCAATAGTCCTTTGCACAGACCGAGACGTCGTTTGCCGAGTGCATAAAGGGGAACGTCCTGCGGAGATCCGGACTCAGCTGGCCTCGCGGTTAACGCGGTCAGACAGCGCGAACTTCACGGTGGGCCACTCGTTGTCGATGACGGAGAACACGACGGTGTCGCGCACGGTTCCGTTCTCGAAGACGGTGTGGTTGCGCAGCACGCCGTCCTGCTTCGCGCCGAGTTTCTCGATGGCGGCTCGCGACTGGTGATTGTGCCAGTGCGCCCGGAACTCCACAGCAATGCAGCCCAGCTCCTCGAACGCCCGCGTCAGGAGGAGGAGTTTCGCCGCCGCGTTGACGCCGGTACCTTGCGAGGCACGGCTGAGCCAGGTCGACCCAATCTCCAGGCGACGATTAGCAGGATCGAGGTTGCAGTACGTCGTCATGCCAACAGCACGGCCACTTGCACCGTCGATGATCGCCCAAGGCGCCATACGACCCTCTTTCTGAAGAGAGAGTCGGCGCTCGATCTCATCATCTATATCGGTCGGCGCCGGGATGTGGGTGTACCACGTTCGCCACAAGTCATCCGTTTCGGCCGCGACCGCAAGGTGGCCGCAGTGTTCCGGGCGAAGGGTCTCCAGAGTCACACGGTCGTTCTTGAGGGTTGGAGTGGCCGCGAAAGTCATGCCTAAACGATATGGCCCGCAAAGGCGTGCCCGTAAGACCCCAAGGAACGTCCTGTGGGACGGCACGTGCAGGTTGTCCCTGCACGCAGGGTTCGCGCGCGCGAGAGGATCGATATTCGTTGGCCGACGCGTTGATGTGGGTTATTCGGCTCAATGGAGTTGCCAGAGACCCCGACCTCGGACGAGGAGTCCGACGAGTCCGAGGCCGGCGCATGCCCACAGTGTGGTTGTGATCGATGTGGTGCCGGTCAGTATTCCAGCGGTTAGGGCGCCGATGGTGGTGAAGGTGAGGGCGCTCGCGCGGTAGGCGCTGCTGACTCGTCCGAGGAGGTGGTTCGGGACGATGCGCTGGCGGGTTGTTACCGATGCGACATTCCAGGTGCTGACGGCTGCTCCCAGGAGGAGGAGGCCGGCCGCTACGGCGGGGGTGGATGTCGTTGCCAAACCGGCGAAGACTCCGATGGCGGCGACGATGGATCCGGTGAGCACTTCTCGGAGCGGTCGGGTCCGCATCAACTTCGGGGTGCACAGTGCGCCCGCGATGCTACCGACGGCGAAGGCGCCGAGAAGGAGGCCGTATCCAATGCTGTTGGTGTGTAGTTGGTCGTGAGCGTAGACGACCAGCATTGCCAGTAGCGCGCCGCTTGCCGCGCTGAGGGCAACAGTGAGAACGACCATGGTCCGTAAGGTCGCACTCTTCCACAGCCACGCGATTCCTTCGCTGATGTCTCGGCGCAGATTCATCGGCGTCTGTTCAGGGTAACGGGAGGTTGGAGAGAGAAACGCGATCAGAGTGGCGCTAATCACGAACGAGATCGCGTCCAATGTGAGGGGGACGCTGGGTCCGAAAACAAAAAGGAGTCCGCCGAGCGGCGGTCCGATCAGCTGTGTTGCGCTGAGTTGGCTCGTGAACAATCGCGAATTGCCCGCGGGCAGGAGATCTGGGGTGAGGACCTGGGGCAGTATTCCGATCGCCGCATTGTCGTAAACGGTCTCGGCGGTCCCGAGCAAGAAAGCGAGCAGTGCAAGCAGCGCTATTGGCAGTGATCCCTCGGCAAGGAGGATGATCGTCGAGACGCAGATGATGATGGCGCGAGCAGCGTTGACCATCCACATCAAGCGACGCCGCTCGAAACGATCGGAGATCGCCCCGCCGAGGAGCCCGAACACTGGCCATGGCAGGAAGCCTGCGGCGGACACAATCGAAATCGCGAACGGGTCCGATGTTGCCGAGGCGGCAAGAAGGGGAATGGCGGCGATCCGCAGCCCATCTCCCAGCGCCGAGATTGTGGATGCGGCCCACAGTCGAATGTAGTCGCGAGGCATCGACATCGGTGGGGTCCACGCCCCCTCTGTGCTCGATAGTGTACATAATGTACGTATCGAACATAGTCCTAAACGTACGTCCTGTACAGAAAGGAGAATCAGGATGAAAGAGATTCCCGTAACCCAAGCGCGAGCGGTCTTAGCAGAACTGGTGAACGAAGTGGCCTATGGCCGGGAACGCGTCACCTTCACCCGCCACGGTAAGCCGTTGGCGGTTCTGGTCTCCGTAGCAGAGGCGAAACTCCTCGATTCGCTGGCAATCCAGGAGGCAACCACCCCGCACACGCTGCAAGTCCTCGACCTGACAGCCTCGCAGCACACGTTCGAGCAAGCCGCACAATACACGTCCGCGTCCTCACTCGACGGGCCTTCTTAGCCCTATAGGCAATGCTCAGGCGTGCTGATGCTGTGTCACTTGGGAAGGGCGTACGGGAGCATCAATGTCGCACCGTCGGCGCGGGGTCTCTCCCGGGTTCCCGTGTCGATACAGTTGCCCTATGCCGCACCTGATCGCACCAACCGGACGGCTCCGCACCACCTGGCTCGAGGCACATGCCGAGTGGGGTCCAGGCGTGCACGAGGACGGTTTCGGATTGTTGCCGACCGACGAGGTCGACTCACCAGCCGGATTCGCGGCGTGGGCGGCGCGGCTGGCCGAGGACTCGGCACGTTGCACGTACCGGTGGATCGTCGAAGACGACCAGGTGCTCGGCGGGATCGCGCTGCGGCACGAGTCCAACGACGTCGTTCAGCGGGCCGGGCACATCGGCTACGGCATCCGGCCATCTGCGCGCCGACGCGGGCTGGCGACGTGGGCGCTGGGCCAGATGGTGGATGAGGCGCGTGGTCTGGGCATGCACCGGGTCCTCGTTGTCTGCGAGGCCGGCAACCTCCAGTCAGCGAAGACGATCGAGCGCCAAGGCGGCATCCGTGATGATGTCGGCGGAAGCGAACTCGCCGACGCGTGGCGTTACTGGATCACCCTCGGTGAGCCTCAAGCGCTCATCCCCGGGTCCAGTTAGCCGAACCCTGAGCGGGCTATTCACTCTGCCGTCATGGTCCGCTCCTCGCTAGGAGTAGAAGAGCGCCGTGAAGAGGAAGTAGATGAGCCCAATGAGCGGAAGTGAAAGTACCGCGATCGCGAGCGCGGACCAGGCGAGCGGTGACTGGTCCTCTATCGCGACGGCAATGGACGTAACAATGGCGATCAGCAAGAGCACTCCACCGCCGATGAGGAAGCCAACGGCGGCGTTGAATTGGCTTTCGAAGGAGGTTCCCTTGTCCGTGAGGGCGAGAATCTCGCCCGTCAGCAGGAGCAGAAAGGCGGCGATGCTAATAACAAGCGCTATTGGACCGGGGTTGAGTATTCCGTTTCGCGGTTCATTGCGGGCAGCAATCATGCTGGAGATCTCCTGCGATCAGGGCCGCGCATCGCGATCAGGATGACGACTGCAGGTCGACCCCTCACCGGGAGGCCAAGTACATGTGCAGCAGAACCGCCGGAGGAACCAAGAGCAGCGTCCCGCAGACGATGAGCACCACTCGATTGCACCGCTTCCTGATGGCCTGGATGCCAAGGAACGCAGCGACCCCGATGCTGACTACCGGTGCAAGCACCAAGAGGTACTCGGTGCCGAGGAGGTTGAACGGCCCGCAGTACACCTCGCAACTGTCGCTCTGGTCGGGAGCGGCCCACATCATGGCCCCGAAGACGACGAGAGCCGCGCCCGTCGCGACGGCGACCGCGATCTCGCGGCTACCGCGGCTTGTCCGTCCCGCGCCCCGGGTCAAAGCTCACGATTGTGAAAGATGGTGCGGATGTTGAGTTCTCGGCGTGTGGCGTTGCGATCTAACAGGTCAATCGCAACCGAGGCGCCGAGCCACTGCGCTCCGGCGAGTTCGACGATTTGTTTGAGTGCCGTGAGCTGGCTACCCGTGTCGACAATGTCGTCGACGGCCAGAACCCGGTCGGTGGACAAGAGGATGCCGCGGCGAAGTCCCAACTCAAGATGGCGGTCATGGTAGTCCGGCGGGGTGGTGACGACGATCCACGGGTCGCTGTCGACCGCGACGACAGGGTCCTTGCGAATAGCCGCAAAACCCAAGCCCAGGTAGCCTGCGACCAAACCGCCAAGAAAGTGCCCGCTCGTAGGCGGCCCAATGATGACCGTAGGTGCGGGGTTAGTGAAGGACGAGGCCAACAATTGGCCAATGCCCGCAATCACCGTTGCGTCTCTCCACCACGGCTGCAGATTGACATATTCGGACCGGTCAGGCGGTCGGTCACCGGAACATAGAGCTCAGCCATACGCGCACGAACGTCCGAATTGCTCACCCCAGAAGCATAGGAGAGCCCTACGAGCACACATCGTAAGGCAATGCATCGCTTGCGAATCGTGAACCTCGAGTTGGCGCAGATGATGAACGGCTACCGCACCACCGTGCTGATTCATAGCGGGCCGCCGCAAGACATTCAAGACGTGACTACGGGGGCTGGGGCAGCGTTGGTCAAGACGACGAACGATGGAGCCACGTTCTGCGGGGTACCTGGACCTGATTGCTGACAGGCGCGCTGGCGTAGAGCAGTTTTGGCCGTCTCGCAACTACCCGCTGATGACCGATGTGAGGCTGGAGCATTGCCTATCTGGTCTACGCCTTCGCCTTCAAGGGGAAGAATGAACTTAAATTGGGCGGTAACGCAATTAACTATGTGAACACAGACAGCGCAGTGATCCGACGGTCCATTGAGACGCCGGCGGAATTCGGCGAGCTATTCGTTCGACACGCGGCGGTGCTTCACCGTTACGTCGTTCGCCGCGTCGGTGAAAGTGCTGCGGATGACGTGCTGTCCGATACCTTCTTGATCGCGTTTGAGCGACGCGACAAGTTCGATTCGCAGTGGACGGATGCTCGCCCTTGGCTCTTCGGTATCGCAACCAACCTCATCCGGAAACATCACCATGACGAGACTCGTGCGCTGAAAGCGCTGTTAGCTGCACCACGAGAAATCGGCCCCACCGATGACGACGTCGCCATCGGCCGACGGCTCGACGCGGAACGGTCTGTCGCAGCGCTGAGCAAAGTGCTGCGGCGGATGCCGGCCAGGGATCGCGACACACTTCTCCTCTTTGCCTGGGCCGGACTCAGCTACGAGGAAATAGCGCAGACGACAAACACGATCGTGGGCACTGTCCGCTCACGCCTAAACAGGGCCAAGCGCACATTGCGTGAGGCCACAACTACCGGAGCGATAGCTCCTGAACTGGAGGTACCCGATGGACGAGTTAACCCTGTTGCGCAGCGCACGTGATTTTCCTGCCGTGCCACTCGACGAGCTCGCAAAAAACCGGGTGGCCCTCGACAAGGCGATCGGCGGTGCGGCTTCCCGCACATCGGCGAAAAAGCGGATGCAGCGCCGCGTGGGGTGGACATTCGCCTCAGCCGGGGTGGCGGCGACGATAGCGATAACCCTAGTCGCAACCGACACGATTGGATTCGGTGGGTCCCCGGTAGGGGCCTCGGCTGAGGCTGCAGAAGTGCTCAATGAGGCTGCGCAGACAACAATTCTCACCGCGGATCCGATTGTCGGCCCCGACCAGTATCTCCGTGTCGACACGAAGGCTGTCAGCGGGGTGGGGACCACGATTTCCGGCCATGACATCTGGTATTCGACCTTGAGCACGAGTTCTCTGTTCGTGCCGAAATCGGACCAGAAAAGCTGGGTGTTGCAGCGGTCATTGCCGGCGGTGTTTCAAACGTTCGGTCCAGAATCGCAAGCCTATGCCTCGAAGAATCAGGCGGAAATAGTGGCTGAACACGGTACGGGCGGAGAGTACTTTCAGGCCAGAAACGGCGCGTTCATGAACTCTCGCCCTGACTACACCCCAGAAGCGCTAAAAGCATTACCGCGGGACCCGCAGCAGCTCCTCGACCATTTCTATCTCGTGAACCCAGGGGCAGGCGTCTCAAAAGATGGCGCAGCCTTCGACCTCATCGTTGTTTTGCTTCGCACGGGATTCGTTCCTGCCGATCTTCGGGCCGCGCTCTACAAAGCAGCCGCGCTCGTTCCCGGCGTGAGCGTGACGGAGAAAGCCGCCACGCTGGACGGACGAAAAGGGATTTCCATCGGCCGCACCGAGAGCAAGACCGCCGAACGCCAGGACATCATTATCGATCCGACAAACGGCCTCGTCATCGGAGAGAGGCTCGTGATTCTCAACGGGCAACCCGGAATTCCCGCAGGCACCGCGCTGGGCTCAACATCCGTCACGACATCGGTAGTGAATTCTGCGCCAACCAGCACACCGAGCAAATGATCACGTCACCTGGAGAGTCCATCTCAAACCTGTCGGCGACGGAGAGACGCCGTGAAATCATCGAACCTCACGCTGTGCGCCTTCCGCCATGCAAGTCCGTAGACATCACAAGATCCGTTATCGCGGCCCTTCGGGCCGATGTGAACCCCGCTTCGCTCACCTGATAGGTCCTCGAGCTCAAGAGTCTCAAATACTGAGTCAGCGAACGGAGGACGGTCATCGACCGCCCTCCGTTTCGAGTTTCGCCACCGGCACGCGTGTGTCCCGTGAACGAATCACCGCAAGCCGGACGCCTTACGGGAAACTATTAGAGGGCGCGTTCTCAGCCACTCGACTACGGCTCTTCGCTGATTGAACGGCACGAGCCCGCACAGCAGATCAGCCGCGCGCTTTTCGCCGCCGGCATTATCGCCGGTGTGACCGGAGTCCTTCGATTGGTGATGGCACCCTCGTGGGGTCTTGCGGCGCTTGTACTTGTGGGCCTTGCGTTGGTGGCACTCTCCGCGCGTGGGCCCTGGGACAGCGAGAAAAGTGGGCGCAATAGGTCAGTTGTGGGTTTCCGAGTTCGCGCGGCCCCGGACGCCTCTGCCCGCCAAGAGCTTGACAAATAAGCCGAATGCTCTGTGGACCGGTCGGCGGTTTGCCCTTAGTGAAGGCCGGAAAGGTACGCGCCTAACACTCTTTGGGACTCGATTGGCGCGGCCTCAGATGTTCGGTACATCAGCAGCGCGTCGATCAGCCCGACAAGGTCCGGCGCGTGGACAGCCGGTTCGCTGACGCCGATAGCCTGGAGGACGCCTCGAGCTGCCTCGATCAAGTTTCCGCGCACGGGGGCATCTGCGGTCAGCATCGCACGGAGTTCTCTATCGCCACGGAGTTCGAACAGCAAAGCGAAGCGGACCGCTTGGGCATCCGGCCGACCGGCGAGCTGGTCGAGGAAGGCGGACGCAAGGTGTACTGCATCAGCGGCGGTGATCTCGGCTGGGATGGTGAACGCGTCGAGATCTTCCTGGGTGTAGTCAGCTAATCGTTCGACCACGAGAGCGCAGTGAACTCAGTGATCTTGCGGCCGCTGTCGAAGGAGCCACGGGCGTCGCTCCGGTGTTCAACACCGGAGGAGGAACCTCGGATGCCCGCTTCATCTCCTCTAGTGCCCCGTGGCCGAATTCGGGCTCACTAGCGAGACCATCCACCAGATCGACGAGCATGTGCGGATTGATGACTTGCGTCTCCTGTCGCGCGCTTATCTCTCAACCTTGATGGGATTTCTTCACGAGTGAGATTGAACCCGTAACGTCGGGCGATCTCTGGTCGCTCTCCGCTGTCTCGCAACCCTAGGGTTACGAGACGTCTCGCCGTCGCGAGACTGGCATGCCCATGTTGTCGTTCCTCAAGGGCGCGTGCACGATTTCTCAAGGCCGCTTGCGCGGAGCGGCACCCATCGGCCTGGGCGTCAGAGGCGCTCGATGGCGGCCTGGAATCGAACTTCAATTATGCGCCGTATGGTGCGTGCGTCAGTGTCGGAGATGTGGGACCCAGTCTGGACGCTCACGATTACTCCGGGGGGCTCGGGCAGGTCGCTGATCTCGCGGAGACGGTCCGGGAGGCGGCCGAGTCGCGGAAGGAGTGTGATGCCGAGACCGGCGCGGACCGCCGAGTGAATGCCCGCGAGGTCGGATGCTTCCGCGGCGATGGTATGTCGGATTCCAGCTCTGGTGAGAGTGTCGATAGCAGCGCTGCGGAGTCCGCTGTGATGGTCGAAGAGCACAAGCGGCACGGTCGTGGTTTTTGCGGAGGTGGGATCTTCTCCTCCGACCCATCGTGTTGGCAGAGCCCCGGATTCGCTCGAGTCATGGCTGAGGCGTTCGAGCACGAGTGCGACGTCGAGGCGGCTACTGGCGACTGATTCGCGAAGGTTCGCGCTGCGGCCGAGTCGAAGCTGAATCGTCTTCTGCGGGAAGGCGTCGCGGAGGGTATCTGTCAACTCGGGCAGCACGAAGTTTGCCGCGTGGTCCATCGTTCCGACGGTGAGGACGTTTCCAGGGGTGGCGAAGTCCGCGAGAGCGTCATCGTGCGCCTCGAGGATGACGTGAGCATGGCCGAGCATCCGTTCGCCGGCAGCCGTGAAGCGGGTGCCGCGGCCATCTCGCGTGACGAGCTCTTCCCCGAGGCTGTCCTCCAGACGCTGGATGTGGCGGCTGACCGCGGCCTGGGTCAGGTGCAGCGCGTGCGCCGCCTTGTGAAATCCGCCGCACGCTGCGACGGCCACGAGACTGCGAAGGGTCACAATGTCCAGCGTTACCATGCCCCGATGCTACTGATAATGCTAAAGGATCAATACCGAAACGGAATCATTGTTGGACGCCAGACGGGTAAGAACACGACAGTGGTGAGATGTCGCTTCCTTCTCGCACGCGCCCTCGCCTGATACTGGGTATCTGTTGTCTGAGCGTTTTGATCGTCGGGGTGGACAACACGATCGTCACCATCGCGTTGCCGAGCATGCGCTCTGACCTACATGCGTCATTCACGGACCTTCAATGGACAGTCGACGCGTACCAGCTTGTTCTGGGCGCGTTCCTGCTCATGGCTGGCGCGATCGCGGACCGGTGGGGGCGCAGGCGTACCCTTCAGATCGGTCTGACCATCTTCAGTGTCGCGTCGCTCCTGTGCGGCCTTGCTCCGAGTGTGGGGTGGCTGGTCGGGTTCCGGATCCTTCAAGCCCTGGGTGCCTCGATGATGAACCCCGTCGCCATGGCGATCGTCGCCCAGGCGTACCCCGACCCGAAGAAGCGCGCGAAAGCCTACGGGGTATGGAGTGGAATTTATGGGCTGAGCATGGCCATCGGGCCGGTCATCGGCGGAGTCCTCGTCGGCACCGCAGGATGGCGATCGATCTTCTGGACCAACGTCCCGATCGGGATCATCGCGATTGTCTTGTGTGCCCTCTTCGTATCCGAATCGCGATCGCCTACGCCCCGTAAGCATGACCCCGTCGGCCAGGCGCTGGTCGTCATCACACTGCTGGCCTTGACCTACGCCATCATCGAGGGCCAGTCCCTCGGTTGGGCCTCGACAGAGATCCTTGCGTTGTTCGTGACGGTGGCGGTCGCCGCAACAGCGCTGGTCCGGTGGGAACTGCGACAGGCGGAACCCTTGATCGACCCACGGTTCTTCGCGAGCGCCCCATTTGCAGGAGGGGTGGTGATGTCTCTGGTCGGGATGTCTGGGGCGGGCGGATACCTCTGGGTGATGACGTTCTTCCTGCAAGATTCCAAGCAGATGTCCCCTGTGGCTGCGGGGCTGTTCCTTCTTCCTGTCGCAGTCATGGTGTTCCTCTTCGCCCCAGTGGCGGGTCGGCTTGCTGCGGCACGCGGGCCCCGGACTCCGCTTGTCATCAGTGGCACCGCGATCGCAGTCAGCGCGGCGCTCCTCACTCACTTGCACCAATCCGCTCCGGCCTGGATATTGATCATCTCGCTGGTATTGTTCGGTCTGGGATTCGCAATGTTGAACGCACCGATTACATCGATTGCTGTTGCCGGCATGCCCGCCGCGCAATCCGGAGTCGCGTCCGCCATGGCATCGACATCTCGTCAGGTCGGGCAAGCCATCGGAGTGGCCGTGGTTGGCGCAATCGTGATTCCCGGCATAAGCAACGCCGCGGTGGGTACTTCCATCGCCGCCGCCAGCCATCCAGGATGGTGGACCGTTGCCGCTGCAGGAGGTTGCGTTGCGGTTCTCGCCTTCCTAACCACCAGTCGACGAGCGATGAATTCCGCCGAAGCCGTCACCCGCAACCTCGCGGCTAGAAAACCGGTGCCAGTCGAAGCCGAGGCGTCATTCGTGCGGCGAAACTAATCAGGCCCTACTGATTTCCTGGTGAGGACCCATTCCCCGTCTGGTCGAACGTCGCCATGCGGAGAAACATGTCGATACAGGGTCTGTCGGGAAATGCCGAGCTCACGACACAGGTCACCGACGTTCGTCTCCGGTTTCCCCATCGACGCAATCGCGAGACGGACTTTGGCGGGTGCCATTATGAAAGGGCGGCCGTCGGTCCTGCCGCGCGCGCGCTGAAGCTAACCCAACGTGCCGGCGCAGATGATCCTGCTCGGGGCGATCTTCGTCGGCATCGCGCTCGCGAGCGACAGCGTGTGGGCACTCGCCGCTGGGGCCGCGCGCGACTGGTTCGGCCGGTCCCCGCGCCGGGTGGAGCACCTGAGCGCGACCGGCGGCGTGATGATGATCGGCATCGGCACCACCCTCGCCTTCGTCGGCCACGGCGATGCCGCGAACACCTAGCCCACCCAAAGGAATACTGACCGGCTCAGAACACAGACCGGCTCAGAAGAACACGGACCGGGCCACCGCGGTCACCTCGATGCGGAACCCCTCCGGCACGAACACGGTCAGCACGGGTGGGCGCCAGTACCCCGAGAGCTCGACGGTCGCGCTTCGCCCGTCGGTCGTCACGGCACGCTCCACCGCGAGCGAGCCGACGTCATTCGGCGCGGCGGCCAGGTAGCCGCGAACCGCGGCGGCGACCTCCGTCGACCGCAGTTGAGGACGCGGGCCACCCGAGGCGAGCGAGACGTCATCCAGGGCGAACGCCTCGGCACCAGCGAGCGCCGCGCCGTCGGCGAGCGTGAAGAGCCGTTTGCGCTCGAAGTAGAGCGAGGTCGCCGCGACGACGAGCAGGATGAGCACCAGCGAGAGGAAGCCGTAGAAGATGGTGAGCGGCAGGATCGACCCCTCCTCGCCGCGGACGTCGCGCAGCCTGCCCCTCACCGGGTGCCCCAGAATCGGGAGACCTGCTGCGTCGCGCTCGCGTGCAGGGGAATGGCCAGGGGAAAATTGCCGGTCAGCACCGGTGGGAGCAGCGGCAGCGGCACCGACCCCTCGATCGTCACAGTGACGGTGCCCAACCGGGTGAGGCAGCGCTCAGGGCGCGGGCTGCAGCCGATCGTCACGCTCACCGAGCGGGCGTCGACCCCGTAGTCGGCGAGGGCGAAGTCGATCGCCCGCTCTGCCTCGCGCCGGCCCTCCTCGGCGGAGTCGGCCTGCACGAACACGCGGGCGGCCTGGCGAGACGCACCCTCCACGGCGAAGGCGCCGGCCTGGATGGACGACACCGAAAGCACGAGGTAGACGAGCGGGAGAAGCAGCAGCAGGCCGGCCGTCACGAACTCCAGCGAGGTCGACCCGCGCTCATCTGCCCAGCGCTCATCGGCCCACCGCTCATCGGCCCAGAGTCTCCACCGAGGCATGACCGGTCACCTCCAGACCGCCGTCGATTCCGACGAGGCCGATGAGGGGCAGTGGGGTGCGCACCGTGACGACCGCGGCCGGATGTCCGAGGTAGCTTCCGTAGTCCGCCGAGACGCCCGCCGCATAGCCGGCGCCGAGCGCTGCCGTGATGAGATCGCGAGTGCGAGCGGCGCCGTCCTGGAGCCCGTTGTCGGCGAGGGCCGCGAATCTGGCTCCCTCAGCCGCCGCATCGAGCACTGTGTTGCGGATGTGCAGCGCGAGCCCGAGCTGGATCACCGACAGGGTGAGCACGGTGAGCAGCGCCCCGACCATGACGAACTCGGCCGGGGCGGAGCCGTCGTCGCGGCGCAGTACCGACCGGAGAGCACGCACGGCGATCAGAAACCGGTGACTCGCTCGATCGCCTGCTGGAACACGCTGCTCAGCGCGGGTCCCGCGAGGGCCCAGATGATGATCACCAGGCCCGCGGTCATGAGCGTGATGAGCACCCAGCCCGGCACGTCGCCGCGTTCCTCCGCGGCCAGGCCGGTCATCATCCGACGAACTCTCGACATGATTTCTTCCTTTCTCTTGCGGCCGTCACCGGCCCAGTTGGAGCACGAAGATTCCCGGGAAGATGGCGAAAACGATGGTCACCGGAAGGATCAGGAAGACCAAAGGCACGAGCATCGCCACTTCCTTCTTGCCGGCGATCTCGAGCAGCTCGCGCTTCGCCTCGTCCCTCGAGTCCTGGGCCTGGGCTCGCAGCACGTCGGAGAGCGGCGTTCCGCGCTCCAGCGCGCCGGTGATCTGTTCGACACAGCGGGTGAGCGCCGGGAGGCGCACGCCGTCGGCGAGCGCCGCGAGTGACTCGCCGAGCGGGAGGCCGGTGTTCACCGCCGCGACAACCGCTCCGAACTCGGCCGCGAGTTCCCCGTGGCTCACCCGCGCGACGCGGCGGATCGCGTCCAGGATGCCCTCCCCCGCCGAGAGGCTCAGGGTGAGGAACTCCAGCACGGTGGGCAACTCGCTCGAGAGCCGTTCGAGGCGCTGCCGTGCCGCCCGCTGCAGCAGGAAGTCACGGAGCAGCACCCCGCCGACAGTGGAGCCGGCCACGATGATGGCGTAGACGGGAGCCGGTGGAGACTGCGCGCGCCCGAACGCCAGCGCGGCGAATGCGCCGGCGACGGCCCCACCGAGCGCCCAGCCGAGTTCGCGAGAACGGAACGCCTCCACGGAGAGCGCGCTCCCCGACTGCCGGAGCCGCAGCTGGACCGTGGCCGAGCCGCCGAAGAGGGAGCCGAGCGCCGCACGGGCCCACGCGGCAACCGGTGTGAGGAGCGCCCAGAAGACGGGAAGCGGGTCGGCAGACCGCCTGCCGAGCAGCTCGCGCGCACCGGACGAGACGTCGATGAGGTACGGGGCGACACGGTCGGCGAGACGCGGCCGGCCGAGCTGCGGGACGAGGCTCACGAGCGACCAGAGACCGACGCCCAACGCCGTTCCGGCGAACACCGCCCAGCCGCCGAGCGCTGTCAACTGAACCATCGTCGCTCCTCCGGCAGCCTCGCCAACCCGAGCATGGCTCGGTAGGCCACGGCGGTCACGGCGAGCCCGGCCACGATCAGCACGACCCCGCCCTGAGTGTTGTAGGCGGCCGCCGCCTCCGGACGGGTCGACAGCAGCACCAGGATCACCCACGGAGAGGCCACCCCGAGCTTGGCGGCATTCAGCACCCAGGACTGCCGCGCCTCGACCTCCGATCGGATCGCCGCTTCCGCCCTCAGGTAGGACGCGAGATTCCTGAGCACGATCGTGAGCTCGCTCCCCCCGACCTCCCTCGACATCCGGAGCGTCTCGAGGATGCGGTCGGCGACCGGGTCGGCGAGCCTCGCCTTGAGCGAGTCGGCGCAGAGCGCGAAGTTGCCGGTGGCCCGGTACTCCCGTTCGAAGGCGGCGAACTGCTCGCGGGTCTGCGGTGGCCCCGAGTGCGCGAGGGCCACGACGCTGTCGGGCAGGGCGAGTCCTGAGCGGACGGCCGAGACGAGGTGGTCCACCACATCCGGCCAGACCACCCTGGCCTGGCGTCGTCGGCTTCGCGCTCGCCAGCCCACGATAGACAGCGGAAGGGCAAGCACGACGCCACCGGCGATGACGGCGATGCTGAGCACCGGCACAAAGGCGAAGACGAGGGCGCTCGAGGCCACCGCCGCGAGCACCGACGCGGCCCCGAGGGCGGGAAGCGAGACCGCGTGAAGTCCGGCCTGGGCGAGCCGCTCCGTGAGCAGCCGCGCAAGCCGAGGCGGGGCCGCCGTCGCTTCGGATGCGGGCCAGAGCATCGGCGAGAGGGAGAGGACGATGCCCAGGCCGAGCAGCAGACCGAGGGCGACGGTCACGAGCGCACCGTGCCGAGAACGGAGGCGAGGTCGAATCCACCGGCAACGAACTTCGCGGACTTGGTGGGGTAGCTTCCCGTCGGCTCCAGCACGCCGCGGTCGCTCGCGAAGATCGTGCTGGCCTCGATCACGCCAGAGGTGACCTGTCCGCTCGGCGCCACGATCTCGGTCACCCGTCGCTTGCCGTTGCGCGCCAACTCGCAGTGCACGACGAGATCCACCGACGAGGCGACGGTCGGCACCACGAAGGCGGAGTCGATGTTACGGCCGGCGAGAAGAGGCAACGTGCACAGCTTCGCGAGGGCGTCCCGCGCCCCATTCGCGTGAATGGAGCACATGCCGGGGATGCCGGAGTTCAGCGCGATCAGCAGGTCGAGAGACTCCGCCTCGCGCACCTCGCCGACCACGAGCCGGTCGGGGCGCATCCGCAGGGCCTCCTTGATGAGTCGGCGGAGGGTGATCTCGCCGGTGCCCTCGAGGCTCGGCTGCCGGCACTGCATCGCGACGGTGTCGCGGGCGGCGAGGTCGAGTTCGAAGGTGTCCTCGACGGTGACGATGCGCTCCCCGGGGCGCGCCGACGCGAGGAGGCTGTTGAGCATGGTGGTCTTGCCGCTCTGGGTGGCCCCGGAGACGAGGATGTTCTGTCCGGCGAGCACGCACATCCGAAGGAACTCGGCCCCCTGGTGGGTGAGCGATCCGAGTGAGACGAGGGTCTGCAGGTCGCGGATGCGCCTGGTGAACTTGCGGATGTTGACCGCCCAGTGTGCGCGGGTCACGTCCGGAATCACGACGTGCAGCCTCGATCCGTCTGGCAGGGACGCGTCGACGAATGGACTGCTCAGGTCGACCCGCCGCCCGGACGACTGGAGCATCCGCTCGACCAGGTCGCGAACCTGCGTGCCGGTGAGCACCACGTCGGCGAGCTCCGGCACGCCGTTGCGGGCGACGAATACCCTCGCGGGCCCGTTGATCCAGACCTCTTCGATCTCCGGGTCATCGAGGTAGGGCTGAAGGGCGCCGAAGCCGGCGATCGAGGCGACGATCTGCCGGGTGGCCGCTCCCTCGTCGGCGAGCATCGGCAGGGTTCCGCCGAGGGCGCGCTCGCTGTACCGCTGAACCTCATCCCGAACGTAGCGGTCAGCGAGCGCGCGATCGTTGCCGAGGTCCACGCCATCCAGGCGCACCCTCTCGCGCACCCGTTCGGTGATGATCGTGACGGCCCTCGACATGCCGACAGTGTGGGCCGAGCGAGCGGCCAGCCGCGCCGATTGTCCACAGGCCGCTACGTGTCAGGGTGAATTAAGGGTCGGGTGAGTTGGGGGTCAGCGTGAGTTGGGGGTCAGAGTCGCACGGCCCGCTTGCGATCCCGGTTGAACTTGCGCACCGCGAGCAGCAGGATGCGCACCGGCGTGCCGATGACGAGGGCGATCGCGCCGGCGAGAGAGCGATCGAACCGGCCGAGGGCTCGCTTGCGGTCCCACGCGCGCCGCACCACCCCGCCCGCCGTGCCGCGCTTCAGCGACTTGAGCGGCAGCTCGCCCGCCTCGCGCAGGGCGAGTAGCTCGATTGTGCGGTCGACCCAGTCGTCGCCGGCCGCGCCGTGGAAGTAGTTGTCGTCGAGCCAGGCCGGGTCGGCCCGCTTGAAGCGGCCGTCCACGAGGTCCGCGCAGTTTCCGAGCAGCCCGCTGCCCTCGAACACCGTGTTGATGAGCGCGGCACTCACGCCGAAATCCTCGATCACGAGCACCGGCACCTCGAGCGCCACCGCCTCGATCGCCGCCGTCGAGCTCACCGTGACCAGGCCGGCGGCCCCGGTGAGATGGTCGGACATCGCGCCACCGGCCACGACCAGGTTGCCGGGCGCCGGGGGCTTCAGCTGCGCCATCAGGCTCGGATAGTCGTGGGTCTCGGCGTGTGTCTGCGCCTCGCCGACCGCCGCGCGCACCTTCACGACCAGGCGACGGTACGGATGCCGGCGAGCCGACTCGGCGAGCCAGCTGAGCAGGGCGAGGCGGTCGGCCTTCTCCCACGGAACCTTCGCCTGCGCGGCGAAGATCACGTCGCCGTCCGGCCGCCGGCCGGGCGTGCGGCGCGGCAGGAACGGCAGGGTCGCCAGCCCGAACCGCTGGTCGATCCCCATGCGTTCGGCGAGCTCGGCGAACTCGCGGGTCTCCCGCCGGCTGTGCAGCACGAAGAGGTCGGCCTGGGCGCGGTGCGCGATCGCCATCTTCGTGGCCGGCACCGAGATGCCTGGCAGCCCGGTGACGATCACCGGGCGCCGCGTTGCCGCCCCCACGACGGCGCGCACCACCACCTTCACGAGCGGCCCGCGCACCGAGACGAGCACGACATCCGGTTGCAGGCGGCCGATCCGCACGGCGAGAGCCGACAGGTCCAGGATCGCCGGCCGCGAGTCGTTGGACTCGCTGCCGGCGAGTGCTGCGGACAGCTGGTCGGCGCTCGGCATCACCGGGCTGGCGACCACCACGAGGGTCTTCTCCCACTCGGCCGGCGCGCGGTCGAGAAGGGCGGCCCCCCACTTGATGTAGGAGTCGGAGTCCGCGATCGCGAGAATGCGGGTCGGTGTCGTCAACGGGTCGGTGTCGTCAAGCGGGAACGCGACGAAGCTTGGCGAGCGGCGCCAACTCCCCGGGGAAGATGCGCTTGACTCCGTCGCCGAGCGCCTCCTCCACGATTCGGATGTCGCGAACCAGCTGCGTGAACCCCTGCGGTTCGAGCGAGGCCGCGTGGTCTGAACCCCACATGGTGCGGTCGAGCGTGATGTGCCGTTCGACGGCGACGGCGCCGAGGGCGACGGCCGCAATGGAGATCTGCAGGCCGCGCTCGTGGCCGGAGTAGCCGATGGGCACGCCGGGGTAGCGGTGGCGGAGGGTGGTGATCATGCGGAGGTTCGCCTCCTCCGGCGGGAGCGGGTAGGTCGACGTGGCGTGCAGAATCACGAGGTTGTCGGTGCCGAGCACGGCCACCGCCCGGTCGATCTGGTCGAGGGTGGACATGCCGGTCGACAGGATCACGGGCTTGCCGGTCGCCGCGAGGGCCTCGAGGAGGCCGAGGTCGGTGACGGACGCCGAGGCAACCTTGTGGGCGGAGACGTTGAGGTCTTCGAGGAAGTCGACGGATGGCTCGTCCCACGGGGAGGCGAACCAGTCCAGGCCGCGGAACGTCGCGTAGTCGCCGATCTCCACGTACTGCTCGCGGCTGAACTCCACCCGATAGCGGTACTCGAGGTAGGTCATGAGACCCCACGGCGTCTCGCGCGGCGTGTTCTTCATGTGCTCCGGCGTGGAGATCTCCGGGGTGCGCTTCTGGAACTTGACCGCCTGGGCGCCCGCGTCGGCGGCCACGTCGATCAGCTGCATCGCGAGATCCACGTCGCCGTTGTGGTTCAGCCCGATCTCCGCGATGACGTACACCGCGCCGGTGCCTACTTCTGAACTGCCGATGGACACAACCATGGTTCCTCCAATTGCTCGTTGATCCGTGAACTGCGGGTCGTCAAAATCAGGTCGGCGAGCTCGCGCACGGCGCCGTAGCCGCCCGGTGTGCCGAGCACCACGCGGGCGGCGGCGATCACCTCGGGCATCGCATCCGGCACCGCGATCGGCCAGCCGACGATGGCGAGGCAGCCGAGGTCGTTGACGTCGTTTCCGAGGTAGGCGATCCGCTCGAGCGGGATGCCGCGATCCTCGGCCCAGCCGGTGAGCGCCGCCGCCTTGTCACGCACGCCCTGGAGCACCTCCACCCGCAGCTTCGCGGCTCGGGCAGATACCACGGGGTGCGCCTCGGTGGAGAGGATCAGCACGGGCATCCCGCTCTCCCGGAGAAGCCGCACGCCGAGGCCGTCCGAGCGATTGGTGGTGACGAACTCGGAGCCGTCGGCGCCGATGAGCACCCGGTCGTCGGTGTGCACTCCGTCGAAGTCGGTGACGACCGCGTCGACGTCGATCGGATGCGGTTCGAGCGATGGATCGACGAGGGGCGCGAGCGCGTTCGCCATCTCGAGCTCGTCGACGGTGTCGATTTCGATGGCGGTGCGCTCGTCCACGATCGTCACGCCCAGGCGCCCGAAGAACCGGTGTCTCGCCAGGGCGAAGCCCTCGGCCCGCAACACGTAGAACGCCCCGGTCTCCCGGTAGTGCGGTTCGCAATCCTGACGCCGCTGCCGCACGGAGGGGTCGTGGTTGACGCCGACAGCGCCGGCATCGGTGATGCGCCAGAGGAAGGCGTGCGTCTCCACGGCGGAGAACACCACGTCCTCGACCCCACTGCGCACCCGTTCGATCGCCTCATCGAGCTCCGCCGTGTTGATGAACGGCGAGGTGGCCTGGAGGAAGACGACGATGTCCGGATTTGCGCCCTGCCGTTCGAGCACGTGCAGGAGCGCGGACTCGGAGGTCGCGAGGTCGGTCGAGAGAGTCGGCGGGCGGTTCACGATGGTGGCCCCGGCTGACCGGGCGGCCGCGGCGATCGCCGGGTCATCCGTGCTCACGACCACCCGGTCGATGAGCCTGCTCGACCGTGCAGCAGACACCGCGCGCACGATGAGCGACACCCCGCCGACCCGGGCGAGGTTCTTCGCCGGCACGCCCTTGGAGCCGCCGCGCGCCGGGATGATGGCCACGACGCTCATCGCTTCACCGTCGGAATCTCAGTCATAATCCTGCGAGACTAGGAAGCCGATGCTGCCTCGAATTGGCCGCAGTGTGAACGCCGTGTGACGGTCCGCTGACCAAACGGCGTCGGAGCCGGCCGCCGGAACGAGCTGGCGGGCGGATGCGGAAGGAAGACGCGCACATGACCACGGTCTCCACGGCCCCCTTTCCGCACGCGACGCGCGCCTGGACCGCGCTCGTCCTCGGGGTGGCCGCGCAGACCGCCGGCACCGTCTTCGTCACGACTCCCGCGTTCCTCATCCCCCTCCTGCACGCCGAGCGTGGGCTCTCCCTCGCCCAGGCCGGGCTGTTGGCCGCCGCGCCGACGATGGGCATGGTGCTCACCCTCATCGCCTGGGGCGCCCTCGCCGATCGGGTGGGCGAGAAGTGGGTGATCGCCGGCGGACTCGCGCTCACCTCCCTCGCGGCCCTCGGCGCGGCGGTCTCGCCCGGGTACCTGTCGCTCGGAGTGTTCCTGCTGCTCGGCGGGGCCGCGTCGGCGAGCACCAACTCGGCGAGCGGGAAGGTCGTGGTCGGCTGGTTTCCCAAGGACCGGCGCGGGCTCGCGATGGGAATCAGGCAGATGGCGCAGCCGCTCGGCGTAACGGTGGCGGCGGTGACCGTGCCGTCGATCGCGTCGGCCGGCGGCATCGGGACCGCCCTCATCGTGCCGCTCGCGCTCACCGCGGTGCTCGCCGTCGCCTGCGCCATCGGAATCGTGAACCCGCCACGGCCCGCCGCGACGGTGACCGGTGAACGACCGCGCAATCCGTACCGTTCGAGCGGATTCCTCTGGCGCATCCACGCCGTATCGGTGCTGCTCGTCGTGCCGCAGTTCACGCTCTCCACCTTCGGCCTCGTCTGGCTCGTGACTGAGCTGCGCGTGCCGGCGCTCGCGGCCGGCATCCTCGTCGGATCCGCCCAGTTCGTGGGAGCGGTGGGCCGGATCGGCGTCGGCGTGCTGAGCGACCGGGTCGCGAGCCGGGTTCGCCCCCTGCGCTGGGTGGCGGTCTCGGCGTGCGTCGTGATGCTGCTGCTCGCCGCCGTCGGTGGCGCCGGCTGGCTGCTCGGCGCGATCGTGCTCGTGATCGCGATGACCGTGACGGTGGCCGACAACGGTCTCGCCTTCACCTCGGTCGCGGAGATGTCGGGGGCCGCCTGGTCCGGTCGTGCCCTCGGGGTGCAGAACACCGGCCAGTTCGTCGCGGCGTCGGCGGTGGGGCCGCTCGTCGGCGCCCTCATCGGGCTCGTGGGCTTCCCGCTGGCCTTCCTCGTCGTGGCGGCGTGCCCGGCCCTGGCCGTGCCGCTCGTTCCCCGGGTCGAGGCGGAGAAGGACCACCTCTAGCCGGGCGCGGTGCTCACCAGCCGGCGCCGTAGCACTGGAACGACGATGAGAAACCCACCGTGGCCGAGGCCGCGGCGAGCGCGTCGGCCGGGGCCGCACCTGCGGCCAGCAGGTCGTGCGCTGCCGACAGCAGGTCGCACGCCGCCGAGTCGCCGACGATCGCGGGAGACGCGATCACGCAGCGCGCCCCCGCGTGCAGCCAGGCCTGCGACATCCCGAGCGCCTCTAGCCCCCCGCGCACGGCGCTCCTGCCGAGCTCGCACGCCGAGAGCACCACCGCCGATGGAACGCGCGGCAGCTGGCCGATGTCGTAGCCGAACCACGGCCCATCGATGAGTTCGATGCCGGAGAACAGAGGGTTGTCCGCCGAATGCCTGCCGTGCGCGGACACGTGCAGCACGTCCACCCGTTCGGCGAGTGCCGAGACCCGTTCGCTCGACGCCTCGGCGCCGAGCAGCACGTCCGAGCTCGCCCAGCTTGCGGCCGCCGCCGTCACCTCGTCGACCGCCCGCTCCACGCCGGGGCCGGCGGAGAAGCCCGCCGTCGCCAGCGTCAGGACGGTCCGCCGCTGTTCGAGCCAGCGAGTCGCCGACGTCGGAAGGGTGATCGAGCGGCCGGCGAGCGGCGGGAGCATCGACCACGGCACCCCGGAGAGCACCCCGGGTGGGGTGAGAACGATCCTGCCCTCGCCCAGGTGCGGCACGACGGGCAGCACGATGGCGGCCGCGAGCCGGTCGAGCCGCTCCCGGAGGGACGCGCGAACGGCTCGTTCCAGCGCGGGCGAAAGCGTCGCCGCGGCCATGTCGAGGTCGGCAAGGAGTCCATCGAGAATCCCGCGGATGGGCGCCCACGGGCCGAGGTCAGTCATCGTGGCAGCGTCCGGCGTCAGCACGAGAGCCGTGAGCGACTCCCCCGCCCAGAGGTAGGAGAGCAGCACCGCCCCGCTCGAGGCGAGTTCCCGCTGCACGTCGTCGATTCCGGCGAGGGCGGCCACGCTGCCGGAGCCGCGATCCCCCCACTGCCGGCGCCGGACGGCCTCGCGCAGCGCCGCCTCCCGCCGTCCGTCGGCGGACTGCGGCGAGGGGTCGAGCGCGCGCAGCTGCCGCAGTTCAGTGAGATCGTCGGCCGTGCGCGGATCGGAGGGCGGACGCAGCGGCACGATGCGGCTCGACAGGCTGCGGGTGCGTTCCGACCACTCGAAGGCCTCGGCCGCGCGGCCGTTCGACACGGCGATGCGGAGGCCGTCGAGCACCAGGCGGCGTCCGTGCACCACGAGCGAGCTCTGCAGGTCGAGACTGCCGAAGGTCGACTGCCACTCCCCCAGCTCGTCCAGGCCGGTGCGGGCGATGGCGAGCGCCCGACGGGGACGACCCTCGGCGACCGCGAGCTCGGCGCCGACCTCGCGGGCGAGCAACCGGGTCGTCACGCGGGTGCCGGCCGCAAGGCGCACCCCGGCGATGGTGCGACGGGCCGAGTCGAGACGACCGCCCCGAATCCGCAGCCGCACGGCCTGCAGGCGAAGCGCGGTCGCGTCATTGTCGAAATGGCTCGCGGCGAGTCGCTCGGCCACGGCATCGGCCCGCTCGGTGAGAGCACCGGACCTGCCACCGGCCTGCACCGCCGCCATGATGGCGAACGCGTCGGCGCGCAGGGCCCACCCCTCAGCGCCACGGGCACGGAACCGTCTCGCCGCGCGTCGGGCTACGGCGGCCGCGCGGGGCGCATCCTCGAGCACGAGCGCCCTGGCCAGCACCAGTTCCGCCTCGCCCTGCGCCTGCCGGAGTCCGCGGGCACCGTAGGTGCGCGCGACGCTCCCGAGCAGCTCGGTCGCCTCGCTGGTCATCCCGGCGGCGAGCAGCACCTCCGCCCGATCGGCGTCGCAGGTGGCGAGTGCAACCGGCGAGAGGGCCGCGAGCACCGGCCGCGACTCGTCCATGAGGCGCAGGGCGGCGATCAGGTCCCCGGCAAGCATCGCCGCGTAGCCCTGGTTGTTGAGGGCCTTGGCCAGTTCCACCGGCTCGTCGCTTCGCACGAAGGCCTCGGCCGCCTGTGCGAAGTCGGCGAGAGCACTCGCGACCTCGCCGCGCTCGAGGTAGACGAGGCCGCGATTGAGGTGCACTCGGCCGAGCCGGGCCGGGTCGTCCCCCAGCTCGAGGATCGCCGAGGTCAGCAGAGGCAGGGCGGCGGCGCCGTCGCCCCGGCGAAGTTCGATCAGCCCCAGTTGGCTGGTGAGGATCGCGCGGGTGCGCGAGGAGATGCGCTCCGTGTCGAGCGCGGACCGGCAGAGCGCGATGCCGCCGTCCGCGTCACCGGTCTCCGAGACGATGTAGGCGATCGTGCCGCCGATGCGCGCCAAGAGGTCGGGATCCTCGGTGCGTCGCACCGCCTCCTCGAGCACGCGTCTCGCCGCGGCGTGACGCCCGGCGTTGCCGTGCTCGACACCTCGTTCGTAGAGCACCGCCGCCGACAGCATGCCTCATTATGGCGCGATCGAGGTCGCCTCGTGGATGGCCTTGACGGCACGCTCCACCGATTCCGCCGGGGACGACGACTCGCCCGCCTCGGCGAGGATGTCATCCAGCGCGGCCGCGACGGCACCGGCCACGAGCGGAGCGGCGAACGAGGTGCCGCTCCAGACGGCGAAGAGGCCGCGGAAGTCGTCGGGGTCGATGGACTCCCTCGTGTGGCCGTCGGCCACCGTCCTGGCCAACGGGAGCCCTCCGCCCTCGAATGACGGCATCGTGCTGACCACGGCGGCTCCCGGCGCCCACGCGCTCACCCACTGCCCCGTGTTGCTGAAGAGCGCCACGGTCGACCGGTTGGGGTTGAGGGCGCCCGCGGTGACGATCGGCACGGCCGCCGGGTCGAGCAGATTCGGGTTGCCACCCCCGGCCCAGGGCGCGAACGCGGCGGGGAACATGGGCCGCTCGGTCGCATCGTTGCCGGCCGAACAGGTGACCACCGTGCCGCAGCGGCCCAGGGAGGCGAGCAGCTCATACATGGTCGGGTCGAAGAGATCGTCTTTCGGCGTCTCGTGGTAGTACCCCATCGAGAGGTTGAGCACGTCAAGCGCGAGCCCGTCCGCCCGCCCGGCCGCGTGTCGCTGCACGAGAGTCCCTATGTCGGTGAGGGTCGCGACCAGGTCGGATTCCACGATCGTGCCGTCGGAGTCCACCACCCGCCAGGCCACGATATCGGCGTCCGGACAGGCCTGGTGGATGAGCCCGGCGATGAACGTTCCGTGGCCGGAGTCGGCGTCGATCGCGCCGTCGAGCGGTCCGACGAGGTCGGGATGCACCTCCGGGTCGTTGGCGGGCGAGGCGTACCCGATCGGCCCGCCGTCGAGTCCCACGTCGGTGCGCACGATCCCGTCGAGCCACGGATGCCTGCCGCATCCGGTGTCGACGGTGCCCACGACCGGCCGCCGGTTGCTGCGCTCGTCGTCGCCGCGACGGCGCGGCGCGGCGCCCGCGAAGGCCACCGGCTGGAGCCCGCCGCTGCCCTGCACGCCGTAGCTCGCGATCGCGCCGACGTCGACGCTCGAGTCGGCCGGATTCGTGGAATGAAACGGATTGGTCGAGTGGAACGGGTTGGACGAGAGCGACGAGTCGAGGGTGAGCACGTGGTCGAGCCCGATCCCGCGGAGGTCCGGCCTGCCGGGCAGCGCGCGCGCCCGCTGCAGGAGGGTCCAGGCATCGGGAGAGACCGTCGCGGTGTCCTTCGCCACCGTGATGAGCAGGCGGGACACCCCGAGCGGACCGGTGGCCCAGGGATACCTGGTGATGCGCTCGGCCCGCGCCCCCTCCGGTTCCTCGACGATCCGCTCGCCGAACTTCTCGTCCGGCGCCACCTGCCAGCCGAGCCCCTGCGCCGCCTCGCGAAGCGCGCCGAGCACCGAGTCGATACCGCGAAGAGTCGACACGATGAGCCGCTGCGGCACGTACACGGTGGGGAAGGCGCGGATGCCGTCGACGGTGACCGCCGACGGATCGAGCAGCCGACCGGGGAAGAGCGGATACCGCGAGCGCCAGTCCAGTTCGCTCGTCGGCCGGCGCGAATCATCGTTGTGGTCTCTCATTGCCAACTCCCTACAGGTCGAATTGCGGTGTGGCGAACCCCTGGCGCGCCGTGTCGTCGATTCTGCCGCCGGCGTCAGGCCGCAGCAACAGGCGCACGGATCCGGCAGGAACGTCGTTGAACTCGAACCTGCCCTCGGCGCTCACCGACGCCGTCCACTCCTCGTCCCCGTGCTGGAGAACGACGGAGATGGGCCGGGCGGGCGCGAGCCAGCCGTCCACGCGGCGACGGCGCTCATTCAGGGCGCTCACCCGGAGCATCACCGTCACCGTTCCGTCGGCGAACTCGAAGACCTGCGTGTGGCGGGAGGCGTCGTCGCCCCCGCCGCGCACTCCGGCGAGCCGGTCACCCGTCTCGAGCATGGTGAGCAGCGCGTACTCCTCGACCAGGCCCTCGGTCGCGAGCGCGACGAGCACCGAATCGACGAGGTCGTTCGGCACCGGGTCGCGGCGATTCCACATCCGGCGCAGGCGCGCGAAGAGGACGCTGTCGTCGTGCGGGAAACGCGGATCGGTGGTCGTCATCGCGCGCCCGCGCTCGACTCGAGAGCCTCCCGCAGTTTGGACAGGCACCGGCCGCGAGTGGGCCCGATGCTGCCGATCGGCATGCCGAGGTCGCGCGCGATCCGGGTGTAGTCGGGGCGCTGCTCGAACGCGACAATGCGCAACAGCCGCTGGCACCGCTCGGAGAGGCCCTTCACGCACGCCCACAACCGGCTGTCCCCGTCGCGGGCGAGAACCACGTCTTCGGCGGAGGACTCGTCGTCGAGCGCGGCATGGAGCACCTCGTCCGCTACCGGGATCTGCGTCGCCCCCCGCTTGGCGACGCGCCAGGCCTCCCGCCTCGCCGTGGTCATGAGCCAGGCGGCGATCGCGTGCGAGTCGTTTATCGACCCGGAGCGCTGGACGAGCGTCAGCCATGTCGTCTGGATGACGTCCTGCGCAAGGTCCCGGGTCAGACCGTACGCGCGAACGACATGCCAGAGAACGGGTGTCATGGTGGTGACTAACTCATCCATCGCTCCGGGCGCCCCCCTGAGCCAGCGGTCGAAGGCGACCGCCGCATCATCCCAGATGACAGACGACTCCAGCCGCTGGCCGTCGGGCCGGCTGCGGATGGCGTCGCTATCGTTCATGGTTTGAATTCTCATCACCCGACAGGAGGAGGGCAATGCTTTTCCTGATACACGCCACGGAGAATTTGTCGTGAGTTCACCGCTCGGTCGCTAATGAGGCGGGCACCCGGGCGGTCCGGATACACTTGAGCGGCACTCGCGGGAGTGGTGAAATTGGTATACACGCAGGTTTTAGGTACCTGTGCCGAAAGGCGTGAGGGTTCGAGTCCCTTCTTCCGCACCGATCGGAATAGCGACCGGTATAGCGATCGGAAGTCGGAAACCGAATCAGAGTGTCTTCGCGATCGTGCTTGCAGCGCGACGGGGCTTTGATTCGACCTGCGGCGCGCTTACCTGTTCATCTACGGATAAATGAATTGCTAGCGCGAGCGCTGCTTGGCTTGCGGCGGCCCAGAGATGTTATGGTGACTCCATCCACACGGGTGCCCTTGCATGGGCTGAGATCAGGCTGACGCGGCCTGCGACCGTTGAACCTGTCCGGGTAATGCCGGCGAAGGAAGTAGGAGTCCTCGAATGGAACCCGTTAGCCCATCCCACACGCTCGCATACGTTCAGGACGTCGAGCACGGAATTCGTGTCCCCGTCACACGGATTGCGCTTGAGGCGTCGCCGAATGGCCAAGAAAACCTGCCGTTCACGGTATATCGCACCGAGGGGCCGGGGAGCGATCCTGTGCGCGGCCTTTCGCCATTTCGTTCAGCTTGGATCGAGGCGCGTGGTGACACCGAAGAGTATTCCGGGCGCGAGCGAAATCTGCACGATGATGGGCGTGCGGCGATCCGCAGGGGCGCCGCATCCGCCGAGTGGGAGGGTGACCGACCTGTGCCGCGTCGCTCCTTACCCGGTAGGACGGTCACCCAGATGCACTATGCAAGGCAGGGCCTGATCACTCCGGAGATGCGTTTTGTCGCGCTTCGAGAGAACTGCGATGCGGAGTTGGTTCGGTCTGAGGTCGCTGCGGGTCGGGCGATTATCCCCAACAGCATCAACCATCCGGAGTCCGAGCCGATGGTCATCGGCAAAGCGTTCCTTGTAAAGATCAATGCAAACATCGGAAACTCGGCGGTGACCAGCTCGATTGCCGAAGAGGTGGACAAGCTGCAGTGGGCTGCCCAGTGGGGTGCGGACACGGTCATGGATCTGTCGACTGGTGATGACATCCACACGACGCGGGAGTGGATTATTCGTAATTCCCCGGTACCCATCGGTACCGTACCGATCTACCAGGCGCTTGAAAAGGTGAATGGTGAAGCGAATGAGCTCACGTGGGAAATTTACCGAGACACGGTGATCGAGCAATGTGAGCAGGGTGTGGACTATATGACGATCCATGCCGGTGTGTTGCTCCGGTATGTTCCCTTGACCGCGAATCGTGTGACGGGGATCGTTTCTCGTGGCGGGTCGATCATGGCTGGATGGTGTCTGGCGCACCATCAGGAAAACTTCCTGTACACCCATTTTGATGAGTTGTGTGAGATCTTCGCTCGTTATGATGTGGCGTTTTCGCTGGGCGACGGTTTACGGCCTGGGTCAACCGCGGATGCGAATGATGCGGCCCAGTTCGCTGAACTCGACACTCTCGCGGAACTGACCAAACGGGCTTGGAAGTATGACGTCCAGGTGATGGTAGAAGGGCCCGGCCATATTCCGTTTCATTTGGTTCGGGAGAACGTTGAACGTCAGCAGGAGCTGTGTGACAGTGCACCCTTTTACACGCTCGGTCCCCTAGTCACGGATATCGCTCCGGGTTACGACCACATCACCTCTGCGATTGGAGCCACCGAGATCGCCCGGTATGGAACCGCGATGCTTTGCTATGTGACCCCTAAAGAGCATCTGGGACTACCGAACAAGGAAGACGTCAAAACGGGTGTGATCACATACAAGATCGCCGCTCACGCGGCCGATCTGGCGAAGGGCCACCCCGGCGCCCACGAGCGCGATGACGCACTGTCGAAAGCGCGTTTCGAGTTTCGCTGGCGCGATCAGTTCGCCCTGTCCCTTGACCCGGTCACGGCCGAGGAGTTCCACGATGAGACCCTGCCGGCAGAGCCGGCGAAAACGGCTCATTTCTGTTCGATGTGTGGTCCGAAGTTTTGCTCTATGCGGATCTCGCAGGATATCCGGGATCAGTTCGGAGGGATGTCGGAACAGCAGATCGTTGCAGGGATGGAGGAGAAGTCAGCCGCGTTCCGTGAATCTGGTGGCAAGGTCTATCTCCCAGAACCCGTCGTCGGCGCACGCTAACCCAGCCCGGTGACCGGCTGTTTCGGCCCCGCTGATGTATCCGAGCTTCCACGTACCTCTCGAGCATCGCTCTTCGGCACAGGCGAACGGATGTCGAATGTGAACAAGCACGCCTCTGGCCTGCAACTCAGGGCCACGCCGAGAGTGCTCAGCATTGCCGGTACCGATCCGACAGGGGGCGCCGGTATTCAGGCTGACCTCAAGAGCATCGCCGCGAATGGTGGGTACGGAATGGCCGTCGTGACCGCTCTCGTGGCACAGAATACGCGAGGCGTTCTGGCGGTGCACACACCGCCGGTGGAGTTTCTGCGGCAGCAGCTCGACGCCGTGAGTGATGACGTACAGATCGACGCCGTGAAGATTGGTATGCTCGTCGACCTTGCCGTGATCGATGAGGTGAGCTCCTGGCTGCAGGCCACACGCCCTCCGCTCGTGGTGCTCGACCCCGTGATGGTATCGACCAGCGGCGACCGGCTGCTGGCGGCATCGGCCGAGCAGTCGCTACGCAACCTCGTTTCACTCGTTGATCTGGTGACGCCCAACCTGCCAGAACTCGCCGTACTCCTCCAGGAGGAACCTGCCGCAGATTGGGCGGAAGCACTGGAGCAGGGCAAGCGACTCTCGACGGTGACCGGTGTGACAGTGTTGGTGAAGGGCGGCCATTTGACCGGTACAGACTGCCCGGATGCCCTGGTCAACTCCAACGGGTTGCTCGCTGACACTGTGGTGGAGTTCGTTTCGCCCCGTGTGGTTACGAATAATACGCACGGTACGGGCTGCTCGCTCTCTTCCGCCATCGCGACAGTGCAGGCGCAGACCGGTGATTGGGCTGCGTCGCTCTGTCGTGTGAAGGAGTGGCTGAACGACGCGCTGGCTCACGCGGATTCACTCGAGGTGGGCGGCGGCAACGGCCCGATCCACCATTTCCATCACCTATTCGCCGGGCCAGCGCCCCGTGGCCGTGAATTCAGCGAGTCTCTATGGGCGGGAATCACCTCGATCCGTTCGAGGATCTTTGAGTTGCCCTTTATCGTTGCCCTCGGTAACGGCACCCTCGACAGCGTCGACTTCGCCTACTACCTCGCCCAGGATGCGGTTTACCTCAACACGTACTCCCATGTGCTCACCCGCGCGAGCAGGCTGGCACCGACTGAAGAAGAGCAACGCTTCTGGGCAAACTCCGCCCAGCTATGCCTCGAAGTCGAGGCTGAGCTTCATCGAAGCTGGGTAGGCGATCATCCGCAGCCGGCGCCCGGCCCTGTCACGAAGGGGTATCTCGACCACCTGCTGGCGGTGAGCGTGCAGGGCAGCTACGCGGTAGTCGTCGCCTCGGTTCTTCCCTGCTTCTGGCTATACGCGGAGGTGGGAGAGCGGCTTCAGACCGAATTCCTGGCACAGGGCCGTAACGAGGCACACCCGTATGCGGCATGGCTTGAAACGTACTCCGACGAGGCGTTCGTTGAATCGGCTCGCCGCGCTATCACTTTCGTCAATGCGGCTGCGGCTGCGGCTGCGCCAGGGGAGAGGCAAAACATGAAAACAGTGTTTGAACAGTCATCGCAATTCGAGCTGGACTTCTTCGACGCCCCACGCCTGCACGCTAGGGTGTGAGATGCGGTGTTCAGCCCAGCGGAGGCAACCTGTCGAGCAAGCGCTTCGCCGCGTCGGCTGGATCGTCCGCTTCGGTGATCGCCCGCACGACCACCACACGGCTGGCCCCGGCTTCAACGACCTCGTCGATGTGATCGAGGTCGATACCGCCGATGGCAAACCACGGCGGCGTGCCAGCGCTAACGTGCGAGTGGGCGGCTGCATGACGTACCAGGTCGAGCCCCACCGCTGCTCGCCCCGGTTTTGTCGGCGTTGCCCATACCGGGCCCACACAGAAGTAGTCGGGGCCTCCGGCGGACATCGCCGCATCGACCTGCCCGGTCGTGTGGCTCGACAACCCAATTATTGTGTCGTCGCCGAGCAGCCGCCGGGCCGTGTCCACCGGCAGGTCGTCCTGGCCGACGTGGAGCACCGGAGCGTGCGCAAGCACCGCAATATCTGCACGGTCATTCACTGCCCACAGTCGACCATGCCGTTCGGCTGTGTCGCGCAGAATTTCGAGGAGTTCGAGTTCGTGACGGGCCTCGAGTGTTTTATCTCTCAACTGGATGATGTCGACTCCACCACCGAACGCCGCGTCAATGAATTCGGCGAAGTCGCCCTTGTTCTTCCTGGCGTCAGTGCACAGGTAGAGGCGGCCAAGGTTCTTCGTCACGCCTTCAACCTTAGGGTGTGTCTCTTTGCCCACCATCGGGGCGAGGAGAACTCTGCGCGCCGCGGTGCGCGGTCGACTCGGGGTCGTGGGCTACGCCAGAGAGACAGATCGGGCTCGAGAGCTTTGGTTGTTCGAGCTCTTGCCACAGCGCCGCATGGTGGGGATAAGGCACGATGAGTGGCACAACCGATGGGCGCACGGTCGATGTGGCAGTGATCGGTGCGGGCATCGTCGGCCTGGGAATCGCGTGGGCCGCAGCGCTCTCCGGTCGCACGGTCGCCGTCATCGACGCGGCTCCCGCACGTGGTGCGACGTATGCTGCAGCGGGCATGCTTGCCGCTGTAAGCGAATTGCTCTTTCAGGAAGAAGATCTTCTCGAGCTGACCCTGGCCTCAGCCGCCCTCTATCCCTCATTTGTTGAATCGCTCGGAGTAGATGCCGCGACGGTCGGATATCGTGAGACCGGTACCCTCGTGGTCGGCGTCGACGCAGCAGACCGCCGCACTCTGACCGACTTAAGGGGGCTGCAGGTCGCGCACGGCTTGAATGCGAGCCCGCTGCTCGTTCGTGAAGCAAGGGAAATCGAGCCGTTGCTCAGCCCCCACATCTCGGCCGCTTGCCGCGTCGCGCAAGACCACCAGGTCGACCCTCGGCTGCTCGCCGCCTGCCTTCAGTCTGCGCTTGCCAAGCTCGCCCGGCGGAGCGGTTGGGTCCACCAGCCAGCGATCAGGCAGAATGCGGTGCGCCTGCTGCACGGGAAGCTGGGCGACTCGCATTCGCGCGTCACTGGGGTCGTCCTTCACGACGGATCTACGGTGGCCGCGAATGAGGTCGTCGTGGCGAACGCTCTGGCAGCCGGTGCGTTGGGCGGTCTGCCAGGCGGGCTTGAATTGCCGCTGCGGCCCGTCCTCGGAGACATCCTGCGGCTGCGAGTACCCGGCCCCCTCCAGCCGTTCCTGACAGAGACTATCCGCGGGCTGGTCCGCGGCAATTCTGTGTATCTGGTGCCGCGGTCAGATGGGACATTGGTGCTCGGCGCCACCCAGCGCGAGCACGGCACCGACGTCGCGCCGATCGGCGGTGTCTACCAGCTTCTACGTGACGCCCAGGCCCTCGTCCCCGCCATCGCCGAGTTGGAGCTGCTTGAGGTGACCACCCGCGCTCGGCCGGGTACGCCAGACAATGCCCCGCTGCTCGGTCGCGTGTCGTCCGGGGCCAATGGCCTCGACATCCCGGGTCTGATCATCGCGACCGGCTTTTTCAGGAACGGGGTGCTCTTGACGCCCGTTGCCGCACAAATCTGCGTCCAGCTGTTCGACAACTCAGGCGACCCTCGTTGGCACCGGTTCCGCCCCGACCGTTTCTCGCCGCACTCTGTGAAGGAGCACACCCGTGCTTAAACCCGACACCGCCACGATCATCCTGAACGGCGCGGCCCACCCGCTGGAAGACGGCCAGACCGTCGCCGAACTTGTGGGCAAGCAGACCGGTCGGCAGATCACCGCCGCTGGGCGCGCGGCCGACGGCAGACGGCTGGGCATCGCGGTCGCGCGCAATGCGGAAGTCGTGCCGCGGAGCCAGTGGAGCACAACCGTTCTCATGGCCGACGATGACATCGAGATCGTCACAGCGGCACAAGGAGGCTAAGTATGAGCATCACGACATCAACGCACCACGACTCACTGATCATCGACGGGGTCACACTGAACTCACGTCTAATCATGGGAACGGGCGGCGCGCCGAACCTAGCCGGCCTCGGGGAAGCATTGTTGGCCTCGGGAACGGAACTCACCACCGTGGCCATGCGCCGTCACAGCGCGAGTACGGCCGGGTCGCTATTCCAATTGCTTGTCGACTACGACATCCGGGTGTTGCCGAACACCGCCGGTTGTTTCACTGCGCGCGAAGCAGTAATTACGGCCGAACTCGCCCGGGAGGCCCTCGAGACAAACTGGATCAAGCTCGAGGTGATCGCCGACGAGCAGACGCTGCTGCCCGACGCAGTCGAGCTAGTCGATGCCACCGAGCAACTCGTCGCACGCGGCTTCACTGTTTTCGCCTATACCAACGACGACCCGGTCCTGGCCTTGCGGCTCGAACAGCTCGGCGCCGCGGCAGTGATGCCGCTCGGCTCGCCTATAGGCACCGGACTGGGTATTCTCAACCGCCACAACATTGAACTGATCGTGTCCCGTGCCCAAGTGCCTGTGGTGCTCGACGCGGGAATCGGCACTGCATCGGATGCCGCGCTCGCCATGGAACTCGGCTGCGACGCTGTGCTGCTGGCCACGGCCGTGACGCGGGCACAGGATCCGGTGAAGATGGCGGAGTCATTCCGGCACGCTGTCATCGCCGGTCGGCTCGCATTGCAAGCCGGACGTATCCCCAAAAGGCAGCATGCGCAGGCCTCCTCGGCGATGGACGGGCGCCCCGACCTGTGAACGCGCGTAACGCCACACCTCTCCCACCACTGGTCGAACCGGCAGCTGAACTCACTCCTGCAGAGGCGGAACGCTACTCACGGCACGTGATCATTCCCGAGATTGGGTCGCTCGGCCAGCGTCGGCTCAAAAATGCTCGAGTTCTCGTCATCGGCGCGGGCGGCCTCGGCTCGCCAGTGCTGCTATATCTGGCCGCCGCCGGGATCGGCACGATCGGCATCGTCGACGACGACCTGGTCGATGCAAGCAACCTACAGCGGCAGATCATTCACGATGTCTCGAGTGTGGGAGGGTCGAAGCTCGCATCTGCCGCGAGGGCTCTAGGCGAACTCGACCCCGCCGTGACTGTGCGATGCCATGAGTTGTGGCTCGATTCAAGCACGGTGCTTGCGCTGTTCGCCGATTACGACCTAATCATCGACGGCTCTGACAACTTCGCAACCCGCTACCTCGTGAACGACGCGGCTGCGCTCCTCGGTAAGCCATATGTCTGGGGGTCGGTCTACCGCTTCGAAGGCCAGGTGAGCGTCTTCTGGGAGCGTCACGGGCCGACCTATCGTGACTTGTTCCCCGAAGCTCCGCACGCAGGCGCCTCACTAAGCTGCGGCGAGGGCGGAGTCCTCGGCATGCTCTGCGGAGTCATCGGTTCGATGATGGTCGCAGAAGCCGTGAAACTCATCACTGGTGTCGGGCGCATCCTGCTCGGACGGGTTCTTCTCTTTGACTCCCAGAATGCCACCTGGCGGGAGCTCACAATACGAAAAGACGAATCGATCGCGCCAATAACCGAGCTGGTTGACTACGAACTGTTCTGTGGCGTCGCTGCAGTACGGGCGTCAGCCGATGACGAAATCGGGGTACACGAGCTTGTGGCACTCCTCCTGACGCGAGGGGAAATCGGTGACGCCAACTTCGAACTCATCGATGTGCGTGAGAGGGGCGAGCACGATCTCGTGGCAATTCCGGGGTCACGGCTGATTACTCTGGACCGCATTGTCTCTGGAGAGGTCCTCTCCGAGCTGCCACGCGATCGCGACCTAGTGCTCTACTGCAAGGCAGGAACGCGTTCGGCAATCGCGCTGGCGGAACTCAGGGGTCAGGGCTATACCCGCGTGAAGCACTTATCCGGCGGGGTTCTCGCTTGGCTTCACGAGACCGAGCCGACGCGCCATGGGTACTAGTGCCGCGCACAGGGATTCTTCATGGAGACAGAATTATTGCTGAATTCAAGTTGTTCAGAAGAAGATCTGCCGTAGCCCGTAGCAACGGGGCTCGTCCCAACTTCAAACCCGTTCCGCCATTTACGCGAGTCCTACCTGGTTGGCAGGCTAGCCGCCACTATCTGGCCACTTGCTGTCGCATCTTCACACCCGTCCGGTTAAGCGCCTTCACGATGGTGCTCGCGGTGAACCCGAGCTTCGGCCCGATCTGCGCCGCGGTCAGTTGTTTGTCTATATATAGGTGAGTCGCGAGTGCGAGTTCGTCCTCACTCATCTGTCTAGGCTGCTCAATCTCAACACCACGGTCGAGCAGGTGCTTGCGAACCGTGTGATGGTGGATGTCGAGGTGTCGGGCAAGCCCTTTGACTGACTTCATCTCTCCGTACATCCGAACAATCTCATCAACCTGCTGAGGTCGCAGTTGCGCAGCAGATACCGGAACTCGTCGGCCCACCTCTGTAGCGCGACGCTCAGATTCCGCGCGAAGCCGTACGTCCATAAGCGTTTTAGTAGCTATGCAATGTTTGGAATAACTTTGCAAGAGCCGCACCGAGGTGGATTGGGAGGTTATCCCCATCCCGTCCACCGGCTCACCGGCTACCCTGTCTAGTACAGACGACTGGAGCTTTCCCCCTTGCTATCTTCCGGCCTCATCCCCTGGCTCGACCCCGTATCGCTGATCCACGCCTTCGGGCCGTACGCGCTGGTCGGTGTCTGCTTCATCATCTTCGCCGAGACCGGACTCCTTGTCGGATTCCTGCTGCCGGGTGACACGCTCCTCATCATCACGGGTCTCCTCGCCTTCCACCCCGGAATCGGCATACCGATCTGGTTGGTCGTGCCGGCCATCGGACTTGCCGCCTTCCTCGGCGGCGAGGTCGGCTACCTCATCGGCAAGAAGGCGGGTCCGCGCATCTTCGAACGCAAGGAGACCGGACTCTTCAGCGTCGCGAACGTCAAGCGAACCAACGCATTCTTCGAGCGTTTCGGCGGATTCGCCGTCGTGCTGGCCCGTTTCGTGCCGATCGTGCGTACCTTCGCCCCGGTCGCCGCCGGCATCGGCAAGATGAACTACCGCAAGTATTCGATGTACAACCTGATCGGCGCGGTCATCTGGGCGGCCGGCCTCACCTTCGGCGGGTACCTGCTCGGCTTCATTCCCCCGGTCGCCGCATTCGTGTCGAAGTACATCGACGTGATCCTGCTCGCCGCCGTCGTGCTCACCCTCATCCCCACGGTGTACCACTACATCCAGTCGACGGTGAAGGCGAAGAGGGCCAGCCGCCAGCCGGCGGCACTGCCGACCGACGCAGACGTCACGATCGACGCGAAGTACTTCGACCGCAAGGCCGAGTAGCGACGGAGGCTACGCGAGCGGCCGGTCGAGCCGCTTCGCCAGGCGAACGAGGGACTGCTGCGCGGCCCGGCGCACTTCCTTTTCCGGATCCCGCAGCATCGCCGTGAGGGCCGGGGCGTTCTCGGCGTCCCCGACCTCGGCGATGGCCCGGGCGCCGGCGATCCGAACTCGCTCGTTCTCGTCGGAGAGCAGGGGCGAGAGGGACTGAGGTCCGCCGATCTTTCGCCCGAGGCACACGCGGGCGCACATTTCGCGCACGCGCCAGGCCCGGTCGGAGAGCCCGGCGATCACGGCGGACTCGCAGGACTCGTCCCATACGTAGTTGAGGGCGCGCGCGCCCCAGACCTCCGGCCAGTACAGGGGCGGTGCCCCGTCGAGCACGCCCTGCGCGTGACGGCCGCCCACCCAGAGCAGGAATTCCTCGCCCTCGTTGCCACCGCGAAGCAGGGATGCCGCGCGCTCGGCGACGTTCTTCTCCCCGAAGCGCTCGACGGCGACCGCGATCCTGTGGGCTGGTGAGTCGTCGAGGGGAACGTCGGAAGCTGGGTCAGTGTTGTTCATGGCGACTCCAACGGTACCCCGCGGCGCGGGCGCTCGCCGCTCGCCTACCCGGCAATGGTGAGCACGATGAGCGCGAGATTGAGCGCGACGACAAGAACGACCACCACGCCGAGCGCCCATTTCACCGGCCGGCGGTTGGCGCTCTCCCCCATGATCGCCGGATCGTTGGTGAGCCGGAGCAGCGGCACGAGGGCGAACGGGATGCCGAAGCTCAGGAAGACCTGGCTGATCACGAGCGCCCAGGTCGGGTTCACCCCCACGGCCAGCACGATGAGCGCGGGGATCAGGGTCACCCCCCGCCGCACGAAGACCGGAATGGATCGCTTGATCAGACCGGCCATGATTGTCGCCCCGGCGTAGCTGCCGACGGACGTGGACGCGAGGCCGGAGGCGAGAAGGCCGATCGCGAAGACGAGGGCGATGCCCGGCCCGAGCGCCGAGCCGATCGCCGCGTGCGCGCCCGCGATCGTGTCCGTGCCGGCGACGTCTCGCAGGTTGACGGCGGCGAGCAGCAGCATCCCGATGTTCACCACCCCGGCGAGGCCGAGCGCGATCACCACGTCCCACTTGGTGGCACGCAGCAGGCGCGCCCGATCGTCCGCGGTGCCGGCCCGCCCGTGGCGGTCTCGCGCGAGGGCGGAGTGCACGTAGATCGCGTGCGGCATGACGGTCGCGCCGAGCATGCTCGCCGCGAGCAGCACCGATCCGGTGCCGTCGAAACGCGGAATGAGGCCGTCGAGCACGGAGAGGCCGTCCGGCGGGCTGATGAACAGTCCGGCGAGGAAGCCGACCGCGATCACCGTGAGCAGGCCGATGATCACGGTCTCGAACGGCCGCTGGCCGTACCGGCTCTGCAGCGCGAGAAGGGCCATCGAGACCACACCGACAATGAGGCCGCCGACGAAGAGCGGCAGGCCGAAGAGCAGGTTGAGCGCGATCGCGCCGCCGATCACCTCGGCGATGTCGGTGGCGGCCGCGACGAGCTCCGCCTGCCCCCAGAAGGCGATCCTCGCCGGCGTGCGCAGTCGCTCGCCCAGGTGCTCGGGCATCGTTCGCCCCGTGACGAGCCCGAGCTTGGCCGACTGGTATTGCACGAGGGCGGCGATGAGATTGGCTGCCACGAGCACCCAGACGAGAAGGTAGCCGTAGCGGGCACCGCCGGTGAGGTTCGCGGCGACGTTGCCGGGGTCGACGTAGGCGATGGCGGCCACGAATGCCGGTCCGAGGAGCCACACTCCTCGTGTCACCGGGCGCACCGCTGCCTGATTCATTGCCCCACCCGAATCCTCAGCGGCGCCGCGCGCCGCTCAGGGCACCAATCGTTCCCGAACGACGGGCATGAGGGCCGCGAACGCGCGGGCGCGGTGGCTGATGGCGTTCTTCTCGTCGGCGTGGAGCTCGGCGGACGAGACGTTGTAGCCGGCCGGTTTGAACACCGGGTCGTAGCCGAAGCCGCCGCCGCCGACCGCTTCGTGCAGCACGGTCCCCGCCCAGACCCCGGTTTCCACCCACTCGAAACTCGCGGCATCCTCCGCTGGCCCGTCCGGGCCGACAGCGCCGACCGGCGCAGGCACCACGAGGGCGGCCGCGCACACGAACTGGGCGCCGCGCTCCTCGTGCCCGACGAGGTTGGCGAGAAGCAGCCGAACGTTGTCCGCGTCGTTGCGGGTGCCGGCGTAGCGGGCGGAGTTGATGCCGGGGGCTCCTCCGAGAGCGGCAACGGCGATGCCAGAGTCGTCGGCGATCGCCGGGAGCCCGGTGTGCTCGGATGCCGCGCGCGCCTTGATCAGCGCGTTCGCATCGAAGGTCTCGCCATCCTCGACCGGCTCCGGTCCGTCGTAGGCGATGAGTTCGATGCCGTCGAGGGACGCCCCGAGGATGCGGCGCAGCTCGACGACCTTGTGGGCGTTGTGCGTTGCCAGAACGAGCTTCACCGGCCCGCTCTCCGTCGGCCCGCTCGTCGTCGGCACGCTCGTCGTCGGCAGAGTGGTCATCGGCCCAGGGTCTCCACCTGGAGCCTCGTCAGGTCGGCGGCTCCGCCGAGGGCGAGGTCGAGGAGCGCGTTGAGCTCCGAGCGGTCGAACGGCGCCCCCTCGGCCGTGCCCTGCACCTCCACGAAGAGGCCGCGGCCGGTGACGACGACGTTCATGTCGGTCTCGGCCCGCACGTCTTCCACATAGGCCAGGTCGAGCATGGGAACGCCGTCGATGATGCCCACCGACACGGCGGACACGCTGTCGATGAGGGGTTTGGCGTTCTGGCCGATGAATCGCTTGGAACGGCCCCACTCGAGCGCGTCGGCGAGCGCCACATAGGCGCCGGTGATGGCCGCGGTGCGCGTGCCGCCGTCGGCCTGGAGCACGTCGCAGTCGATCACGATGGTGTTCTCGCCGAGGGACTTCATGTCGACGACCGCTCGCAGGCTCCGGCCGATCAGGCGGGAGATCTCGTGGGTGCGCCCGCCGATCTTGCCCTTCACCGATTCCCGGTCCATGCGGTCGTTGGTGGAGCGCGGGAGCATCGAGTACTCGGCCGTCACCCAGCCCTTGCCCTTGCCGGTCATCCAGCGCGGCACGCCGTTGGTGAAGGATGCCGTGCAGAGAACCTTGGTGCGGCCGAACGAGATGAGCGCCGAGCCTTCGGCCTGGTCGCTCCAGCCGCGCTCGATCGTGATCGCGCGCAGCTCGTCGTGTTCGCGTCCGTCGCTGCGGGGACCGCGTGCGGTGTCGGTGGCCTGGCTGGTGCTCATGCGATGGCGTCCTTAGCTGGGAGGTGGATGGTGCCGGTCTCGACGAGGTCGACCGTCGACACCGCCGGTCCGAGGAAGCGGGTCACGAGCGAGGTGAATTGGGCCTGGCTGTCACCGGTGGCCTCGTAGACGTGCACGGGCGGCGCGGCCGCGGTGCGCTGGATGCCGTGCTTGACGAGGGTGCGGTACACGTCGAAGGCCGTCTCCTCCGCACTCGAGACGAGGGTCACGTCCTCCCCCATCACGTACTGGATGGCCGCCGACATGAGCGGATAGTGGGTGCAGCCGAGCACGAGGGTGTCGATCCCGGCCGCCTTGAGCGGCGAGAGGTAGTGCTCGGCCACATCGAACAGCTCGGCGCCGCTCGTGACGCCGGCCTCCACGAACTCCACAAACCGCGGACAGGCCTGGGTGAACAGGTCGAGGTGCGGGGCGGCCGCGAACGCGTCGTCGTAGGCCTTCGAACCGATCGTGCCGACCGTACCGATCACGCCGACCCGACCGTTGCGCGTCTGGCGCACGGCGGCGCGCACCGCAGGCTGGATCACTTCGACCACCGGAATCCCGAGGGCCTGGGTGTAGCGCTCGCGGGCATCGCGCAGCATCGCCGACGACGCGGTGTTGCAGGCGATCACGAGCATCTTGACGCCCTGGGCGACGAGGTCGTCGAGCACGGCGAGGGTGTAGCGGCGCACGTCCGCAATCGGCTTCGGACCGTATGGCGAGTGAGCGGTGTCCCCCACATAGAGGATGGATTCGTTCGGCAGCTGGTCGATGATCGCCCGGGCGACCGTGAGGCCGCCGACCCCGGAGTCGAAGATCCCGATCGGGGCGTCGGAGTTTGTCAGAGGATCAGCCACGGGAGTCGAGTTTAGCCGCGACCGGGCGTCGTCCGCTGGCCGGCGGCGGCACGGCAGCGCCCACGCACCCGCTCTGGCTAGGCTGGAACGGTGACCAGCGCTCCGCACCCCGTGAGTTCCTTCCTGACCGACCAGTACGAGCTGACCATGGTCGATGCGGCCATCCGAAGCGGCACCCACGAACGGGAATGCGTCTTCGAGGTGTTCGCGCGGCATCTGCCGGGCGGTCGCCGCTACGGGGTCGTGGCCGGCACGGGACGGCTGCTCGACCTCATCGCCGACTTCCGGTTCACGGATGCCGAACTGGAGTGGCTGAGGGACAACGAGGTCGTCTACGACAAGGCCATCGACTGGCTCGCCGACTACCGCTTCACCGGCAACATCTGGGGCTACCAGGAGGGCGAGCTCTACTTCCCGGGCTCCCCCATCCTCGTCGTCGACGGCACGTTCGCCGAGGCGGTTCTTCTCGAGACCCTCGCACTGAGCGTGCTCAACTACGACAGCGCCGTCGCGAGTGCGGCCGCACGGATGGTGTCCGCGGCCAGCGGGCGGCCCCTCGCCGAGATGGGATCGCGGCGCACGGGCGAGCGCAGTGCCGTGGCCGCTGCCCGCGCGGCCTTCATCGCGGGTTTCGGCGCCACGAGCAACCTGGAGGCCGGCCGCAGCTGGGGCATCCCGACCATGGGCACGGCCGCGCACTCCTTCACCCTGCTGCACGACACCGAGGAGGACGCATTTCGCGCCCAGGTCGCGGCCCTCGGCGCGGGAACGACGTTGCTCGTCGACACCTACGACGTGCCGGCGGCCGTCGATCTCGCCGTCCGCGTGGCAGGCACGGGCCTCGGCGCCGTGCGTATCGACAGCGGAGACCTGCCCGAGCAGGTGGCCGCCGTGCGCAGGCAACTCGACGCCCTCGGGGCGACGAAGACACGGATCACCGTGACGAACGACCTCGACGAGTTCACGATCGCCGCCCTGCGCGCCGCCCCGGTCGACTCCTACGGTGTCGGCACCTCCGTCGTCACCGGTTCGGGTTCCCCCGCGGCCGGCATGGTCTACAAGCTCGTGGCGCGAAAAGGCTCGGACGGCGAGTGGCTTTCCGTGGCCAAGAGGTCCGCGCACAAGGCGACCGTCGGCGGCCGCAAGTTTCCCGTGCGGGAGTTGGACGAGGCGGGTCGCGCGACGGCCGAAGTGATCCATGTCGGCGAGCCGGAGAGGGCGACCAGCCGGCACCGGCCGCTCCTGGTGCCCCTGATGAACGCCGGAACCCCGGTCGAGCGCTACCGGGGCGCCGCGGGCACGGCCCTCGCCAGGGAGCACCGTGCGTCGGCGATGGCCGAGCTGCCGGCCGACGCGTTCCGGCTCAGCCGCGGAGACCCGGCGATTCCCACCCGCTACGAGTAGGCCACCGCGCGAGGGAGTAGCGCGCTACTCCTTCATCGACTCGTAGATCTCCTTGCAGGTCGGGCAGACCGGAAACTTCTCCGGGTCGCGCCCGGGCGTCCACACCTTGCCGCACAGCGCGATCACCGGCTTGCCGCTCAGCGCCGATTTGAGGATCTTGTTTTTTTGCACGTAGTGCGAGTAGCGATCGTGGTCGCCGTCCTCCACCTGCTCCTGGTTCAGCAGCTCTTCGAGTTCGCGGTCAAGCGTGTCTGTGCCGCCGCCGCCCTGCTGTGTGTCACCGCTCATGCTTCGATTTTAGTTCTTCATCGTGAAGGCCAACAGCTCGGGCCCTCGGCGGGAGAAGATCGCCCCGCCCCCGAGGATGCCGAGCACGAGAGCGGCGAGACCGATCAGCAGGCCGGCCACGAGCGAGCCGACATGCCAGGCCGGGTTCACGAACAGTCCGAGCGCCGCGAAGGCGAGCGTCGGCACCGAGACGACGATGGCGGCGAAGAAGGAAAGCGACTGGATGAGGCCCGCCGCGGTTCCGCTGGCCTGCGGCTGGTTGAAGGGGCTGTCTCCCGGTCGCACCGAGGGGTACGGGAAGCGCGCCGAGATCACACTGGAGAAGCCGAGCCCGGCGAGCAGGATGCACGAGCTCACTCCGATGAGCGACGGAAGCACCGCCCAGTCCCCATACAGCGATGCGGCGATCGGCGACCCGATGAACACGAGCGGCACGCCGATCAACAGCGCCGGCACCACCCGACCGAGGCGGTCCGCCTGCCCGGACACGTTGGAGGCCACGTGCAGCCAGATCGCCGTGTTGTCGTAGGCGATGTCGTTGTGGATCGACCAGGACAGGAACAGGCACATCGCCGGCACCGGGATGAGGGCGAGCACGTTCCACGGCACGCCGGCCACCGAGAGGGCCACCACGAAGACGATGGGCGCCACCGGGATGGCCACGAGCGACGTGTGGTACCTCGCGTCGCGGAGCCAATAGGTAATGCTGCGGGCGGCGATCGCTCCGGCCGGCGTCCCCGGCATCCGGTCGAACCAGCCCAGCCCGGCGTAGTTCTTCTTGCGCGACTCGCGTTGCGGCGTCACGAGCATCCACGCGACGAGCGCGCGCCAGCCCAGCCAGAGGGCGCCCAGGAAGACGAGGGCGATGGCGAGCTTGGCGAGCGCCAGCCAGGGCTGGCCCGCGGCCGCCTCTGCGGGCGCCGACCAGACGGCGCCCAGGGGCGTCCAGCCGGCCACCGACGCGATGGAGCGGAGCACCCGCAGCCCGTCGCGCGCCCAGTTGACGGTCGCCAGCAGCACGACCACCGGAGAGAACGACACGATCACGAGCAGGGCAATGAGCCCGGTGGCTTCGCGAGCGCGCCTAGTGGCGAGAAGGAACGCCGCAACAGACGTGGTCACGCGCGCGCCGAGCACGCAGGTCGCCACGATCACGACGGCCCCGACCAGCGCGAGAAACGCGGCGAAGGGGTCTCGGGTCCAGGTGAACACCTGGGCAATCGCGATGATCGCGATCGCGAGGGCCGGCACACCGATGAGCGCGGAGAGCGCCAGGCCGGCCGCGAGCCGGGTGGTCGGCATCCCGAGGAGCGAGAACGCGCGGGGGTCGAGCGTGTCGTCGGTGCCGAAGGCGAGGGGCACGAGCAGGAAGCCGAGCACGATGAGCGAACCGAGGGTGACGGACACGCTCGTGGCGAAACCGACATCGGCGAACCTCAGCGCGAGGAAGCCGACCACCGCGAGTGCCGCGGTGCCGAGACCGTAGGCGAGCCCGATCACGATGCCGATCACCTGCATGGGACTGCGGCGAAAGATGTTCGCGAGCAGTCGAAGCTTCAGTCCGAGAAACTGTGCAACCACTCCATGCCCTCCGCTGTCTTGCGTCCGCCGGCGAGTTCCACGAAGCGTTCCTCGAGCGATCCGATGCCCCGAACCTCGTCCATGGTTCCGGAAGCGAGCACCGAACCGGAGACCACGATGGCGACGTGGTCGCAGATGCGCTGCACTAGGTCCATGCTGTGGCTCGAGAGCACGACTGTGCCCCCCGCCGCCGCATAGTTCTGCAGGATCTCGGTGACGTTCGCCGCCGAGACCGGGTCGACCGACTCGAATGGTTCGTCGAGGATGAGCAGCCGCGGAGAATGGATCATGGCCGACGCGAGCGCGACCTTCTTCGTCATCCCGGCCGAATAGTCGGCCACGAGCCGGTCGAGGGCGTCTTCGAGGCCAAAGGCCGAGGCGAGATCGGCCGACCGCTTCTTCACCGTCTGCGGGTCGAGCCCACGGAGGATTCCCGCGTAGTAGAGCAACTGGCCGCCGGTGAGCCGGTCGAAGAGCCGCAGGCGGTCGGGCAGTACTCCCATGTTGCGCTTGGCGACGACGGGGTCGGTCCAGACATCGGCGCCGTGCACCGCGATAGTGCCGCCGCCCGGCCGCAGCAGCCCCGTGACCATGGACAGCGTGGTGGTCTTGCCTGCGCCGTTCGGGCCGACGATTCCGAAGATCGACCCGGTGGGAATCGAGAGGCTCACATGGTCCACCGCCACCGTGTCGCCGAACCTCTTCACGAGGTCGTGCAGCTCAAGCACGACGCGGGAGTCGACGGATTCCGGCACGGGCTTGCGCGCCGCTGCCTTGGTCGTGGCCTTCGTGGGCGCCTCGACGGGCGTCTTGGCGGGCGTCTTGGCGGGCGTCGTCGGCTTTCTGGTGACGGGACGCTTGGCCGGCGCCGGCGCCGGCGCGACGAACGGTGCCTCGACGACGAGGTCTTCGACGACCGTGTCCTCCACGACCGGATCCTCCACGATGAGGTCCTCCACTAGCGGATCCTCCACGAGCGGCGCATCGACCAGCCGCTCCTCGACCACGGCGGTCGCGACGGCGACCGGCGGGTCGACGACCGGGGTCTCCGCGGTCACTGTGGGCGGGTCGAGCGCTTCTGCGGGAGTCGCGACCGAGTCCGCTTGCACCTTCGCTGATTCGGATGCTTCGGCCGCCTGGGCCGCCTGGGCCGCGCGAGTCGCGGCGCTCGACGCTGTCTTCCGCGGTGTGGCGGGCGCGCGGGACGCGGTGGCTCGTGGCGCCACCGGCTTCCTGGCCGTTGCCGGCCGGCGCGGTGCGGCGGGCTTGCGGGCCGCGGCGGCGCTCGGTGTGGGCTTCTCTTCCGTCGCCGCATCGTCTGATGCGGGAGCAGCGGCTGGCGGCGCGGCTGTGGCAGCCGACGCGCTGGGCGCCGGCTTTGCCGGAGCCGCCCGGGGAGCCTTCGCGGCGCTCGTCGAGCGGGCACTGGGCCGCCGGGCCGGTCGGGATGCCGAGGTCGGCTGGTCAGTCGTCGGCTCAGCACTCGTCGGGTCGGCATTCGCCCGATCAGGGTCGGCCGGTACGTTCGTGCTCGACGAGAACCCGGTCGCCTTGGACGGAGGTTCGGTCACGGCCTCCCCCTCCGAGGACTTGGCCGACGGCGTCGCCCGGGCGGCGGAACCGGCTGTGGAGCGCTGACGGGGCGTCCTGGGCGTCCGAGGGGCGCGAGGCGCGCCGGAAATGGGCGCCACGGGCGCCATCGGGCCGTCGCTCGGAGTCGCCTCACGCGCCAGATCAACCGGCTCGGCATCTGGCTTCTTCTCGGGTTCTGGATCCACCTGCTAACCGTATCAACGGCACCTGTGCGCCTGAGCGTCGACTGGGGGTTCTGTCACGAATTGAGAACATCCACAGGAGCTTCCCTGTCGGAATCGGGGGCTACCGGGTAGGCTTGCCCGAGCACAACGATGTGTCCAGACAAGTGTCTGGGGATGAACAGACGGTAAACCTTTTCGGTATTGACACCGCGCCCCAGTCGGACAACAGTCAATTGAGGAGACCAATCGTGAGCACACAGATCGTCATCTTGGCCGCAGGAATGGGCAGCCGTCTCGGCCGCTCGCTGCCCAAGCCGCTGACCGCACTCAACGATGGCCGCACCATCATGCAGCAGCAGTTCGACAACATCCACCACGCCTTCGGCAAGACCGCGAAGGTCACCATCGTCGTCGGCTACAAGCTCGAGCACATCATCGAGGCCTTCCCCAACGCCTCGTTCGTCTACAACGAGCAGTACGACCAGACCAACACCTCCAAGAGCCTCATGCGTGCGCTGCGCGCGTCGTCGGCGGGCGGCGTCCTGTGGATGAACGGAGACGTCGTCTTCGACCCGGAGGCCCTCGAGCGGGCGGCGAAGATGGTCGCTCGCGACCAGTCCTTCGTGTCGGTCAACACCGAGCGCGTCTCGGATGAAGAGGTCAAGTACACCGTCGACGCCGAGGGATACATCAACGAGCTCTCCAAGACAGTCAAGGGCGGTCTGGGCGAGGCCGTCGGCATCAACTACGTCGCTCGCGCCGACAAGGCGGCGCTGCTGCGTCAGCTGGGCCGCGTCGATGACCAGGACTACTTCGAGCGCGGCATTGAGCTGGCCATCGAGCAGGACAAGCTACGATTTGAGCCGGTAGACATCTCCGACCTCTACGCCGTAGAGATCGACTTCGCGGAAGACCTGGAGCGGGCAAACCTCTTCGTCTAGTGCGAGGCGCGGGGGTGCTTGATTTCTAGGGACCCGTATCGCGTGAGTGCAGCTCTTGAAGCACGCCCGACACGGTCGGCGTTCGCGCGCTACCGCCATTCGTTGTGGCTGCTGACCACGCGCGACCTCAAGGTGCGCTACTCCACCTCGTTCCTCGGCTACTTCTGGTCGATCCTCGACCCGTTGGTGATGGCGGCGATCTACTGGTTCGTGTTCACCGTGATCTTCCACCGCGGGGTCGGGCACGAACCGTACATCGTGTTTCTGCTCACCGCTCTCCTGCCGTGGACCTGGTTCAACGGAAGCATCTCCGACTCGACCAGGGCGTTCACCAAGGAAGCCAAGCTCATCCGGTCGACGAAGATCCCGCGCACGATCTGGGTCGCCCGGCTCGTGCTCTCCAAGGGCATCGAATTCGTGGTGAGCCTGCCCGTGATCGTGTTCTTCGCCCTGCTCACGCTCGGCACCCCCGATCCGGCCCGGCTGCACTGGGAGGTGCTGCTCGTTCCCCTCGCGGTGGCGATGCAGGCCGTGCTCACCCTCGGCATCGGCCTCATCGTCGCCCCGCTCGTCGTGTTCTTCCGCGACCTCGAGCGGGCGGTAAAGCTGGGCCTGCGCTTCATGTTCTACGCCTCGCCGGTGGTCTACGGCGTCGTGAACGTGCCGAAGGACTTCCGCCCCTTCGCCGCGTTCAACCCGATGTCCGGCATCCTGTCCCTCTATCGCTCCGCGTTCTTTCCGCAGGAGCTGAGCTGGTTCGACGTGGGCATCAGCGCCGTGATCTCCGTGGCCATCCTCGGCATCGGCCTGCTCGTCTTCCGCCGCACCATCGCCACCGTGCTGAAGGAGATCTGACGTGACGGATCTCAGCACTCCCGCAACGGCGGTGAAGGCCCCCGTGATCACCGTCTCGGATGTCGGCATCCGGTTCAAGCGCAACCGCCGTTCGCGCCGCAGCTTCAAGGACCTCTTCGCCGGCTCCCAACGCCGAGCCCGGCCCGGCGAGTTCTGGGCGCTGCGCAACGTGTCGTTCAGCGTCGCGCCGGGCGAGGCGATCGGCGTGGTCGGGCGCAACGGGCAGGGCAAGTCCACCCTGCTCAAGCTCGTGGCCGAGGTGGTGTTCCCCGACGAGGGCAGCATCGGCGTGCACGCCGGTGTCGCTCCGCTGATCGAGATCACCGGGGGCTTCGTCGACGACCTCACGGTGCGGGACAACGTGTACCTCACGGCCGGGCTGCACGGTATGAAGCGCGCCGAGATCGACGCCCAGTTCGATGAGATCATCGAGTTCGCGGAGATCGGCGACTTTCTCGACACCCCGTACAAGCACCTGTCGAGCGGCATGAAGGTGCGTATCGCGTTCTCGGTGATCTCGCGGCTCGAGGAGCCCATCCTGCTCGTGGACGAGGTGCTCGCCGTGGGCGACAAGGGCTTCCGGGAGAAGTGCTACCGGCGCATCGAGGAGCTCTTGGCGGGCGGGCGTACCCTGTTCTTCGTGTCCCACAACGAGAGAGACCTGCGCCGCTTCTGCACCAGGGGCCTGTACCTCGACAAGGGCGCGCTCGTGCTCGACGCGTCCATCGACGAGGTGCTCGACCGCTACAACGATGAGTACGGAGTCACGCCGTGACGCTCCCCCTCGGCGCTCGCCCTCCCGCTCCGGTGGAGGCGGGGATCGACAGGCTGCTCTCGGTGCAGCGCCCGCTCGTGCTCGCCCACGTGCGGGGCGTTCGGCAGCGGCATCCGGGCGCGACGCCGGCGGAGATCGTGACCATCCTCGAGCGCCACTACCTCACGGCGGTCACGACCGGGGGCGCCGCCGTCGGGGCGAGCGCCGTGATCCCCGGCGTCGGCTTCGGCATCTCGCTCGCCCTCAGCGGGGTGGAGACGGCGGGCTTCCTCGAGACGAGCGCCCTCTTCGCCCAGTCGGTGACCGAGGTGCACGGCATCGCGGTCGAGGATCCGGAGCGCGCGCGAACCCTCGTGATGACCATGATGCTCGGCACTGCCGGCTCCGACCTGGTGAAGCAGCTCGCCGGTCAGGCCGCTGGCGTCGGTCCGTCCCGGGGGCGGTTCTGGGGAGAGCTCGTGACGAAGAGTCTTCCGCAGGCGGCGATGGGACAGGTCGGCGCCCGCGTGAAGCGGGTGTTCGTGAAACGGTTCGCGGCCACCCAGGGGGCGAGCGTCATCGGACGGGCGATCCCGTTCGGGATCGGCGCGGTGATCGGCGGTACCGGCAACCACATGCTCGGTCGCAAGGTCGTCACCAGTGCGCGGGACGCCTTCGGGCCGGCCCCCGAGTCGTTCCCCCTCGTGCTCGAACCGAAGGTGCGACCGGTGCGAGTGCAGACCGCTCGCTCGCGCATCGCGCTCCCCCGGTTCGGAGGCGCCGCCTCTGAGTCGAAGGCCCCGAAGACCCCGCGCCCACCAAAGACACCGCGCCCACCGAAGGCGCTCAGGCCGCCGAAGGCGTAGGACCACCTCTCCCTCACCGGTCGCTGCCCGCAGAACATTTGCCAAGACAGTCGGATGCCGTGAGTAGCTTTCGAGCTATGACCGGCCCGCGCTCCCCCATTTTCGATTCCTCCTACCCCGTGCCATTCCACGTGGAGCGGGATTCCGGGCCGCGCCGGTATCGCCTCACAAACCGCGGCAGCGAGCCCGTGAACGGCGTGACCCTGAGCCTGTTGGGAGCAGGAGTGATGCCCGCGACAGCGCCATCCACTCTCGAGCCGGGCGAGAGCCTCGAGGTCATGATCGCGGCGCGGGATCTGGCTCTCAGCACCGTGCTCGTCGTGCGCTGGTTCAGGCCGTCAGGTGAGGAGTTCTTGTGGCGAGTGAGTTTCTAAGGCAGGGTCGCGCGATCTCAGCCCTGATGCTCGCGTCGGCGTCGCTCCCGGATGAAGTCCGCAGCAGTGAAGGTCTCCGCCAAGTCAGGCAACGCGTCCGCGCCGATTCCTGCGACCAGGACACCGGGATCGATCCCCAGCACTGACGCGATGCGCACCAGTGTATGAAAGTTCGGGTTGCCGAGACCGCGCTCGATCTTGCCAAAGTTGGACACGTTCATCCCCGCGAGATTCGCGATCTCTTCCTGGCTGCACGCGAGCTTCAGGCGCCGATTCCGGATTCGCTCGCCCAGGATGCGGGTGGCTTCGGAGATCGGTTGAGGCATACCCCATTGCTATCTGCCGCGTTGTCGAACTACCAGATGTTAGAACGCTGAGGCATTAATACCTCTAGCATTGAAGAAGTAATTTGCGCGGCCCTGGCTCGTGCTTCGACGCAGCCTGGGGGAATTCAATGACGACCATCCACGAGCTTCTCGACGAGTACACTGCGCTGGCTGCGAATACCCGCACCAAGGGTTTTCTCTTCGAGAAACTCGTGCAGAAGTTCCTACTGACCGACCCGCTCTATGCAGGGGTCTACGAGGATGTCTGGCTCTGGCAGGAGTGGCCGGGGCGAGAGGGAAAGCCCGACACCGGCATCGACCTCGTCGCTCGCGAGCGCTACACCGGAGCATTGTGCGCCATCCAGTGCAAGTTCTATGCTCCGACCCACTATCTGCAGAAGAGCGACATCGACTCGTTCTTCACCGCGTCGGGCAAAGAGGGCTTCAACTCCCGGGTGATTGTCTCCACGACCGACAAGTGGTCGGCTCACGCCGAGGAGGCACTTCGAAACCAGCAGATTCCGACGACTCGGCTCGGAACGGATGATCTCGCCAACTCCGAGATCGACTGGTCGACCTACTCGCTCACCAACCCGGACTCGATCGAGGTGCTCAGGCAGAAGGCCTTGCGCCCGCATCAAATCGAGGCACTGCGAGACGTCGTCGTCGGCTTTGATTCACACGAGCGCGGCAAGCTGATCATGGCCTGCGGCACGGGCAAGACCTTCACGAGCCTGCGTATCGCCGAGGCGCTTGTTCAGCCCGGCGGATCGGTGCTTTTCCTCGTGCCATCCATCGCGCTGCTCTCCCAGTCGCTCAAGGAGTGGACCGCGCAGTCGGCCAACGCCATCCGCGCCTTTGCCATCTGCTCCGACGGCAAGGTCGGCAAGAACTCCGAGGACTACTCGGTCAGCGACCTCGCGTTTCCGGCGACCACGAACTCCGAGAAGCTGCTCGCCGAGATTACCCGGGGCAGCAATCCCGACGGTCTCACCGTCTACTTCTCCACCTACCAGTCGATTCAGGTTGTGAGCGACGCGCAGGCATCGGGACTGGCACATTTCGACCTGGTGATCTGCGACGAGGCCCATCGGACCACGGGAGTGACTCTGGCTCCTGGCGACGAATCCAACTTCGTTCGAGTTCACGATGACACCGTCATCCACGCCGACCGTCGTCTCTACATGACCGCGACGCCGAAGATCTACGGCGACGGGGTCAAGGCCAAGGCCAAGGATGCGAGCGCCGTGCTGAGCAGCATGGATGACGAGACGCTATTCGGACCCGAGTTCCATCGCCTGGGTTTCGGCACCGCCGTCGAACGGAACCTGCTTACGGACTACAAGGTTCTGGTACTCGCCGTGAGCGAAGAGGCCGTGACGGCAGAGTTCCAGCAGCAATTCCAGCATGAGGGCGAACTGAACCTCGACGACGCGGCTCGCATCAAGGGCATCTACAACGCGCTGGGTAAGCGCGGAGTGGAGGGACTCGGTCCCTGGCCGGCGGACCGCGCCCCGATGCGGCGCGCAGTCGCATTCTCCCGTTCGATCAAGGACTCCCAGAAGGTCTCGAACCTGCTGGATCTGAACTCGTCGATCCCCCTCGCCCTGAAGGACCCCAACAACCCACTGGTTCTCGAGTCGCGGCATGTTGACGGCACCATGAATGTGCTCGAACGCAACAGTCACCTCGACTGGCTGAAGGCTGAGACAGAAGGCAACGTCGCTCGCATCCTCACCAATGCGCGTTGCCTGAGTGAGGGCGTCGATGTGCCGGCCCTCGACGCAGTGATCTTCCTCAATTCGCGCGACAGCCAGATCGACGTTGTGCAGAGCGTCGGTCGCGTGATGCGCCTGTCGCCCGAGAAGGACTACGGCTACATCATCCTTCCGATCGCGGTCCCCGCCGGCGTCGACCCCGTGCAGGCATTGAACGACAACGCCAAATACAAGGTGGTCTGGGATGTTCTGCGCGCGCTCCGTTCCCATGACGAGCGGTTCGAGGCGGAGATCGAGCAGCTCGACCTCAACAATAAGAGCGGCGAGCGGGTGCAGGTCATCGGCGGTGACGGCTATGGCCACGTCGACGAGGACGGCGAGTGGACCCAGACGCCGCTCGACCTCTCCGCGATCCAGGACGTGCAGGAGGCCATCTACGCGAAGATCGTGGAGAAGGTCGGCGAGCGCCTCTACTGGGAGAACTGGGCGACCAATGTTGCGGATGTCGCGGCGAAGCACACACTGCGCATCGGGGCACTCATCGACACCGACGAGACGGTGCGGGCCGGCTTCGATCGATTCGTGAAGGGCCTGCAGGACAACCTCAATCCGAGCGTCACCTCCCAGGATGCGCTCGACATGCTGTCGCAGCACCTGATCACGCAGCCCGTGCTCGATGCGCTGTTCGAAGACTTCGATTTCGCCGGGCACAACCCCGTCGCCACGGCGATGCAGTCGATGCTGTCTCTGCTGCAGGGGAGCAATCTCGAATCGGAAACTGCCGAGCTCGAGTCCTTCTACGAAAGTGTTCGCGTCAACGTGCGCGGGATCACCGATGCCGCCGGCAAGCAGACCTTCCTCAAGATGCTCTACCAGCGCTTCTTCTCGGTCGCGCTACGCAAGGCGAGCGAGCGTCTCGGCATTGTCTACACGCCGAACGAGATCGTCGACTTCATCCTGCACAGCGTCGAACACGTTCTGCGAACCGAGTTCGACTCCTCGCTCTCGGCCGAGGGGGTGCACGTGCTCGACCCGTTCACGGGTACTGGCACCTTCATTGCGCGGCTCATGCAGTCGGGACTGATCTCGGATGCCGACCTGCCGCGCAAGTTCCGCCACGAGCTGCACGCCAACGAGATCAACCTGCTCGCCTACTACGTCGCGGCGGTCAACATCGAGGAGGTCTATCACTCGAGAATGGGCGGCGACTACGTGCCGTTCGACAACATCCTGCTCACCGACACCTTCCAGATGACTGAGGACGACGACGAGCTGGATGCCACGGGCGTCTTCGAGGCGAACAACGCGGGCGTCGTGAAGCAGAACGCGCTGCCGATCACGGTGATCGTGGGCAATCCGCCTTACTCGGCCGGCCAGGACAGCGCCAATGACAACAACGCGAACCTGAAATACAAGACCCTCGACAAGCGCATCGAGCAGACCTACGCCAGGCTCTCGACTGCGCAGAACAAGAACAGCCTCTACGACTCGTACATCCGAGCGATCCGCTGGGCGAGCGACCGCATCGGCGACCGCGGGGTCGTCGGGTACGTGAGCAACGGCGGATTCATCGACGGCAACACCGCGGATGGACTGCGAAAGACCCTCGTCGAGGAGTTCAGCTCGTTGTACGTGTTCAACCTGCGGGGGAACACGCGCACATCGGGCGAGCAGGCCAGAAAGGAGGGCGGCCAGACTTTCGGCCCAGCTAGTAGGGCGACGATTGCAATCTCGATCCTCATCAAGAATCCGGATGCTCCGGAGCACGGCAAGCTCTACTACCGCGACATCGGCGACTACTTGACGACTGCCGAGAAACTGGGAATCCTCGCGGAGCAGGCGGACATCTCAGCTGTTCCGTGGACTCATCTCTCGCCGAATGCTGAAGGAGATTGGTCCAGTCAGCGAGATTCGACATTCCTCAAATTCCGAGAGATAGGCAACAAGGGCCAAAGTGCCAACGGATTTTTTCAAAGCTACTCATCTGGCTTGAAGACCAATCGGGACGTCTGGACCTACAGCTCCTCGAAGGCGGCGGTTGAACTCAACGTCAAGTCGATGATCGATTTTTACAACGAACAGGTTGCTCTGTTCGCGAACTCCGGACGTAGCGCCGACGAGGTCGACGCTGTTATCAATTTCGACGAGACACGAATCAGCTGGAATCGGGCAGATAAGTCCAGAGTTGCTCGCGGAATCCGTCACTCGTTCGACGCCGAGCGCGCGCAGCCAGCGACGTACCGACCCTTCAACAAGCAAGCCGTGTACTTCGATCGCAAGCTCAACGACATGGTCTACAAGCTCGAAAGTGTCTTCCCGTCGCCCGGTCTTGGTTCGCACGGTTTCTACTATGTGGGGCGTGGCTCTGCGGTGCCGTTTTCCGTTCTCGCTACCAACCTGATTCCCGACCTCCACGTCACAGGTGCAGGAAGCGGCGGACAATACTTCCCGCGGTACACCTACGAGCCCCGCGGCGAGCAGCCCAGCCTGTTCGACGAGGAACCCTTCACCCGCGTCGACAACATCACCGACGAGATCCTCATGGAATACCGGGCCAGCTTCGGGGCATCCGTCTCCAAGGACGACATTTTCTACTATGTGTACGGGATCCTGCACTCGCCGGAGTACCGCGAGGAGTACGCGGCGGACCTCAAGAAGATGCTGCCGCGCATCCCGAAGGTGAAGGGGTTCTGGGAGTTCGCGACGGCTGGAAAGAGGCTTTCCGACCTGCACATTGGGTACGAGAGCGTTTCGCAGTATCCACTCGACGAGGTATCGACCGGCGCCACTACCGACCTGCGGGTGACGAAGATGCGGTTCGCCGGCAAGCGGCCCAATATCGACAAGTCGACGATCGTCTACAACGAGAACCTCACGCTCACCGGCATTCCGGATGAGGCGCACGAGTACATGCTCGGGTCACGCTCGGCAATCGAGTGGATTCTCGAGCGCTACCAGGTGAAGAAGGACAAGGCGAGCGGCATCGTCAACGACCCGAACGACTGGGGGCTCGAGCACGACAACCCGCGCTACATCCTCGACCTGCTGAAGAGCATCGTGACTGTGAGCGTCGAGACCGTGCGAATCGTGAAGGGCCTGCCGTCGCTCGATCTCGTCGAGTGACAAACTGCGCCCTCCACTGGTTGGTCGTCATGTACATCTTGTCGCTCTCACCGTGGTTGATGAAGACGTGCCACATGCGCCCGTACCGAAACATCTGGAAGTTCTTGCTGTTCTGGTTGACGTAGAACGTGATGCGGAGAGCCTGGCTGGCCACGAAATTCTCCAGTTCGCTCACCGTGCGCAGGTAGACGACCGGCACGGGCGACTCCTCGATCAGGGCCAGCGCCGCGCCAGGCGAGCGCGCGATGATCGCCACCGGGCGGGTCTTGGAGAGTTCGGCGAGCGGCGCGTACCACTGGCGCATCTGGTAGAGATTCACCTTCGTGTCGGCGAAGTACACGGCAATCTGCACCCTGTCGGGCGCCAGGCTGGACACTGCCGGCCCTCGGCGCGCCAGCTCGCGCCGGTGGAGGCGGGAGCGGATCAGGTTCTTTATGATCCGTTGAGCTGTTTTTGCGTCGCGGAGTATTGGAACCGTCTGATTAAACCAGTCCCTGCTGGCTGCAACCCCCGCATCGCCGAGGATGCCGGAGAACCGAGCCCCCGATCGGCCGCATGCCCTGCTGCTAGGCTCCACTGGTGTCCGGGTTCAACTTTGCGTCAGGGAATGCGAAGAAGCTTCTGTCGCTCCCCCTCTACGCGCTCGGCGCCCTCGCCAGCCTCGCTGTTCCCCGGTCAGACGACCGCTGGGTGGTCGGCTGCGGTTCGGGCGTCGGGGAAGGCGCCCTCGAACTCTTCCTCCTCGCGCGGGCGAAGCCCACCCCGCCGCGCCTCGACTGGCTCGCCCGCGACGACCGGGAGCTCGCGGAGGCCCGGAAGCTCGGTCTCGACGCGACGCTGAAGTCGAGCGCCCGAGGTCTCTGGCTCACGCTCCGGGCCCGGGTTCTCGTGGTCACCCACGGCTTCGGCGACGTGAACCGCTACGGCACCCGCGGGGGGTTCGTCGTGCAACTGTGGCACGGCATCCCGCTCAAACTCATCCAGCTCGATTCACCGGCCACGATGCGCACCCGCCTGCCAGGGGCGCGGCAGTTGCGTGGGCCGCTCCGCCGGGCCTATCGTGCGGGATTCGCCGGCATCTCGTTCATGCCGGCGGCATCGCCCCTGGCCGCCGAGCGGCTTCGCACCGCCTTCGGTCTGCCGGCGCACCGGATCGCCGTGACGGGCGACCCCCGGGACGACGTGCTCTCCCGCGGCACCCCCGCCGAGCGGTCGGCGCGCGCCAGGGAGCTCCTCTTCACGCGGATCGGCCTCCCGCGCATGGACCTCCCGCGCACGGAGTCGACGATCGTGCTGTTCGCACCCACCTGGCGGGACGGCGACGCGGACCCCGGAATTCCCAGCGCCGACGACTGGCTCGGAATCGACGAGTACCTTCGCGCGAGCGACTCCCTCCTGGTGCTGCGACCGCACCCGCACAGCGTCGGCGACTACCGGGCGGGCGCGGCGGCATCCGATCGCGTCGTGCTGCTCGACTCGGCCAGGCTCGCCGACGTGACCCCGGTGCTACCCGCCGTCGACGTGCTGGTCACCGACTATTCGTCGATCGCGCTCGACTACTCGCTCACGGGCGGCCCCATCCTCTTCCTCGCCCCGGACGAGGAGTCGTACTCCGAGTCCCGCGGATTCTACGAGCCGTACCGTGAATTCAGCGGCGGTCGCGAGGTGCGCTCCTGGTCCGCGCTGCTCGCCCAACTCCGTCGGCTCGACGGCGATCCCGGCTGGGCGGGCGAGGTGCGTGACCATACCGTCGACCTCGCGACGCGGCACTTCGCGTTTCAGGACGGCCGGAATACTGAGAGAGTGTATTCCGAGATACTCCTCCGGCTGAAGGCGCAGAAATGACACGGATCGAGCGGGGGCCCACGGTCGGGCTGGCGATCGTCGACTCGGTCACCGTTCTCACATCGCCGGCCCCGGCCATCGCCTTCGAGGGCGCCGTGAGCGTTGGCACGCCGGCAGTGCTCGAAGTGCGCGGCTCCCGGCAGACGCTCAGCGCCCCCGTCGCCGTCGCGAGCGGTCGCTGGAGCGCCACCCTCCCCCTGCTCGACTCACTGTGGGGAGGCCCGGCCCTTCCACCCCGGTCCGGCCAATACGAAGCCAACCTGCTGTCCGCAGACGGTTCCCCCCTCCACATCGACCTCGACGCGGACCTCCCAGCCCCCCAACTCGTCGAGGGCGTGACCCGGGTGGCCTTCGACGACCGGGAGGACGGCCTCGGCCTGCGCTTCTCCGCCCCCCTCAGCGACCGGGAACGCGGGCCGCTTCAGCAGGCGTCGCTCGAGGCCGACTACCGCTCCGCGAGGTTCGAGCCGCTCGACGCCGTGTTCTTCGAGAGCTTCTACGGGCAGAACGCGTCCTGCAACCCGCTCGCCATCGACCGCGAGCTCGCCAGGCTGCGACCGGACATCGCCCGCTATTGGAGCGTCGCGGACGCCTCGGTGGCGGTGCCGGATGGCGCGATCGCGCTCATCGAGGGCAGCGAGGACTGGTGGCGCATCCGCGGCTCGGCCCGGCTGCTCGTGATCAACGACTGGCTGCGCAAGCGGTTCCGCAAGCGCTCGTACCAGACGGTGCTGCAGACCTGGCATGGCACGATGCTCAAGAAGCTCGCGCTCAGCAGGCTTCGCCTCGGCGCCCGCCCCGCGATCGCGACCCTGCGGGAGCGCGCCCGGTGGGACATCCTGCTCGCCCAGAATCCGTACTCGACCAAAGTATTCCGCTCGGCGTATGCGTTTCTGGGACCGGTCTGGCAGGAGGGTTATCCGCGCGACGACGTGCTCCTCACCGGCGACGCGTCGGCCGTTCGACGTCGCCTCGGCATTCCGCACGGCGTGACGGTGCTGCTCTACGCGCCCACCTGGCGCGACGACCGCCCGGACCACGTCGACCACCTGGATGTGTCGCGCTTCGCCGAGAACCTCGGTGCCGGCTACGTGACCCTGATCCGCGGGCACTCCCGCACGCTCCTCCCCGGCGCGGATCTCAAGGCCCGCAACGTGCTCGACGTGACCGGCTACCCCGACATCTCCGAACTGTTCCTCGTGGCCGACGCCCTCATCACCGACTACTCCTCGGTGATGTTCGACTTCACCGTCACCGGCAAGCCGCTGTTCTTCTTCACCCCGGATCTCGTGCACTACCGCGAGAAGCTTCGTGGCTTCTACTTCGACCTCAGCGCCGTCGCGCCGGGGCCCGTCGTCTCGGATCCCGCCGAGCTCGTCACCCTCGTGCACGACCGCGACGCCGTACGCGCGCGCTACGCGGACAAGTATCGGGCCTGGCAGCGTCGATTCAATCCGCGCGACGATGGCGGGGCGGCGGAGCGCGTGGTGCGGCGGCTGCTCGAGGAACGAATCATCGGCTGAGGCCGCGCGGTCAGATTCCGGTGCGGGAGGTGTCCGTCGTGTCCCGGGCACCCCGGATGACGCCGATGATGAACCCGACACCCCAGCTGAGGTGCATCGTCGGCAGAACGAGGAAGAACCGCCAGCGGTCCGGCCAGGCCGGGCCTCCCGACCGGGAGAAGCTCAGCAGCAGGAGCAGCACCAGGTAGGCGACGGGGCCGGCGTAAACGAGGGAGAGCAGCACGCTCGCCCATCCGGTGAGCGCCCCCGTCACCTGCAGTACGAACACGACGACGCTGAGCACCAGGGCGAGCACGAGCGCCGGCGGGGCGAAGAAGCGCCACGGGTTGCGACCGGCGTAACGGCGAACGAGTTCGCCCCGCCAGATGCCGGTGGCGCAGAACTGGCGCACAAGCTTGGTCCAGCTCTCCCGCGGCCAGTACGTGACCTCGAGCGATGGGTCGAACCATACCGAGTGGCCGGCGGCCCGGATGCGCAGGTTCAGTTCCCAGTCCTCGCCACGGCGGATGGTCTCGTCGAAGTAGTCCACCTCCTTGAGCACCTCCGTGCGGAAGACCCCGAGATAGGCGGACTCCGCCGGACCCTCCTCCGCTCCCCCGTGATAGCTTCCGCCGCCCAGGCCGAACCGGCTGTTGTACGCCCGAGCGACAGCAGACTGGAACGGGGTCTTGCCCTGCGCCTTCATGACACCGCCGACGTTGGCGGAGCCGGTGCGGTCGAGGGTCTCGATGGCCCGGCGGGTGTAGCTCGGCTCGAGCTCCGAGTGGGCGTCGACGCGCACGATGATCGGGTATTTGCTCGCCCGGATCGCGAGGTTGAGGCCGACCGGGATGTCGGTGTCCGGGTTCATGACCGTGACGATTCGGGGGTCTGCGGCCGCGAAGCCGTTAACCACCTCATCCGTGCCATCCGTCGACGGGCCGAGGGCGAGGATCACCTCGACGTCGCCGGCGTAGTCCTGGGCCAGAACCGTGCGAATCGCGTCGCCGATGTACGACACCTCGTTGAGCACGGGGATCACGTACGACACACCGGGAAGGGCGTGTGCCTCGGGCGTCATGGGGTCCAATACAGCTGGGTGGTCGGTCGGTCGAGCCTACCAGCCGACACGAAACAGGCACGGTCCCCGCTGTCTCGAGGGGCCCGTGCCTGGATTCGTGCGACTATCAGCCGAGGGTGCCGAGGGTCACCGTGGCGTTCGAGGACTTGCCGCCCCGCACGTAGCTGAGGTCGGTCGTGGCGCCGGCCGGAAGGAACCGCACCTGAGCGGTGAGGTCGGTGCTGCTGGTGATCGCGACACCGTCGAACTGGGTGATCACGTCGCCTGCCTGCAGCCCGGCCTTATCTGCCGCTCCGCCGCCGGTGACCTGCTTGATGACTGCTCCGACGACCGCGCTCGTGTCGGTGGACGAGACATCCGTGACACTGGCACCCAGCAGGCCATGCGTGGCCTTGCCGTTCTTGATGATCTCGTTCGCCACGCGCTGGGCGAGGTTGGACGGGATGGCGAAGCCGACTCCGATGTTGCCGGAGGTGGACGACGTGCCGCTCGCGCTGGCGATCGCCACGTTGATGCCCATCACCTTCGCGTTGGAGTCCAGGAGCGCGCCACCCGAGTTGCCGGGGTTGATGGCGGCATCCGTCTGGATCACCGGGAGGGAGATCGTGGCGGCGGCCGTGGCAGGAGCCTGGGTGCTGCCGTTGCCCTGGCCGTTGTCGAAGTTCCAGAAGTCGAACGGACTCGTGCTCGGGCTCGAACTGTCACCGGAACCGGACTTGGGCGCGGCCGATGAGGCGATCGAGATGCTGCGGTTGAGGGCGCTCACGATCCCGTCGGTGACGGTGTTGGCGAGGCCGAGCGGCGCGCCGATCGCAATGGCGGTCTCGCCGACGTTGAGCTTGCTCGAGTCGGCGAAGTCGGCCGGGGTGAGGTTGCTCGGGTTCTTGAGCTTGATGACCGCGAGGTCCGCGATCGGGTCAGTGCCCACGACAGTCGCGTCGTAGAGGTGGCCGTCCGACGTGGTGACCTTGACCGCGGGGTCTGCGATTTCGCCGTCGAGGGTGACGACGTGGGTGTTGGTGAGCACGTAGCCGTCCTTGCTGAGCACGACGCCGGATCCGGTGCCTGCCGCCGACTTACTGGAGACGGAGATGGTGACGACCGATGGGCCTGCCTTGGCCGCCACCGCGGTAATCACGTTCACGCTCTCGGTGTCGTTCACCGTGATGTTCTGCGGTGTGCTGCTGGAGGAGGAGACCTGGTTGCCCTGGGACGTAATTGCCCAGGCCGCAACCCCGGCACCCGAGACCCCTCCCACGAGGGCACCTACGGCGAGAGCCGCGACGAGCCCGACCGTGTTCGATCGCTTGGCGGTGGAGGGCGCCGTCGCGGTCTGGAGGGCCGGGTCGAGGGGCTGCGTGGCGGTTGGCGCGTAGAACTGTTCTTCGGTGGCGGCCTGGCCGACGGCCGGGGTCGAAACATCAGCGGACGAGACATCGACCGGGGTGGTCTCGTTCTGGTTCTGGTTCGCCTCGGCGGGCGCGCCGGCACTCGCGGCGTTCAGTCGCGCTTCGGTTTCGGAGAGAGATTCAGGGGTGTCGGACCCGGAAGCTGGGTCCTGCGGTGCGTCGGTCATGGGGGCTGCTCCTTCCAAGCGTTGCTAGCATCCTCTGGCAACCTGAGCATTCTATTTGGACGCGCTGTGAGGCTGCCGACCCTTGCCTCCACTCGTGCCGGAGGGCTCAGCAGCCCGGTCCGGCGGGGTTGACGGCGCAATCCGAGCCCACCAGGACAGTCTTCGCATCGCCGGCGGTGGCCACCAGTCGGTTGGCCTGCACGGGGATCGAGCCGGCGATGGCGGTCCAGTCGCCGCCCGCGTAGCGGTACTCGGCGGAGAAGTCGATGGTGAGGTCGATCGAATACGTTCCTGGGCTGCGATAGATGTGGCTGGTGGAGGTCGCGTCGAACTCGGCCGCGTCTTGCGCTGCCCACGGCGAGCCGCCCGCTGTCGTGCTGCGCGTGGCACCGTCCCCGTACGACCAGTGGAAGCGCAGCGCGGTGAACCGCACGGACGCCTCGTGCGCGAGAAGCTGGCCCTGCTGCTCCTGCACGCTCGTCACCGCATAGAAGTTGGTGTCGAGGCCCACCACCATCCAGCCGTTCGGTTGCATGTAGTCGATGCCGGATGTGGGCCGAAAGCCGACGAGGTCGCGAAGCGTCACTGGCGAGGTCACCGTGTAGCCGTCGCGGAGGGGCGGCGGCGGGACCGGGGCGGGTGCGCCGGCGCACCCGGGTGCACGTCGGCACGCCGCGCCCCCAGCGGCGGAGTTGCCTCGGCCCGTTCCGGAGGCACCTGGGCCGGTCGCCGACCCGTCGAGCACCGCCTCACCATCGTGGATGTTGGCGTTTACTGTAGGGCACCCCGAGATCTGAGCCTCAAGCGCGCCGCACGAGGCGTCGGACATCGCAGCGAGCGCAGGCATCCCGGCTTGAGTGAGAATCACCATTAGCAGAGCAAACCCCCGACCCACTGTCAACATTGCCCACCTCGCCAAGGGGCCTTCTGTGACACGCGAAGCGCGCCTGAGTCTCGTGGAGACTCGTCAAACTGAACTTCGTACTTGACTCGATTCGGTCGAGTCGATGTAACGACCGAGATTCCGTTAGCGTCCACAACATCGACTTTGGAAACGTCTTCACATAAGTACAGAGCGACGACCCGCCGTCCGTCAGGGCTAGTCGTGTCATACCGCTCGAGCGCGACTTGATCAAAGGTCGTGCCACCTGAACTGTGCAAGCCTCTTTCCGCTGCAGCGCGGTAGCCGTTAAGTTCGACCGTCAATTGATTGTTGGTGGTCACTTCTTCTATTCGCCCTGGATCAACTCCTCCTTGCATCAAGATCTTGTCCGACATCGCCACATACGCGGCATAGGCCGCGGTGGCCGCCGCGAGCGCCTCCGCGTCCGAGGCGAAGAGCGGCGTCGCCGTGGGCGTCGGTGCCGACGTCGGTGGCGGCGTGGGAATTGGCTCCGCCCTCACGCATCCGGTGAGCATCGCGACGACCGCGACGACCACGAGGGATACGCGAGAGAAATTCCGCATGCTGCACAAGGTAGAGCACGCAGGCGCGCCCCAGCCAGCTTTTTCCACACCTGTTACCGCACTTCGGCCGGGGTGCGGTGGGGACGAGCGGCGACGGAGTACCGTTGGAGCAGTTATTTTGCCCATCAACGACAGTGGAGACAACCGCGGATGACAGTCTCCGGAGCCTGGGAACGCACGGCGCGAGGCGCGATGCTGCTCGGATCGAACGGCCAACTCAGGCCGACCATCTTCGCCGAGATGTCCGCACTCGCGACAGCGACCGGCGCGATCAACCTCGGGCAGGGGTTTCCAGACGAGGACGGCCCGATCGAGGTGCTGGATGCCGCCCGCCGGGCAATCACAGACGGTTTCAACCAGTACCCGCCCGGGCTCGGCTACCCCGTGCTGCGGGAGGCGATTGCCGCCCACCAGAAGCGCTTCTACGGAATGAACCCCGACCCCGACCGCGAGGTTCTGGTCACCGCCGGAGCGACCGAAGCCCTCGCGGCCACCATCCTCGCCCTGGTCGAGGAGGGCGACGAGGTGGTCACCCTCGAGCCGTTCTACGACTCCTATGCAGCGATCATCGCCCTCTCCCGGGGCGTGCACCGCACGGTCGCCCTCCGCGCCCCCGACTTCCAGCCCGACCCCGAGGAACTGCGCCGGGTCGTCGGCGACCGCACCCGCCTCATCCTGATCAACAACCCGCACAACCCGACGGGGGCGGTGCTCTCGCGCGAGATCCTCGAGCTCGTGGTGGAGCTCGCCCACCGGCACGACGCCATCATCGTGACCGACGAGGTGTACGAGCACCTCACCTTCGGCACCAGGCACCTGCCGATCGCGACGCTGCCCGGGGCGTGGGAGCGCACCGTCACCATCTCGAGCGGCGGCAAGACGTTCAACACCACGGGCTGGAAGATCGGCTGGCTCACGGCGCCCAACAGGCTGCTGGAGCCGATCCTGAGCGTGAAGCAGTTTCTCACCTACGTGAACGGCGCCCCCTTCCAGCCGGCAATCGCCGTGGGCCTCGGCCTGCCGGACGCGTTCTTCACCGGGATCGCCGCCGAGCTTCAACGCAAGCGGGACGTGCTCTCCGCCGGGCTCGCCAAGGCCGGCTTCGCGGTGAGCCGCTCGAGCGGCTCCTACTTCGTGGTCGCGGATGCCGCGCCGCTCGGGTTCACCGACGCGGCCGCCCTCTGCCTGCAGCTCCCCGAGCTGGCCGGCGTGGTGGCGGTTCCGATCAGCGCGTTCGTGAGCGACGAGAACAAGGGCGAGTACGCGTCACTCCTGCGATTCGCGTTCTGCAAGCGCGTGGACGTGCTCGAACGCGCATCCGCCCAACTCGCCGACCTTCGACGCTAGAAGAGCCGCCGCGCCTCAGGCCGCCGCACCTCAAGGCCGCCGCGCCTCAGGCCGCCGCATCTTAGGCCGCATCGAGCAGCGGCTTCCTCGGCAACGGCAGCGACATGCTGAACAGCGTGCCGATGCCCTCCTGGCTCTCCACATCGAGCTCGCCCTCGTGGGCGGTGACGATCGCCTTGGTGATGGTGAGGCCGAGGCCCACCCCCGGGACCGCGTTTCGGGTGGCGGTGGATGCCCGAAAGAAGCGCGCGTATAGCTGGTCGAGCTCCGACGCCGGGATGCCCATGCCCGTGTCCCGAACGCTCACGATCGCGTCCTCGGCCGTGGAGCCGAGCGCGACGGTGACCGTCCCGCCCCTCGGCGTGAACTTGACGGCGTTGGAGATGAGGTTGTCGCAGGCCTGCCCGAGCCGCACCGAGTCGCCGCGCACGACGACGGGCTCACTCGGCAGTTCGATCAGGAGCTCGATTCCTGCCGCCGCGGCGACCGGCCTCGCCGACTGCACCGCGGCCGTGACCACATCGCTGAGGGCGACAGTGCCGAGGTCGAGCGGAAACCTGCCGGACGCGACCTGGGCCGTGAACAACAGGTCTCCCACCAGTCGAAGGAGCCGATGGGCGTTGCGCTCGGCGACCCCCAGGTACTGGAGCTGTTCGTCCGAGAGCGGCGAGTCGTCGTCGTCGCGCATCAGCTCGAGATAGCCCAGGATGGAGCTGAGCGGGGTGCGCAGCTCGTGGGAGATGAGGCCGACGAACTCGTCCTTGAGGCGCGCGACCTCGAGTGCCTGGGTGACATCCGTCGCGACGAAGATGTAGCCGATCGTCGCCCCCTCCTCGTCCACGCGAGGGGTGACGGCGACGCTGACGGAGAGCTCGGACCCGTCATGGCGCCGATAGGTCCAGTCCCGCACCTCGGCGCGACCGAGTCTGGCCGATTCCACTAGCGCGGAGAACCCGGGGTTGAGCACCGTCGCGCCCGGCGGATAGTTGAGTTCGCGCGAGCGGGCCTCGAGCTCGTGGGCGTCGTGGAACTCGAAGACGTAGCGCTTGCCCTGCGTCTCGTCGGCGGTGAGGCCGAGCATCACCGCCGCCCCTGGGTTCCACACGTCGATGAAACCGGTGAGGTCGGTGCCGATCACCGACTGCTCGGTGACCGCGTCCAGCACGCTCCGGGTGAGGCGGTCGGCCGCGTGCAGGCTCAACTCGTTCTCCTGCAGCTTGCCGGCGAACGACAGGGTCTCCTGCAGCATCCCCTCCCGCTCCTCAGCGAGCCTCGTGATCGACCACATCTGCTTTCTGCCCTGCCGGGAGAGTTCGTTCACGATCGCGGCGACAACGCCATAGACGAGGGGGGCGAACACCCCTCGAAGCCACTCACTCTGCGTCTCGGGGGCGCGCCAATAGAGCACGTACGGCAGCATGATGCTCGAGAATGTTCCCACCACCGCCACGAGCACCCACCGTCGACCGTTCTCGGAGGCGATCCACAGCACCGGCAGGATGAGCAGCGCGGAGAAGAGGGAGGTGGCCCCACCGGTGCCCGCGCGCAGAAGCGCGATGGCGAGCAGCGAGAACCCGGGCACGATGAGCGCCCACCGGGTGACCCGGCCGAGCCGGGTGAAGTATGCGGAGAGCAGCGTCGCCCCGACCATGACGACGCAGGCGGAGATGATCGCGGCCCGGCCGGTAACGACGATCGCCGGGGCGACGAACGAGAGAAGTGCCGCGACGGTGAAAACCACGGTCGTGGGGAACTGTTTGAGGGCCGGCGACGGGGTGTCGACCGAGAGCCGTTTCATGGCCGTGGCGTAGAGCCGCTTCACGCTCTTCATGCGATCACTCTCTTCATGCGATCAGTTGTCCTTGGTCATGAGGGCGGAGAGCGCGAGGGCGAGCTCCCTGGGGCTGAACGGCTTCACGAAGAAGTCGTCGGCGCCGGCCTCCGTGCCGGCCGCCCTCGACTGGTCGTCGACGGCGGCGGTGAGCAGAACCAGGTGGATGCCGTCGAGCGAGTCGTCGGCCCGGGCCAGGCGGCAGACCTCGAGACCGGTCAGGCCGGGCATCGACACGTCGAGCACCGCCAGATCGGGCCGGTGGGTCTGCAGGGCGTGCCACGCCGCTATACCGTCGGCGGCCGCCTCGACGAGCTCGAGGCCGGCCCGTTTCACCGCGATGGCGACGAGGGCGCGGATGTCCGGGTCGTCGTCCGCGATGACGACGCGCGCCGGACCCGACTCGTTCACTCTGCCGACCACTTCGGCACGAGGTCCCGAAGCACCTTGCGGATCTGCGCGCCGGTGAACGGCTTGGGCAGCACGGCATCGCTCGCCGGGTATTGGGAGGCGTCGAGCACGGAGCTCACGGCGATCATGCACTCCGGGCGGTCCGCCTTCATCCGTTCGGTGAGATCCCACCCGTTCATGCCGGGAAGCACCAGGTCGATCACGGCGAGATCCGGTGTCGAACGGCTATAGGACAGGATCGCCTCCTCGGCGGACGCGGCGACGGTCACGTCGCAGCCTGCCCGTTCGAAGTACCGGCGCAGGAGCGTTCGCTGGTCGTCGCTGTCGTCGACGATGAGCACCTTCACCTTCGTCTTGATCGCGGTGGGAATGCTCATACGAAGAAGACCTCTCGAAGCACGATGAGCGCCGCGACGACCGCGAGCGCCAGAATTGCCTTGGGGATGAGCCATCGTTCCGAGCGGCGATTCTGCTCGATTTCCTGCTGGAGAAAGGCGTCGCCCGGGTTGCGGGGGTCGGCGGGAACGATCGGCTCGGTGCGCCCGCGTCTGCCGTGCCCGCCGGTCGAATCCGTGGTCATGCGAGCACCCTCCCCGTCTTCTCCGTCTTGTCCCATCGGGCTTCGGCGTGCCTCAACTCCTTGATGTACGAGTCGAAGGTGATGGCGCAGAGGAGCGAGCCGTAGCCGACCAGGTAGATCAGCAGCGGCGAGAGGAATCGCCCGATCGGTGTCGGCTCGACCTTGCGGGCGAGCCACGCGCCGGCCATGGAGAACGGAATCCAGATGTAGATGGCCGCGGTGAGCCAGAAGAGACCGGTGGGCGTGACCGTGAGACCGAGAAGGGCCGGGATCTGCACCTCCACGAGCCGGGGGAAGAACGCCGTGAGCATGACGATCATCGAGATGATGCCCGGAAAGGTGAGCACCTCGCGCCAGGCGTTTCGCGCGAGCACGGAGTCGAGCTGCGCCCCGAGGGTGAGCGTGAACACGTAGGTGCAAGCGGCGGAAATCCAGAGCGCGCGGAAGACGATGGTGGCGAGGTCGCTGCCCAGCACGAGGAGGCCGAGCAGGCCGGCCGAGGACAGGATCATGGCCACGGGCAGGAGCCACAGGCTGAACCACACCACGCCGAAGGAGATCGTGCCGAGCTTGTGCTCGCGCGACGGCCTGAACCACACCCTCTTGTAGCGGGAGGTGACCGTGACGTTTCCGCGCGCCCAGCGCAGCCGCTGCTTCCAGAGCGCGTCGATGCTCCCCGGCTCCTCCGCGAGAACGACGGCGAGCGGCTCGAACACGACGGTTCGGCCGCGCAGCTGCGTCTCGAAGGTGGTGATGGTGTCCTCCGCGAGGGAGGACGTGTCGATCTGGCCGCCGATCGCGAGCAGGTTCTCCCGCGAGTGCAGTTGCGCCCCGCCCGCGAGGCAGGCCTGCGCGCCGAGCACGTTCTGCGCGCGACGCGCAGCCGGCTGCGAGAGCACGTACTCGAGGCCGATGAACCTGGTGAGGTAGTTCTTGTCTGCGCTGCCCTCGCGGATGTATGCGGACACCGCGCCGACCCTCGGGTCGGCGAGATGCCGCGTCATGCGCCGAAGCGAGTCCGGCAGGTAGATCACGTCGGCGTCCATGATGAGCAAGGCCTGCATCCAGTCGTCTTCGAGGATCACGCGGATGCCGTGGTTGAGCGTGTGCGCCTTGCCCTCCCCGCCCTTCTCCCGTCGCAGGTGCACGACGGAGCCCGGATATTGCTCGGCCTTGGCGCGAACCACCCGCGGGGTCTCGTCGGTGCTCGCGTCATCCACCACGTAGACGCGAAGCGACTCCCGTGGGTATTCGAGTGCCATGAGCCGATCGATCGAGGCTCCGATGACCGCGCCCTCGTTCCAGGCCGGCACGACAATCGCGACGCGAGGCAGGTACGGGGCCGCCTTGCCGTAGTGGTTCTTGACGGCGTGCAGCGGGATGGCGAGAAACGAGTACGCGGCGGCGAGCACGGGAAGCGCGCCCGTCGCGACGAGCACGAGCAGCACGACCTCGAGCGTGCGCAGACCGATGGTCGCCCAGTCGTTCATGATGCCCATCCGTTCATGATGATTGTGCCTCTCGGAGGAGTGCGACGACCCTGTCGTAGCGTCCGACATCGCTCGCGACGTGGCTGTCGGTGGAGGCGACGAGACGCGCGCCGGCCGCGCGGGCGGCGCGGATCGCGCGGGGGCCGGGACAGGACCACTTCTCGTTGATCTCGATGATGGTGCCGGTGTCGGCGGCCGCGGAGGCCCACGCCGCGAGGTGCTCGTCGCCGAGGTCGTCCTCGCTCAGGCCGATCTTCGGCAGGATCGAGAAGCAGTGGGCGAGCTGCGCGAACGGCACGCGGGCCATCGCCGAGACGAGGGCGCCCACGAGCAGGTCGACGGCGTCCCCGGTCGACAGCCCGGCATCCAACCGCTCCCTCGTCGCCCGCGGGGACCACGGGCCGTCCGTTCCCGGAAACTGGTGATCGGCGATGAGCACGGTGTCGATGCCGCCCGGTCCGAAGACGAGGTCGCCCGGGATGTCCAGGGTGCCCGCGCTGTCGAGGATCTTCGCCTCGACGCCGGTGTGCACGATGAGACCGGGCGGCACGGCCTCCGCCGCGACAGCGGCCACGAACTCGGGCACCCAGGTGGTGGACTGGCGAACGTGGTCGACGAGCCGAAGCTCGGCGAGGCCGCGAGCGGCGGCCGCGGCGATGTTCTCGCCGAGTGTCGCCACCGCGTCATCCGAAAACGTGGAGTGCACGTGGAAGTCCCCCAGCAGTTGCGGGAACTCGAGCAGTTGGGGGAACTCGAGCGGTTGGGGGAACTCGGTGGAGCCCATCGTCACTCCGCATCGTCGTGAGCGGCGTTGTCCGAGTGCAGGATCTCGGACGGATCGACGAACACATCCTCGAGGTACCGCACGTTCGCGATCTCCGCGAAGTCGACGCGCGACGGCAGCTCGAGTCCGAGCGCGAGGTCGAGGGCCAGCGACGGCATGTCGACGCCGGCGGCGATCGTGAGCGGCATTGCCCCCGGGAAGCGAGGGTTCACCTCGAGGAGCGCGGCGACGCCGTGGACGTTGTAGCGCAACTGCACATTGGCGACGCCGACGAGCCCGATTGCGGTCGCCACGGCGGTCGCGGTGGCCTCGAGCTCGGCGCTGCGCACCGTTCGGCCGGCGATCGAGACCCCGGAGTCCACGCGGGTGCGGGTGCGTGGAACCGCGGCGATCACCGTGCCGCTCGCGTCGGCGAACACGTCGACGGAGAACTCATCGCCGGGCAGCAGCTCCTGGGCGATGAGGCTGTCGTCGGAGCCGAGAGCATCGAGACCGGCGCGGTCGTGCACGAGGCGCACCCCGCGCGAACCGGCCCCACGGCGGGGCTTGACGATGATCGGGAAGGCCCAGTCCTCGCTCGCGCTCGACTCGCCCACGAGCCGGGTCACCGGCACCGGGGCGCTCGTGCCGACGCGCTCGGCGAGCGCGAACTTGTCGAGGGTGGCCTCGAGGGTGTCGAGCGACGGCGCGGCGAGGGCGGTGCGGCCGAGCTCGATCCGTCGTGCGGCGAGGGACGGGAGCTCGGAGTCGACGGTGGAGAACAGCACGTCGATCTCGTCCGCCGCGCAGAGCGCGATCACGGCGTCGACGAAGATGGCATCCAGCCCGCGCGGAACGATGCGACGGCGGTCGGGTTGCACGAGGTAGAGCCCGCTCGCCCAGCCGTCCATGTCGGCGGCGAAGACGTCGACGTCGCCGCGACGCAGCAGCGAACGGATGACCGCGACCCCGGCCGGTCCCCCCGATCCGGTCACGAGAACACGCACCATCACACCACGGTCTCGCCGCGACCCTGCCGCGACTTCTCCACGCGCACGGCGGCGGCGATGTCGCCTCGGGAGACCGACACATCCGCGGAGTCCCGAACGATTTCGAGCGGTTCGCAGTTGAGCCCGGTGCCGTAGCGCGACCAGTAGCGTGCCGTCGCGAGCACGAAGCCGGGCTCCAGGTAGTCGCGGATGCCGGCCTGCGAGGCGAAGCAGCCCAGCAGCCGGAGCTTGGTCTCGGTGAACCCGTCGATCGTCACGAAGCGGTTCGGCCGGAAGTCGACCGTGGCCGACGGACTCTGGTAGCAGGCCACCGTGCGCACGGCCCGAGTGGCGACGAGCGTGGCGTCGTGCACCGCGCGATGGTCCTGGTGACGGTCGTGATTGCTGTGGGTGTAAACGATCGTCGGCGACATCTCGCATACCACTCGCTCGATGATGCCGACCGTGGGGTCGGAGCTCACGATTTGGGTGTCGATGAGGTCCTCGAGAAAGAGCCGAGCGCCGATGAGCTCCGCCGCGGCGAGCGATTCGTCCTGGCGGTGATCCGCCTCTCCCCCGCGCGCCCCACGGGAGAGCGTGAGGATCGTGACGGAGTCGCCGGCCGCACGGTGGGCGGCGAGGATTCCGCCGACCCCGATCTCGACGTCGTCCGGATGAGCGCCGATCGCCAGCACGACCTCGCGGTGCGGTAGGGCCGCCCTGGCCCGTCTGGACTCCTCGGCGAGCCTCGTGACGACCGAGATGAGGTCGGCGGAGGACACCGGTTTGGTGAGGAATTCGTCGGCCTGGCTGCGCAGGGCGGCGACCGCGTAGTCGATCGAGACGTGCGCCGTCATGACGACGACGGGCGTGCCCGGCCGTTCTGCGCGGATCTGATCGAGCAGGTCGAGGCCGGTCAGTCCTGGCATCTCGATGTCGGTGATCACGACATCCGGCTCGAAGGAGGCGAGCGCTGCACGCGCGAGGGTGGGGTCGGGAATCACGGTGACGATGCAGCCGCGTTTCTCGAGAACCGTGCGCGTGTAGAAGGCCACGTCCGGGTCATCTTCGACAACCAAGACGCGGTAATGCTGATCCACCATTGAATTCCCCCGAAAGAATTTGGCTCCAGTGTATGCGGAGCGGGCCTTTTACAGCGGATGCACGCCGAAACGTCGCATCCGGAGCGCCGGATTGATCTCGCGCACCGAGACGATCCGGGAGCCGGCGAGCCAGGCCACCGCCACCGAGGTCTCCTCGCCGAGGGTCGCGAGCTCGACTCCCATCGGGTCGACGATCATGCTGTTGCCCGCGCCGATGGGCGGGGCCTGGTCGGCGGCCGCCACGAAGATGGTGTTCTCCAGCGCCCGGGCGGTAACGAGGGTGCGCCAGTGCTGTTCCTTGAGCGGACCGCGCACCCACTCGCTCGGTACGACCACGAGGTCGGCGCCCGCGTCGACGAGGCGTCGGGTGACCTCGGGAAACCGGAGGTCGTAGCAGGTCTGGATGCCGACCGTGAAGCCGGCGAGAGGGAAGGTCTCCGGCGCCTCGATGTCGCCCGGTCTCACCCATTCGCTCTCCCGCTGCCCGAACGCGTCGTAGAGGTGGATCTTGCGATAGGCCGCCACGATCGCTCCGGCCGGACCCACCGCCACGACGGTGTTCGAGAACCGGTCGCCCGCCGGGGTCGACTCGAGCATCCCGGCGACCAGGTGCACTCCGAGCACCTTCGCGATCGCCTCGAGCCCGGCCACGAACGGGCCGTCGAGCGGCTCCGCGGCGGCGAGCGAGTGGGCGCCCAGCTCCGGAGTGAAGTACGACGAGTACTCGGGGAAGACGACGAGCGAGGCCCCGCGCTCCACCGCCAGGGTCGCGAGGTCTCGGATGCTGGCGAGGTTGTGCGTCGTGTCGGCACCCGGGGCGAACTGAGCCACTGCGACGCCCACGCTCGAGTCGCCGCTGGTGCCCACGCTGGAGCCGCCGGATTCGGTCATGCCGCCAGCCTAGAGCCACGCATCGGTCTGCCCCGCGCTGGTCAGCCGATCCCTGCCGCAATCTGCTCCCGGTAGGGCAGCAGCGCCGACTTGAGGCCGAGCCCGACCACCGCGACCAGCCGCTCGGCGCGAAAGTAGCCGACGATCACGTCGGACGCGATGTCGCCGGCGAGGATGCGGATGCCGTCGGGGTCGGCGAGGCCCGGGAGGCCGTAGGCCTGCAGGCTCACCTCGAACTGGTTGGACCAGAACGCGGGCATCGGGGTGAACCGCTGGGCGGCGACCTCCGCGTACGAACCGTCGTCGGCGAGCCACGCACCGAGCACCGCCCCGGCCCGCTTGCCGGTGTCGGTGGGGATGTTCCAGTGCTCGACCCGGCGCGGGACGTCGTCGAACATCAGGTTGGGGAAGCGCGCAATATCGCCGACCACGTAGACGTCGTCGTGCACCCGCCCGTCGACCGAGATCGCGCGCATGGCCGGGTCGGCGAGCACCCCGTCACTCAGGTCGAGATCGGTGGAGTCGAGCCAGGCGGTATTGCAGTCGGAGCCGATCGCCTCCACGAGCACATCCGCCGGCAGGATCTCCCCGTCGTCGAGCACGACCTCGTCGAGCCGGTTGCCGCCGTCGAGCTGCCCGATAGTCCTGCCGAGCCGGAAGCGCACACCGTGTGCCTCGTGGCGCCTGCGCAGCTCGGTGGCGAGCAGACGCCCGAGCGGGCGCACGATCGGTTCGGCGCTCGGCGAGACCACCGTCACCTCGCAGCCGAGCTTGCGCGCGGTCGCGGCCACCTCGCAGCCGATGAAGCCGGAGCCGGCGAGCACGACGCGCGCGCCTGGCACGAGTTCGCCGCGCAGGGCCATGGCGTCGTCAAGGGTGCGCACCGAGTGCCGTCCGGCGATCGGCGGGAGAGGCAGCCGGCGGGGGCGCAGGCCCGTCGCGATCACGAGAGCGCGCCACGGGAGCACGGTGCCGTCGTCCGTGACGATGGTGTGTGCGTCGAGATCGACGGAGGTGACCCGGGTTCCGAGCATCCAGTGCACGTCGGCGGTGGCCGCGCGTGCCGGAAAGGCGACGGCCTCGTGGCTCACGCCGGTGGAGAGCACGTCCTTCGAGAGCGGCGGCCGGTTGTACGGGGCGTGCACCTCGTCGCCGATCACCGTGAGCGCGCCCGCGTAGCCGGCCCGGCGAAGGGCCTCCGCGGTGCGGAGTCCCCCCATCGCGGCGCCGACGATGACGACGGCCGCGGGCACTATTCCACGATCCGAATGGCCTGCATCGGGCAAACGTCCACGGCGGATTCGACGTTGTCGCGCTCGGAGTCGTCGGCCTCTGCCAGGTATTCGAGCTTGTCGTCATCGTTGAGGTGGAACACGTTCGGCGCCTCGAAGACGCACTGCCCGTAGTTCTGGCAGAGGGCCATGTCGACCTGGATCTTTATCAACTACTTCTCCTCCACGGTGGATGGGTACAGGTCTTTTGATGGCGTGCGGATGCCGCGGAACTCCCAGTCGCCGCCGAGCGCGGTCGAGATGACCTCTTCGCTCTCGGTCGGCTGGGCGCCGACGTCGGTGCGGATCGGGGTGGGGCCTTCGACGATGGTATTGATCAGGCGGCCGAGGCCCTCCACCTCTACCTCCACGACGTCTCCGGGTTCGACGGGCCGCGAGAACGCCGGCGTGCCGCTGAACAGGATGTCGCCGGGGCTCAGCGTGATGGTGCGGGCGATGTCGGCGACGAGGTAGTTCATGTCCCACTCCATGTTGGCGGTGTTGTCGTCCTGTTTCACCACCCCGTTCACGATCGTGCGGATCTGCTTGCCGCGGAAGTCCCAGTCGGTGACGAGGCCGGGGCCGACGGGGGCGAGCGTGTCGCTGCCCTTCACCCGCAGCATCGATCCGGCATCCGTATCCCGAAAGTCGTGCAGGCCGAAGTCGTTGCCGATCGTGTAGCCGGCGATGTAGCCGCCGGCGTCCTGCGGCGACACGTTGCGGCAGGTGCGACCGATCACGATCACGATCTCGCCCTCGAAATTGAGCCACTTGCAGCCGAGCGGGCGAACCACCGAACCCCGGTGGCTGTTGAGCGCCGTGATCGGCTTGTGAAAGTAGGTGGGCGCCGAGGGGAGCTTCGTCATGAACTCGTCGGTGCGGCTCGCGTAGTTGAGATGCACCGCGATGATCTTGGACGGCTCGGTCGGCGGCAGGTGGATGGCCTCATCGACCCCCACCTCCCGGCCGTCGGCGGCGACGAGGGCGTCGCCGTGGCGCACGGTCTGCGTGGCGACGCCGTCCAGCAGGATGCGACGGTACTCAGTCACGCGACAGCGTCAGATCTTTGGCTCTCGGGAATCCGCCAACCGGTTTGGGGAACCAGACGTGCACCTGGCCGGTGCCGATCGAGTTTTCGTATTCGCTGTACAGCACGCCGGGGGCGGTGCAGTTCTCTTCGCCGATCGCGCCGGCGGCGAGCAGCCAGTGCCCGAACATGCCCTCCGGCCGCACCGTGTGGAAGGCCGGCATGGTCTCGAGCACCTTCGCGTGGTCGCCAGCGGTGAACCAGTCGAGACGCTCGTGGTCTGCCGCTCGGGCCGCCTCCGAGAAGATGTGGCTCGGGTCGGCCATCTCGTGCTTGCGCAACTCGCGCAGCTTGTAGAAGGTGTGGGACAGCGCGCCGGAGGCGAGCAGAATCACCCGGCGGTCGCTCTTCGCGATTGCCTCGCCGATCGCGCGGCCGGCGCGGAGGAAGTCGTCATCGGTGGCCGTCTGACAGAGGCTCACGCTGACCCACCTCTTGTCGGGGAGCCCCTCACCGAGGTACTTCCAGAGGTTGATGGTGGCGTACATCACCGGCAGGTCCGGGTCGTCGATCGGGGTGATCCAGGTGCCGTTCTTCTCGGCCTGGGCGGCGATGAGCTCGGCGAGCTGCGGGTCGCCGAGGTAATCGAATGGCACGCCCTGCATTCCTCGCGGCAGTTCCTCCGAGGTGAATTTTCCGCTGCGCCGTTCATGCGAGGTCACCACGAACTCGACGGTCGTTGCCCAGTGGCTGTCGAGCACGATCACGGTGTCATAGTCGTCGGACTCGAAGACGTCCCTTCGCAGCTTCTCCAGCCCGGAAACGAGCGTCGAGTCCTTGCCCTCGTTCAGCTCCATGCGCGTCTCTTTCGGCAGCATGATGGTTGGTACGTGAGCGATCAGGCCCACACCGACTACTTCGCCCATGAGCTATTCCTTCCATCCGTTGGGAGCGACGACCGTGTTCTTCACGTCCGCGTAGAAATCGAAAGACCAGGTGCCGCCCTCGCGACCGACCCCGGACTTCTTCGAGCCGCCGAAGGGCGCCCGGAGGTCGCGCACGAAGAAGCAGTTGACCCAGATCGTGCCGGCGACGAGCCGGGCGGTGATCGCCTCGGCGTGGCTCCGGTCGCCGGAGACGACGACCGCGGCGAGGCCGAACTCGGTGCCGTTCGCGAGGGCGAGCGCCTCATCGTCGGTCGCGAAGGTCTGCATGGTGAGCACGGGGCCGAAGACTTCCTGCGTGACGATCTCGCTGCCCGGCGTGGGGTCGTAGACGAGTGTCGGCGAGAAGTAGAGGCCGCCGAGCTCGGTGTTCGGGCCGCCGCCCATGGCGATGGTCGCGCCCTCCGCGCGGGCGCGGTCGACGAAGCCCTTGACTCGCGCGAAGTGCGCCTCGTGCACCTGCGGGCCGATGTCGGTCTGCGGATCCCGTGGGTCGCCCTGTCGCATCGCCGCTGCCTTGCGGCGGAACGCCTCGGTGAACTCGGCCTCGATGCTCTCGTGCACGAGGATGCGGGTACCGGAGAGGCAGACCTGGCCGGCGTTGTCGTACTGCTCGATCGCAAGCCCTGCCGCCAGCTCGAGGTCGGCGTCGGCGAGCACGATGAACGGGCTCTTGCCGCCCAGTTCGAAGCTGCAGGGGGTGAGGTTGTCGGCCGCGGCCCGCGCGATCGACTTGGCGGTCGGCACCGACCCGGTGAACGAGATGCGACTGAGCCTGGGATGCGCCACGAGCGCCGCCCCAGCCTCGCGCCCGATCCCCTGCACGACGTTGAATGCGCCATCCGGAAGTCCCGCCCGCTTGGTGATGTCGGCGAGGAGCGATGCGGTGAGCGGCGTCCACTCGGCCGGTTTGAGCACGACGGTGTCACCGGCGGCGAGGGCCGGGGCGATCCGCCAGGTGGCGAGCATGAGCGGCGCGTTCCAGGGGGTGATGATGCCGGCGACGCCGGACGGGTCCCACGAGACGTGGTTGACGTGGCCGCGCGTCTCGAAGTCCGGGTGGTCGAGGTGGTTGACCAGCCAATCGGCGAAGAAGCGGAAGTTGTGCGCGACCCGCGGCATCACTCCCCGCAGGTGGCTGCGCAGGAGCGCCCCGTTGTCCATCGTCTCGACGGTCGCGAGAGAGTCCACGCTCTCCTCGACGAGGTCGGCGATGCGGTTGAGGATCGCGGCGCGTTCCGCCGGCGGCATCCCCGACCACACCGGGAAGGCCTTTCGCGCGGCCTCGACCGCGAGGTCCACCTCGACGGCGCCGCCGCGGGCGATCTCGCCGAGAAACGTCCCGTCGATCGGAGAGGTGTTGGTGAAGGTCGACACCGAGGCGACGCGTTCGCCGCCGATGTAGTGTCTCGTGTCGACAGCCGTGCCTGCCACGTCAACGCTGGTCATGCGCACTTCCCGTCTCGAATGGCTCGCCGTTAAATCATTCGGATGCTAATGAGTTACCCTACAGAATAGCCATTGGCTCTACAACTCCCCGTTCCGAACCCGGGAAAGACATCGTGGTCACTTCGCAGCGTCCCAGAATCGCCGTCCTCGGCCGATTCGCCGCCAGCACGTCGGCCCTGCGCCACGGCGCCGTAGTCAACGCCCGCGCCCTGCTCGAGGCGGTGTGGGCCGCCGGCGGCGAACCCCTCACCCTCCTGCCGGTCGCAGGCAGCGACTGGGCGAGCCGCCTCGACGGCTTCGGCGGCATCCTCCTGCCCGGTGGCGGCGACCTCTCCCCCGCCAGCTACGGTCGGGCCGTCGCCTCCGAGAACGTCTACGACGTGGACGAGGTGCAGGATGCCGCGGATCTGGAGAGCGCGCGCTTCGCCCTGCAGGCAGGCCTGCCGCTGCTCGCCGTCTGCCGCGGGCTGCACGTCGTCAACGTCGTGCGCGGCGGGACCCTCGTGCAGGACCTTCCCCGGCACCACCGCAACCACGTGCACGACGTGCGCTTCGAGCAACGCGAGCACCTGTTCGGCCTGAGTTCCCCGGTCGTGCGCGCGTCCTGCTACCACCATCAGGCGCTCGATCACCTCGGCGACGGCATCGAGGTGGTCGCGCGGTCGACGGACGGCATCCCGGAAGCCGCGGTGATCGACGCCTCGGGCTGGGCCGTCGGCGTGCAGTGGCATCCGGAGGACACCGCGGCGACGGACCCGGCCCAGGCGGCGATCTTCGCCGAACTGGTCGCGCGGTCCCGTCGCTGATCCCGGGCGCCATTCCTGCGGGCATCTGCGAGGCTAGTTAGCTAGCTAGTCCCGCTTCTCCACGTGCACCGTCACGAGGCGCAGCATCTCGGCGAACTCGTCACGCTTGGCCGGGTCGATCGGGCTCGACACGTGCTGCTCCTGCAGGTTGAAGTCGGGAAAGAGCTGCGTCATGAGTTCGCGCCCGGCGTCGGTCATGCGCACGAGAACGAGCCGGCCGTCCGCCTGGCTGCGCTCGCGCGCGAGCCAGCCGCGCCCCTCGAGGGTGGACAGCACCCCGGTGAGAGTCGCCTTGGAGAAGCCGCCCTCAAGCGCGATCTGGCGGGTCTCGATCGGCTCCCAGATCCAGGTGACCCAGAGCACGACGAACGCGGTCCAGGAGAGGTTGTTCTCGGAGAGCACCGTGCGTTCGAGGTGATTGCGCACCGCGTTTGCCGCACGGAACAGGTTGGAGGCGACGGCCATCGCCGAGTAGTCCAACGGGAGCTTTCCTAGGCGCGCCTCGACCTGTCGCTCCGTCTCGACCAGCGTGTGTGGACCGGTCATGGATTCTCCTTCGGGAAGCGCGGTGGATTCACTCTAAACGACGGCCGTCGCCGGGTTCGAGACGACGGGGAACTCTCGCGCGGCTACTGCCTCAGGTGTAGGTTGTTCGCATCCAAACAATATCCCTGGAGGATGAGTTGACTTCACTGGCGAATGTCACCCTGGCCGACCTCGACCTCTTCGAGCACGGCCAGCCCTGGGCCGTCTTCGACGAGTTGCGCGCGAAGGCTCCCGTGCACTGGGACGAGGAGGAGGCCCCCAACCACGGGTTCTGGTCCCTCACCCGTTATCACGACATCGTCGGGGTGCTGCGGGACACCGAGACCTTCTCGAGCGAACGCGGAACGGTGAACCTCGAGGAACTCGACGCAGACCAGATCGAGGCCCGCAAGTCGATGCTCGAGACCGACGGCGTGCGCCATCGCGCGCTGCGCAGGCTCATGCAGGGCGAGTTCACCCCCAAGGCCGTGGCCGGCTACGAGACCTTCCTGCGCGGGCTCACCGCGACGACGCTCGACACCGCCTTCGCCAAGGGCGAGTTCGACTTCGTCGCCGACGTCGCAGCCGACTTTCCCATCCGCGTGCTCGCGCGAATGCTGGACGTGCCGGACACCGACATCCACAAGCTCATCGACTGGGGCAACCGCATGGTCGGCAACACCGACCCCGAGCACGCCGACGTGCTCTCCACCTCGGCGGAGAGCGAGGAGTACCGACTACTTCCGTTCCGCTCCCCCGCCGCCCAGGAGGTGTTCGACTACGGCAACGAGCTCGCCAGGCAGCGCCGGGGCAAGAACGGAACCGACCTCGTGTCCCGGCTCGTCAACGAGACCCCGTCGGATGGCATCCCGCTCTCGCAGCGCGACTTCAACAGCTACTTCCTGCTGCTGGTGGTGGCCGGGAACGAGACGACGCGGCACACCATCACGCACTCGATGAACTACCTCATGCAGAACCCGGACCAGATGGCCCTGCTGCAGGAGCGCCCGGAGCTCATCCCGTGGGCGGTCGAGGAGTTCCTGCGCCTGGCGAGCCCGGTCTATCACTTCCGGCGCACCGCCACCCGCGACACCGAGATCAACGGGCAGGCGATCAAGGAGGGCGACAAGGTCGTCACCTGGTTCGCCGCCGGCAACCGCGATCCGGAGGTCTTCGACGACCCGTACCGCATGGATGTGACCCGCAACCCGAACGAACACATGTCGTTCGGTCGGGGCGGCCCGCACATGTGCCTGGGCAACGCGCTGGCGCGCCTCGAGATCCGCATCATGTACGAAGACCTGCTCGGTCGGGTGCACAGCATGGAGCAGATCGGCGAGCTGTCCCGGCTGCGCAGCAACTTCGTCAACGGCATCAAGCGCTTCCCCGTTCGGGTCGAGTTGGCCAAGTAGGCTCCCCGGCATGACGAAACCGCACCTGCACGCCGAGCCGTATCCGATCTGGGGCGACGAGTCGGCGGTCGTGGAACTCGCCGTCGACTGGTCGGCGAGGCGTGTGGTGCGCCACACCGACCCGCTCTCCACCGCGCGGCCGGCGTCGGCTCTGGCCGCGGATGCCGGACCCACGATCACGCCGTCCGGCATCGGCGGCGCCGAGGCGCTGCGGGTGTTCGACACCGTGCTCGAACCGGCGACCCGTTCCCAGGACGACCCGCTCAACCTCGCATACATCGCGGCTGCACCCACCCGCGCCGCCATCGCCTTCGACCTCGTGACGAGCGCGGCGAACATCTTCGGCGGCCTCTGGGAGGCCGGTGCCGGCGCGATCTACGCCGAGAACGAGGCGCTCGCCTGGATCGTCGGACTGCTCGGCTGGCCGGCGACCGCCGGCGGCTGCTTCGTCTCCGGCGGCACCTCCGGCAATCTCTCCGCGCTCATGACCGCGCGGGAGACCGCGCGCACGAGGCGCGGCGGCCGGCCGGCCGACGGCTGGCAGCTCGCCTGCAGCTCGAACGCGCACTCCTCGATCCACTCGGCGGCGCGAGCCCTCGACGTGGACATCGTCGACATAGCGGTCGACGGCCGCGGCCACCTCACCGGCGCGGCCCTCCGCGCCGTGCTCGAGCGCTCGCCCAACGTCTTCGCCGTCGTCGCCTCGGCCGGCACGACCAACGAGGGTGTCGTGGACGACCTCGAGGACATCGCCGACGTGTGCGAGGAGTTCGGGGTCTGGATGCACGTCGACGGCGCGTACGGCGGGGCCGGCCTCGCCGCACCGAGCGTTCGCGACCTCTTCGCGGGCATCGAGAGGGCGGACAGCTTCATCGTCGACCCGCACAAGTGGCTGTTCGCGCCCTACGACTGCTGCGCGCTGCTCTACCGCGATCCGCAGCTCGCCAGGGCCACCCACGCCCAGCACGCGAGCTACCTCGACCACGTCGACCGCGAGGTCTGGAACCCCAGCGAGCTCGCGCTGCACCTCTCCCGCCGCGCGCGCGGCCTCCCGTTCTGGTTCAGCCTCGCAACGCACGGCACCGACCGGTACCGGGATGCCGTCGAGGCGTCCCTCACGACGTCCAGGGTCGTCGCCGACGCGATCCGGTCATCCGATCACCTGCGTCTCGTTCGGGAGCCCGAGCTGTCCGTACTGCTCTTCGAGCGCGTCGGCTGGACCCAGGCACAGTACCTCGAGTGGTCGAACGCCGCGGCGCACGACGGGGTGATCCTCTGCGTGCCCACCACCTGGCGCGGGCGCAGCGTCCTGCGGCTCGCGTTCGTGAACCCGGCGACCGAGGCGCAGCGGGTGATCGACGTGCTCGAGACCCTGCGCTAGCTAGGCCTCCGGCCCCTCAGCGGGCGGCTGGAGCCGCGCGATCCGCTCGACGAAGGCGTCGACCAGGGCGTGCGAACGCGCGGTCGCCGCGTGCTCCTCGGCTCGGGTGTGCTCGAGCAGGGCGACGGGGTCCTGGCCGTCGGCGATCACCTGCTCGGCCCCGCCCTGGGCCAGCCAGCCGTCGAGGGTCGCCGCGGTGAGTTCCGGGTGGAACTGCACGGCGAGACTCCGACCGACCACGAAGGCCTGGGAGGCGACCGAGTTGCGCGCGATCTCGGTCGCGCCGACCGGCAGCGTCCACCGGTCGTAGTGAAACTGGAACCAGGGGCCGCTCGACACGACGGACGCATCGTCGGTGTGGATGGG